>UQMV01000031.1 GCA_900542315.1 uncultured Collinsella sp.
CCTACGAGCGTCTGCTGCACGCCAAACGTCGCCGCCAGCCACGGGGCAATCGCCAGCGGGGCCACGCCGGCGAACATATTGCCAAAGCCCATGACCGAGTTAACGCGGCCGAGCTGCTCGAGTGGTGCCGTCGTCTGCACAATGGTGTTGTGGAGCGGGTTGACGACACCCCAGGCTATGCCCAAGGCGATCTGACCGACGAGGGCCACGCCCACGTACGGCGTCCCCACATAGAGCATACTTCCCAGGCCCACGGACATAAGCGCCACGAGCAGGGTTTTAAGGTTGACCAGGTGCGGCGGCAAACGGAGCGCGACCACGGCGCCCAACACCGCGCCCACACCCGAGGCCGACGAGAGCCAGCCCATCCACTCGACACCGACATGCAGAATATCGCGGTAGAAGAACGACTCCAGCGGGTCAAAGGCGCCATAGCCAAAGTTCGAAAGAAAGATAATGCAGAACAGTAGGGCGAGGACGCTGTTGGTAAAGACTGTCTTGATGCTGGTCGCGAAGGTTGCGCGGGTGGATTTACTGGAGTCGGGGCTTTGATTGGCAGTACTTGCCGTTGTGCTGCTATCCGCGGGAGTACTTTCGCGCGCGGCGACGCGACTTGTTTGCGGCCTAAAGCCCCAACCGGCGACGAGCGCCAGTACGGTAAAGATCATCATGAGCACGAACACCGCGCGTGACGATGCAGCCGCCGCGACAAAGCCTCCCAGTGTGGGACCGACGATAATGCTCACGTTGGAGAACATGGTTATGGCGGAGTTGATGTCTTTGAGCTCGACGGGGTCGTCGGTGAGATACGCCGGATAGGACGTGGCGATGGGCTGGGCGAATCCCATCACAAAGCCCAGGAGTACCGCGCCGAGCAGGACTATGCCGGTCGCGCTGCCAAAAACGAGGATCGCCGCACCCGTTACTAGCGTACCGACGATACTCAGCAAGAAATGGCGGCGCGGGCCCCAAGCGTCGAGCGCCGCACCGCCCGCAAAGGACCCCAGGATCACAAAGACGTTCATAAAGAGGACAGCCAGCGATGTCGCGACGACCGAAGCGCCGTCCGCATAGGTAAGCGTTCCGATGACGCCGATAAAGTAGCTGGTCTGAAAACCGGTGTAGATGAGAAAGCGCATCGCCACCAGACGCTTGGCCTGCACGGACAGCGATGATTGAGGCTTTGAGAAAAGGGAGGCGAGCATGGAGACTCCTTGTTTCATACGAATGCGGACGGCGGGCATTCGCCACTGTCTGTCAAATCAATCTATCCGCATGAAACATTAAGGACGCATCAAGCCCCTTCTCTCCGTTTTTCGCCCGTCATGAACTACTTAGTAGATTGTAAGGCATGTCCCACACATCTACCAAAGCAAAAACCACCACAAAGGTGCCTGTCCCCTTTGTGGTGGAAGTGACGTTTGCCCAGGTAAAAGCTGCCAAAATAAACCTGTCTTTTTTGGCAGGTTTTAGGCCAGATGGTCTTGGATGAGGTCGCAGATGGCTCGGGCGTCGTTGATGTTGACGGCTCGGGTTGCAAAGCCGGCGTCGAAGGCCTGGCGTGCCAGGGCCTCGTTGCAGGCAAGGGCCAGCGTGCGACCGTCGACCAGGTCGAGCGAGCTCTTGCCGCGCAGACGGTCGACACCGGAGCGCGCGACGACGATGTTGTCGAAGCCCTCGGTCTTATAGCCCTCGATGATTACCACGTCGACATCGTTGTAGCGCGACAGCAGCTCGCGCGCGGGCATCTCGTCCTCCTCGCGCGTGTCAGCGTACTCCGCCCAGCGCGTGGCGCAGATAAGGCCCACGTGCTTGGAGCCGGCCTGGTGATGGCGCCAGGTATCCTTAGCGGGCACATCGATATCAAAGCCGTGGTGCCCGTGATGCTTGAGCGAACCCACGCGCAGGCCGCGGCGGGTGAGCTCGGCGATAACCTTCTCGACGAGCGTGGTCTTGCCCGAGTTTTGGTAGCCGATAAACGCGATCGCGGGGACGGCCGGTGCCGGAACTGCGGGCGCGACGGCGACGGGTGCGCTTGCGGGCGCGGCACCGTCAGCGACCACAGCTTCGACAGCAGCAGCCTGACGCTCGGCGCGATCCCACACGCCCGAACGGCCGCCTTCCTTGTGCAGCAGGCGCACGTCGACGATTTCCATGCCGCGATCGACGGCCTTGCACATGTCATAGATCGTAAGACATGCAGCGCTCGCGCCGGTCAACGCCTCCATCTCAATACCCGTCTTGCCCGTCACGCCGGCAGTAACCAGCACGTGAAAGCCAACCTGTCCGTCCGCGCGCGCAGGCGCCCAGCCCTCGGGCACGTCCTCGACAGGCGTCCCCGCCGGGGCGATGGGCTCGATATCGCACTTGCTCTTGGTAATGAGCAACGGATGGCACATGGGAATGATGTCGCTCGTGCGTTTGATGGCCATAATGCCCGCCACGCGCGCGCAGGCAAGCACGTCGCCCTTTTTGGCGCGGTCCTGCAGCACCATGGCCTGCGTCTCGGGGTGCATGAGGATGGTGCCCTCGGCGATGGCGATGCGATGGGTCTCGGCCTTGTCGGACACGTCGACCATGCGAACCTCGCCCTTGGCGTCCACGTGCGTCAGCTCGTCGCGACGGGCGTCACGGGCTGGCTCGACGGCGGCGCTGGCGGTCGGCTGCGCGCCTGCAACGGCATCGCCAGCTTTCGCCGCAGCCGTGACTTTGTGAGCAGACATCGCGGCCCTACGAGCGGCCTTGGTGGCGTCGGCGTACCTGCTCTTGGCCATATGATCATCCTCCGATTTGGGACATAAATCGTTGCGTGCCCTCAATTATCGCGTGTTCCTGCGGTTTGTGGACCACGGCATCGCGCCAAATCGAAAGTACCTGCATATCATCACCACAGCGCAGGGCGTCGCGCACCGAATACTCGGCATCGCTAAACAGGCACGGACGCACATTGCCATCGGCCGTCAGGCGCAGGCGGTTGCAATTCGCACAAAAATGGTTGGACATGGCGCTAATGAAACCGACCGTGCCCGCCGCGTCCGGGAAGCGCCAGTAGCGCGCGGGACCGGCACCGGCAGGAGCGTCGTTGATGTCGAGTGGCTCAAGCTCGTCCAGGCCAGCCGCAGCGGCGCCGACATTGATGCGTGCCCGCAGCTCGTCGCTCGGCACGGTATCGCTCGCGTCCCACAGCTCGGGATTGAGCGTGGGTGCATGCGGGTCCACGGCACAATGTGAACTCGTGTGCTCGTCGCCGATGGGCATGTATTCGATAAAGCGCAGATGGATGGGGCGGTCGACCGTGAGCCGCGCGAGGGCCGCCACGTCCTGGTTGAGCCGGCGCACAACAACGCAGTTGACCTTAACGGGCTCAAAGCCCCAAGCCAGCGCCGCGTCGATGCCAGCCATGGTCTGCTCGAGTCGACCCAGGCGCGTGATCTTTCCAAAGAGCGAGGGGTCGAGTGTGTCGAGCGAGATGTTGACGCGGTTAAGCCCGGCATCTTTGAGCTGCGGCGCCAGCTTAGGCAGCAGGGCGCCGTTGGTGGTGAGCGAGATGTCCTCGATCTGCGGAATCGCGCGGATATCACGAATGAGCGGAATAATACGGCGGCTGACCAGCGGCTCGCCACCCGTCAGGCGCACGCGGCGAATGCCCTCCCCCGCCACCAAGCGCACAAAGCGGGCGATTTCCTCGGCGCTGAGCAGCTCGTCGTGCGCACGGGGCGCCACGCCGTCGGCCGGCATGCAGTAGATGCAGCGGAAATTGCACTTGTCGGTAACGGCAATGCGCAGGTAGTTGATATCGCGGCCAAAGCCGTCATGTTGCACGCGCCCGTCCACGCAGCCCTCCCCTCACGCGGCGTTTTATTCTTCGGAAAACATAATACCCCACGAGAGAATCATGCCGACACCCGTACGACAGGACAGGTCACTTCGAGCAAGACCGGCTTCCCAAGCCCATCCTCAGCATGCAAACCATCACAACATTCGATGCTTTTCCCGTTTTTGGCAAAAAACGTCGAATGTTGTGATGGTTAGCCTGTCCACGGCACCCCGCAGAAGGGTCAGAACGCCCCTAGAGGCCACCATTCCAGTTGCGAATCACGAATTCCCGCAGGTCATTCTGCCGTTTCTGGAACGCTTCGCTTCGGTCGCACTTGAGACCCATAGCGAGCGCGATGGCATTCATCGCCCGGTGCAATTGCAGCTGATGGGCAAACTGAGTCCCAGTGAGGACGATCATCCTAAAGCCCAGCGCGCTCAGCACGGTCATACGCTCCGCATCCGACGCGCTGCGCTGTTTATCAAGATGGTCCGAGCCGTTGTATTCAATCCCCGTACCGCTCGCAGGCGCATATACGTCGATCTCGAAATACCCGGCCTTTGCGAGATATTTGAACTCGTTGGGAACATCGACCCGATGGTTGAGCTCGATCTTGGCGTATCCCAGCCCGCCCTGGGAACGTTTTGCTACGACCATGATTGCGGTGGCCGTCTCCATGGGCGACCGCGCGCCATCGTGCACGCGCCTGAGCACGGCGGCCGCGCGTATAGCCCCCTGACGAGATCGGTTCTCATTGCAATAAGCAATCAAGTCGGCAACGGTATACCTCCGCCCCATCTCGATATAATCGCCTGTCGACAGATGATTCAAATGGTATCGGGCACAGATTTCATAGCCGTATTCCAGCTGCTCGGGCTCGCTCATCCACGAACCCGCTTGGACAAAGCACATGACCTCATCAACCACCAGAAGGCCCTCTGCCACCTCGATAAGATGGTCCGAAGGAATGGGCGCCCCAAACACATGGCGTCGGAGACCCGCCGGCCGAGAGCGCTCGAAATCGAAGCTAACCAGCGTGTCAATACGGTCGAGCTCCTCATGTGGGATGCCAAGTGAGGCCAGATAGTCGGTAACAATCTCGACCGCCGCAGATATTCTCAGCCCCTTGGCATCTAGTCCCAATTTGGGCAAGCCCGCAGTCGGCTCCGCCTCGTCGGCAATCGAGTCCTCATCGTATAGGCTGCTTGCTCGCGAGAGCGGCTCGGACAGGCGCGCCACGTTGTGGTACAGCCAGGCAGTCTTATGGGACAGGACAATCGGCAGGTCCATGAGCCCTCCAATGGGTCGGATAACCAACCTTATTCCCCTGCTCGCGGATTCGCACACCTTCGCATGCAAGTTAGTGATTCCACCCGATCGGATGACAGAAAAACCGTCCCAACATTCGATGCTTTTTCTCAAAATCGAGAAAAACGTCGAATGTTGGGACGGTTTGAGGCGGGGTGAGGAGCATGGAGGGCCAAAGCACCGTGCCCGAACGGGTTAATCCAGCTCCTTTAAGCCGTGCGCCAGCTGCCAGTACTCGCCGTGCTGGGCCAGGAGCTCCTCGTGGGTGCCGCGTTCGATGATGCGGCCGTGCTCGAGGACCATGATCGCGTCGGCGTCGCGGACGGTGGACAGGCGGTGCGCGATCATAAACGTGGTGCGTCCGCGCATGATGCGATCCATGCCGCGTTCGATGAGCTTTTCGGTGCGCGTGTCGATGCTCGAGGTTGCCTCGTCCAAGATGAGCACCGGCGGGTCGGCCACAGCCACGCGCGCAATGGCGAGGAGCTGCCGCTGGCCCTGCGACAGATTGGCGCCATCGGCCGTGACCGGCGTATCGTAGCCTCTAGGCAGGCGGCGGATAAACGAGTCGGCACAGGCGGCCTCGGCGGCGGCGCGCACTTCCTCGTCGGTCGCGTCGAGCTTGCCAAAGCGGATGTTCTGCGCAATGGTGCCGCTAAACAGGTGCGTATCCTGCAACACAATGCCGAGCGACCCACGCAAGCTGGCCTTGGCGATGTGCTTGACGTAGATGCCGTCGTACGTGATCTCGCCGTCATCGACCTCGTAGAAGCGGTTGATGAGGTTGGTGATGGTCGTCTTTCCGGCGCCCGTCGAGCCCACAAAGGCGATCTTTTGTCCCGGCTTGGCAAACAGGTTGAGGTCCGTGAGCACGCGCGTGCCCGGCACGTACGAAAAGTCCACGGCATGGAAGCGCACGTCGCCGGCAAGCGGCACGAGGCCGGTGACAAGCTCGGTGCCGTCGGCGGCCACCGCACGGCCTGCGTCATCGACCGAGGCCACGTCGTGCAGATGCCCGTACGCGCCCACGCCACGGCCCTCGGGAATCTTCCACGCCCATGCAGACTCGCCCGTCTGCACCAGCTCCACGCAGCCCTCGTCCACCTCGGGCTCAAGGTCCATTGCGGCAAACAGGCGCTCGGCACCGGCCAGCGCGTTGAGCAAAAAGTTGCCCAGCTGCGTAAACTGGTTGATGGGCATGGCCGCCTGGCGCACAAAGACCAGGTAGCTCGCGAGCGCGCCCACGTCGGCCAGGCCGTTGATGCAGAGCATGCCGCCCGCCACCGCAACGATGGCGTAGTTGGCGTACCCGATCACCACGGTCATGGGCACCATCGAGTTGGCATAGGCCTGCGCGGCGCCACCGGTGCGGCGCAGCTCCTGGTTGCGCGCGTCAAAACCGGCAACGTTAGCCTGCTCGTGGTTAAAAACCTTGATGACCTTTTGGCCCGAGACCATCTCCTCGACGTATCCGTCCAAGTCGCCGAGCGATGCCTGCTGGGCGGCAAAGAAACGCTTGGAGCGAATGCCCGAGTAGCGCGCGTACAGCACGATGGCCGCGTCGCACACGAGTGTGATAATCGTGAGCTGCCAGTTAAGAATGATGAGCATGGCCGTGGTGCCGATCACCTGGATTACCGCCTGAATCACGTTGGCAAAGCTGTTGTTGAGTGCCTCGGAGACCGTGTCGACGTCGTTGGTGAAGAAGCTCATGATGTCGCCCGAGCGCGTGCTGTCGAAATAGCCGAGCGGCAACGTCTGAATGTGCGCGAACAGGTCGCGGCGGATGTCGGACACCACGCGCTGGGCCGCGCGCACCATAATCTGCGAGTAACCCAGGGCCGAGAGCACACCCGCAGCGTAGATGATTGCCGTGAGGATAACCTGCTTGGCGAGCAGCTCCTCGCCGCCCGTGGCAAGACCGTTGACGATAGGGCGCACCATGTAGGTGCCGGCGAGGCTCGCAATGGCTGCGACAGAGGCAAGCACGCCCACTGCCAGCAGCGAAAACTTGGCATGGCCCATATAGCTGAGCAAACGGCGGAGCGTCTGCCCCAGATTGGCCGGGCGGGCCTGAGCAGATGTCTTAGGCACGGCACTCGCCTCCCTTCCGGGCGTCGGCTTGCGAGACGTAGACGGCGATGGGCTCCGGCTCCGCTAACTGCGAGACCGGGGGCAAGGGCGCGTCCTGGCTCTCCCCCTCATCCGCAAACTCCATCTGCGAGGCGTAAATCTCCTGGTAGATGTTGTCGTCCGCCAGCAGCTCCTCGTGCGTGCCCACGCCGTGGATGTGTCCGTCGTCCAGCACCACAATGCGATCGGCATCCATGACACTCGCGATACGCTGGGCAATGATGATCACGGTCGTATCGGGAATCCGAGCGATATGCTCGCGAATCTTGGCGTCGGTCGCCATGTCGACCGCGCTCGTCGAGTCATCAAAAATGAGCACACGCGGATGCTTGAGCAGCGTGCGCGCGATGCACAGACGCTGCTTCTGCCCGCCCGAGACGCCGGCGCCACCCTGGCCCAGCTCGCCATCGAGCCCGCCGATGCGGTCCAGGAACTCGTCCACGCACGCCGCACGACAGGCACGCAGCAGCTCCTCGTCGGTGGCATCGGGCGCACCCCACTGCAGGTTCTCGCGCACGGTACCCGTAAACAGCACGTTCTTTTGCAACACGATGCCCACGGCATCGCGCAGAGCAACAAGGTCGTAGTCGCGTACGTCTCGTCCGCCCACCAGCACGGCGCCCTCGGTGGCGTCGTACAGGCGCGCGATGAGCTGCACGAGCGAGCTCTTGCCCGAGCCCGTGCCGCCGAGCACACCCACCGTGGAGCCGGGCTCGATGCGAAGGTCGATATGCTCGAGCACGTCCTCGGCAGCATCCGCGCGGTACTTAAACGACACGTCGCGAAACTCGACACTCCCGTCGGCCACCTCGCATACAGCCGCATCGGCAGCGGGCGCTTGGATAAGCGACCGCTCGTCAATCACCCGCGAGATGCGCTCCACACTGGCAAGTGCGCGCGTGAGCAGCAAAAACACGTTGGAGATCATCATGAGCGAGTTCATGATCAGCAGCACGTAGCTCATGAAGCCCGTGAGCGAGCCCACGCCCAGCTCGCCGGCAAGGATCATGCGGCCGCCGATCCACAGGATGGAAAGCGCGGCAACATACATCGACAGTTGAAACACCGGCAGGTTGAGCACGGCGTTGCCAAAGGTCTTTGTGGCGGTGTGCGCAAGCTCGGCATTGACGGCGTCGAACTTGGCCTGCTCGTGCTCGGCGCGCACGTAGGCCTTGACGGCACGCACGGCGGTGAGGTCCTCCTGCACCACGCCGTTGAGGTGGTCCATCGAAGTCTGGAGCTGGCGGTAGAGCGGGCTTACTCGCCAGGTGATAACGCCGAGCACGATCGCCAGCACGGGCAGGATGATCGCAAAGACAGTGGCGAGCGGGCGCGACAGCATCAGCGCATAGATAAGGCCGACGATGAGGGTCACGGGGCCGCGCACCATGGGGCGAAAGCCGTTGCCGACGGCGTTTTGGATAACGGTGATATCGGTGGTCATGCGCGTGACGAGCGAGCTGGCGTCGTAGTTGTCCAAGTTGCCAAAGGCGAGCGTCTGGATCTTGCGATACTCGGCCTCGCGCAGGTTAGCGCCCAGGCCCGAAGCCACACGGGCGGACGTGCGGGCGTACCCCAGCCCCAGTACCAGCGACAACGCGGCGCACACCAACATGTACGCACCCTGCAGCAGCATATAGCTCACATCGCCGGCGGGAACGCCCACGTCGATGATGTTGGCCATGATGACCGGGATAAACAGCTCGAGCGCTGTCTCGGCCGAGACAAACATCACGCCGAGCATGGCATCGCGGCGGTATACCCCCAAGTAAGAAAACAGAATCTTGAGATTGCGCACGCGGCTTCATCCCCCATCAAACGTTGTTCGCAAACGCACGTATTATTGCGCGACCTGCGGCAGTGTCAAGTATTGCGAAATCGATTTCTGCAAGGCTAACACCCATGTTGAGCATGAGCCCTGTTTGCATGTATTCAAATGGAAATGAATGCGTGAGTCACTTTTTTGTCTCAGCCTCAACACAAATCTTGACTCTACAATCGTTGTAGGGTTTTCACTACACTGGTACGCAAACGAACCAAGCCAGAAAGTCCCACTCATGGAACACGACCTCACACGCGGCAATGTCCTCAAGACCATCGCAGTCTTTGCCCTGCCCTACATGCTCTCGTATTTTTTGCAGATGCTCTACGGCATGGCCGACCTGTACATGATGGGACAGTTTAGCGGCGCCGCCGGCATCACCGCCGTGGGCAACGGCGCGCAAACGCTCTATATCATTACCGTGACGCTTGTGGGCCTGGCCATGGGAACGACCGTCATCGTCGGCCACGCCGTGGGCTCGCGTCGCTTTGACCGCGCGGAGGTCGCCATCGGTAATACCATCACGCTGTTTATGGGCGTCTCGGTGGTACTGGCCGCAGTCTTGCTCGCGCTGTGTCCGCAGATCGTGGCGCTCATTGGCACGCCGGCCGAGGCAGTCGAAGGCACGGCCGCCTACCTGCGCATCTGCTTTATCGGCATTCCCTTTATCGCCGCGTACAACATCCTTTCGGCCATCTTTCGCGGCCTGGGCGATTCGCGCTCGCCCATGTATGTGATCGGCGTGGCGTGCATCATCAACATCGCGCTCGATTTTCTGTTTATCGGCCACATGGGGCTCGGCCCCGTGGGCGCGGCACTCGGCACGGTAATTGCACAGACAACAAGCGTCGCCCTCGCGCTTGCGTGGCTCAAAAGCCGCCGCACGAACATCCACGTTAAGCGCAGCGACCTGCGCCCCCAGCCCGAGGTGCTCGGCAGCATTCTTAAGATCGGCGTGCCCGTGGCCGTGCAGGACGGCTGCATCCAGGTGGCGTTTATGTTCATCACCGTCATCGCCAACCACCGCGGCCTGGTCGACGCTGCCGCCGTGGGCCTGGTCGAAAAGATGATCAGCTTTTTGTTCATTGTGCCGAGTTCCATGGGCGCCACCGTCAGCGCGCTCACGGCGCAAAACGCCGGCGCAGGCAAGGGCGATCGTGCACGTCAGGTACTCAAAGATGCCATGACGATCTCGGTAGTGTATGGCTGCCTGATCACAGCGCTGATGTGGCTGGTGGCGCCGGCGTTTATCGGCTTTTTTGCCAAGGACGCTGCAGTGGTCGCGGCCGGTACCGGCTATATGCGCAGCTACATTTTCGACGCAATCTTTGCCGGCATCCACATTTGCTTTAGCGGCTTTTTCGCTGCGTACGGCAAGAGCTACATCGGCTTTGCGCACAACGTGCTAGCCGTGGCGCTCATTCGCGTGCCGGGCGCGTGGCTGCTGTCGAACGCCTATTCCAACACGCTGTTTCCCATGGGCATCGCCTCGCCGTGCGGATCGATTTTGTCGGCAGTCATTTGCGTGATGGCATTTACCGTACTCAACCGCCGCGGAGCTTTTGACAAGCTGATGGCGTAGAGGATCGTTTGCGTCGTACGACCTCGGCGCCCCTTCCCCGTCCATTGAAAGGAGCGGCGCCATGACCGACTCGCCAACTGAACATACCGAGGGTCTGCTCCGCATTGGCGAGGTGGCGCGCTTGTTTAACCTAAGCGTGGGCACGTTGCGCCATTACGAGCAGATGGGCTTGCTGGACCCGGCACACATCGATCCGGCGAGTGGGTACCGCTACTACGGATCGCGGCAGCTCTCCACTCTCAACACCATCAGCCACCTGCGTGTTCTCGACTTGCCGCTCGCGCTAATCCGTGAGTTTGTGACCACGCGCGACGTGAACCTTATGCAGCGGCAGCTGGCTCAGCAGCAGGAGCTCATCGAGCGCAAGCGCCGCGAGCTGGAGTGCGTGTCGCGCAAGATCGACAACCGGCTTGCCCTGCTTCACAATGCCCTGAACACCGAGCTCGATACCATTTGCGCAATCGATGCGCCCGAGCTTCGCTGCGCCGTATTGCGCGAACGCGTCAAGCCTACCGACGCCTATGCGCTGGAGTGGCAGATTCGTCAGCTGCAGAAGGGCCAGCACGAGACCTTTGTCTTTCTGGGCAACTTGGGCGTTGGGATTAGCGCCGAGCGCCTCGCCGCCGGCGACTTTGATGGCTACGACGAGGTCTTTTTGCTGCTCGATGACACCGATGATTACGTGGGCGACCTCGAGACGCGACCCGCCGCGCGCTGCCTGACCATTAGCTTTCGCGGCACGCACGGGCAAGCAACCCCACGCTATGAGCAGCTGCTCAGCTATATGCGCGAGCGCAACCTGACACCCGCCGGTCCCTCGCGCGAGATCGCCCTGATCGACGACATCATCAGCGACGACCCGGGGGCGTATGTGACGAGGATCGCGATACCGGTCCGCTAATCACTACCATTTATCGAGCAATTCCATCCATTTACCTTAATCCGAATTAGATTGTATTATGTAGCAAATAAAATGACAGCATATTGCCCCCCATAGGCAGGAGACATTATGCCCAGAGTTCAATCACGTCGCTCGTTTCTTCTCGGCCTAGCCTCGATCATCGGCTTATCCGCGTCACGCCCAACAAGAGTATTCGCTGCCGACTCAAACTCATCCGTCGCTTTTACATCAGACCTAGCACAAGACTACGCGCTTTCCCTGTTGCCCATCGTCGACGGATCCGCGAACTTAGAGATCGAGCAAATCGTTCCCGTATGCCAACAAATCGGCCTTATCTGTGGCTATGAAATCAGTGTCACAAGGGAAGGAAGCCCTTACGGTTATTTAATACTTGACGCATCATATCCTGGGCTTCTGAAGGAGATAACCCTCGGCGATACCATTCTTCCGATTTCAGCTTCTCTATCAAACGCCATTTCAACTTATTCCGGCCAACAGGCCACAAACCCAACCGTACTAATTTCGTACAACGATATTGAATATGGAACTTTGGTGCCAGGAACTAGAGACTGTGTAACCAACTATAACAATATACGGTCTGTCCCAATTGTCACCGAAAAGGGTATAGCACCTCAAAGCAATAACCCAACTTCATGGGATGCAGTCATTATCAATGAAGATGACTTGATGTTGCATTTCCAAATAGACGATTTAAACGGAATACCGTTCCGAGGAGTCTCGGAATCATTAGTTGAAGCCCGCACTAATAAGTATGCATGCGTCGTTTCTGCCTTGTACGCTGTATCAATGCATTACGGTCTCACCAGTTCAAACGCTAATCAATTTAATCCCGATTATTATAAAGAAATATGGAACGTCACTGGCACAACAACGTATAAGACCAATGATCAGGGCGTCGAGTACGGAAGCACGATCATCCCAGATGGAATTGTTCCGTTTAAAAGTCTTGCCGCTCAAAAGGGTAGAGCACTTAATACTCAATTTTTCGGTTATCAGCCTCAATTCGCTCAGTACAGAGCAACTATCGATCAAGGGAATATCGGCTTGTATCATATGTGGATCAACAGCCGAAACAGTGAAGGATCCGTCGAGCTATCAGGTCATACAGTCACGGTAACTGGCTATTTTACTGGGCATAATGGAAGCTCTGGCATCGAACTGCAGTGGCTCGAAGTATTCGACGGATGGAACACTTATCCCCGAGCGATTAACTATGCAACGCCCAATATGGTCAAATTGAACGGAACAGTCTTTTGGTAGACCGGATGGCACCATCAAAATGCTATGGCACCACGGCCTTTGCCCTGGTTACGATATTGGTGATTTTCGCTATGTTTGCATCCGTTTCTTCATGCACAGATAGAGCCCGCTATAGCGGAGGAGATGATTACCTTGTCTTTGGAGCCGGCAGCGTTCATTCTATTGAGGGAACGGAACTCGTAATCCAAACAGACAACAGTCCCCGCTACACCGACGCTGGAAAGCAAACCCGGATTACATTCCCCTCATCTGGCCGAATCAAAGACAAGCTTTCCCAAATCAAAGTTGGGACAAGAGTTTCCTACTCACGCTTTGAGTCGGTAGACGCATCTGGATCATACGAGGGAAACGATATCGAAATTGAACAGGCAAACACTATAAGGAGATGTTGAGGAACTGAGCCTCTGCGCAGTTCCTCAACAAATCATTATGCCTCCGGGACCCTACCCGTCGCCAAAATCTGTTCAAGTGCCGCCTCATCCAACACGGGCACACCCAGCTGCTCGGCCTTGGTGAGCTTTGAGCCCGCTTTGGGGCCGGCGACCAGATAGCTCGTCTTCTTTGACACGCTGCCCGAAACCTTGGCGCCAAGCACCTTGAGCGCCGCGCCCGCCTCGTCGCGCGTGCGATTGACAAGCGTGCCGGTAAGCACGAAGGTCAGGCCCGCGAGTGGTTGTGCGTCGGCGAGCTCGCCCGCCACGCCAGCGTCGGCTGCGGCTTGCGCGTGTGCAGCGCCCAGGTCGACTTCGAGCGACAGGCCCGCTTGGCGCAGACGTTCCAGTACGGCAAGGTTCTCGGGCACGGCCAGGAATTGTTTGACGCTCGCCGCAATCTTGGGACCGATGCCCTCGCACTCGGCAATATCCTCTTCGCTCGCCAAGATAAGTTTGTCAATCGACAGGAATCGCTCGGCGATGACCTCGCCCACGCTCTTGCCCACGTGGCGGATACCCAGGGCAAACAGCACGCGACCGAGCGGCTGGCTCTTGGACTTGTTGAGCTCGGCGATGATTTTCTCGGCCGTCTTGAGGCCTACCGGAATGGGGTCGCCCTTCTTGACGCCCTTTTTGCTGTTGGAGCTGGCATAGGTGCGCCCCGTGTCCAGGCCTGCGATGTCGTCGACCGTGAGCTGGTAGAAGTCCGCGACATCGTGGATCAGGCCGGCGGCAATCATCTTGTCGACGATCTCGTCGCCCAGGCCGTCGACGTCCATGCAGCCGCGACTCACCCAATGGAGCAGGCGCTCCTTGAGCTGCGCGGGGCAGTCGATGGACACGCAGCGGTAGGCAACCTCGCCGTCCTCGTGGACCACGGGGCTGCCGCACACGGGGCAGACCTCGGGCATGTGCCAGTCGACCGAATCGGCCGGGCGCTTGTCGAGCACCGGCCCCACGACCTCGGGGATCACGTCACCCGCCTTGTGCACGATGATGGTGTCGCCCTCGCGCACGTTTTTGCGACGGATCTCGTCGATATTGTGCAGCGTGGCGCGCGCGATGGTGGAGCCGGCAACCGTCACTGGGTCGAACTCGGCGACCGGCGTGAGCACACCGGTGCGGCCCACCTGGATGCGGATTTCGCGCAGGACGGTCTGCTTTTCCTCGGGCGGGAACTTAAAGGCAATGGCCCAGCGCGGTGCGCGGGCAGTAAAGCCCAGGTCGAGTTGCTGCTGGAAGCTGTCAACCTTTACGACTACGCCGTCGATGTCATAATCCAGATCACCGCGATGCTCGAGCGCCTGGGCACAGAACTCGTGAACCTCGGCCGGCGTGGCGCAGCGTGCCACGTTGGGGTTGACGCTAAAGCCGGCGCTGCGCAGCCAATCGAGGAACTCGCGCTGGCTGTGGACGTGCAGCGGGTCGGTATCGGCGATGGCATAGATAAAGGTGGCGAGGTCGCGGCGCGCCGTGACCTTGGGATCCTTCTGACGCAGGCTACCGGCGGCAGCGTTGCGCGGGTTAGCGAAGGGGTCGCGACCCTCGGCATCGGCCTCGTCGTTCAGACGAACAAAGCTGCCCTTGGGCATATAGACCTCGCCGCGTACTTCGATGGTACGCTCGCGGTCGGCACCCATGTGGGCGAGCGCCGGCTCGGACAGGTGCATGGGCACATCCTTGATGGTGCGGACATTGAGCGACACGTCCTCGCCCGTTGTGCCATCGCCACGTGTGGCCGCACGTACGAAGGTGCCGTTTTGGTAGGTAAGGGCCACGCCCAGGCCGTCAATCTTAAGCTCACAGGTATAGGTGACGCTGCCGGCGCCGAGCGCATCCTCGGTGCGCTGGAGCCATGCGTCGAGTTCGTCCAGATCCATGGCATCGTCCATGGAATACATGCGTGCCATGTGCGTGACCGGCGTAAACTGCTCGCTCACGTAGCCGCCCACGCGCTGGGTATAGCTGTCGGGCGTCACCAGATCGGGATAGGCCGCCTCGATTTCCTGCAGCTCAACGAGCATTTTGTCGAAGGCGGCGTCCGTGATCTCGGGTGCGTCGAGCATGTAGTAGCGATAGGCGTGGTAGTCGAGCTCGTGGCGCAGCTCGGCCGCACGCGCTGCCGCCTGGGCACGGGCGTCGACCGGTGCGGTGGCATCCGCGCTCGCGGGCGTTTCGGTATCGATGTCCACGCCGTCACCAAACAGGCTCGATTGCTCCATAGCGGCACTCCTTCGCTCGATTTCAAACGGATACTAGAGTACCACCGGTCGCAATGAGGCCGAATAGCGGTCTCGAACCGCACCGAATCGGCAGCCGCCGGACCGGGGTAGTTCGCGCAATCAAACCATGCCCTTGCCATTTCTAAATGATCCGTTTTCCTCCGTCCCCAACGGATCAATATGAAAAGAGGGGCTGTCCCGCGTTGATGGGACAGCCCCTCTGGCTTCGATATGTGCGATACGGCTCGTTAGAAACCCTGACCGTGGCCTTGACCCTGGCCCTGCTGGCCCAGCAGCTCCTCCAGATACTGGCGCAGCTGCTCGTCGGTAATACCGCCGTTGCCGGTGTCGGTCGCACTGTCGTCCTGTTGCTGGTTCTGCAACTCCTCATCGGAGCCCAGCTCAACCGTGACCTTCTTCTCTTCCTTGCCGCGCATGAGCGTGATTTCGACTTTCTCGCCCACCTCGTGGCTGCGCAGCGCAATGATCAGGCCATCGGCGCTCGTGATCTCGTCGTCGTCCAGCTTGGTAATGACATCGCCCTCTTGGATGCCAGCCTTGGCAGCAGGGCCATCCTCAACGACGCTCGCCACATACGCGCCGCTATCGGTGCTCAGCTTGTTGGTACGGGCGTTGAGCGCGTTGACGCTCGAAAGCGTAGCGCCCATGTACGGATGCACCGGCGTCTTGCCGTCGATGATCTGGTCGGCAATGTTCTTGGCATAGTTGACCGGAATGGCAAAACCCACGCCCGAGCTGGAGCCCGAGTAGCTCTCGATGAGCGAGTTGATACCCACGAGCTCGCCATTGTCGTTGACGAGCGCGCCGCCGGAGTTGCCTGGGTTGATGGCGGCATCGGTCTGAATCATGTTGGCATAGATGGTGTTACCGCTGGTAGAGCTCATGGCCGTGGAGCGATACAGCGCCGACACAATGCCCGTAGAGACAGACTGTTCGTTACCGAACGGCGAACCGATTGCCATGACCCACTCGCCCACGTTAAGCTTGGAGGAATCACCCATCTCGATCGGCGTGAGCTTGGAAGCGTCGGCGTCCTTAAGCTTGATGACGGCCAGGTCGCTCGAGGCGTCGTTGCCCACGAACTCGGCCTCATAGGTGGTGCCGTCGTCCATGGTCACCACGTACTGGTCGTAACCATCGACCACGTGGTTGTTGGTGAGGATGTGGCCCTCGGTATCGAGCACTACGCCCGAACCGACGCTGCCCGAGCTGTCCGACTCGTCGGCAGACTGCGAAAGCGAGCCATTCTGGCTGCCGCTCGAAGTGGCGGTGATGGAAACCACGGAGGGCAATGCCTTGGCAGAAACGGCCTCGGCCAGCGTGGTGTCCTCGGAGTCGATCGTGATCTTTTGCGTCGACGAACCCGAAGCGCCCGCCGTCACGGCATTCTTGCCGCCACCGATATCAAGCGTGCCGCTCATAATGAGCGCAATGACCAGCAGGGCTCCGCAGGCACAGCCGGCAAGCGCCGTAATAAAGATCGGCAGCTTTTTGGTCTTGGTCTTGACCACCGTGTGCTTGTTCACGACCTGCTGGCCACCCAGCGGCTTGCCGGTCTGCGTGTCGTAGGCCTGCACGTAGGGAATGTTACTGCCAGCAGGCGTCGACTCCACCTGCACACGCGGCTGCTGCTGGGTCTCGCCGGCGTTGCCCGCATCCTGGGGACGCTGGGAATCGTACTCGCTCATGGCTGCGATCCTTTCGTCAAATAACCAAAGGCCCGCCAAACATGTGGCGGGCCATCATTGTTCACGTTGAGTTGTACCCCAAGCTGGGCAGTCCCGAGCACTAGATGCCAAGATTTCAGCTTTGCTTAAGTAATGACATGCTTATAAGCCAATTCTTTTTATGCCGTCATGTCTATTCGATATAACAGTCGATAGCAAAACTATATGTTGAATCGTTAATAAAGTCCGTAATCGTCGCACCCATGCCTGATCCGCACGTCCACTTATCTTTCTCCGCGTCGTATGGCGTTGGCCCCCACCCCGTTTCATATGATGCTTCGCTTTCCGTGAAGTTATTCATCACGTATTTATCCTTCTGCATGAGCGCGTACCAAGCGTTTGCATACATCACAAGCGGATCGGTTTGGACTATCGAGTACTTTCCGGAACGAATCTCAATTTCTGTTTTATCGTTAAAATAAGCGACCGTGAGCTCAATCTTGGCAAGCAGCGGCAACGTTTCATCTGATTCCCTCTGGATTGTTATGACATCACCGGCCATAGCGTCCGCAGACACAATTTCGCTCTCTGGCGTGAAAATAGTCTCTCTGCTTCTTGTTCGCGTTTTTTCATTGCCATTTTCATCTCTGACCACCGTGTCGACCACGAGCGTCAATCGCTTCCGAGCGTCCGGCAACTCCACGGCTTCTGCCATCCCAGCTCGCATCAAAATAGGAGCCCCTGCCATCAGACCTAAAAACTGCTTTCTATCAATCATTCTTCATTCCCCTTGTCTACTTTATTTGACTTTCTCAGCTGAATGGGGATACAGAACAGTCCCGTCAAGTTCCTTATCTTCCACAAAAACTAGAATCCATTTATCACCTGCTTTCAACCCTGAGACATATCCGGAACTTGACTTACGGCGCATATCGATTTTCTTACGGCAACCACTTGGCATAAGCGCCTCAAATTGCCCGTTATGAATATCCGACAGCGTCTGTACTTCAACTGAAATATGTTCGTCATCTTTTCCACCAACGACCGAGGGGCTCGGTTGATAGGCCGCGACAACCAATATCCCAAGAAATGCGCAAAGAAGCCCCAGCGTTTTACGTATGCGTTTTCTATCATCTTCGCCGTCACTCTCCACAATACGTCCCTTCATGCGATATATAAATCGTTGTGTCATATGGAAGAAAACGCAGCTGATTGAACCAACCGTCCCAGACAACAAGCATATATTTCTTATCATTTGAATATGTATTATGCATAGCCACATATCCCGCAACAGCCATCGCATGAGCGTCATGGCTTGACCTGAGAGTCCCAGAAAAAATACTGAGATTTCCAGAATCTGCAGTTGCCCTGAAAGAATCCCAAGATGGATACCAAGCAAATGATGTCTCAAGCCTTTTCCCGCGCCTAGCACAGAACTCCTTAATAGCCGGGGCAGCATTTGGAGATGGAGTCCTTCCTTGGGTAAAGTAAAGGCCCGTAGCTTGATCGAATGACTTATTTGGATCGCCGGATGTTCCCGATAACTGCCAAAGCTCATGATATAAGTCTGGCAATTTGAGCCGGTTTAGCGTTACATAATGGCTGCTTACCGCAAACATTGCAGACACATCGCAAGCATAGGTCCCCGTTTCTCTAATAACCTCTGATTGTGTAGGCGTTATCATCCCTGAAATTGTTTTACTTGCGTCAATGACATATCCTTGCTTATACAGGTCTTTGGGCGATACGAAAACATCCTCGAACCTGCCTGGAGATCCGCTGCGGCTATTTCCCACAGAAAACACCGCTGTTGACCGGCATCCCTTCTCATCTAAAACAACGTTATTATCCAGATCTGCAATACCAAAAGACAGCTCGTCAAATTTCAAAGCAACGATGTCATCTTGGGATGCGAGAAGAGCTATTTCATCGCTTGTATTCTCAATGGGCATAGGGGCGTTCGGAGCCAAGCAGTATTCGCTGATCCACCAAGATCGCTCTGAATCAAATACGACGTAGCCATAGTTAACGTCATCCCGCTTCGCGCGAACGATATACCCGATTGATTCCCCATCGGAATTCACCATTTTTACTGGGTCACAAGCGGTCACCGGCTCATCCGATACGTCATCAAAGAAAGCTTGCGCTTGCTCCACAGCTATTTGCGGTGTGACACGAACCAAGTCGTCGTCTCCAAAAACCAACCTTGGAGACATCAGGGCGGCAAGCAATACTATGAATCCGACAATCACCTTTCTCGAATAACGCATTTCTTCCTCCATCCGTGCAGTAGGGAGATACGGTAACTAAATGATATTCGTGAGATAGTTATACGTTTGATATTGTTTTTACTGACCCACTTTAAATCGGTGAAAGGTCTTCTTTTCGCCCTAAACGAGAAAAGGGTACTGGAGAAATCTCCGGTACCCTCACATTCCTCTATTTACTTGCTAGTCCTTAAACAGATAGCCCACGCCGCGGACGGTGGTGATGTGCGCCGCGATCTGCGGGCCCACCTTGGAGCGGATGCGTCGAATGTGCACGTCGACGGTGCGCGTGCCGCCGCAGTACTCAAAGCCCCATACGCGGTGCAGCAGCACCTCGCGGCTGTAGGCGCGGTTGGGGTGCGTCGCCAAAAAGCTCAGCAGCGAGTACTCCATCAGCGTCAGGTCGATGGGCTCGCCATCGAGCGTCACCTGGTAGGTAGCCAGGTTGATCTCAAGGTTATCGATGTTGAGCACATCGTCGGCGGTAACGGTCTCCTCCTCGCCCATCAAGCGCTGCGCGCGAGCCTTGAGCTCGTTGGGCGTCGCCGTGGGGCACACAAAGTCGGCATGCGCGTGATTCGGCAGGCGCAGGGTACCGAGCGCCTCGTCGTCGACGATCACCAGCATGGGAACGCCGCCGCGATCGTCGAGCCATTTGGCAATCTGATCGATGCGGTCGCTGCGGATGCCATCGGAATCGAGGATCAGCAGGTCAAAGTCGTGCGCCGCAGTCGGCGAATCGGGGGTTGCCAGGCTCACCTCGACACCCAGGGTGGTCGTCAAGCTGCGGGCAAACTCGTGGAAGCGCGTCGTGCGCGCCATGAACAGGGCACTCTTTTCGGACATATCGGCCTCCAAAGAAATGAGCTCAATCGTACTGGAACAAGCCAGCGTGATTAGGAGTTCGCCAGGTAGTGCTTGATCTCCCACTCGGTGATCGTAGACTCAAACTTATGCCACTCGGCGCGCTTCTTTTTGAGGAAGAAGCTGTGGATGTGCTCGCCGAGGGCATCCTTCATAAACTGCGAGTCCTCAAACACGTCGAGTGCCTCTTTGAGCGAGCGCGGCAGCGGCGTGTAGCCGGCCTCGACCATCTGACGGTCGGTAAGCTTGAGCGTCTCGGCAGTTGCCTCGGGCGGGAGTTCCAGCTTGCGCTCGATGCCGTCCAGACCGGCCGCTAGCGTGACGGCGTTGACCAGGTACGGGTTGGCCATGGGGTCGGGGCTGCGCAGCTCGATGCGCGTGGACAGCTGCTTGCCGGGCTTGTAGACCGGGATGCGGACCATACTCGCGCGGTTGCGCAGGCCCCACGTGGCGTACTGCGGCACGGAGTCGCCACCCGTGGTGATACGCTTGTACGAGTTGACCGTGGGGTTAGTGATAGCGCTGATCTCGCGCGCGTGCGCCAGGATGCCGGCCATGTAGTGCTTGGCGATATCGGAGAGGTGGTACTTCTCGTCGTCCTCGCCCCAAAAGACGTTGTTGCCGTCGTGGTCGAACAGCGACTGGCACAGGAACATAGCACTGCCATCCTCACCCGCCAACGGCTTGGGCATAAAGGAGGCGTGGCAACCGCTCTCGTAGGCCTGCTGCTTAATGATGAGCTTGGCCGTGGTGATGGCGTCGGACATGCTCAGGGCCTCGGCATGGCGCAGGCTCATACCGTGCTGCGAGCGGCCAGCGGCGTGGAAGGTGTACTCCACGGGCACGGACATCTTCTCGAGCGTGAGGACCGTGTTGCGGCGCAGGTCGCGGGCGGCGTCGCTCACCGAAAGATCGAAGTAGCCCACGTTGTCGAGCGGCTCGGGGGTGTGCTCGTCGGGGAAGTAGTAATACTCCAGCTCGGCACCCACGTTGAGCAGGTAGCCGGCCTTCTCGGCCTTGCGGAACATGCGGCGCAGGGCATCGCGCGGATCGCCGGCAAACGGCTTGCGATCGGGAGTGCACACGTCGCAGAACACGCGAGCGACGCCGTTGTGGCTCGGGCGCCACGGCAGGATCTGGAAGGTCGAAGCATCGGGGAACGCCAGCATGTCGGCTTCCTCGGGCGTAGCAAAGCCCTCGATGGCGGAGCCGTCAAAGCCAATACCCTCCTCAAAAGCGACCTCGAGGTCCTCGGGGCTAATGGCAAAGTTCTTGAGGCGGCCGAGAATGTCGACAAACCACAGACGAACAAAGCGGATGTCACGCTGCTCTACGGAGCGGAGTACGTAATCGATGTTCTGCTGGTTCATGTCGCTCCCCTTTCTTTCGGGCGGGTTTCGACTGGTCTATATCGCAGATACTATCGCAGAAAAATGTTTCCGCAGGGTTAAAGCGTGTCCGGTGCTCAAAAAACGTGCGAGGGCGGGTGACTATGGCAAGTAACTAACGCTCGGATTCGGAGACAATTTGCCTACAGGCTCGTTCCAGTGCGGGAAACTCCATCGTCACTGCATCCCAAACAACTGAGCGGTCGACATTGCCGTAATCATGCGCAAGATAATTTCTCATGCCGATAATTCCACGCCACTCAATTTCGGGATGAAGACGCTGCGAGCGCTCCGACAGCTTGCCCGCTTCTTCCGTCACCCTAAGCGCACACATCAAAAGGGAGTCCGCCAACGCCCTCGTCCGCACATCATTCGCATGCAGAAACTGGTCCTCGGTGATATCAAAAGCCTTGATGCGCTCGTTCGTTTCGAAGATAGCCTCCAAGACCTCTTGCGCGCGAAGGCTGTCTGACTTACGCGCGATCATAAACGATCACTCCTTCGCGCTCGATTGCCGCGGCAAGATCGCCATCAAGATGGTCGCTCGAGACAAGGTCAACCTGCCTTCCAGTTTCTTTGCGCACCGCCTCACCAAAAGCCGACAACGCGAAAAGACCAAAACCATGCTCGCGATCGACCTCGAGACGCAAATCGATATCGCTATCGACACGCGCTTCGCCACGGGCATACGAGCCAAAAAGGACCACGGTTTTGATGGCGGGAATCGGGCCGGCCGCCTCGCGGACGGCGGACTCAATCTGAGCAATATCCAAAATGTCTGCGGCAACGTTTTCGCTTGCAGAGTCATTACCAAGTGAAGGAACAAACGGCAGCGAGCGCTCGCGCAGCATCTGCCTCATAAACATATTGACCGCAACAGACGAAGTCATGCCGAGTTCTTCGCATAGCTCGGCAAATGAATCTTTAATTGACGAGTCCACTCGTACACTCAGTACAGACGCAGCCATGGATACCTCCTGTATGACATTGTCTATATAGTATCACACAGACTAGCGCGAAGTGGAGGCTCGGGACTCGATGTGACCGGGAACCTCGATGCGTTTGGGCGCCAGCTTTGCGGCCTCGCCCACGGTGGTGGTGACGACGTCGATGCGCTCGGACAGACGCTCGACGACGCGCTCGGCAATCGCCAGTGTGTCCTGCGCGGCAGTGGTCACGCCGCCAAAGAGCACATGGTTCCAGGGATAGTCGTCGAACGTCGCAATCTTAAGGCCCGCCGGCAGCGAGGGGCCAAGCTGGGCCAGCGCCTCGGTCAGGCGCAAGAAGACCAGGCCGTTGACGGCAATGAGGCCGAGCTTTTTACCTGCATAGCCACGGATGGTCTCGTCCAAACGGCCAACGCCCGTAGCACCGCCATCGGCCAGGGTGACGACCTCGCCCGCAAGGCCGCGTCGCGAAAGCTCGTCGGCAAAGGCCTCGGCGCGCTCGCGACGCACGGGGCTGTCATCGCTCGCCTCGGTGAGCAGGCACAGGCGCTCACTGCCAGCGGCGGCCAAGGCGTCTACCAAGCCGGCGACCAGCTCACGGTTGTTAGATGTCACCAGATCGACACCGCCGTCGGCAACGTCGCGGTCGAGCAGCACAACGGGCAGACGTCCCGCTGCCGCGGCGATCGCCTCATCATTGCCTCCGCAGGTGTTGACGACCAGGCCGTCCACACCGGCATCGATAAGTCTGGTGAGCGACTCCGCTTCCTTAGCGGGGTCGTTACCACTAATGGCCGTCATGAGCGAGCAGCCGCGCGCGGCGGCGCTGGCGGAAAGTCCTTCGAGCATGGCGCTCGAGAACGGGTTGGCGATGTCGGCCAGGATCACGCCGATGAGGTTGGTGCGCGAGCTGCGCAGATTGCGCGCGGCGGCACGCGGGCGATAGCCGGTGCGCTCGATAACCGCCGCGATGCGAGCACGGGTTTCCTCGGTCATTTGCCCGGGGCGGTTGTTGAGATAGCGCGAGACCGTGGCCGGGCTCACGCCCGCCTCGGCGGCAATGTCCTTGATTCTCATCTGCGCCATAACGCACCCCGTTTCCCAATTGTCGGCGGTCTGAGCCATTTTAGGCATTTTTTTAAAAATCTCGGTTGCAAAACGCTGTAGGTGAGTATACTACAACTCGAAACGAAACCGATTTCGTAAACCGATTTCGGCAAGCGTTGGCACGCAGGTGCAAAGACGCACCCTACCGTCTTGGCACCTGCGTGCCAACGCCATATCAAAGGTGTACGCACGAGCAAGAAGGAGCTACGCGACCATGGGTAAAACGGTTCTTACCTTCGGCGAGATCATGATGAGGCTATCGCCCAAAGACCACCTGCGCATTGAGCAGGCGACCGAGTTTGATGTCCGCTACGGCGGCGCCGAGGCAAACACCGCGCTTTCCCTGGCCTACCAGGGCGACAAGGCCGCTTACGTCTCCGTTGTCCCAGCCAACCGTCTGGGCGAGTGCGCCCTGCGTTCGCTGAAGGCCTACGGCGTCGACACCACGCGCGTCGTGCGTCAGGGCGACCGTCTTGGCTCCTACGTCTTTGAGGTCGGTGCCTCGCAGCGCGGCAACGGCTGCGTCTACGACCGCAAGTACTCTGCCATCAACATGGCCAAGCGCGATATTTTTGACTGGGACGAGATCCTCAAGGGCATCGATGTCTTCTATTTCTCCGGCGTGACCCCCGCCGTCTCCGATGAGATGGCTACCGCCTGCAAGGATGCCCTCACCGCCTGCCGCGCCAAGAGCATCACGACCGTGTGCGACGTGAATTATCGCGGCAAGATGTGGTCGCCCGAGAAGTCGCAGGCAACCATGAAGGAACTCCTGCCGCTCGTCGACATCTGCATCGCCAATGACGAGGACGCGCCTGCCGGCCTTGGCATGACCTGCGTCTCTGGCTCCCTTGCCCACGGCATCGAGGAGCGCGACACCTACGTCGAGATGGCCCGCCAAATCTGCGCCGAGTACGGCTGCAAGAAGGTCGCTTCGGTCGTCCGCAACATCTCCTGCGTCGAGCGCTCCATCTGGATGGGCATGCTCTATGACGCCGAGAGCGGCGAGCACTGGTTCTCCCCTGCTCACGACGTTCACGTGCTCGAGGGCGTTGCCGCCGGCGACGCTTTCAACGCCGGTTTGGTCCATGCCCTCATCAACGACTTTGGCCCGCAGGACGCCGTCAACTACGCGATTGCAGCGTCGATCCTCAAGCTCACCATCAAGGGCGATTCCAACTTGGTGACCGCAGACGAGATCGCAGCCGTGGCATCCGCCGCCGACGGTGGCACCCGCGTCGCGCGCTAGTCCGTCTCCATTCCGCGGGCCGCAGCTTTCCAATCCCATACCCCTGCGGCCCGCTCCCCGATTCCTCCGGCCGGGCAAAACCACCAGTCCCATTCCGGTTTTGCCTGGCATTCCCTACACGACTGGTCGAGCAGCCGGTTTTGGAATTGCTTGAACCCCAAGCAGTGCCTCCGATAACCAATCCAAAATCGGCTCCTGACCAGCACATTTGGCAATCACGCGCCCATGCGCGCCACACATCGAAAGGAACATCATGTTCGATCAGTTCTACACCACGCTTAAGTCCCTGGGCATCGTGCCGGTCGTTGTGCTCGACAAGGTCGAGGACGCCGCCCCGCTCGCCCACGCCCTTATGGCAGCTGGCATGAAGTCCGCCGAGGTCACCTTCCGCACCGCCTGCGCCGCCGAGTGCATCGCCGCTATGGCCGAGGCCGAGCCCGAGATGTGCGTTGGCGCCGGCACCGTCCTGACCGTCGAGCAGGTTGAGCAGGCCCGCGCCGCCGGTGCCAAGTTCATCGTCTCCCCGGGTTACAACGAGGACGTCGTGAAGCACTGCATCGATATCGACCTGCCTGTCCTTCCCGGCACTGTAACCCCCTCCGAGGTCACCGCCGCCGAGAACTTGGGCCTCAAGGTCACCAAGTTCTTCCCCGCGTCCCAGTATGGCGGCCTGAACACCATCAAGGCCCTCGCCGCTCCGTTTGTCGGCCACCGCTTTATGCCTACCGGCGGCGTGAGCACCGCCAACGTCGAGGAGTACCTGAGCTCCTCCGCCATCATCGCCTGCGGTGGCACCTGGATGGTCAAGCCGGCCCTGTTTGCCGACGGCGACTTCTCCAAGGTCGAGCAGATCGCCCGCGAGGCCATGGACGTCGTCAAGAAAGTCCGCGGCTAGGTTTAGCTCTCTATCGTGAGAGGGGGCGTGCCCTAGACCTCGCCCCCTTTCTTTTAAAGCGGCTCGGAAGCGCGCCGTTTCCGTCACGGACAAGAACCAAAACCGTCTTGTATGCTGATAGAACGTGACGTAAGCGACACGCCCCCGAGCCGCTTTGTATAATCGGCTGGCAGTCGCGCTCAACTGAGCCACTTCGGTAAAAGCCGAGCCATCAAAACAGCTGCGGCGCCGTCTGGAGGAATGGACCTTTGCTTCCGGTCTTTTCCTCCAAGCGGCGCCGCAGCTTTTTTGTGCCCCAATAGTGCCCCAGCAGTTGCGGTGAAATATGGACTGCTTACACCATCAGAGCCGCAAAACAATCCCTATTTCACCGCAACTAATGAAGGGGACGAGTTAGATGGCCGAGTCTTTGGACAGCTCAAAATAGTCGGGATGCAAGGCGATAACCGGACCTTGCTCTTCGGGCATCAGGTGCAGGTGTGTCTCTGCCAGATAGCTCGCCGCGTCGGTATCGCCCCTCTTAATGGCCTCGAGAATCCGGCGATGCTGCCGACGAATCGGCTCCCAATCCAAATCCTGCGACACCATACGCAACCAGTTGTATCGCTCAAAATGCGTGTTGATGCTCTTCATCCAATCCCACAACATGTGACGACCGGCAATCTCAAAACACGTCTCATGGAACAGGTTGTCCAGGTCAAAGAAACGACGCGTTTCGCTATGGTCGAGCGACTCGGACTCGGCAAGAATCTGCTCGAGCCGATGCTTTTGCTCGGGCGTGGCGGCAGAGCAGCATTTAATGAGCACGCTTCTCTCGAGTTTTTCGCGCAAGAAACAGGCATTCTCGGCGCGCTCCATGCTGATTTTTGATACATAGGTGCCGCTTTTGGGACGCGTTTCCACCAGCTCCTGCTCACGCAGGCGCACAAAGGATTCGCGAATGGGCGTGCGCCCGATTCCCGTCTCCTTTTCCAGACCAATCGCCGAAAGGCGCGTGCCGGGCTTGAGCTCGGCATAGATGATCTTGGACCGCAATGCGTTGTACGCCTGGTCTTGCAGGCTCTGATAATGCTGCTGTTCCATAAAGCCCTCGGATAAACCCTCGGTTAATCGAATACCACCATGCAATACTATCGCATCCCCCGCCCCCTCATAAGTTGCGGTGGAATAGTTCCTGCTCAAAGCCTTCAGCTGCAAAAACAGGAACTATTCCACCGCAACTTCCAACAGCTTTTTTGGGACGGGGCTTTTTTGGCTACCCTGAGCCGCAGGTCGGCCCCTTGCCACAAAAGGGGCCCATCTACTACGTTAACGCGGAGAGCCCAGACCATGCTGAAAAGTGCGAAAACAAAACCGACGCTCCTATAAGTTGTCAAGAGG
Organism: uncultured Collinsella sp.; assembly: GCA_900542315.1. Classification (GTDB taxonomy): domain Bacteria; phylum Actinomycetota; class Coriobacteriia; order Coriobacteriales; family Coriobacteriaceae; genus Collinsella. The sequence continues at coordinate 27,286 of UQMV01000031.1, forward strand.
CAGTTTGCGGGAGCGCTCCCTTCA
>UQMV01000032.1 GCA_900542315.1 uncultured Collinsella sp.
ATGTGCCCGAGTAATCCTTGATCTCGCAAGCGGGCTCGTCGGCCCGCCAGGCGCCGAAGACGCCGTCCTCGACCATGAGGTAGCCGCCCAGCTGCGGCCCCGCCGGCAGGAAGAACTTGTCGGCCTTGATAGCATACGTGCTCATCTATGCTCCCGTACCCGCAGTGTGTTTAAGGGCGGGTCAAAAACCACTGCATTGTTAATTTGAGCGATTGTTCATTGCCTTCTACCGCTCGGCACACTTTGCACCCGTCGCAAAACACGCCAAGCCGTTTATACCCAATAACACTAGACGGCGCGGTTGTGGTAGACCTTGTACTTAAACTGGTCGGCGCGCGCAACCGAACGCGTATACTCGATGACCTCGTTGCTCATGTCATAGGTGGTACGAATCAAATCCAAGACCGGCGCGCCTTCGGCAATCTCGAGCAGACGAGCGTCGGAATGACGGGCAATACTCGCATAGAACTCTTCCTCGGCCAGGCGAACTTTCTCGTGATAGTCCTGCTCGATCATGTCGTACAGCGATTTGTTCTCAATCATGGGGCGCTTAAGCGCAAAGAACTTGCGGCTCGGCAAATACGTACACTCAATCATCAGCGGCACACCGTCGGCAATGCGTAGACGCTTGATCTTGTACAAACGCTCGCCCAGACGCGCATTCATCTCTACGGCAATATTCTTGTCGGCCTCGACCTCGGTAAACTCAAGAATCGTCGTCTTGGGTACACGGCCGATTGCCTTCATCTGCTCGGTAAAGCTATAGGTCTGCGTGAGGTTTGCCGTCTGCAGAGAGCGATCGCACACCATGGTCCCACGGCCGCGCTGACGAACCACCAAGCCCAGGCGCTCAAGCTCCTGCAGGGCAAGGCGAACCGTCGTACGCGAGAGCCCGTAGCGCTCCGACAAGTCTCGCTCAGACGGCAAATAGTCGCCGGGTCGAAGTTCGTGATCGATTTTATCGGTCAGCAAATCGACGAGCTGATCGTACAGAGGTTGTTTGCGCGCTCCCATTGCCATAATGATACCTGCCGGATAAATGACTCGAAATTGGTTGTAACCAGACACCACGTACTATAGCAGTTTTAATGGAATAACAGCAGGTCAACCCATATATTTCAATTTTTACGAGTAGATAAGCTTTACACTGTAATACCAATCTCTCCCGCAACGCAAAAAGCCCGTTAGAACGATGTCCGTTCTAACGGGCTTCATCAGATATTTCGGCTACGCACTCGGAAGCTCAGGCGAACCTTACGCAAACAGGCCGTAGATGCTGATGTTGGCCTTGGCGTACAGGCCGTTGGCGTACCCGGTCCACTTGGAGCTGGCGCTGGAGGCCTGCGAAGAATACTGCTGATAGGCGGTGTAGTAGGCGGTCATGGCCTGCTTATAGGTTGCGCTATCGGCGGTAAAGGCGTCGTTGGCGAAGGCCTTAGCGTAGGTGCTGTTCTCGTCCTTCCAGGTGCCCTTCTCGCTATCCCACTCGTCACCGGCAAGGTTGATGATGTAGTCGGCATAATCCTTGCTCGCGGTGTCCTCGTTGCCGTCGGAAGGCTCGGTTGGAGCGGTCGGCATACTCGCACTATCGCCCGCCTTCTTCTTGTAGAGCTTCTGCAGCGTCGCGGACTGACGGACAATCTGCTTGGCCTGGTCCTTGGACACGCCATACTGCTTGGCCATGGTCTTGTAGTCGGAGGTGCCGATAGAATCCTCGGCGTACTTCTTCATTTCCTTAGAAGAGACAGTGATGCCCTCGTCCTCGGCAGCATCGAGTAGGATCTTGTTGCGCACATAGGACAGGATGACGTCGGCGGACGGAGCGGTGTAATTACCATCGCTATTCTTGACTTTATCGAGGCTATACTGGCTCTCGATGGCCTCGCGCGCGGTGATATCGCTCTTCTTGCCGTTGTAGCTATAGCTTGCCACAGTCGAATCGAGCTGGTCCTCGGTGAGGGTAGCCGAGCCGACACCCTTGCCGCCAAAGCCGCCATTGCCAATAAAGAAGCCGACCACCGCAGCAATCACGACGGCGACCACAAAGGCGGCAATCATCGTCTTTTTGTGCTTGGATGCATGGCCGTCCTCGGCGGAGTCGTCGTCCTCGTCCTGCTCCTCGGGCATCAGATTCTCGTCAGCGGCATCCGCGGCAATCTGAGCCTCCAGGCGGGCGTCCTCCTCCTCGGCGGTCGTGCCGGCGGCAATATGTTCGGCAGACGTGCCGGCGACCAGATCGATCTTCTCGTCCTCATCACCGTCGGGGCCTTCGCCGCGCTCGATGATCTGGATGCCGTCGATCTCGTCCTTCTCGTCCTTCTTTTGAATCAGACCCATAGTCAGCTACTCCTTATTGGGAACACAATCCCTAACAGAATACGCCCGACGAGGCGCCGGGCATATTGATTCTTAGGTTATACGCAAACACTTAAGTACTATTTAGGCGTTTGCAGCCTGCATGTCTTAGGCCAAGTGCTCAATAACGGCATCGGCGAAGGCCTGCGTACCCACCGCACCCTCGACGGAACCGGTCTGGGCACGACGCACGTCGCCGGTAACCTGCTTACCCTCGTCGAGCGTGGCGGACACGGCGGCGCGGATACGATTGGCAGCATCGTTCTCGCCCAGATGATCGAGCATCATAGCCGCAGACAGAATCTCGGCCGTGGGGTTGGCGATATCCTGACCAGCGATATCGGGCGCGGAGCCGTGCGTTGCCTCGAAGATGGCGCAGTCGGCACCGATGTTGGAGCCGGGGGCCATACCCAGGCCACCCACCAGGCCAGCGCACAGGTCGCTCACAATGTCACCGTACAGATTGGGCAGCACCAGGACATCGAAGTCGTCGGGGTTTTGGACCAGGCCCATGCAGGTGGCGTCGACGATCTTGTCGTTGAACTCAATATCAGGATAGTTGGCGGCCACCTCGCGCGCCACGTGCAGGAACAGGCCATCGGTCGCCTTCATGATGTTGGCCTTGTGCACGGCCGTCACCTTTTTGCGGCCGCAGCGGCGGGCGTACTCAAAGGCATACTCCACAATACGGCGGCTCTTGGCGATGGAGATCGGCTTGATCGAGATCGCGGAATCGGCGGCGAAGGTCTTTTGGCCCGAACGCTCGACGAGCTGCGAGAGCTCCTCGACCTCGGCAGCGCCCTCATCGAACTCGATGCCGGCGTAGAGGTCCTCGGTGTTCTCGCGCACGATGACCAGGTCGACGTCGCGGAAGCGCGAGCCGTCGCCCGGCTGCGACAGGCAAGGGCGCACGCAGGCATACAGGTCGAAGTGCTTTCGCAGGGCCACATTGACGCTGCGGAAACCCGTACCGACCGGCGTGGTGATGGGGCCCTTGATAGCAACCTTGGTCTCGGCGACCGCGTCGAGCACGTGCTGAGGCAGTGGCGTGCCAAACTCGTCCATGACGCCGGCACCGGCCTCTTGGACGTTCCAATTGATCTGGACACCGGTGGCCTCGACCACGCGGCGCATGGCCTGCGTAATCTCGGGACCGATACCGTCACCGGGAATCAGGACTACATCGTGCGCCATAATCTGTTACTCCTCGTCTTCGGCGGCCTCAGATTTTTTAACGCTAGCACGCTTCTTCTTTTTGGAGAGATCCAGGCCAAAACGTTTAACAAGCATTTCGTAAATCTCGCTCGAACGGGCCTTGAGATAGCTGCCCTTGCCGTTCTCGGCATCGAACTTAAGGCGCAGCGCAAGCTTCTCGGCGACCTCGGCGTCGATCTCGCCCTGGCCAAACTCGTACAGGCAACCGAGCATATCGCGATACTCGAGGTCGCCGTGGTAGCACTGGATGGCCTCGTCCAGGATGGGCCAAGCCTCGCGCGAACGCTCGACGCTCGTGGCGCCCCACACGCACAGCAGGCGGAAGGCGGCATAGCGCAGCGTGGAGGAAATCTCGTCGAACAGCGCGGTCTCGGCGCCCTCAAAGGCATCGCCCAGCTGCTCGGGGCAGGTAGTGGCGAGCGCAGCTAAGGCATCGAGAGCCTCCCAGCGGGTCTGAGCCTCGGGGCGGTCGAGTGCCTCGATCAGCGCGGGCACGCAGGGCACGACGCGCTGCGGATCGCGCTCGGCAAGCAGGTGCAGCACGCGGGCGGCAAACTGACGGATGCGGCGCGTGGGGCAGCCGAGCTCCTTGACCAGACGGTCGACGGCGTTCTCGTTCTCCTCTGCCAGCTGAAGCTGTGCCAGCTCCTCGTCGGTGAGCTGTTCGTCTTTGTTTTCTGCCATAGTTACCTCTTCTTACTATTTCTTAGCGTGCTTGCCAGCACCCTTGCTGTCATCGGTGACCGAGATGAGCTGTCGGTCGGCCGCGCCATTGCGACGCGCACGGCGGCGTTCCTCAGCGTCGCCCGCGTCGGCGGCGGCGCGATGAGCCTTGTTGACGTTAAAGACCTCGTCGTGCTTGCGCCACGGACCGACGGACTCGCCAAAGCTCATCTTAAGACCGGCGATAAAGCCGCCGAGCCAGCCGATTGGCGCAAACTGCACCAGCGGGAACAGCGAGAACACCCAGGTCAGTAGGACGACTGCCGCCGCGCCTGCAAAATTGGCGATCCAGTAGTCGCGCTTGGTGATGACGCGCTTTTCGCACGCCCACTGGCCGCACAAAAAGCCGATGTAGATCGCAAAGAGAAAGAGCACCAGCGCGAGCACCACGAACGTCCAGCTCATGGGCGCTACTCCCCGTGATGGTGGCCGCAGCAGCACTCGTGGCCGTCATCATGGCCGTGGCCGCCGCAGCACTCGTGGTCCTCGCCATGGTGGTGGCCGCAACCGCAATCATGATCGTCGCCGTGCTCGCCGCAACCGCAGCCGTCCTCGTGAGCGCCATGCTCTTCGGGACGATACTGCGACCAGTCCAGACCGGCGGCGATGGCGTCGGCCTCCTCCTTGTAGAGAACCGTGATGGCCTGGGTGCCCAGCTTGGCACCACCGATGGCGTCGAGCATGTCGTAGAGCGTAAAGGCCACGTCGGCACCGGGCAGCGCGAGCTCGCGATCGTCGGCGTAAGCGAGCGCCAGGCGCAGGTCCTTAATGAAGTGCTCAACCATAAAGCCGGGCTTGTAGTCGCCGTCGAGCGCCTTGGGCGCCAGGCTCTCCATGGCGCCGGACTTACCGGTGCCGCCCAGGATCATCTGACGGGTCTTCTCCAGATCGAGGCCGCTCAGCTCAGCAAACGCCATGGCGTCTGCCATGCCGACCATACAGGCGCCCAGCGACACCTGGTTGGCGAGCTTGGCAGCCTGGCCCTTGCCGGCGCCGTCGAAGCAGCAGATGGTTGCCGCAAAGGTGGAAAGGATATCGCGGACCGGCGCGATGTCGTTCTCGGTAGCGCCTACGATAGCCGTGAGCGTACCGGCGATAGCGCCCGACTCGCCGCCGGTGACGGGGCAGTCAAATGCCATACGACCAGAAACCTGGGCGGCCTCGGCAATGTCACGCGCCAGCTCGGGCGAGCTCGTGGTGAGGTCGATCAGGACCGCGCCGGGCTTAGTGCACGCGAGCAGACCGTCGCCCGCCAGGTAGAGCTCCTCGACCTCGGAGGGATAACCCACCATGGTAAAGACGACATCGGCGTTCGCCGCGGCATCTGCCGGCGTATCGGCCCAAACGGCACCGCGCTCGATAAGCGCGGCAGCCTTGGACTTGGTGCGGTTGTTGACCGTGACGGGATAGCCGGCATCCAGGATGTGACCGGCGATGGGGGCACCCATAATTCCGGTGCCGATAAATGCGACGGAGAGCTTGTTTGCCATGAAACCTTTCCTTTTGGGTTGGGTGTTATTACCAGGTTGAATACTCAGTGCCAGCGCTTGAGCTGCGGGGCGCCTGTGGTCGTAGCGCCTGTCTACTCACCACGCACACGGCGTGCGATGCGGTCGGAAAGCGAGGCTTTCTCGGCGCGGTTCTTGCCCCAAAACGCAAGCGCCACCATGCCGGGCCCCACGTGCGAGCCAATGGTAGGACCGACGGAACTACGGATAATCGTGACGTCGGCGCAACCTTCCTCCTTGCGAACGGCAGCCTCGAGCCAGTCACCATCCTTCTCGGCATCGGCCGTCATGATGGCGATGGGCATGGTGCGATCGGGCACATAGTTCTCGCGGAACGACTTGAGGATGGACTTGAGCGCCTTCTTGCGGCCGCGGTTGACGCCGATCAGCGACAGCGAGCCGGCAAGGTCGTAAGAGAGCTCGGGCTTGACGTCGAGCTTTGCCGTGAGCTGTGCCGCCGCAGGCGGAATGCGGCCGCCGGCAGCCAGCGCGTCAAAGCTCTCGAGCGTAAAGTAGCCGTGGACATAGGTCTTGGCCTCGTTTGCCCAGTCGACCAGCTGTTTGGCGGTGAGTCCCGCCGAGCGTTGACGGACGGCCTCGAGCGCCAAGAGCTCGCCGGTCGCACAGGGCAGAGCGTTGTCGACCACGTACAACTCAAAATCGGGATACTCGGCGCGCACGGCATCTGCCGCCTGGCACGCGGAGTTGTAGCTCGACGACAGCGCCGAGGTAAAGCACAGGTAGACCGTGGGCGTGCCCTCTTTGGCGCACTCGGTAAAGAACTCGATATAGCGACCGAGCGACACGGCCGAGGTGGACACGCGGGCACCGGCGCGCATGCGGTCGTAGAACTCCTTGGGTGTGATGCTCGACCAGATGTCATCCGTGCGCTCCTCGCCATCGATAATGAAGGGGAAACCCAGGATATCGACATCGAGGTTCGCGGCGACCTCGGGGCTAAAGTCGCAGCAGGTATCGACGACGATGCGGCAACGGTCCGAATGACCGGCGGATGCGGCCTTGTCCATCAAAGCGACTCCTTACGTAAAAAGGCGGCCACCCGCATGGGATGGCCGCCAACCGTTAACTCATGCAAGTTAACGTATTTTACTCGTCAAGTGTTTCGATGCGGGGCTTGATGATGCCATATCCACCATTCTTACGGTGATACACCACATTGATGAGGCCAGTCGTCGCGTTCTCGAACACGTAGAAGTCGTGGCCGAGCAGATCGGTCTGCACCAGCGCCTGCTCCTCAGTCATCGGGGTGACATCGATGACCTTCTCGCGGACGAGCAGGTCGTCCTCCTCCTCGGGCAGCAGCAGGTCGGCCAGATCCTCGACGCGCTCGACCGGTGCGACATCCGCCGCGCTGGCACCGCCCTGGCGGTTGTCCACGACCTTGGTCTTGAACTTGCGCAGCTGGCGGGTGACCTTATCGGCGGAGAGGTCGATGGCGGCGTACATATCTGCACCGTGCTCGGCAACGCGAATCACCGAACCGCGAGCGCGAACCGTGACCTCGACGATTGCCGGGTTGGGGTTCGAGGGGTTCTTCTCATAGCGAAGTACAACGTCGACCGTCATGGGCTCGATATCGAAAACCTTGAGCGCCTCGCCGATCTTCTCATCCACATGCGCACGCAGAGCATCGGTTACCGTCGTCTTGCGTCCAGAAACCTTGATATCCATACGTGGCTCCAATCTGCCTCGGGGACTTACTGTACTGGCTATGTACCCATTGCCGTGCATTTAATCACGCGGATTCCTAAAGACCCGAATAACGATTGCTTGATACCGCATACCGAAGTCTCGCACTTTTCCGTGGCAAAGTGCGCTATGGGAGGGCGTCGGCGGCTTTGTATTTGGTCCCGAAAATTAGCTTTGACCTGCTGGTTTTATTGGGATGAAAAAGCCGGGCTCCCCTATTGGGGAAGCCCGGCAGTGCGTGTTGAAACCGTGAAGAGGTGTCCTTTCCAACGTATAGGAGACACCACCCCTAGCAATAACTAGCTATTAAGTTTGTTAATGTCGTCGTCGGTGATGGTGCCTTCCTGGCTGGACGATTTGTCCTCGGAGGATGCGGTCTCATTGTTGGAATCGGAGGACTCGCTGCCGGAGGACGTGGTCTCACTGGACTCAGAGTCGCCCGGCTGCACGTTAGCGCCCGAAACCGTCTTAGTGGTGAGGTCGTAGGGCATCGTGCCATACCAGACGCAGTGGACCGCCTCGAGCGTGCCGTCGGCCGTAATACCGTCGAGGGCATCGCTCACGGCACGGCACAGCTCGTCATTGGACGAGAGGCCCGCAACACCAAGCGTCGAGGGTGCCTCGAGCGCACCGACATAGGAGACCTCGCTCATCAGGCGTGCAAGGTAGCCGCCGGCCGTGGAGTCGCAGATCACATAGTCGACCTCGCCGGACTCGAGCGCCTCAAAGCACTCGTTGATGTTGGAGTAGGTCTTTTGGTTGGCGGTAATGCTCTGCTTGGCAAGCGCCTCCTGCGAGGCCGAGGACATCTGGACACCCAGGGTAGACGTGTTAAGGGTATCGGTGGAAACGCTTAGCGACCCACCATCGCTGGTTTTACCAAACACAGAAGCGGCATCGTACAGGCAGGTGCCGAGCGAGCTAACGTCCCCGTCCGTGGAGTTGATCTCGCCGATAAAGATATCAGCCTTTTTGTCGCCGAGCGCGGAACCTGCCGAGGACGCATCGACAAAGGCGACCTTAAGGCCCATGCGGCTTGCGAGGGCGCGGGCGGCGTCGACCGCATATCCCGTGAGCTCGCCGTCGGCGCCCTGCATGGCCTGCGGCGCATCGGAAGTATCGAGGGCAACCGTCAGGGTTCCGGGAGTGACCAGGGCATCGTCCGACACCGCCGGCGTGACCGTCTCGTACTCGATCTGGTCGATCGTGGGAGTCGTGAACGTAGACAGAGGGTTGAACGCGCATCCGCTCAGGCCCAAAACGGCAATGACCGCTGCGGTCCCAGCACCTAACCGAGCCGCGTGCATCAAGCTGCCCCTCACCATGTCCACTACCCTGCCTTCTGTGTCGTATACAATCCGTGCGTTGCGCGGAATATCAGGTTGTTCCCACCAGCTGACCTGGTATTTGACCCCACACTTGCGCACCGGGGTGTTTGCTCGGGAGGCCGCAGCCACCTTCACGACTGACCCGCTCGCCCGCGAGGCGGTATTGCCCCAAAGAAAGTAGAACGGACGGTGCGGCTTACATCTAGGACGCGCCATGATCGCGCCGCGCGCACGCGGTCGCTTACGTGGATCCCTTTGACCGCGTCTGTCTTGGACTAGGACGGGCATTTCGTCCGTCCGCAACCACAGCCTGGTAGGAACGTAGCGCATTATAGCTAAGTTCAAGCTGAAGTTTAAGGTTAAGGGCGTCATTCGCATCGCGCGCACAGATTTTGCAGGTCGGAGTGGGCTATTCATGCCCCTATGAAGCCCGGAGCTCCCCTACGGGGAGCTCCGGGGCGCCCTTCTTAGGGTGCCCCGGTCAAAATATGGCAAATATGAGTACTGCCACCAATTTAGTAACAGGCAATTTTGGCCTCTCGGACAGATTTTGCGCTCAGTGTCGCCGACCTGATGCTTAGTAATTCTACATTTGTTTATTATCTTCTTACTTTACGCCGCCTCCGAGTCCTAAATTCCTTGATTTTGCTGTTACTGATTTAGTGACAGTACTCATATTTGCCATATTTTGTCCAGGGCATATGATTAACCCTCTATTTTCGACGCGAATTAGACCGGCTTAAGCCCAAAACACGCCCGCAACGTGTTAAGCAACGCCTCTTGCTTCTTCCTGCGGGCATCGACACGATTCCGGTACCGCTTTCGCATACGCTGGTGCATGCGCCATGCGAGCGCTTCCATCGCTTCCATGTCACAGAGCATTTCGTTGTTGACTGTCGCGACCTCGATTCCCATAGTAATCAAGCCCGTGTTGCGCTTTTCATCATGGATACGTCCCCTCCGAGAGGAATGGCCCAGCTCACCGTTGTATTCCAGGTCAAACCGAGCTGTTTCCTGATACGCATCGCAAACTGTATGCGGCATCCCCGAGATTGCCTGCGCACGGTCATCGAACTCGATCTTGTAGTCGGTCTTAAAAGGTCCGCAGGCAAACCCGCCATAGGAAAACGGAAGCGAAAACAGGGCGAGCATGATGCACTCCATGGGTGAGCGCAGGTTTTCCGAAAGATAGGGACACAGACGCTGCAGCTGTTTGGCCGCGTTCCCCTTGCATACCGCGAGGTAATCTGCCAGACGATCGGGCGTCAGCACCGGCTCAACCTCAAAGTAGCCCACATCTGCTGGCTGGTCCTTGTCCTTTGCAAGTTTATTCGTAACAGGCGAGGTGTAGGGAGGCAGATACTTCCCGCGGTCACTCAGCGAAATCTTAGAGCACAGCTCCTGAGCCGGGGCAAATGCCTGGATGCAGCCGACCTCGCGCGCAACGGCAACACAAAGGGCCTCGGGAGATAGACTGTACACCCCCGGTTCCACCTCTAGAATCGAGCCGGCGGGCAACCCGGAGCATACGGACCAGCTCACGCCAAGAATGCGGCGGCGCTGCGCTGCAGACCCTACCAGCAAGCACAAATCCTCTTGCACCTCGCTGCTTGCGGCCCCAATCCGCACCAAGTCGAGAAGATAGATGTCCTCGGTCGAGGGCGACGACGTGCGCAGCACACGGCGCTCTTCATCGGGATCGAGGTCCTTCCAGCTTATGTAGCCCATCTGCCGGCGCTCGGCGCGCATCATGCGTAGCGCCGAGGCGTCTGTTAGGATTACGGAAGCCGCTAGCTGTTCGTCTGTCGGCTCGTTGCGCCGCTCAATCTTCACTGCCACAAAACCACCCCTACCAAACGCGTGCGATAGCGAGGCCATCGACTGCTGCGGCGCCGGCGCGCTTGAGTTCCGCCGAAGCCGCGGCCATCGTCGCGCCCGTGGTAATAACGTCATCGATAAGCAGCAGGCGGCGGCCGCGCACGTCCTCAACCGTCTCGTACATGCCTTGGGCACGCTCGCGGCGCTCCTCACGACCGAGTTCACGCTGGTCGCCATGCCCGTACTTGACAAGGGCATCGAGCAGGGGAACACCCGACAGCTCGCAAAATGGGCGCGCAATGGCCTCCATATGATCAAAACCACGCCGCCGAAACGCTGCCGCCGTCGCAGGCACAAACACCACCGCATCCGCACCGGACAGCACACCTCCTAAGCGTTCGGGCGCTACGACCTGGGCATGCAAGGCGGTGTCGTAGAGCAGCTCCGCCAGATACGGAGCCAGACGTCGCTCGCCCGCATCCTTGTACGCTTTAATGATGCGCGGCAGCGGATGCGCATAGACGGCGCACGCCAGGCAGCGGTCGAGCGCCTCCGCCATTGCCGAGGACGTGCCCTCGACCGAACACTCAGTGCATAGCAAATCCCCAAACGGGGCGCCGCATCGGGTACAGCTATGACGTGGGTCGATGAGCGTGAGCGCGGCCAGGCAGTCTTGGCAAATAAGCGCACCGGCGCGCTCGCAGCCGGCGCATCGTGTTGGCGACAATGTCTCGAGCGCCTCGCGTGCCACCCGCTCGGCAAACGGTAGCAATTCGTCCGCAAACGGTAGGGCACCGGCACCCTGCAGACGGCTCAATATGTTCAGATGGCTCTTCAAGACACAACCCTCCCTACGTTCGGTCGCAGGGAGGGTTGTTGATTCGGCGCTATGATACCCCGATGCGCTCGGGGCAAGGCGGGCTAAATCCGCTCGCGGGCGTTATTCGCCGGCGGGCGGTTGTGGTGCGGACGAAGACGGGGTCGAACCCTCGCCACCATCCTGGCGCGGCTTGCGGGAACGGCGACGGCGACGGCGCTTTTGACCCTGGTCGGCCGAGCCCTCGCCACCGCGATCCTCGCGCGGCTCGCGCTCGTCGCGAGCGGCGCCACGCGAAGCCTTAGCAGTCGCTCCCCCGCCATCTCCGGGACGACGGCGCGTGACCTTGACCTCGCCATCCGAGACCTGATCGGCCACGGAGGGCACTGAGGGCTTCTGTTGCGCGCCCGAGGAATGGCGACGGCGCGGACGCGGCGCGCGCTCCTCCTCGCCACGCGACTTGCCGCCCTTGTCGGCAGGCGCATCGGAGGCCGAGGGGCCCTTGGAAGCGGCACCAGCCTCGCGAGCAGCTGCGGCGCGGAAGGCGTCCTCGCGCTCCTCGCTCGACAGATGACGGCGGCGGCGGCGTGTGGGGTTCATGCCACCGCCGCGATTCTGCTGCTGGGGCTGCTGAACCTCGCGCTCGCGAGAGGCGTTCTTGCCCGCGGCTGCAACCTCGGTAGCATCGCCCGAGCCCGCGCGCTTGCGACGACGACGGCCACCGGCGGCCTCCTCGGCCTCGGGTGCCTCGGCCTTACCACGGCCCTTTCCGCGGCCACGGCCCTCGCCCTGGCTCTGAGCAGCGCGGGCATCGGAATCGGCATCGCGACGACGGCGCTTGGGCATCGACGTGCCGGCAAGACGGTCGGCGCTCGACAGGCCATCGCCCACGTCGACGCCGTTCTCGCGATCGAGCTCCATGAGCGCCAGGCGCATCTCGGGCGACTCGATGCGCTCGAGCACGTCGCGCGTCACGCAGTCGGGGCGGCAGTTGCAGCCCTGCTCGGCGGCCTTCTTTTTGCAACCCTCCGAGCACGTCATATCGGCTAGGTTGACCTTAAAAACCTTGCCGTTCTCCAGGCGCAGCACCAGCTGCTCACGCGGCGTGTCATATTCCTGAATACGCGCCTTGCCGAGCGGCGTATCGATGAGCGTCTTCTTTTTGGGCGCACGGCTCTTAAAGTCCTTGTAGGCCTCGAACTCGTAGCGCAGGCAGCACATCAGACGACCGCACACGCCGCTGATCTTGGACGAGTTGAGCGGCAGGTCCTGCTCTTTTGCCATGCGAATCGAGACGGGCTCAAACTGTCCGCCAAAGCGCGCACAGCAGAGCTCCTGTCCGCACTGGGCATAGCCGCCCACCAGGCGGGTCTCGTCGCGCACGCCGATCTGGCGCATGTCGACGCGAATGTGCAGCGTCGAGGACAGATCCTTGACGAGCTGGCGAAAATCGACGCGCTCCTCGGCCGCAAAGTAGAACACGGCCTTCTCGCCGCCAAACAGGTACTCGACGCCGACCGGCTTCATCTCGAGGTCGAGCTCCTTGACCAGGCGGCGGAAGTCGACCATGGCCTCGTCGCCTTGGATGGCCAGGTCGTCGGCAAGCTGCAGGTCGATGTCGCTCGCCACGCGCAGCACGGGCTTGAGCGGCTGGCCAATCTCGTCTTGCGGCACCTCAAAGGGATCGGCCGTGACCAGGCCGATCTCGGTTCCGCGCTCGGTGGAGCAAATGGCATAATCGGCCTCGAGGATATCCAAATCCTGCGGATCGAACCACAGGTCGCGCGAGGCGTAGGTAAACTTAACGGGTACGACTAACGGCATTTCAGTGCCTTCCTGATATCGAACAGCATGACCTCGATGGCCAGCTGGGGAGTAACGTTTCTGGCGATGTTGCGCTCGGCGGTCGCGACTGCCTCGAGCGCCCGGGTGGCACCCGCAACATTGGTCGCGGCGGCAAGCCGACCGATCGTGTCGCGCACGTCTTCGTTCACCACGTCGGCTGCCTCGTCCTGAAGCGTCAGCAGCACATCGCGCATGAGCGTCCGCGCGCTCGCCAGCGCTTCCATGATACCCGAACGCTCGCGCGCGTTGAGTTCGCGCTTGTTGCGGTCCTCAAGCTGCTTCAATGCTCCACGCGACAGGTAGTCGGCGTTTTGTTCGAGCACCTTTTCCTGCGTGGACTTGACCTCGGCGAGCGGCGCCTTAACGGCGACGATGAGCGACTTGGCACGGCTGAGCACGTCGGCCTCGTCGGCGGCGATAAGCGAATCGATGGCGCGAACCATCTGACGGCGGGCGTCCTGGCGCTCGGCGCTCTTGAGGAACTCGATGCCACGCGTGGGGCTTCCCGCCACGGCGACGGCCATGCGGCAACGCGCAGGGTCCTGACCGGTGGCGCGGCTCACGGCCTGCGCGGCGACGGCGGGCGATACCAGCCGAAACGGCACGCACTGGCAGCGGCTCACGATAGTGGGCAACATCACGTCTGCCGAGGTGCCCAGCAAGATAAACATAACGCCCTCGGGCGGCTCCTCGAGCGTTTTGAGCAGTGCGTTGGCGGTGTTGGCGCGCAGCTGCTCGGCACGGTCGATGATGTAGACCTTGGCCTTGGCACGGATGGGCGCCAGCGGCACGTCGTCGAGCAGCTCGCGGGTCTGGGCGATGAGGTAGCCCGTGGCGCTCTCGGGCGTGTAATAGTGCACATCGGGGTGCGTATGGCGGGCGACGCGCACGCAGCTATCGCATGAGCCGCAGCCGTCCTGCTCGCACAGGAAGGCTTGGGCGAGCGCCCACGCGGCGTCGAGCTTGCCCGCGCCGGGCGCGCCCAAAAACAGGTAGGCGTGCGATGCGCGACCGCTGGCGACGGCATTGGTCAAAAAGTCGCGCACGCGCTCTTGGGTATCAAGCTTGGCCAGCAGGCTTGCCTGAGCAGGGGCCATGTTACTCGGCCTCCTGGGCTAGCGCGGCGGTGACGGCGTCCCGGGAAATGTCGAGGCCGTAGGCGCGAACCTGCTCGACCGTCTGTGCGAAGACGTCCTCGATGGACGCAGTCGCGTCGATGAGCTTTACGCGGTTTGGTTCCTCGGCGGCAATGGCGCAAAATCCCTGGTAGACGCGCTCTTGGAAGGCCATGCCTTTTGCCTCCATGCGATCTGCCGCGCCACGGGCTGCCATGCGTAACGCCGCCTGCTCGGGTGTGATGTGGTAGACGAGCGTGAGCGCCGGATGCGTACCGGCGACAGCCAGGTTATTGGCATCGCGTACCATCTGGCGGTCGAGGCCATCGGCAAACGCCTGATAGCAGGTCGTGGAATCGTAGAAACGGTCGCACAGGACCACCTTGCCGGCCGCAAGGGCGGGGGCGATAACCTCGTGCATCAGCTGGGCACGCGCGGCCTCGTAGAGCAACAGCTCGCAGGTGTCACCCATCGCCGTGTTGGCGGGGTCGAGCAGCATATCACGGATCTTTTCGCTGATGGCGGTACCGCCCGGCTCGCGCAGGCTCACAACCTGGTAGCCAGCAAGTTCAAGAGCGCGGGCAAGCAGGCGCGCCTGCGTGGACTTGCCGGCGCCATCGACGCCCTCGAGCGTGATAAAGCTATGTTGAGCGGGCTCAAAAGCCATGGGCGGAGTCCCTTCCTACAAGGCGCGTAAATGCGATTTATAGCAACCAAGTCATGATACCCCAGTGCTCGGTGCGTCCCCAATGGCTAAAGGTGCCTTTCCAAAGTTGCGGTGAAATAGGGACTGATTGAAGCTCTGAGACCGCCAAACAGTCCCTATTTCACCGCAACTTATGATGGGGAATTTTGGACGCTGGGTATAATCGTCGTATTGCATTGAAATGTGGCGAAAGGAGTGGCAATGTCTCGGTATTGCGCCTCGTGCGGCAAGCTTCTTGCAGATGATGCCAAGTTCTGCACCTCGTGCGGTGCACCCGTTGAGCAAACAACCGCGAGCGATAGCCAGCCCGCTTTTGAGCAGACCGGTTCCCTCGATACGCCGCAAGCCAAGGCGGACGACCCCCTCGCCTATCGCCCCGACCCCGCCGCAGGCCCCGCGACCGTCGAGACTACGCAGCGCGTACCCGTCGCGAGCGGCTCGCCCCAACAGCAGCCGGCTCCCGCATACGCGCCCGCTTCGCCACAGACCCCCGCTCCCAAAAAGAGCGGCACCGGGCCGCTTATCGCCGTTATCGTTGTGCTGGTGGCGATCATCATCGCCCTGGTCATCTTCTTTGTGATCAAGCCTTTCGACAACACCGCCACGCAGACGACTGCCGAGGTAGCTAAGCTGCACCATGACGTCGACGATGATGACCTAAAGCCTCTCGGCGATCCCAACAGCCTGTACGACGATGATGACGATGACGACGAGGATGGCGGCGAAGCCACGCTCTCCGAGCAGAACCTCTACCGCCGACTGAGCGAATACTACGACTTGCTCGAAGACCTCGACAACTACGTCCGTGGCTGCGCACAGAACTTCAACGGCAGCTATCTGGAAGAGGATCGAACCACCCGTCAAAATCTCGCCGACGTCGCCGAGCGCACGGAGGACACCATCGAGCAGTATTACGACATCGTCGAGGACCTAGACGTCCCGACGAGCTCCAAGAACTACAGCTCCTGGAAAGACATCGTTGCCCTGTACGACGACCTGGATCACCGCATTGACGCAATCTGCGATGCCTGGGAGATCAGCCTGAAATACGCCAAGCCTGCGGACCACAAGAATGAGATCGTGGCGCCGCTGTCGCGCGACAACGTAGCGGACACCAATGACAATAAGTACCGCCTAGACTTTGAGGAGCGCTATCCCGGCGCCAAACCCGTCGAAGTGAACTAGCGCTCTGCCGGTCTAAAAAACGAGCGAGGATCGCGGGGTCCTCGCTCGTTTTTGTTTTAGTCAATGTTCCGACTACGCCGTTACTTGTCGGCGGCTGCTTTCTTGGCAGTCGACTTCTTCGCGGTCGCCTTCTTGGCGGCAGTGGCTTTCTTAGCCGTCGTCTTCTTGGCCGCCGTCGTCTTCTTCACCGTGCTCGCCTTAGTCGTGGTCTTACGGCCGCGGACGGGCTTCTTCTCCTTGGTCGGGCAGTCCATGTTCACGCAGATGCGCCACGGGCCGCGCGCCGTGTTGACCACCACGATGGGGGCGCCGCACTCGGGGCAGGTCTCACCCGTCGCCTCGAGCTTACCGCGCGCCGGCAGAGGATAGCTCACACCGCAGTCATCGTAGTTGGTGCAGCGGATAAAGCGCTTGCCGCTCTTCTCGCTCTTGTGCGCGATCAGGTCGCCATGGCGTCCGGCCTCGGCGCACACCTTGCACTCGCCCACCTTAAGGTCGGGCTCGTAGTTGGTGGGGCACGTAGGGTTCACGCAAATCTCGAAGGCCTTCTGGCGGAACGGCTGGCACTTAATGCGCGGCGCGCCGCACTCGGGGCACACGGCGGCCTCGCCCTCGAGCGGACTCACCTTGACGCCGCTCGGCACCGGATAGGTCACATCGCAGTCGGGCCAGCCCATGCAGCCAATGAAGCTGCCACGGGTCTTGGCGCTCGTCTTCATAACCAAGTCCTTGCCGCACTTGGGGCAAGCGCCCACGCGCGCATCGGCCGTGACGGCGTCGCTGATGGCGTCGCCCAGCTCCTGCGTGTGCTTGAGCAGCTCGTCGAGCACGCCGGCCAGCAGCGCGCGCGAGTGCGTCACGACATGCTCTTCGGTATCCTCGCCGCGCTCGACGCGGGTCATATCGCCATCAAGCTCGCTGGTCATATCGGGGCTCGTGATGCGCGGGGCAAATTGCGTCAGCGCGTCGATGATGGCGATGCCCAGCTGGCTCGGCTCAACGGGATCATTTTTGAGGTAGCGCACGGCATACAGGCGCTCGATGATGCTCGCGCGCGTGGACTTGGTGCCCAAACCGCGCTTTTCCATCTCCTGCACGAGCTTGCCCTGGCTGTAGCGCGCGGGCGGCTCGGTCTGCTTGGCCTCGAGCTTAATGTCGAACACGTCGACCGTATCGCCCTGCTCAAGCGGCGGCATCTGCTCGTCGCGTTTGAGTCCATACGGGTATGCCTCGCGGAAACCCGGGGTCACGAGCACGTCGCCCGAAGCCACGAACGGCTCGCCATTGACGTCGAGCTCGAGCTTGGTGTTCTCAATGGTCGCAGGACCCATAAGCGTCGCCAGAAAGCGGCGAGCGATGAGGTCATAGAGCTTGCGCTGGCCGCCGTCGAGCGTGGACGGATCGCCCTCGCCCGTGGGGTAGATAGGCGGGTGGTCGGTGGTCTCGACTTTGCCGCGCGTGGGCTTCATGGGGCCGGCGAGCACCTTTTTGCACACGGGCGCCAGCGCCGGGTTGATCTTTGCAAGGTCACTCACCACAGCGCCCAAATCGAGCGTCGCAGGATACACGGTGTTGTCGACACGCGGGTAGCTGATGAGGCCCGCCATGTAGAGGGACTCGGCGATGCGCATGGTACGCGCAGGCGAGATGCCCTCGGCCGCGGCGGCGGCCTGCAGCGAGGTCGTCGCAAACGGCGTGGGCGGCTGCTGCTTGCGGGAGCGCTTGGTCACCGCGGCGACGGTTGCCGTCGTAGCGCCGTCAACGTGGCCGTACGCCGTCTCGGCAGCATCTTTGTCGGTAAAACGCGCCGTCTTGTGCGCGATCTTAAAGCGGTCGTCCTCGGCAGCACCCTGAGCGGCACCCATGCCGCGAATCTGCCAATAGTCCTCAGGCACAAACGCCATGCGCTCGCGCTCGCGCTCGACCACTAGGGCAAGCGTCGGCGTCTGCACGCGGCCGGCGGAACGCACGTTGCCAAAGCCGCCAAACTTGGCGAGCGTCAGGTAGCGCGTGAGCACCGCACCCCAAATGAGGTCGATGTGCTGACGGCTCTCGCCGGCATCGGCCAAGTTCTGGTCGAGCGAGACGAGGTTATCGAAGGCCTGCGTGATCTCGGCCTTGGTAAACGAAGAGTACTGGGCGCGGGCGACCGGCAAGTCCGGCGCAACCTCGCGTACCTTGTTGAGAGCGTCCGAGCCGATCAGCTCGCCCTCGCGATCGAAGTCCGTGGCGATGATGACACTGTCGGACTTCTTAGCCAGGTTCTTGAGCGAACGAATGAGTTCTTTCTCGGCCGGCAACTTAATGACGGGCGCCCAGGTGAGGTAGGGCAGGCTCTCGAGCTTCCAGCCCTTGATGGAGATACCGTCGGCAAGAAACGGCTTGCGCTTGGTGTCGTACGGTGGGCGGGCCAGGCCATCGGGCATATCGGCCGGCAGCATCTCGCCGTCCTCGGTCACCGAATACCAGCCCAGCTTTTTATCGAACAGCACGCTGTCGCAAAAATCGGGCGCAAGGATGTGACCGGCAAGGCCGATGGTCACGCACTCCTCGCTCTTCCACTCAAAACGGTAGATGGCGGTGTTGTACACCTTGTCCTTTTTGGGTTTGCCCGTGGACAGACGCTCGGCAATCTGACGCGCGGCGTCGTTTTTCTCGGCGATGATGAGCTTCAAAAGAGGCTCCTATCTCGTGTCTCTGCGGCTACGCCCGCCCGTATGGCGGCCGACTTACGCCCTTGCTTGCTCGATTTGCCCGATGAGCCAGTCGCACCAGGCATCCATGCCCTCGCCCTTGCGCGCGCTCACGGCAAACCGCGGCGCCTGCGGATTGAGGTCATCGAGTGTCTTAGTATACCTATCCATGTCAAAATCGAAAGCCGGGGCCACGTCGACCTTATTGAGCAGCTGTGCGCCGGCGTGCTGGAAGATGCCCGGGTACTTGATGGGCTTGTCGTCGCCCTCGGGCACCGAGAGAATCATGATGGACAGGTTCTCACCCAGGTCAAAGTCGACCGGGCAGACCAAGTTGCCCACGTTTTCGATAAAGATGACGTCGATGTTTTGAAGACCCACCGCCTGGTCAAACGCGTCAACGGCCTCCATGATCATGTTACCCTCGAGGTGACACAGACCGCCCGTGTTGATCTGGATGGCGGGCATGCCGGCTTCCTTCATGGTGATGGCGTCGACGTCCGAGGCGATGTCGCCCTCGATGACGGCGCAGCGCAAGCCGGCCTTGTCGCGCAGGCGCTCGTTGGTGCCCAGGATCGTGGTGGTCTTGCCCGAACCGGGGCTCGACAGCACATTGATCACATAGGTGTTTGTCTCATTAAATCGCTGACGCAGCTGATCTGCCAGGCGCTCGTTGCGCGACAGAATCGGCGATGCGATATCAATCGTTTTCTCGGCCATACTTAGCGCTCCTTACTTTGGCCCCTTTATACCCCATCACTAGATGGCTAGCGGGCTAATCGTCGGGGGTTTCGATTTCGATACTCGCGATATCGAGCTCGCGGCCGTGCAGTAGGCGCACGTTGGCACCACCACACTGGGGACAGCGACAGTGGAAACGATCGTGGTCGAAAACCTCGCCGCAGTCCAGACACTCGCTTTGTGGATGGACCTCCTCCACGGAAAGCTCGCAGCCTCGCGTGAGCGGGTCCTCGTCGCGAAACGTCTCCCACGCAAAGTCAAGCGCCTCGCGCACGACCTCGGTCATATCCCCGATACGCAGCGTTACCAAAACGGCGCGCGAGGCCCCCGCCCCACGCGCCGCGCGAATCACTGTATCGAGTATGCCGTTGACAATGCCAACCTCGTGCATACCGATTTACTCCTCGCTGTCCTCTTCGTCGTCCGAAAACAGGTCCAGACGGCTCACAAACAAGCCCTCCTTGCCCTCGCGCGCGGTAATGACCACGCGAGCGATGGCGAGCGAAATCTCGTAGAGCGAGAGCAGGGCGCCATACATGAGGCCCAGCGTAACGGGCGAGCCGTCGGGCGTAATCACAGCCGAGCCCGCAAGCAGGCCAACGTATACGTAACGCCAGGCACTGCGGAAGGCCGCATAGGACACAATATGGAAGACGGACAGGTAGAAGATGATGAGCGGCAGCTCAAACGCCACACCAAAGCCGATCATAAAGAGCAGCTCCATGTTGACGTAGTTCTCCAGGTCGGGCAGCGCCGTGGCGACGGCCGAGGTCTCGCCGATAAGCCACTCAAAGCCCGCCGGGATGATGATGAAGTAGCAGAAGATGGCGCCCAGGAAGAACAGCACCGTCGAGGCGAGCACCGTGGGCACGACCCATTTGCGCTCGTTGGGACGCAGTGCCGGCAGGAAAAATGCCAGAATCTGCCAGATGATCATGGGCGTGCACATGACCACGGCCATCTTGATGGCCAGCGAGAAGCGCAAGCCAAAGCCGCCGAGCGTGGTAGTGATGTAGAACTTACCGTCCGGCACAAAGGAGCGGATAGGGTCTTCCAAGATGTCGAGCACCACGGGCGTGGCGAAATACAGCACGATGGCGGCGGCAAACACCGACACGACCACGATAGTCAGGCGGCGACGGAGCTCTCCCAAGTGATCGAAGAGCGGCATGCGCGCAGGTCCGATAGGCATTACTCATCGCCTCCCTTCGGGGCATCGGCGGCAGCGGCGTCGTCCTCGGCCTCGAGCTCGCGAGCGAGCTGGTCGACGACGGCTTTGCGCTTGCGGGGACGACGGGCGTAGAGGTCAGCCGTCGTGGGCTCTGCCGGCTCGGGCTCGGGCTCCGGCTCTGCAGCAGGCTCGGGCTCGGCGACAGGCTCGGCGGCAGCGGCAGGCTCGGCACCCTCGGCCTTGGACTCCTCAGCAGCACCCTCGCCCTCGGCGGCAGCCTCGCTCGCGGCCTTCTCGGCAGCAAGACGGGCGCGACGCTCGGCAAAGGTCTCCTTCTTGGCGGGCGCTGCCGTCTCGGCGGCATCCTCGTCCGCATCGGAATCGTCGTCGGTCGCAGCAGCCTTCTTGGGCTTGACCGGAGCCGAAGCGGCCTCACTCACCGGATCGATAATCTCGGACTGAACAACGGCCGTCATCTTTTCCTGCGTCTCGCGGAACTGACGGATGGCACGGCCGATCGTGCGGCCCATCTGCGGGAGCTTATCCGGGCCAAACAGCAAAAAGCCGAAGACCACGATGATCGCGAGCTCACCCTCTCCAATACCAAACACACATACCTCCAAGGCTCGATGTGAGTCGAGCCCGCACCGCGCCATTCGGCCGGAACTCGTCTATTCATTCGGTCAAGTATAGCGCCCGGACGCCAAAACGTCCGAGCGCATCACAAACATATGCCAAACGGCACGCCCTTTTGGGGGCAAAGATTATGCAGCGGTGATCGAAATCTCCTGATCGACACCCAACAGCTGGACCACGCGCATCACCGGGGGCTGCACATTGGTGCAGCTAAAGCGCTTGCCGTGGTCGACCGCGTGGTGCGCGGCGCCCACAAGCACGCCAATGCCCGTCGAATCGATGTAGCTCACCTGGGCAAAATCGAGCTCAACGGCCTCGGTGGGCTGCTCGAGCGCCAGGTCGATGGCATTGCGCAGGCTATCGGCATTAGAGATATCGATTTCGCCGGCCACCTTGATGGTGTAGAGCTCCGGCGTGGGGTTGGTGGAAATACCCAAATCCATGTATACGCTCCTTTGCGAATCGAGAGTGCTGATAGTACTGGGCGCGAACTTGCGGGGCCCTAGGCGTTAGGCGCGCTCGGCACGCGCAAGCTCGGCAGCGACAAGCTTAACGGCCAGCACCAGCACATCGAGCGCTGCCTCCAGGTCCTCGACCGTGGGATAGCTCGGCGCGATGCGGATGTTGGTGTCGCGCGGGTCCTTGCCATAAGGCCAGGTGGCACCAGCCGGCGTGAGCTTGACGCCCAGGTCGGCACAAAGTGCGGCGACCTTCTGGGCAGAGCCCTCGGGACCATCAAAGCTCACAAAGTAGCCGCCGCGGGGATGCGTCCAAGTGGCGCAACCCGTATCGCCCAGACCCTCAGTGAGTTTGCGCTCAACGGCCTCAAAGCGCGGGCGCAAGAACTCGGCATGCTTTTTCATATGCTCCTTGACCGCCTCGATGGTGGGAAGGAAACGCACGTGACGCAGCTGGTTGAGCTTGTCGGCGCTGATAAGACCTGCCTTCAGGCGCTTGGAGAACTCGGCGATAACCGCGGGGCTCGCACCGATAAAGCCGATGCCGGCGCCCGGGAAGGTGATCTTGGACGTCGAGGCAAAGGCCACCACGCGATCCTCGGTGCCCGCCGCGCGAGCAAGATCGAAGATGTTGGCGAGTTCGTCGGGCTCGTCGTACAGGTCGTGCACGCAGTAGGCGTTGTCCCAGAAGATGCGGAAATCGGGCGCGGCCGTGGGCATCTCGACCAGGCGACGCACGGTGTCCTCGCTAAAGGTGATACCCGTGGGGTTGGAATACTTGGGCACGCACCAGATGCCCTTGATGGAGTCGTCGGCGGCAACCAGGCACTCGACCTCGTCCATGTCGGGGCCGTTGTCGGTCATCGCGACGGGGACGTTCTCGATACCCAGATCGGCGGTGATGCCAAAGTGGCGGTCGTAGCCGGGAACAGGACACAGGAATTTGACCTTCTTGCCGTCGTGCGCGGCCTCGTAAGCCTCCCAGGGCTCGCTGCCGCACGAACCGCAACGCCAGAACATGCCGGCGATGTCGTGCTCAATCAGCAGGCTCGACGAACCCAGCACGAGCGTCTGCTCGGCGGGGCAGCCCAGGAACTCCCCCGCCAGCTTGCGTGCCGAGGGAATGCCCTCGAAGCAGCCGTAGTTGGAGCAGTCGACGTTGCCATCGTGCAGATCGGCGTCGGCGTTGAGGATATCGAGCATGGGGCGCGAGATGTCCACCTGGGAGGGCGACGGCTTGCCGCGGGCCATGTCGAGCGCCAGACCCTTGGCCTTGACCTGGGCGACCTCGGCTTTGAGCGCCTCTATGGCGGCATCGAGTTCGGTGGTTTCCATCTTCTGGTAGATCGTCTGCATGGGTGCGACCTTTCGCGAAGCGGTACGTTGCAGTTCGTCTAAGTATAGACCGCCACCGCCGCAACGTTATGAAGCCGTGATAGATTAAGTCCATCGCAATGAATTACGAATCGCCGCGCATGTCGGCGTGGGGCGCCCAAGGAGGCACTATGGAGTATGGATCGTTTCAGGCCGAAGAATTCGGCGACCTGCAGCGCCTGGTCGACGGGCTGTTTTACGACCGCCACGCCATCGACCGCCTGGATCTGATCGTACAGGCCGAAATCTTGGACCTGGCGCCCGACCTCATGGAAATCGTCAACCTGCTACCGCCCGGCTATTACGACCGCCAGTCACTTTGCGATCAGCTCAACTCCGCCTTGGCCGCCCACGGCTGGGGCGCCGTCTACGGCACCGTGGAATAAACCTAGTCATTGGGGACGTTCTTAAACGACTAGTTGTTGGGGACAGTCTTCCCAGATGGCATGTGGCACTTGGGGACGTTCCTTTTGCGCCGGCTGTTTGGGACGATCCTTTTCGGCCGCTCGCGAAGAGCGTCCCTCTCGACTGGTCATTTAAGAACGTCCCCAATGACTAGTTTGAGGCCTGTGGCCAAAAAATAGCAAATATGAGTACTGTTACTTTTTTAGTAACAGCGATTTTGAATTAAAAAGGCCGGTCTTGGCCTTTGTGTCAGGTTTTAGAAGGATGCATCGGCATTTTTCGTCCAGCCACGCAATCGTTAATGCACAGATAGAATAGATTTGTACATTATCTTTCACGCCTAAAATGAAACGCCGTTTGTGACAGTACTCACAAACGGCGTTTTTTGGCCACTGGGGTGTCTGGCAGGTGGCAAGTACCACTCAAAATCGCGTTTCGCACGCGCTCGGGCAGGCTCTGGCGTCTGTTTCTACGTGCCTACTCGTCCTTGGGCGCGGGGTGTTTGCAGACCACGCTCATGTAAATCATGCCGAGCACGGCGGCGGTGACCGAACCGGCAAGGATGGCGGCCTTGGCAGCCAGAACCTCAAACTGGGCCGTCGGGAAGGCGAGGCCGCTGATAAGAATCGACATGGTAAAGCCGATGCCACCCAGAATGCCCACACCGGCAATCATGTGCCAGTTGACATTGCGCGGCAGCTCGCAGGCCCTAAGCTTAACCAGGGCAAACGTCATGCCAAAGATTCCGATCGGCTTGCCCAGCAGCATGCCAAAGTACACGCCGAGCGTCACCGGGTCGGTGAGTAGCGTGCTCATGTCCACGCCCACTAGGCGAACCTGTGCGTTCACGAACGCAAAGATCGGCAGAATCACAAAGTTGACCGGCGTGGAGATCAAACGCTCCATGCGGATGAGCGGCGGAGTCACGCGGTGCATGACGCGCTCGACCCTGGTGGTCGAGACGGTAAAGTCATGCTGGCCCAAGATGTGCGCCTCGTCGTCGTAGCGGTCATCGAGCAGCGGCAGGCACTCGCCCAACCAATCAGTGAGGCTATCGAGCTTAACACCGCACTTGGCCGGGATGGTAAAGGCCAAGATGACGCCAGCAAGCGTAGCGTGCACGCCGCTCTTGAACATGCAGAACCACAACAGCAGACCCAGTACCGAATACGGGGCGAGGCGGTAATGCTGCGTCTTGTTGAGCCACACGAGCGCGCAGGTCACAAGCGCGGCAGCGCCCAACCAAAACGGATTGGGGCTCTGACCGTAGAAGATGGCGATGGCGGCGATGGAGATGAGGTCGTCGGCGATGGCGAGCGTCGAGAAGAACACGCGCACGCCGTTGGGAACGCGATTGCCCAAAAGCGATAGCACGCCCAGCGCAAAGGCAATATCGGTTGCCATGGGGATGGCCCAACCGTTGCGGGCGCCGGCATGGTTAAAGATCAGGTAGATGCAGGCGGGAACGACAACGCCGCCCACGGCCGCCAGCATGGGAAGCATGGCCTGACGCGGATTCTTGAGCTCGCCGACCGTCATCTCGTACTTAAGCTCAATGCCCACCAACAAAAAGAAAATCGCCATGAGGAAGTCGTTGACGAAAAGCTCAACGGTAAGACCGGCCGTAAGGTTGCCCAGACCCACATACAGCGGGGTCTCCAAAAAGTGATGGATGGCCTCGTAGGCATCGGTATTGGCGCAAATGACGGCGGCGATGGCGGCGATGACCATAACCGCGGCGGAAATCGTGCCGTTCTCGGCGATGCGCTCCCAAATGTCGTGGCGTTCAAAGCGCTTGCGCTCACGGACGTTGAACAGCTGCTCGGTTGCTGCCATGGGCGGCTCCTTTCACGGGAAAGCTCCCGTCTTAAAAAAGCACGGCCCGCCCAAGTGGCGGCGCCGCGCTCTAACGTATTACGCTTGCATCTAGCCTACCCTGCACGACAAGCACGCAGGCGTGGCCGAAAAGCGGAACCACAGGTTGAACATTATTTGCTCAACGGCACGGGCACGCCTGTCCAAGAGACGACGCGGCGCATGCACAAAAAACGACCGGAGCGCGGGGCGTCCGCGATCCGGTCGTGGCGTTTGGTCAACTAAACCTAGCAGGCGGCCATGATGGGGGCAGCGACCTGCTTCTTACGGGAGAGGACGCCCGGCATCCAGACGCCGTCGTGCTCGTCGGCAATGCCCAGGCCCTTCTGAGCAGCCTCGGTCTCGCCCTCGAGCAGGACCTGCGAGCCCTCCTCCATGATGTCGGTGATGCACAGGACAATGCCGTCAGCACCCTTCTCGGCGGCGTAGGCGCGCATGGCCTCGCGGATCTCGTCAATCATGCCGAGCGCGCGGCTCTTGTCGACAGTCTCGTACTGGCCGATGAGCAGCTTCTTGCCGGCGGGCTCGAACATCTTGATGTCGTTGCCGACCATCTCGGCTGCGGTGAAGGAGCCGGACGGACGGGTGAGGAAGACCTCCATGCCGAACTTGACCGGGTCGACGCCCACCTGCTCGCCGAGCTTGGCGGCGACAGCGCGGTCGACATCGGTGGTGGTGGGGCTCTTGAGCATGAGCGTGTCGGTCATCATGGCCGAGAGCAGCAGCTTGGCCTGGACGTCGGAAAGCTCAACGCCGAGCACGCCGGCGAGCTTGGTGACGATGGTGCAGCTGGAGCCCCAGGGCAGGCAGATGTAGTGCAGCGGGCCGGCGGTCTCAAAGTCGCCGATGCGGTGATGGTCGACGACGCCAAAGACCGTGGCGTCCTTAAGGCCGGCGACAGACTGGGCAGACTCGTTGTGGTCGGTGAGGACGACGAGCTGACCGGCCTCGACGGACTCGATCACGCGGGGCTCGGCGATGCCGGCGTCGGCGAGCAGCTTGGCGGACTCGGCCGGAAGCTGACCAAGGGCGCAGGCCTCGTAGGTGTTGCCGGCATACTCAACCTGGTTGAGCAGCTGGGACAGGACGACGGCGCTCATGATGGCGTCGTTATCGGGGTTCTGGTGACCAAAGACAAGAACGTTTGCCATGGATATCCTCCACTTGATATGTGTACTTGGACGTAGCTATGGTAGCACGCCGATGCCGAGCCTTCGCAGACGGAAGAGATCGGAAGAGCGTCGTGTAGGGAAAGAGTGTAGATCTCGGTGGTCGC
>UQMV01000033.1 GCA_900542315.1 uncultured Collinsella sp.
TCTCCGTAATCCCCGAAGGAGATGAAATCCACGAAATGCTGGGTTGGATTATGCCACGTTGGCCAGAGCGGTGCCGGTGGAGACGATCTTGGCGCCGTTGACGGTAACACTCGTCATGTTGGTAACCTGGTTGGGCAGGATGGCGCCATTGACCAAGCCCATAAAGAGGAAGGCGACGACAAGCAGCCAAAACGCCGGGCTCTTCTTGATACGAGACCAGCCGACGCTAACCTCCGGCGCCGTGTGCTCGTCCTTGTCGCCAGCCGTCGAGACGGACAGATCGCCCGGGTTCTCGCCGAGCGGCTTGAGGCCGATCTCGGAAGGCTTGGTGCGGAAGGAATAGGCCGTGATGGGCAGTGCCGCCACAATGCAGACGGCAGCGAGTACCAGGAACGCAGAGCGCCAGCCCACACTCACGATAAGCGAGCTCACGATCGGCGAGAGAATAGCTCCGCCAAAGCCCGAGCCCGAAAGTGCGATGGAGATGGCAAGGCCTCGCTTGGCGGTAAACCAGTTGGCGGTCACCAGGCTAATGAGCAGACGGGTCGAGGCCACAGCGAAGCAGCCCGAAACGGCAAAGAGCACGTAGACCTGCCAAAGCTCACCCACAAAGCTCATGCCCGCGAGCACCGCCGAGGTAGCGATAACGGTGAGCGAGCCCAATACGCGGCCACTCACCTTATCGGCAACATGGCCGATAACGAGCGAACCCACGACGCTCACCACGGTGGAGATAGCGTTGGAGATGTTGTACTGGGCAAGCGTAATCCCGAGGTCGCTGACGATGAGCGGCTGGAACAGGCTCATGCAGTTGACGAAAATCGTGTAGCACGTGGCCATGATCACGAAGCCGGAGGTCACCACGAGCCAGCCGGGGAAGAACTTACGCTGCTGGGGCATTGGTTACTCCTTGTGGTCGGCGATGTAGCCCAAAGCGACGGCGGTATAAGCCGCGGCGCCGAGAGGAAGCTCGGCATCGTTAAAGCGCGCCTTGGGATGATGCTGGGCAAAATGCTCGTCCGTGTCGGTTACGGCCGCGCCCACGGTAAAGTACGCACTCGGAATCTCGCTCGAGATAAGCGCGAAGTCCTCGCTCGCCATGGCATGGAAAAGCGGCAAGAAAGCCGTCTTGGGCAGCACTGCGCCCACGTAGCCAAGCGACGCCTGAGTCATATCGCTGTCGAGTACAAGCGGCGGAACATCCGAAAGCGTCTCGATGGTCGCCGGCGTACGATAGGTCGTGGCAACGCCGTTAACGACCTCCGCGATGCGGGTCTTGAGGTGCTCCATGAGCTCAACGTCAAAGCCGCGCAGCGTTCCCTCGAGCACGCAGGTGTCGGGGATGACGTTGGCCGCCAAGCCACCGGCGAACTTACCAACGGTAAGTGCGACTTCCTTGGCCGCCGGCACCTCGCGGGAGATAAGCTCCTGGAGCGCCAGGTGCACATGGACGCCGGCCGTGATGGGATCGATGCAGATCTCGGGGCTCGAGCCATGGCCGCCCTTGCCCTGCAGCGTGATGCGAAAACCGTACACGCCCGAAAGCGCCGGGCTCCCATAGAGCACCAGGCCAAGCGGCGACTGGCTGTTGACATGCATGGCAAAGGCCGCCTGAGGGCGCGGGTTCTGCAGCAGGCCGTCGGCGATGGCTGCGCGTGCCCCCTCAAAGGTCTCCTCGCCCGGCTGGAACAGCAGTTTGACGGTGGCATTGGCGTCGACGAGCTCGGCCTCGCGAGCTTTGAGCAGGCGCGCCGCACCAAGCAGCGCCGTCGCGTGCATATCGTGACCGCAAGCATGCATGCAACCATTGGTGGATGCAAAGGGCTCGCCAGATTCCTCGACAACGGGCAGGGCATCCATGTCGCCACGCAGCATAACGACCGTGCCGGCCTGCTCGTCCTTGCACGTGCCATTGCCCCGAGCGGCCGCGGCCGCACCGGCACCGATCAGGCCAACGACGCAGGAACCGTCGACTAGCGTGGTATGGGG
The DNA here is from genome assembly GCA_900542315.1 of uncultured Collinsella sp. GTDB lineage: Bacteria > Actinomycetota > Coriobacteriia > Coriobacteriales > Coriobacteriaceae > Collinsella. The sequence goes on from UQMV01000033.1 coordinate 1,990, forward strand.
GATGTCCATCTCGTCCAGACGTGCCCGGATATAGGCAGACGTCTGCGGAAGATTGTTACCGAGCTCAGGCATCTGGTGTAGATCGTGTCGCCACGCAGCGAGCTCGTCTGCAAAAGCCTGAGCTTCTGCGACAAGACCGTCACCGATAGCGGTCTGCGCCGCTGTGGTAGCCTGAGGCGCTGGTTGCGGTTGAAAATCGGACAGAGCTGGTGCCATAGATGCCCTCCAGTAACGTTTTTGCAGCACGCACTTTGATAGCGTAAAGTGCAAGGCACAACTGTAAAGGCATGACATAAAAAATGCCGCCCTGGGAGGGCGGCGCAACAAGTTGTTTACAATTGCGGGTGTGATTTTCGGCGCAAGAAATCGAAATGCGTCTCGCTCAAGATAATCGACAGGAAGATGAGCGCGAAGCCGGCAAGCAGGCGCGAGGTGAGCGCCTCCCCCATCAACAGCACCGAGAACAGCACACCCGAGGGCGACTCCATCGAAAGGAGCAGCGAGCCCGTCGAGGCCGGGACGTGCGCCAAGCCGACGTTTTGGATGAGCAGAGCCGCGCATGTGCAGCCCACCGAGAGAAACGCCATCGCACCGATAAAGCTCGGCGTCCACACGGACAGAGGCGCTTGGGTCTCGAATAGCAGCGACGTTGCCAGGCTCAGCACGCCGTTGCCCACAAACATCCAAAACGTGATGACGTTGATATCCATCTTGCGACCGTACTTGGCGGTCACCGCCATCTGGATGGCAAAGAAGACCGCGCCGCCCAGCGTAATGGCATCGCCGGCATTGAACTCGACGCTATCGAGCGCCACCAAGCCAATGCCCGCCAGGCACAGCAACGCGGCGCCCAAGTTGTAACGGGTAAGCTTTTCGCCGCTTAGGACGTAGCTTGCAAACGGCACGAGGATGCAATAGGTACCCGTCAAAAATGCACTCTTGCCCGCCGTGGTCTGTGCCAGGCCAATCGTCTGCAAACCGTACGCGCCCCACATAAGTGTGCCCATACCAAGTCCGACGATAAGGTTGCGGGCATTAAAGTGCACGATGATGCGTTTGTGGAAGATGGCGAACATAACCAGCGAAGCCGGAAGAAAACGAATATAGAGCAGTTCGAACACCGGAATGGTGTCGAGCGCATCTTTCATGGTGGTAAAGGAATAACCCCAGATGGCCGCCACCGATAGCAGCAAGACCTTCCAGAAGAACGGGGAACGCGCGCCGGCGCCGCGGGAGGTGCCGCCGGCGCCCAGGTCCTCCCGTGCGACGGGGCTATCGGGCATGTTTTCGATTTCATCAACGGCATTCTGGGCCATAGGGCATCCTCGCGCTCAGTCTGGGCGTGGTGTCCGCACGCGCATAGCCGCATGCCGCCTCATGGTCAAATAAGAACAGGGCGCACCGGACCCCCGGCACGCCCCGCTACTGTAGCAACAACCGGCGTTGCATCGCAATCCAGCATAATAAAGTGTCAAACTGGAAGACCTCAATGTTCCGACAGCGTTTACGTGGCTGAACTAGATCAACTTAGTTGACTCCAGCTTTTCGATAATCCAGTCGTTGGCTTTGATGACCGGACGGCGGAAGACGACACCCAGCGCCAGCGACGGAATCAGATAGCTCGCCAGAATGCCTAGCTCAATCCAGTACTCCATATGGTAGGCACCGGCCATGGCGGCATGCATGGCGTTGATGCCGTGAGTAAACGGCAGGAACGGATAGATCGCCTGGAACACAGGGCCCGTCATCTCGATGGGGAACGTACCGCCCGAACCGCCGACCTGCATGACCAGCAGCACGACAGCGAGCGCCTTGCCGATATCGCCAAACGACACGGTGAGCGTGTAGACGATATTGGAGAACACGAGACTCGCGACCCAGCCGGCAAGTACAAACTGCAGCGGGTTGTCGCACTGGATGCCAAAGAACAGGATGTCGCCCGCGCACACGAGTGTCGCCTGCAGCAGAGCCAGACCTCCAAAGAACAGGTAGCGGCCCAGGTAGATCTCGTGCAGGCGCACGGGGATCAGCTCGTTGATGAGTTCGTCGTCAACCGACACCTTCATCATGGCCGCCAGCACGATCGAGCCGACCCATAGCGACAGAATCGTGTAGAACGGTGCCATGGCCGAACCGTAGTTACGAATCGGATAGACCGGCTTGCGATCGAGCGCGACGGGGCCGGAAAGCGACACGGCCAAACCCTCGGGATCGTTGCCAATCATCGTCTTGATCGTGGCCAGATCGTCCGACATAAGGGCACCATCGAGCTCGTCCTTGAAAGCGCTAATCTTGTCCGACGCCTCGCCCAGCTGATCAGAAGCCTTGTTGACCAGCTTTGCAGCCTTGGAGAGGCCCTTTGCCAGCGAACCGGATGCGTCGGTCAGGCCGCTCACAGCATTATCCAGATTACTCGAAATACCGTTCAGCGAATCCAAAACGCCCGAGATGGTCTTCTTGAGCTCCTTTGCCTTGACCGAGAACGTGGAGTCGTAATCGATCTTGGCACCCGAGACACCCGCCTTGGCGTCGGCGATCGCCTGATCGACCTCGGCACGCGTGCTGTTGACCTCTGCCATGCTGTCAGAAAGGGACTTAGCAGTTGCCGTCAGGTCCTTGGCGTTGTTGCGATACTCCACCGCGATCCTGCCCAGCGATGTTGCCACAGATTTAAGGCTCTCCTGGAGCTTTTCGTCACTGACCTGCTCGGCAAAGCCGCGGAGCTGGTCGGCCGTGGCGTCGATATCGTCGGCACGTGTATTGAGCGCCGCCGCGGCATCGTTGAGCTGAGACACCGTAAGGTCGACATGCTGATTCGCGGCATCGAATGCCTTCGCAAGCTCGGCGGACACGTTGTCGAACGAGCCCGCGCTTCCGTCAATCGCGGCGTTGATGGCGTCGTTGGCGGCCTTCAGCGCTTCTTTGGAATCGCTCATGCCGCTCTTGGCATGCTCCATCAACTGCTTGGTCGACTCATCGACCGTACCCGTCTGCTGGAGCATACCGCTCGCCGACGTCAACGAATCGGACGTAGAGCTCAAAATGCCCGCCAGCGACGAAGCATTAGCCTGAACGTCTTGCAGGTCCCCAATCGAATCGCCGAGCGTCGAGGACAGGTTGGCGATAAAGTTGCTGACCTGGTCGGTGCTCATGTAATCGAGCAGGCTGGACACCGTCTTAAGACCGATGCTCGTAATGGTCTCGGTAAAAGATTCGTTAACCTGGTTCTGAACGGCGCTCGAACCCTTCTCGGTCACGATCTGCGCGATGGCGTTGGCCTTCTGATTCTCGTAAAACTCGATATCGGCATGCTTAACGTCGGTCGAAAAGAGCGTCATCATATCGGCACTAAACGTCTTAGGGATAACGACAGCCGCATAGTATGCGCCCGATTTGACGCCCTCGATGGCCTTTTCTCGATCGTTGAGCACAACCCAGTCGAAGTTCTCGTTGCCGCGCAGGGTGGCGGTCACGTTTTCGCCCACGTTGACCTCGACGGGGATCAGATCGCTCTCGTAACCCTCATCGGTGTTGACCACGGCGATCTTAAGATTGCCGGTGTTGCCGTACGGATCCCAGCTGCCGGCGATGTTAAACCACGCGTACAGGCACGGTACGATAATGAGGCCCATCACGACAACCAAGCCGATTACGGAGCGAGACACGTTTTGGACATCGCGCTTAAACAGATGCAGGATGTTCTTCATTTATGCCTCACCTCCTTTGGAGTGCTTGCCGAGCGGGGCGTTCTTTTCATTCATCACAAACGTGTCATCCCCGTTCTCGGGCACATGGGCCGCATCGCGATGACCACATTGGTTGACAGCCTGAGTCTTGGGTTCAGACCCCCGCTCGCTCGCATTCAAGCCGAACATGCGACGAGCGGCCGGAATGGCGGCCGTGTGCTCGCGCATCTCGCGGCGCAGGTCCTCATCCGAAAGCGCCGAGATGCGCATCTGGGTGTTGAGGCTCGAGCGGATGTACTCGATATTGATAAGCCAGCCGCAGATGGCAATAACCGAGATGATCCAAATGACAAGCAGGATGATCTTGCCGTTATTGTCGATATCGAGAACCGTCGACAGGACAAAGAGCAGGACCTGAACGCCCACCACGGCGGCAAAACCGCCCTTGATGTAGTACGGGTAGCGATGTTCAAAGGCGACCGCATGATCGAGCAGTTCGCGACGGTACGAATCGGAATCGAGCATGACACGCATGGCCGTGCGCAGCGAGTAGCGCTGGCGCGGCAGGTCGTTGGACTCGCAGATCATCATACCCGTCGTGGAAAGCTGTTTATCAAAGAGCAGGTTAAGGTTGAGCAGCAGCGGACGCAGCTGCAGACCGATAAAGAGCGCCACGATCAAGAACACGCCCAGAATGCACAGGTTAAACAGGTAGTTAAACGAGTACATGCCGCCGACCGTCTCGCGCAGCAGATTGATGCCGTAGGTAAAGGGCAGCAGCGGGTGCAGCCACTGGAAGAAGCCGGGCATCATCTCGATGGGATACATGCCCGACGAACCCGGAATCTGCACGATGACGAGAATGACGCCGATTGCCTTGCCGATGTGCTTAAACGTAGTGGACAGCGCATAAATGATGTTGACGTACGTAAACGAGATGGCGATGCCACCCAGCACGAACAGCAGCGGATTGATGCACTGCACGCCAATCACCAGATCGCCCACCGTCACGATGATGGCTTGGAGCGCGCCCAAGATCACCAGGAGCATCCAACGGCCGAAGTAGCCCTGGCGCGCCGTAAAGCTGCCAATGCCCTCGCGATCGACCTCGAGCTTGTAGATGGCGATGAGTACGTAACCGCCCACCCAAAGCGCCAGATTGGTGTAGAAGGGAGCGATGCCCGAGCCAAAGCTCTTGACCGGATAGATCGACTTGGACGTCAGCTCGACCGGAGAGGCCATGAAATCTGCCACGTCATTGACATCGACGCCCATAAGGTCGGCGAGCTCGCCCATAGACTCAGAGGTCTGCAGCGCCGCGATGTCATTGGCTGCGGTCGCAAGCTTGTCCTGGACCTTGGCAAGCGAGGAATCGGTCTGGGACAGCGTGGTCTTGGCCTGGCCGAGCGTAGCGTTAAGCTGCGAAAGCGTACCGCGCGCACTTGCAATAGTAGGCGTGAGGCCAGACACGATTCCCGTCAGATCACCCGAGACGGCGGCAAATGAATCAAGCGCGCTCGAGGCCTTCGGCAGCGCGTTTTGACCCAGGTCCGTCTGGGCCTGGCCAAGATTGGTCGCACCGGTCTGGATTGCGTTATTGATAGCGTCGCTGGCGCCCGAGACAGCCGCGGCGTCATTCGCCATGGCGCTCGACTGCGCAGACAGACCGTCCTTGATGCTCTGAAGCTTTTCATTCTGCTCGCGGAGCAAATCGATGGTCGATACAATGCGCGCGTCAATTTCCTTGGAACCTGTCGACGTGTCATTAACGAGAATTTCCAAGTGCCCGATAACGGCCTTATTGTGGTCAATCGTCGCTTGGAGAGACTCAAGCGAGTTGTCGATGCGGGTGGTCGTAGATGTGACCGCGCCCGTCAGCTTGCCAATCGCAGCGTTCGCGGAGGCTGACGTCTTGGTGAGCGCAAGGCTGCCTTCCGAGAGTGCCTTGGAGAGCGAGGCGACAGAGTTGCCCGCCGTAGCGCGCGCCTCGCCCAGCAGGTCATTGCCCTGAGCGATTGCCTGCGTTAGAGAGGGCGTCTGACCCTGCAGGCCCGCCAACGCGGCATCAGCCGAGGCGATAGCGCCACTCGTCTTATCGATGGCGGCATTCATGTCGCCAATCGAATCGCGCACCTCACCCAAGGTACCGGATGCCTCTGATACCGAACCAGCCAACGAATTCTGAGTCTGGGTTGCCTTGTCCTTTAAATCGACCCCGGCATCCTTGGCGATGCTGGCAACGGTCTCGCCCACTGTGGAGACAAATTCCGAGTTGATCTGCTCCTCGATGGTGCTTGCACCGGTGTCGGTAACCTTGGGCGCAATAGCACTCTTCTTCTCATTGACGTAGTACGTAAGCTTGGGCTGATGGTAGTTGCCGTCGAGCATCGAGACCAGGTTATCCGAGAAGTTCTTAGGGATTACGATGGCCGCATAGTACTCACCGCTCTCGACGCCCTCCTTGGCGTCGGCCGCCGAATCGACGAAGGTCCAGCCCAGCTGATCGTTCTCCTTGAGCTGATCGACGACCTGGTCGCCCGCGTTGAGCTCGCCCACCAAGTCGTTTTGGGTGCCCCGATCGTTGTTGGCGATGGCAATCTTGATACCCTGGGTGTTTCCGTACGGATCCCAGTTAGCCACGATGTTGTACCAGGCATACAGCGAGGGAATGACGCACACGCCCAAAGTAACCACCAGGGCGACGGGGTTCACGAGCAATCGCTTGATGTCGCGCTTAAAGATCGCAAAGGAGACCTTTGCGTTGGATAGTTTGCTGCCGAGACTCACGCTTGGACCATCCATCCTGTCGTTGAATCGAATCGTACTATCGACAACCATTGTACGGAGGCGCTTTAGTGCCTCACGGCACAATGGTGCTGAGTTTTGCGGGTAGCAATATACTACGAAGATGAGTTAGCGTACAGATGTACAGTATCCTAAATTTCAGCAGGTCACAAAACCACAACCCGCACAAATAAATGATCCCTTGGGGACGAAGGGATCATTCAAAAGGAAACGAGAGTGGAAAATCTCCCACTTCAAGCCCGCATTCGAGCCAAAAGTGGGAGATTATCCACTCTCGTTCTAATCTAGTTACGGTGCCGTATCCCCGAACTACATCAAGTTGCAAACAGCCGCCGCGAAGGCCACGGGGTCCTCGGGGAGGATGCCCTCGACCAGCAGGGCCTGATCGTAGAGCAAACCGGAGTACTGCTTGATCTTGTCGGCGTCGCCTGCCTTCTGGGCAGCGACAAGCTTGTCGAAGACCGGGTGCTTGGCGTTGAGCTCGAGCACGCGCTGGCTCTTGGGCATGCCGTCGGGCGCGCCCTCGGGTCCCTTCTGGAGCACCTTCTCCATCTCGAGCGAAAGCGGGCCCTCGGTGGTGATGCAAGCGGGGGCATCGGTCAGGCGCGCGGAGACGGCAACTTTCTCGACCTTGTCACCGAGCGCCTCCTTCATAGCGCTAAAGAGGTCCTCGTTCTCCTTGGTGGCGTCCTCGGCCTCCTTCTTCTCGTCCTCGGTCGCCAGGTCAAGATCACCGGTCGCAACGTTCTTGAGCTCCAGATGACGATCCTCGATCTCGGGCTCGGCACCGTCGGCCACAGCCTTCTCGGCAGCCTCGCGGGCAGCGTCGTCCTCGTAAATCTTGGGCATATCGGCGGCAACGTACTCACGCATAGCCTGGAACGTGAACTCATCCACATCCTGCGTCAGCAGCAGCACGTCATAGCCGCGGTCGAGCACGCCCTTTACCACGGGCATCTTTGCCAAGCGCTCACGCGAGTCGCCGGCGGCGTAGTAGATGGCCTTCTGATCCTCGGGCATGCCCTTGGCATACTCGGCCAGGGTAATCATCTTCTGTTCCTTGGCAGACCAGAACAGCAACAGGTCAGCGAGTTCATCGGCCTTCATGCCATAGCTCGAGTAGATGCCGTACTTAAGACCGCGGCCAAAGTTCTCAAAGAACTTCTCGTAGGCCTCACGGTCGTTGTCACGCATATCCTCAAGGTCGGCGGTGATCTTCTTTTCCACGCGCTTGGCGATAGCCTTGAGCTGACGGTTCTGCTGCAGCGTCTCGCGCGAGATGTTGAGCGACACGTCGGCGGAATCCACGACGCCGCGGACAAAGTTGTAGTAGTCGGGCAGCAGGTCGTCGCACTTCTCCATAATCAGCACGTTAGAGCTGTAGAGCGCCAGGCCCTTCTCGTAGTCCTTGCTGTACAGATCGAACGGGGCGCGACCCGGCACAAACAGCAGGGCGTCATACTCGAGCGTACCCTCGGCATGGAAGCTGATGGTGCGCGCAGGATCGTCAAAGTCGTGGAACGTGGACTTGTAGAACTCGTCGTAGTCCTTCTGCTCGACATCGGAGCTGCGCTTCTTCCAGATCGGTGTCATGGAATTGACGGTCTCGAGCTCCTGGTAGTCCTCGTACTCGGGCGTGTAGTCATCGCCAGCATCCTCGGGCTTGGGCTTCTGGCGGCTCTTGGACACCATCATCTGGATCGGGTAACGCACATAGTTGCTGTACTGCTGAATCAGGCTCTTGAGGCCCCACTCGGTCAGGAAGCGATCGTAGGTCTCGGCCTCGCCGTCGGCATCGAGCTTCTCGTTCTCGCGCAGCGTCAGAATGACATCGGTACCATGCTCGGCGCGCTCGCCGTCCTCGATGGTGTAGCCCTCAAGACCGTCGGATTCCCACACATGGGCGACATCCTCGCCATAGGCGCGGCTGACGACCTTCACATGGCTGGCGACCATAAAAGCCGAGTAGAAGCCCACGCCAAACTGGCCAATGATGTCGACATCCGAACCCTGCTGCTCGGCGTTCTCGGTCTTAAACTCCTCGGAGCCGGAATGGGCGATGGTGCCCAGATTGCGCTCGAGCTCCTCGGCGGTCATGCCAATGCCGTTATCCGAGATGGTAATGGTGCGGGCGTCTTTATCAAAGGAGACGCGAATGGCCAGGTCGCCCTGGTCGATCTTGACGCTCGGGTCCTGCAGGCTCCTAAAGTTGAGCTTGTCGACGGCGTCGCTCGCGTTAGAGATAAGCTCGCGCAGGAAGATTTCCTTATTGGTGTAGATGGAGTTGATCATGAGGTCGAGCAGTTTTTTGCTCTCGGTCTTAAATTGACGCATGTGCAGTCCTTTCGCGCTACCCCCGTCCGCAAAAACGGCCCGGTTGCCCGAGCCGCATCGCAGACCTGCTATGTTCAGACTTAGATTTTATAACCCATTAGCGCGCACATATACATACGGAATCGAAAAACTGTATGTCTAAGCGCTCCGATGCGCCAATTGCCAAGGAGTGTCCCCAACTGCCGGCAGAAAAGGAACGTCCCTATCTGCCATCTACGCGCTTGGCCATCCAGACATGGGGCTGGCCCTCGTCTTCGTAATCTACCGGGGCAATTTGCGTGTAGCCCGCCTTTGCATAGAGCGGCAACACGTATTCCTGCGCATGCAGCTTAATAAGCTTAGCGCCGGCATCGCGTGCACACGAAGCACTGGCCTCGACAATCTTGCTCGCCAGACCGCGACGGCGCATGCTCGGCAGCACGGCCACGCGCCCCATAATGTAGGTCTCCCCCGCCGCGACACCTTCGTCCAAGTCGCACGCCAGCGACACCGGAGCCTCTGCGTCAGCCGCGCGCTCAAGCTCTTCGGGAAACACGCGCGAGCAACCGGCAAGCTCGCCGTCTACATAGAGCGTCACATGAATGCAGTTCGGATCCTCGTCGATAGCGTCGAACTCATTCTCGTAGCCCTGCTCGTCCATAAAAACGACGCGGCGCACCAACGCCGCGTCATCAAAGCATCCCGTCTTAAGTTGGATATCCATGCTGCCCTTTCATTCAATGCGAACGTTAGGGACAGATTTTAGCGAAAATGAGCTCCGCGCACGCTGAACTTCGCGCGAGCCTTCGCCAGGCAGTCGTAATGACCCACGTTATGGGCATCGCTCGCGATGAAGCTGTACAGGTTCTGATCGAACAGGCGCTGTGCCGGCTTTTTCTCGCGACCAAAGCGACCGCCGGCAATAAAGTCCGCCGAAGCTTGCAGCTTGCAGCCCATATCGACCAGGCGCTCCGCCACGCTTACATCCTTTTGAACCGCACGATAGCGCTCAGGATGAGCGATGATCACCTGGTAGCCACGGCACTGCAAATCGTAAATCGTGTTCTCGTACTCTCTAAACGCATACGCATCGGCATGCGTCGAAAGCTCAAGCAGGAACTCATTGGTTCCATCAAAATGCAAGTGCTCCGCGGCATCGATACCAAGCTCAACGAGCTTTCGATGGTTGACTTCGAAGCCCATCTGGAGCGGAAAACCGTCAGCGTTATCGCGCAGCAGCTCAAAGGCATCCCACATCTTGTCGTAATCAAAATAGGGATCACGGCAGTGAGGAGTGCAAACGATTCTGGTTACACCGGCCCGCTTGGCAGCCTCAAGCATCGCCAAGCTCTCATCGAGATCGGCGGCGCCGTCGTCTACACCCGGCAAGATATGGCAATGAATGTCACGCATAGGTCAGCCTTAATCAACTAAACGTTTGCTCGGTTGGTGAAGATGCCCTTTTTGGAAGTGCCCTGATCGTCGGAGCCCTTCTTCACCTTCTTACCGTCCTTGGTGTAGTAGGAGTAGTAGTACTCGCTGGTCTCGGTCTCGCAGTAGTTCATAACGGTACCGATGAGCTTGACCTTCTCGGACTTCTTAAGCTGACCGATGGCGTTGAGCGCCTCCTCGCGCTTGGTGAAGTCCTCGCGCACCACGAACAGCGTACCGTCGGTCAGACTTGCGATCTCGGCAGCATCGATGAAGGTGCCTACCGGAGGAGCGTCGAAGATGACGTACTGGAACTTGGCAGACAGCGCCTTGACCAGCTTGGAAAAGCGATGGGAGACGATGATGTCGGCAGGATTGGGAATATGCGGCTCAGCATCGAGGAAGTAGAAGTTCTTCTGACCCGTCTCGACAATTGCCTGGTCAATGGAGATCTGCTCGGAAAGGACCGCATAGAGTCCGCCGCGCGAACGAACGCCGAGCATATCGGAAAGGGACCTGCGGCGCATATCGGCCTCGACCAGGAGCACGGACTTGCCGCTCGTGGCGATTGCCTGAGCAAGGTTAATGGAAACCGTAGACTTGCCCTCGTTGGGAATCGAGGAGGTAACGGTGATGGTGCGAATGGGGTCGTCCACGCTCGCAAAGCGGATGTTGGCCAGAAGGGTCTTGGCGGCATTCTGTACAACGAGCTTGTCGGTGTTCTTTGCCTTAGCCATGCCTATTTACCACCTTTCATAGCCGGAATTCGGCCAACAACGGGAATACCCAGGAGCTCTTCTGCCTCTTCGGCACCGCGGATGCGGGTATTGAGCATGTCTGCCAAAACGACATAGGCAACTGCGATAAAGATACCGGCGAGGAACGCGACGGCAATATACAGCGTGCGCTTGGGGCCGCTGGGGGCTTCGGGGGTCTTAGCCTCGTCGATAACGTTGATGCTCTGGGCAGCGCCGACGTTCTGAGCGACCGTGCTCACCGAGCTGGCCATGGCCTTTGCGACCTCAGCCGTCTCCTTGGCATCGGTGCCGGTAACCGAAAGCGTAATGACACGCGTGGTGGTCTCGGAGGAAACAGACACCTTGTAGTCATCCAGATCGGTGAGGCCCAGTTCCTTGGCGGCGCCGCTCTTAACGCTATCGCTATCCAGCAGCGTGGCAATATCGTTGGAAAGCATCTGGCTCGCCGAGAGATCGTTGTAGCTCATCTGACCGCTATCGTCGGTCTTGGCGAGAACGTACATGCTCGTCGTCGCGGTGTAGGTGTTGTCCATCGCAACGAAGGACACGATGCCCATGGCGATCGCGCAGACCACCGGAAGGGTGATGACCAGCTGAAGGTGCTTTTTGAGCAGCTGGAACAGTTCGAGAAGGGTCATGCAGCTTGCCTTTCATTTCCCCAGTTCGGATTGACAAAACTGTCCGTATGTTATCGCATCTTTTTACCGAGACCAAACTCTATACATAAGAAACAGGCTCTCCTGTAAAAATGTCGGAAGCAATCGTAAAATTGCACAACAACGCCGCACCCGAAAGTCAAATGCGGCGTCTACATCAATATCTATGTTGTATCGCTATGCGAATGGCTCGTCCTGCTGTATGGGAAACGTCACCGTAATGGTGGTTCCCACGCCCAACTCGCTCGACAGATCGAGCGTGGCGTGATGATACAGGGCCGCATGCTTGACAATGGCAAGCCCCAGGCCGGTTCCGCCGCGTGCCTTGGACCTACTCTTGTCCACGCGATAGAACCGCTCAAATACCTTGCCCTGTTCTTCAGGCGCGATACCGATTCCCGTGTCGGCGACCGCGAGGAACGGATGGCCTTCGTCGTTGGTACCGCACTGCAGCGTAACCGTACCACCGGGTCGATTGTAGCGGATGGCGTTGCTTGCCAGATTATAGATGAGCTCGTCGATCAAGCGCGACACGCCTTCGATGACCACAGGCTTGGTCTCATGACTTATCGTCACATTCGCCTGACGGGCGACCTGTTCAAGACGCTGCTCAACCGCGTAGATGGCACGCGAGAGCTCAATAGGCTCCGTGGACCCAATGGGCACCGCCTCGCCCTCAGTTGCACGCTCGGCCTCGTCCAAGTTAGACAGCGTAAGGATGTCGTTGACAAGCGCTGCCAAGCGGCCCGCCTCACGATAGATGCGACCGCCAAAGTTGCGCAGGTCGTCCTCGCCCTCGACCATGCCGTTTGCAATGAGCTCAGCATAGCCCGAAATCGCCGTAAGCGGCGTCTTGAGCTCATGGGTGATATTCGCCGTGAATTCGCGGCGCATACGGTCGTTGTCCGCCAGCACCGCCATTTGGCGCTTGAGCTCCTGGCGCTGCGACTCGATACGCTCAAGCATGGGGACCATCTCGGCATAGGCGTGCTCATAGCTACGGCGTGGGTGGTCCAAATCCACCTCTTGCAAAGGCGCGATGATGGCACGGGACTCGCGGCGCGCCATAAAAAACGAGAGTACCGCACCCGCTGCCGCGATAAGCAGCATCGGCGCCACCATCGACAGCAAAATCGCCGCAACGCCAGGCTGGGCCTGCGCCAAGCGGACAACCTGGCCGTTATCAAGGGCGACGGCGCGATACAGCATAATCTCGTCGAGCGTAGAGCTTGCGCGCTCCGCGGAACCCAAACCACTCTCAAAGGCCTCGATGACCTCGGGGCGATCGCCATGGTTGGGCAGTGTGGAAGGCGACGCCTCGTTGTCGTAGGCAACCGATCCATCCTTGTTAATCAGCGTGATGCGCAAGTCCTCGCGATCGAGGCTACGCAAGAACGGGATGGGCTCCTGCTGCTCGTCGAGGGCGGCAGCAATGAGCTCGGTTTCCTGCGCCAGATTGGCACTCGTGGCATCCGCCAAGGTGTTTTGCACAAAGAACGCGCCCAGCACCGTAAACGCCACGATAACCGCCATGGCGCAGACAAAGATCGTCACAAAAACGCGGTGCGACAGCGTATGTTTTCCCTGGGGGGCGAAGACCACGGGTTACTCCTCCGATGCGGTGGCCGCGGTGTCGTCACCTTCGGCACCATCACCGACAGAAGGCTCGGCCAAGCGGTAGCCCACGCCGCGCACGGTCTCGATGGCGCCGGCATGCTCGCCCAGTTTTTGGCGAAGCGTCTGCACGTGCACGTCAACGGTGCGCGAACCGCCGTCGAAGTCCCAGCCCCACACGCTCTGCAGCAACGACTCGCGGGTAAAAACCACGCCGGGCTTGCGCATGAGGTACTCGAGCAGGTCGAACTCGCGCAGGGTGAGCTTAAGCGGCTCGCCGGCAACGGTCACCTCGCGATGGCTGGGCGAGAGCACGATGTCGCCCACGCTGAGCACATCGCTCGCCTGCTTGACCATGCCGCCGCGACGCAGCAGTGCGCGGCAGCGGCTCGCAAGCTCCATGAGCGAGAAGGGTTTAGTCAGGTAATCGTCGGCGCCGCCATCGAGCGCCATCACCTTGTCGAGCTCGGTATCCTTGGCGGTAAGCATCATGATGGGCACCGTCGCCGTCAGGCGATCGGCACGCAGGCGGCGCATAATCGCCAAGCCATCGGTATCGGGCAGCATGATGTCGAGCAGGACGGCATCGGGTACCCGTCGCGCCACGGCGGCCTTAAACTCGCCGTCGCACGAAAAGCCTTCGGCCTCGATCCCCTGCTTGCGCAGTGCATAGACCGTCAAATCCCTGATGTTGTCATCGTCCTCGACGTAATAGATCATGTTGAACCCCTTTGCGGCCGGCATGACCGCATCTTAACCCTAAAGGTACCTTTACTAGATGGTATCAGCCAAAACGTCCCGTCAAATAATCCGCCGTGCGCGGATCGGTCGGATTCTTGAAGAGTTGCACGGCGGGCGCATGCTCCACCAACTCACCCAGCAAGAAAAACGCGACCGAGTCGGAGATACGCGCCGCCTGCTGCATATTGTGCGTAACGACCACGAGCGTACAGGTCTCTTTGAGCTCGCAGGCCAGCTGCTCCACCACCAGCGTCGACACAGGGTCGAGTGCCGAGGTCGGCTCGTCCATCAGCAGAATGTCGGGCTGCACGGCAAGTGCGCGGGCGATGCACAGGCGCTGCTGCTGTCCACCCGAAAGACCCAGGCCCGACTCCTTGAGCTTGTCCTTGACCTCGTCCCACAGGGCAGCGCGATGCAGGGAGTCCTCGACCAGCTCATCGAGCACGACGCGGTCGCGCACACCCATGCCGCGCGGACCATACGCGACGTTGTCGTAGATGCTCATGGGAAACGGGTTGGGGCGCTGGAACACCATGCCCACGCGCTGGCGCAAACGGCAGATGTCGTAATCGCCCAGGATATCTTGACCATCGAGCGCAATCTTGCCCTCGATGCGGCAATCCTTGATGCCGTCGTTCATGCGGTTAAAGCAGCGCAGCAACGTGGACTTTCCGCAGCCCGAAGGCCCGATGAACGAGGTGATCTGCTTGTCGCGGATCTTGATATTCACGTCCTTGAGCGCATGATGGTCGCCATAGAACAGGTCGAGGCCCTCGACATCGATGCGCGTCGGCGAGGCGGCAAGATCCTCTGCCGTGGGGCGAGTCGCATCCCCAACCTCGCGCTCGCGCGCGGCCTCGGCCTGCGCTTTCATGAGTTCTTCAAGCTCCGTGGGCTCCACAGCCGCAGCAGCCGTCATACCGCATACCTCCACATCGATATCAATTCAGCAGTATCGATAGTAGAAATCGCGGCTCATATGTACGTGAGCGCATTGTCAAGTGTTTGTAAGGGCACGCTGGCTATGCGGCGGGCAGCTCGATGGTGAACATCGTGTGTTCGGGCGTCGATTCACATGCAACGGTACCGCCGTGTGCCGCGATGATCTCCTTGGCAATAGCAAGGCCCAGACCGGCACCACCGCGATTGGTCGCACGCGCCGCATCCAGGCGATAGAACTTCTCAAAGATCACCTTGAGCTTAGCCGCAGGGATAGGATCGCCCTGATTGATAAAGCGCACGCGCACGCCACCGTCGTCCCGGCGCCTGGCCTCGATCGTGATGGTCGAGCCCTCATAGCTATAGGCAATAGCGTTTTTCATGATGTTGTTAAACACGCGAGCCATCTTGTCGCCATCCACGAGCACCGTCAGGTCCTCGCGAATATCAACTTGGACTTCCTTATGCTGCTCGTTGAGGATGGGATAGAACTCGTCAGCCACCTGAGCCAGCAGCAACCCCAGATCAACATAGCCGCGCGTGAGCACGATATCGTGGAAGTCAAAGCGCGTGATATCGAAGAACTCTTCGATGAGCGTATCGAGCCGGTGCGCCTTGTCGAGTGCCACGCCCGTAAAGTGCGCACGTTGCTCAACCGGCAGCTCAGGAGCCTCTTGCAGCAGCGAAAGATAGCCCACCACACTGGCAAGCGGGGTGCGTAGGTCATGTGCCAAGTACGTGACCAGATCGTCCTTGCGATGCGACTCGTCACGCAGAGCTTGCTGCACCTTGCGCTCACGGTCACGTACGCGGTTAAGGGCGCCCTCGACCTCTAAGAAGTCGCCGTCGATGTTGTCCCAGGTGTCGGGGTGATCGATCAGGCGATCTTGAATACGAGCAGCCAGCACACAATCGGCATGCTGCTCGCCCTGCTCGTAGCCCTGGTAGTACAGGGCGCGGCCGCACAAGAACAGCACGCACACGGCAAGCGCCAGCACAAAGCCAAGCATGTTGAATACAAAGCCGGCATCGAACAACACCGGCCCTTCGATGCCGCCGAGCGCCATGGCGCCAATCGCCAACGTCATGGCCCACGCGGCGCCGCCAATCACCACGCAGCGGCACACGATCTCAAATCGATCGATCAGCAAAAAGCCGACAAGCAGCACCGCCAAGATTCCGACGATGTTGTCGATGCCAATCAGCAGCAGGCTCAGCAAAAAGAGCAGCACCGTTGCAAGCGCGCGGTTGTCGACGACCGACCTCACGTATTCAAAGAGCCGATCGGGCACCTCGAACGCTTGCCTATCGTCTTTTGTCATATCAAGATCCTCACAAGCGAAAAGCGTTATTCGATGATGTAGCCGACGCCCCAGACGTTTTTGATAAAGCGTGGCTTTTGTGCGTCGTCGCCGATCTTTTCGCGCAAGTGGCGAATGTGCACCATCACCGTATTGTTGGAGCCGGGCATAAAGTCCTCGTTCCACACCGCGCGGAACAGGTCCTCCACGGCCACCACGCTGCCGCGATGCTCGACCAGATACAGCAAGATTGAATACTCGGTGGGTGTAAGGCGTACCGGTGCACCGTCCACCGTCACGGAACGAGCGTCGCGGTTGATCTCCAAGCCGTCGAGCTGAATGGTCGGCGACTCGGCCGCCTGTGCACGGCTACCGTAGCTGGTGTAGCGGCGAAGCTGAGCGTGCACGCGCGCGATGAGCTCCAGCGGACGGAACGGCTTAACCACGTAATCGTCCGCGCCAAGCGAAAGGCCCCCGATCTTGTCTTGCTGGGCATCGCGCGCCGTCAGCATAATCACAGGATAGGTATGGCTGGAACGGATCGTACGTAGCAGCTCAAACCCATCGATATCGGGCAGCATGACATCCAGCAGCGCCAGATCGAACTCCTGCTCCAAGATTGCCTTGGCAGCATCGGCCCCGCTATAGGCAATCTGGACATCAAAGCCCTCTTTTGTAAGGTAGATACCAACCAAGTCGGCGATGGCCTTCTCGTCATCAACTACCAAAATGCGCTCGTTCATGCGTGCTCCTCTCGCGCTCCATTATGCCCGAGGCGACGCACGCCACACACAACAAGCGTGGGTGATTAAGTCGGCCTTAAGCACCCTTGTGCCCGTTCGGGCGCGGATGTGGGCCACGCACGCACGCGATGATCGCCGACGCCGGCAAACGATATACTCTAGTTCCAGAAGAGACCATCCCGTCGAAAGCGAAATCTGTGAAGTCCCTCACCTCTTTTGCAAAGCGCTCAGCCCAGCTTGCCGCCGGCTTTGTCTGCGCTATCGCCCTTGCCGCTGGCGCGCCCACCGTCGCCGGCGCCCAAGTGCTCACGACCGACAATGTTTGCGGCAAAACCGCCGATGCGCGCGGCATCACGGCCGAAAACCTGCCCGATATCGATGCGACCAATGCCCTCGTCATGGGCAAAGACGGCACCGTCTACTATGGGCGCCGCGCCGATGAGCAGGTCAAGATTGCCTCGATCACCAAGGTCATGACCGCAATCCTAACCGTCGAGAATTGCAAGATGGACGAGAAAGTCACGGTGAGCAACGCCGCAGCCACCGTGGGTAATTCGACCGCCGGCTTGCTCGAAGGCGACGAGCTTACCGTGGAGCAGGCACTGCGCGGCCTGATGATTCCCTCGGGCAACGACGCCGCCATCGTGCTCGCCGAATATGTGGGCAAGAAGATCGACCCCAAGACCAAAGACGCCGAGGCCACATTTGTGAAGGCCATGAACGAGCGCGCTAAGAAGCTCGGCTGCACCGGTACGCTTTTTGAAAACCCGCATGGTCTGGACTTTGATGAGTGGGCTGGTGATATGCACTCAACCGCACACGACGTAGCGCTGATGATGCAGGAGGCTATGAAAAACGACACGATCCGCGAGGTCGTAGCGAGCGAGGATTCCTGGATCGAGGTCACGGGCGCCGACGGCACCGACCATTCGCATTCCATGGACACGCATAACTATTTGCTGGGCCAAGATGGCAACATCGGTGGCAAGACCGGCACCACCGACGATGCAGGCTATTGCTTTACGAGCGCCTACAACCGCGATGGCGACGAGATCTACACCGTCGTTTTGAACTCCACCGCCACCGACCAGCGCTTTACCGATACCGCAACCCTTGCCAATTGGTACTACGGTCACAAGATGACGGTCGCAATCGCCAACACGCAGGAAAAGACCGCCAACGGCAACCCGCTTATGGCACGCATTAGCCAGACAGATTGGACGGACAAGACGATCGACGCCACGCTCGCCGACCCCACGGCGCAAGCGACCGTGTTTTCTCTTGCCGGCGAGGTGACCGAAAAGGTTAGCTACGACGATCTTTCGGGCACGGTGCATGTGGGCGACAAGGTGGGCAGCGTTACGCTCAAGCAGGACGGCACCAAGATCGCCGTCATGGACCTGGTTGCCGACGAGGAAGGCGCAGGGCCGAATCCCATTGAATGGCTGCTCGTGAAGCTCGATCGCTTGGGCCGCCGCATCGACAACCGCCCACTTGCGGCAGAGAGCGAGACCGTAGCCAAGGCACCCGAGGTGTAGGGCTGGGGGAACATTACATTTGAGATTGGAGAGGCGTCCAACGGGGCGCCTCTTTTTGAATACCTCTTAAACGGGATGCGTCAGAATCACCAAAGCGACATTGCTAGCCGTTTACCTTCGCTGTGTCTTTTCGGACCTTGAAAACGGGTCCACCGGGCATGCTAGTAGATCCTTTCGACCTCCTTGGTCAAGGCCCTGAAAAGATCCCCAGCTGAGGGGTCTGCCCCAGGACACAGCGATTGCCAGGCACCCGTTTCTCCGATGGTGCCCGCACTCGTCATAACAAGATCGTCGCTCCGCCTGCGAATGGAGACACTAACGGAGCGGCCATTATGGAACCCATGGATATCGACTTTATTTATGCGCCCATCAGCTAGATAACTAATCATGACATTGATGCTGTCACCATACTCCGGCAATTCGAAGCCGTGGGAATCCATCAATAGCTTCACGTCCTGATGGTAAATGCGGGCCTCGACGACATTCTTGGGCATTTTCCCCGTCTTTGTTGGAGAGCAAAAGCTGATGCTTGGCTCCTCTTCGCTCATGCCTCGGTCAAACCTAAGCATGCACGGGCATACCGACTCAATGGTTCGCAAGGCGTCCGCCGCGACCTTTTCCTCGGTAAACATCTCCACGTCGATGCCGTTTTCTTCCATATAGGCACGGTTTTTACGTTGAAGCTCTAGCCGAACCGCAGCCTCCCCATCTCCACGCTGTTCCCAATTTCCGGAGTCGGCGGCATTTCGATCGAATGTAGAATCAACAGAACATGGCGCTTGCTGTTGAGTCGGATCACTGTCGCCGAGACGCCTTAGCTCGGAGCGTCTCATCAGTAGTGTCACAATATCAAACAGCCAACCAAATCCAAAAAGGCCAAAGGTAAAGAGATATAGAAAGAAGCTACCCCACATCCGTGCATACGCCCTATGAGCGCCCGACCACCCAAGAAGGAAGCATAGCAAAAGCGCCTTGTTCGCCCTGTCAACCGACGTAATCTCTCGAGTGAGAGATTTCTGTTCAGGCTTCGCCAAAGGTGTAATTTCATGCGATGAAACAGTAATTGAGGACGTCCTTGACGCCGAGCTCCGAGCGCCTGATTTAGCAACGGCGCGAGCGACATCCCCAACTCCGACGGTCGTTCTGCTGTATACGGCATTGTAAGCAGCCTTCTTCGGATTTTTGATCCACCCCATGCCCTTCTTACCATAGCCGGGGATTATCGCCCGCTTTACCGCGCGCTTCGCTCTGCCGGTCGTTCTTGCCTTGAGTGATGTCTTTAGATTCGGCTTACGCAGCCCGACCTTTACCATATTTCTACTCCATCCCCTAGGAACCCCACACCGGGGTGCACGAGCACGCCTGGGTCTCCCCGTTTTCAAGCGCCCCGTGTTTGCCTAATGTTCACGCCCTTTCGGACTCTAATCCCCAGCCGCCATTCTTGATAATAAAAAAGGGCCCCAAATGGGACCCTTCTTCAAAGTCATACTGGCGGAGAGCTGGGGATTCGAACCCCAGATGCCCTTTTGGGGCATACTCGCTTAGCAGGCGAGCACCTTCGGCCTCTCGGTCAGCTCTCCGTAACAGCCGTTCTATAGTAACCAAACAGCCGAAGTTGGGCAAGGGGAATTTTGAGGCGTTTCCTCTTTTATCTCTCTTTTACCAGTAAACGCCTCAGTCAATCATCTCAATCTGTAACATCTGCAGGCCGTAATCCCCTCCAGATGTTACAGATTGAGACAAAGATACAAGGACGGCCCCAGCGACAGCGCGGACAGCCCATTCTTTATTAGTCCTCCTGAACGGTCTCCAACAGATAATCGCGCATGTACGGAATTGCAAACGAAACACGGCCATAGCCCGCGGGCTCAATCAACCCCGCATCGATCAGACGCTTGCGATATGACCCAACTTTGCTCGCCGACAAACCCATCTTCTTGGCAATATCGCCGTTGGCGATATCGACGCCCTCGCATTGAGCCATCGCCGCGAGATACTGAAACTGCCGTTCCGACACCCTGCGCAGCGCTGGGGCAATCACCATAGCATTAAAGCTATCAAGAGCCGCCTGGATACCCTTACGAGCCGCCTCTTCGCTCACGCTCTCCGCCCCACTGCGCGCAGCAACCTGCCAAGCGTAATATCCGACCAGCTGGACCATAAAGGGATAGCCTGCCGAAGCTTTTGTTAATAGCTCAGCGGCACCTTTGTCGAGCTCCTTGCCCGCTCGTCTCATCGTATCCTCAAACGATCCGCCAACTTCAAAATCGGAAAGCCGAGTAAGTTCAACATGTTTGGCTCGCTGAAGGAACGTCAACGTATCATCCACCACCACGCCATCTACCGATGTCGGCAGCCCGGCGAAAGCGAAAGCGACATTCGCTCCTTGGCGGATCAAGAGCTGCATCTCATTGCCTAGCTCGCGCATTTCCTCAGTTGAGGCATCCTGGATCTCGTCGAGCGTAATGAGCAGACCACCGCGCTTCGCAGCATCGTACATCGCCTCGCCCAGATGAGAGGCCGACTTCGACATCTCCATGGAGCCAAGGCTGACCCCTAAAATCGATGGGGAAATCGAGATTGATTCAAGACGAACGTTTCGCTGCAGAGCCTCGAGGATTCTATTGCAAAAACCAGCATTGGAGGCAACGTCAACGACCTCGAATCCTTTTTTGCGTGCAAGGTCACCCAATGCATTAAGGAGCACCGTTTTGCCTGTGCCTCGGACGCCCGAGATGCGCATGAGTCGATCGGGGGCACCAGGACCATTCTCAAGAGCCTCGGCAAAGTCATCCAAAACAGTGTCCCGTCCGATAAGCTCAGGCGGATTCATGCCCGCCGTTGGCTTAAAGGGGTTAACAGCTTTCGTCATTCTGCCCTCCTCTGCTAGTTTTAATAACTTTAACAAAGTTTAGCAACTTTAGCAGAGTTTAACAGTTTTAGCAGGCTCGGCGGCTTTATGCCTTACCGATCCTGCCGGGTCCTCCCGTCCGCGCCGATGCAAATAGCGCGGTGCGGCCCCTCTATATCGCCCCTACCCCAGCGAGCGGTTGAGGGAGCCGAGCTCGTCGTTACCCATGGTACGCCACATTTGGAAGATGCAACCGCGCGCCAGGAAAAAGAAGCCGTTGTCGACCAGTTGCACAGCGGCATCTGCCAGCTGATTCGTCACGGCGGACACTGGCGGCAGCTCAAGTCCAGCCTTGCGGATGGTCTCGACCGCCTCCTCGAACGTCGGAGGCTCACTGACGCCCATCTCGTTCATAAGGCCCTGCATTTCTTCCAGCGCGCTGCTGCCCGACTCCTCGCCGCGCGGCACCAGACGGTAACAAGCCAGCGCCAGGTCGAGCTGATCGCAATTCCAATAGGCAAACGCCAAGCGATAGAACAGGTAGCCAATTGCAGAACGATCGCTGGCAATACGTAGGCCGTGGCGCGCCACCTCGATAATCTCGTCAAAGCGCTCCAGACGCGCAAGCACGTTGATGAGCGCAAAGTGCGATTGCATGGACGAGCGCGCCAGATCGTAAAGATGGCGCACCTCGGGCAGCGCTCGTTCAAAGTCCTCTTGCTCGGCATAAAAGCTGCAGATCTCGTGCTGGGCAAAGTACAGCGCATCGGGCGCACGAAGGATTCGCACAGAGCGGTCTTCTTCCAACACCGGTAGCACCATGCGCACCAGCTGGTTATCGCAAAACTGCGTTTGAACCGGACCTGTCGCCAAAAGCTCGGCGACAGTGCACTTAGCCTCCAACTCCTCGACAAGACGGGAAAAGCCTTCAAAAGCACCTGTACGGTCGACTTTTACCTGCTCGCGCAATTCAACAACACGGGCCACGTATGGGTCGTCGTCCTCTTCCATGACCTCCAACTCGTCAGCCGTATCGGCAAGTAGCAGATCGCGCAGCGCCGGCGGCAGCGTGCGATGGTCATCACGCGGACGAGCATGAACCTCCGCAGGCTCAATCGTCTCCGGAGCGGTTGACTCATACGCCTCAAGCACACGCTTGCACGGCATGTCGTCCATGTCCATGCTCTCAAGATCCTTGGCGACAGACACGCAATCGGCCAGATAGGCCGCGCGCCCAAAGAAATACGTTGTGACAACGCGCTCGCCCTGCTCACTGTCGGGAGCAGCAATCTGCACACAGCAGCGCGTGATGCAGGTGCCCGCGGCAAAACACGCTGCCGCAAGCGTGAGTGCCACGCGCGCATCGTGCTCCGCGGCCCAGATCGCGCGCGTGTCCTCGTCCAGCTCGCGCCAGGCGTCATCCTGAGCGTCGTATTCACGTTGCGGCATGGCATCAACGACAGACTGCCCAAACCGAACGAGCATAATCCCCTCGGCAACGTTTGCCCGATAGGTATAGTCGAGCCGCGTGACCACGTTGAGCGCCTCAACGATTCGCGCAAAACGGGTGCGCACGTCCCACTCGCCGCCCGGCTGGCAAGCCACCGTACCCGGCTTGCCCCACGGGTTATCGCTCGAAGCCGTATCGAGCAGTCGGGGAACATCGTTGGTCGTCTTGGCGATATGCCACGCATCAAAGAGCGCGCAGCCCTCAAGGCTCGGCGAGGATGCCGTAGGGACCAATCCGGCCCCGATGCGCTCAAGGATGCCGGAGAGGCGGTTGAGACGGCACTCGACGGCAAGCAGCATGTCAATCTCGTCCTGGTCCAGCAGGCTACGATCAAAATTGAGATAGAAAATCTTTGAGCGATCAATGCGAGCCAGGCTCATCTCGGACTTGGCAGCGATGGTGCGCAGGCGGGGCAAGTCAATTTCGCTCATAAGGGCGGCGGCATAGCGCTCGATACCGCTCGGATTCTCGGCATGGTCAACGCGGTAAAGCAGCGTCTCGATAGCATCGGGGAGCGGTGCCGTGTTAAAGCCCAAAAACACCTCGACCGGCTCGGGCAACTTTACAAGCTTGATCTTGTCGACTACGTTTTGCATACCCTCGTCGAGTCCGCCGGCGTCCGCCGTGTTCACAATAGCGCTTTCGGAGTTGGCAAATATCACGTAGCGCAAGAACATCGAGGCCATGAACTCGCCGTAAGGAAGGGCGCGGGTCGAATTCCATGTCTCGTGGTCGGACTGCTCGCGCATGGGGCCTTCGGGAGAGCCGGCAGTTTGCGCACACGCGCGCATTGCACCGTTGGCTTCCCTTACCATAATCTCACCAATACTGGAATCCGACTCGTCAAGGACCAGTTCCATGTCGGGATCGTCGGGCAGCGGAGCCTCGCTGACGGGGCGGTCCACCTTGTACACCTCACCCGAAACGCTTACGTAGCCCAAAAGCGACACATGACTTTTGCCAACGAATTCGACGACATAACAAGATTCATGCTGATCCTCGCCAAAGAGTTTCCAGACCACGCCATATGAGCGCCCCGCAGGCTGCTCGGGCATCGCCGGAAAGCGCTTTTTGGGATCGAGAAACCTGAGCCTGTATGTCGGACGCTCTGCCACGAAGTATCACCCTGATCGGTCGTTTGAAGAAGGAGTGGTCGCGAATAAGTCGCGACATCTACTCGGAATCTTACACGAGTCGACAGGAAATCGTCCCTTTGGACGAAAGCACTCAAGCTGGCGTAAAAGAAAAGCCCCCGTTGCCGGGAGCTTTAATCTCAAATGGTGCGGCGTATAGGATTCGAACCTATGACGTTCTGATTCGTAGTCAGACCCTCTATCCAGCTGAGGTAACGCCGCAACGCACGGATTATTATGCACGTGACCCCTCGATGGGTCAAGCGACAATTTGGAAAAATTTTATGAAGCACCGATTAAGTTCCTTCGCGGATCCGCACCGGCTTCGGCCGCCTGCCGGCGCCCTCGCCCGCTCGCTAAAAACGCTCCGCGTTTTCTTCACGCTCGCGCCTCGACCGAGGTTCGAATCTCCGCAATGCCCCCGTAAAGGAAAAGCCCCCGTTTCCGGAGGCTTAAAACTCAATTGGTGCGGCGTATAGGATTCGAACCTATGACGTTCTGATTCGTAGTCAGACCCTC
>UQMV01000034.1 GCA_900542315.1 uncultured Collinsella sp.
ATGTGCCCGAGTAATCCTTGATCTCGCAAGCGGGCTCGTCGGCCCGCCAGGCGCCAAAGACGCCGTCCTCGACCATAAGATAGCCGCCCAGCTGCGGCCCCGCCGGCAGGAAGAACTTGTCGGCCTTGATAGCGTACGTGCTCATATGCACTCCTTGCTTCTAAAGCAGTTAACTGTGGTGATGCTTATGCCCAGCTCACGTAAAACAAAAAGCGCCCGCCCGCCGTTATGAGCGGACGGGCGCCCTTACAGGGGGGACGCGATTAAGCGGTGAAGGGGTGAATCGTCACGCCCTTGACCACGCGGTTGACCGTGCCGGTGGGGCTCGGCGTATCGGGCGTGTTGCCCACACGCACGGAGTTGAGCAGGCTGATAGCCTGAGCAAACATCACGAACGGCAGGGCGAGGTAACCCTCGGGGAGTGCCTCATACCCCTTAAAGGTGAAGGACTCGCCCCCGTAGACGGTAGCGCCATCCTGCTGAACGGCAACGGTGTGCTGAGCGATCTCGTCGCCACCGATCTCATTGAGGATGTCGATGTCGTACTGGCGGGTGTAAGCGTCGTTGTTGACGAACACGAAGACGAGCGTCTTGTCGTCGACGAAGGACTTGGGTCCGTGACGATAGCCCATGGAGGTGTCGTAGGAAGTGGCGACCAGACCGTGAGCGAGCTCGAGTATCTTGAGCTGGCTCTCCTGGGCGAGGCCACCGAAGGAGCCAGAACCCAAGTAGGTCACGCGGTTGAAGTCGCCAGCCAGGTAATCGGCGATCTCGGGCTCACGAGAGATGACCTCCTCGCCCATTTTGGCAATCGTCTCGACCCAATCGGCCTTCTGCTCGTCAGAGGCAGTGTCGAAAATAAGGGTAGAGAGCAGGGTCATGCAGGTGTAGGAACCGGTCATGGCGAAGCCCTTGTCGTTGGCGCGCGGGATGAGCAGCGTCAGCGCGTTGGGATCATCGGCAGACTCGACGGCGAGCTTGCCCTCGGGAGCGCAGGTGATATTGAGGAACTTAACGTTGTGGACGAGCTCCTTGGCAACGGCAACGGCGGCAAGGCTCTCGGGGCTGTTGCCAGAGCGGGCAAAGGAAACCACGAGCGTGGGATCCTCGGCGCGCAGGAAGTCGCGCGGGGCGCTCACGATGTCGGTCGTGGCGATGGGCTTAAAGTCGTAGAGATCAGTGTTGCCAGCGTGACGCAGGTACGGGGCGCAGGTATCGCCAACGTAGTCGGACGTACCGGCACCGGTGAAGACAACGGACAGACGGCCCTCGCCCATAGCGCGAGCCTCGGCCAGAAAGACCTCGATGGCCTCCTTGTTCTCGCGATAGATGTTGAGCGTATCACGCCAAAGCTCGGGCTGCTGAGCAATCTCGGCCGTGGTGATCTGGGCGCCGAGCTCGGTGAGCTCCTCGACACTCTTCTCGAACATTTCTAATACCTCTTTCTTTACTAAATTGTCTGATATACAAAGACTTAATCTGAAAAGTCAAATCGAGTAGTAGTCATAGGCTGTTTTCTTTCGTTAGCGCTCGTATCCGATCACACAGTATCTCGATAATGAGAAATCCTGTACTTAAACTTGTCCGCACGAGCCACCGAAAGCGTAAACTCGACAACATCATTTTGGGTGTTGTGAGTAGTTCGGACTATGTCCAGAACTGGAGCACCTTCACCAATACCTAGAAGCCGAGCGTCACATGGACGTGCTATACCCGCAGAGAACTCCTCATCCGCTACTCGAATTTTCTGCTGATAATCCTGCTCAATGACATCGTAAAGAGGCTTCTGTTCGAGTAGAGGACGCTTGAGTGAAATAAAGAGCCTTGTTGGAAGATAGCTACGCTCAACCATCATAGGTATACCATCTGCCATCCGTAAACGCTTGAGTTTTAATACCTTTTCACCCAAACGAATCCCCATTTGTATCGAGAGCGTTTTATCTGCTTCCATTTCACAGAACTCTAAGATGGTTGTTTCTGGCAGCCGGCCCATCGCTTTCATCTGTTCAGTAAAACTGTACGATTGGGTAAGATTTGTTGCTTGGGCTAGTCGATCGGCAACAAACGTACCGCGACCTTGTTTTCGCACAATCCGACCAAGATACTCAAGTTCCTGAATTGCAAGCCGGACAGTCGACCGCGAAAGCCCGTAACGTTCGGCAAGTTCACGTTCGGACGAAATCAAATCACCTGGCTGATATTCATGATCAATTTTATCGATCAGAATATCTACGAGCTGGTCATATAGCGGTTGTCTGCGCCTCTTGCACGTCATGATATTCTCCACGTAATTAGCAATTGACCAGTACTTCAGCCTTCAGGTATTGCATCAACATGTCCAATAAGTGGGCTAATTTCGACACTACAGCTCATCGTCTTCATCATCGTCAGCAACTTCGAGTTTCTTGAGATCGACTCCCTCGCGACCAACAACCCGTGCGCGTTCGGCAAGTTCATCAAGCGTGGGGTCTCCAAACGCACGCGTCATAACGAGCTCCACCAACATAGGTAGATTTGTTCCGGTGACAACAGTCACGTTATCAAGCTCGGTCGTCATTGGGATAGCCTGATTGAACGGAGTGCCGCCAAGCAAATCAACAAACACCAATACGCCATCGCAGGCCTGACGCATCTCGGCAATGCAGGTTCGCAAATCATCACCAAACGTAACCGCCTCCGAACCCGCAAAAGGAACTACCTCAAAGTTAGGCTGTTCGCCGGCAACCATATCCACGGCGCTCTTCAAACCCGTTGCAAACTGACCGTGACCAGTTAGTACAAATCCAATCATCCTATCTACCTTTCTATCGTTCGCTTTCTCTAGCCAAAGAACCCCAAAAAGGGCTCTTACAACCGCTGCATCATTAAAATTTAGCGAGTATTTTGTTTTATCGTGGGAGGCCTGTGGGCGTCTCTAAGCTGCTTTTCAAGGTTGCGATATCTACGTGCTTCACCCTTGTTCCCGATGCTCTCGTATTGATATGAGAGCAGTAGGTAGAGCTTCCCGCGTAACCCAAGGTCGTTCGTATCCAGCATCTCCTCCATCTCATCGATCTTGTCATGCCGATGGCGAAAGACTATGTCATAGGTCAATTGACTGTCCGCCAAAATGCCCTTCGATACGACGGAGCGCATCTCTTCCAACATGGACGCCGCCCGCTTCCGGTTGCCCGTCTTGACATAGAAATTAAAGGCGCGAACCGCGAGCTGCCGACGCTGCTTATCACTGCACGACATCTCCAGCAAGTGGTCAAGCATTCGATCTGCATATGCGTCCATATCAGCAGCTTCATAGATCGTGAAACGTAGGTAATACTGCTTATACGTAGACATTACTATACGCGCAAGTTTGCGATCGAGCAGGTCTATGCAATCTTGGTAGAGGCCCAAGTTAAACAATACCTGCACTTTCGTATCGAAGTATTTTTTCGCTCCTTCGGTCACAGCGAAGTAAGCCACGACGACACATATGAATAGGACGATCCAAATTGGCATTGCAGTATATTCCCTTCAAGGCAGCCATTATGAATGAATCGAACACGATGACTGCACAACCGCCTATGAACAGCGATGCCCGACAAAACAAAAGAGGCGCACACTCCAGGGGATATGGCGATAAAGTCGCCTTGGAGGTGTGCGCCACATCTCAATTGAGGCTCAAGTGTCGTGACAATATGGAGTACTTAGCCCTTGCAAATGATACCGAATGCACCCAAGGCAATGGACAGAACCAGGACGATAAAGATGGCCTTCGTCGAGGTCATGCCCTTCTTACCGAGGAGCCAGTACACGAAGCCGACGAGTGCGGCAGGAACCAGCTTGGGGCAGATCATATTGCAGATGTTCTGCAAGTCAACGGTAACGCCACCGATAACAGGCTTCGCAGCAATAACGATACCGACATTGGTTGCGACCAGAGCACCGACCATAAAGACACCCATTACGGAGGCCGCGTCGGTCAACGCGTTCAGACGGTCGCTCATGGTGGTGACGAGCTTCATGCCCTGCTCGTAGGCCATGTGGGTCTGCTTGCAGCGGAACCAGTCAACAAGGATGTTAACGGCGACCCAGATAAAGATACCCAAGGGGTTGCCGTTCATGGCCATATTGGCAGCCAGGGCACCAAAGATGGTCGGGAGCAGCGAACCGAAGATGGAATCGCCGATGGAAGCCAACGGTCCCATGAGACCGGTCTTGAGACCGGCAACAGCCTCGAGGCCCTCAATGCCCTCTTCTTCCTCAATCGCCAAATCGATACCGGTGATGATCGTGTTGAGGAAGTTGGAGGTGTTGAAGAACGGTGCGCACTGGGCGCGGCAAGCTTCCTTTAGCTCAGGCGTGCCGTCACCGTACAGCTTGCGCAGCGTGGGCAGGATAATCCAGAGATAACCGGAGTGCTGCATGCGCTCGTAGTTCCAACCATCCTGGAAACCAAGCAGGTTACGACGGTTAATCTGCGCAAGGTCGTCCTTGGTAATCTTGTAGCCAGTGGTGCCATTGGCGAGTTTCTCATTAGAGCTCATCGTCGTCTCCCTCCGCAGCGCCAGCAGCAGCGACGGGACGCTGGTTGTTCTTGTAGTACAGCAAAGACAGAGCAAAGCCAATAATAGCGATCGCCAGCATCGACATGTTATTGAACATACCGACCATATCCACAGCGCCCTTACCAAGTGCGCCGTTCACAGCGACGATGTTGGTGTTGAGGTTCATGATGCTCGTGAAGGCCGTACCAAACAGGGCGGCGACTACAAAGCCGAGCAGCAGGTAGGCAACGTGCTTTTTGACCGGCAGGTAGCGGAGCAGGATGGCAAAGCCAACGGCGGGCAGGGCACCGCCGGCAACGGACAGACCGTCGCCCAGCCACTTCCAATCGCCGTTAAGGGCGGTGGTGATGCCCTCGACCAAGCCCTGGCCAAATGCGAGAGCCAGGAAGACCGGAATCATACGGGACAGCATCCAGGAAACGGCACCGAGCAAGTAGTGCACGTTGTAGGCGCCCCAGTTCATCTTCTCGATATCGGCATCGCACGCATGACCGAAGAACGTGTTGGCAAAACGGCCGGCGATATCGGTGTAGACGAGAATGGCAGCGACAGGCACGCCGATGGCGGCAAGAGCCGTCTCGGGATTCATGCCCGCGCCCACGGCAAAGGCGGTGGCGACCAAAGTGCCGGAGTTGGCATCGATACGAGAGGCGCCGCCAAAGGTACCAACGCCCAAGACGGTGAGCTGCATGCTACCGCCGATAAATAGACCGGTCTGCAGGTCACCCATAATCAAACCGGTAATCATACCGGAGAAGACGGCAGAGCCGGCACAGGTGTACCAGTTCAGCTCATCCATGATCTGATAACCCGCATACAGGGTTAACAGAAGAATCTGCCACCAAGCAATCATGGTAAACTCCTTATTTGAGGTGTAACAGTTTCTACAATACCAATACGCTTATATAAACCGCGCATCCCCCTTCGCGGCTTAGCGTCAATTCGACTAGAGCGCGAGAGCCTCTGGGTTATCCTGCGGCGTCAGCTGAATGACGATTGGAAGATTATCGGCCTTAAGTTTGGCAAACGCGTCAAGGTCCCCCTGGTCGCAACTAATGTTGCGAGACAGCTTCTTGACCGGCTCCATGGTCGTCATATTACCGACAATAAGCTGCTCGAGCTTAACGCCTTTCTCCAAAAGTCTAACGTAGACCTCGGGCTTTTTTGCAACAATAAAGAGACGTTGTGCATCATATTTGCCAGCAGTGATGTTGGCAGCGGCCTTGTCGACAGGAAGCACAGACAACTTCACCGTTGCCGGGCAAGCCATGCGAAGAACCTGCTTTTGGGTAGCGTCTTGCGATACCTCGTCGTCGACTACCATGAAGCGGCTTACCTGACGGGCGTTAGACCAGAGGTTTGCCACCTGTCCGTGAATCAAGCGAAAGTCGATTCGTGCGCCTACAATCATTTCTACTCAACTCCTTCTTGTTCAAGTGTACGAATAACGGGCTCAGAGCGAAGGGAGATATTCGCACCGTAAACGCCCTCTGTTTCGAACATAACGAGCTCATTGGTACCGGGGTGCAATAAACCGTGCGGAACATAGAGCGTCATGATGGGACCCTTATCCCAAAAACGCCCGACATTCGTTCCGTTAATGAATGCCACGCCCTTTCCAAAACCCGTAGTGTCGATAAAGGTATCAGCCGGCTCGGATATATCAAATTTTGCGCGGTAAAAGGAAGGTTGCCCCTCTACCCAGCCGGCGGAATAATCAAGACTATCGATGTTATCGAGTGGCAGACAACGCATCTCCCAACCGGTAACAAAGTGAAGATCAACGCAAACACCTGTCCTAATGCCCTTATGCTGGGTATCGGCGAGCAATTTGTGACCATAATTGACGCGACCCATATCCTCGGTCAGAACATCCAAGCGGTTTTGCTCACAGGGAAGAACGCAGTGTATATCTTCCCCGATGTGCTCCTGGTACTGCGTCGCCACTTTGTTACCGTTCACAAACACCTGCGCACGGTCGCGGGCGTCAATAACCCGAATACGCTCTTCATCTGCACGGTCACGCTCGACAGTCGTGGTATATAACGTATATCCATACGACTGACCCATCTCTTCCATGGGCATAGGATATTGGGCTTCAATCGACTCCGAAAGATTATCGAGCACATTAAAGAGACTTACGCGCTCACTCACCGAAATATCGGGCATAGCAAACGTCTTTTTTGTTAACGGCTTGCTTTGTACGATATCGGGATACAGCTCGTGAACTGTCCTTTGAATTGCGAAGTATTTCTCGGTCGGGTTGCCCTGTTCGTTCAATGGAGCATCGTAGTCATATGATGTCACCTGGTGCAGGTCATGCGTATGGCGTGCAGAACATCCGTTCATAAATCCAAAGTTGGTGCCTCCATGAAACATGTAGAGGTTTAAAGACCCTCCAAGTTCGAGCACCTCGCGAACGCAAGAGGCAAGATCTTCGGGATCGCGTCTGATGACGTTCTCCCCATAGCGATTGAACCAGCCGTCCCACAACTCCATGCACATAAGAGGCCATTGTTTTCCATGCTCCTTGTGAAAAGCAGAAAGAGCCTCAAAGTTCTCCTTTGCATGAGAACCAAAGTTGCCGGTGCACAACACATCATCGTCAATGAGCGTACCGGCACGAAGGCACCCACGCCACGGACCATCGGAAGTACAAAGGGGCACGGAAACCCCGCGCTCGACCATAAGGCGACGAATCGCACGAAGATAGTCCTTATCCTCGCAATATGATCCATACTCGTTTTCAACCTGCATCATGATGATGTTTCCGCCCTTGTCAATCTGACGCGAGACGAGTATCGGCATGAGATGGTCGTAGTAACGCGCGACGTGAGCAAGAAACTTGGGGTCGCTGCTGCGCGGTCTCATATCATGTTGGCGCAGCAGCCATGCCGGCATGCCGCCAAATTCCCATTCTGCGCAAATAAACGGAGAGGGACGAACAATTGCATACAGACCGAGTGATGCCGCCTCATCGAGAAATGCCGCCAAATCGATTGAGCCAGAAAAATCGAAGACGCCAGGCTTTGGCTCATGAAGATTCCACGGTACATACGTTTCGACCGTATTAAACCCAAGAGCCTTAAGGTTATAGAGCGAGTGGTGCCAGTCACTCGGATGAACACGCATATAGTGGATCGCTCCCGACAAGATGGTGAACGGCTCATCATCGAGTAAGAATTGATTGGTGATCTTAAACGAATGCATGCTTCTCCCGATCTTCGTGCTCTGCGATGCGGTTGCCGGTTTTTCAACCCTCGGCTAACCCTTTGGCTATTATGGACGTTTTGACGCAATTATGTAGCCAGAATCTGAAGTGGTCCGTAAACGGTAACGAAATGACGATGAACGGTTTTAATGAAAAAAATAAAAACAGCTGGTAAATTGCTTTTTAATTATATGTTTCTAAAGATTCTATATTTGAAAGATGGTATGTACCAGCTATCCACTATTTCCTACTAGTTACATCATGTTTCAATTGTATTTCTTCAACTGCTTATCTACTTTGGATTCACCTACCTGAGCATTAGAGAGCCGTTGCCTGCCCATTTCCAAGACTGAAAATATCCAGAATCGAACCCAACTTTCTTATGGCTGACTCGCCGCGTTCGATGACTCGTTAATACAGCAGAGCATTCATGGAGTCGGGTTCGTCACTGGGAAGATTGCGAACTTCCATTTTCACGCCAAGCGCTTGCAGCTCTCTGAGAACAGCGACGTCTGCATCGTCTATGGCGACTGCGGGCGTTGCGGAACGCTTGCCCTCCCCTGCCTCCATATGGCCGATGCTGATCCTGGTAATGGGCACACCGCCCTTAACCAGCGCGAGCGCATCGGAAGGTGAGGCCACCATGATCAGAATCCGTTGGCGCGGCGTTGCGGTATGAATGATGTCGATGGTCCTTTGCACCGAGAAGAACCGCGTCCAAACGCCCTCTGGCGCTGCCACCCTCATGGGCGCCCACTTGCGCGAATCCGCCGCAATCTCATCGTTGACGATCAGGACGAGGTTGGAACCCACGGCTTCGTTCCACAGCTCAACGTCTTGCCCGTAAATGAAACGGTCGTCGATGCGTGTGAGAAGAATCTTGGGTTGAGCCATCACCGCCCCATTCTGTTTGAGACCCGTAAGAGCAAGACATCGTGTCTCCAATACTAGTGCATTTAAAGTGAGAAAAGCCGTCAGAACACTTGCGCCGATTTGCGATGTCCCGTATCATAGTCAGCTGTTGACGCCTCAGTTGCGTCACCACATGGTCGCCAGCGTAGCTCAGTTGGTAGAGCACCGCTCTCGTAAAGCGGGGGTCACCGGTTCGAGCCCGGTCGCTGGCTCCATTGCATTAGTGCAGCTCAGAAGCGTAATTGCTTCTGAGCTTTTTTGTTTTCGCGTCTCTTTCCTCCTTCTCCGAGGAGTGAAAAAGGGGTGAAAAACTATTTTAACTGTTTTCCATAAATAGTTAGCATCATCCAACGTTCACATTAGATCGAACAACAATTCTGTTACGCATAGCCTAATTCCGCTGAGTATCAGAGAAGAACGTCCGGATTATATGCATCCAGCTTCGCTTCTCCAGTCGCCAGTGACTCCTCCAGCCGGTCAGCATATTCAACAATAGAGCCGTAGAACATGGGAGTAAATCCGAACTTTTCGATAAAGAGGGGTTCCGCTTCGTCAATCCTCTTCTTGGCAACCGCGGCCTCATCCTTTTCATAGTACCCAGTGCCAGGAATCCGCTCGTTTGCCTGCGGCAAGCACTTAAGCTGCCTACACAAGCGCGCCGACCCCTTTGAAAGACCCATAAAGGTGATAGCACCAGAGATTACGCCACCGACGCCCACAACTACCTTGCCAGCGGCATCCCCCACCGTCTGCTTTGTTATCTTGATACCCATGAAGCTCAAGAGCTTCTTCAGGATCGGATACCAACTGGTCTTGGTTAGCGACTGGCGAGCGACCTTTTTCGCGACCGCCTCTTGGGCGTTTTTGGCGATTACGGTTAGCATCGAATTCGCGCTGCCTACACCCATCATCACACCGAGCAACACTGCCATTTCGTAGAGAGTCTCGTCATCAACGTCGTCACATTCTTCAAAAAAGGTCTGCCAGCCATACAGGTATGCCAGTTTCTGCACAATCCTGAATGCGTGCACGTAGTATTGCGTAATATCGGCAGGAATGGTGCCCACCATCGCGACACCTCCGGGAAGACCCGCTGCAAAGGAAAAGGCGGTTGACTTCTTTGCCTCAAAATCAATTACTTCTCTAGCAATTCTATCGAACAGGCCCACATCGATTCCGGCGGTAACGGGGGTCGTTTCCACGGCAAACTCGACGACATCTTTATGGACACCCTTCCTCCTCAGCTCCGAGCGGAGGAAATGGGGCCGATCAATTCTCGCTCCCTTAAGCCGAGCAACTTTTTTCATAAAGTCAATCAAAAATCTCTGGGCCTCCGCCAACTGCTCATCGCTCTTGTCTTTTAACTCTGCAAAAGCCGAATCAACGAGAACAGCGACCCCAAGGCCCTCGCCCACGTTTTTCTTTCCAAGCAGCCTGACGTCCATACAGCCTTCCAATCAATGACCTGTATCGTCTTTTCGGACACGCGTTCAAGAGGAACCTATTTTCCCCTAGAATGCAGGGCAACAGACGAAAGGACGAGCCATGGCAGACCAGCCGGCGAAATACACCGACGAGTTCAGGCGCGAGACGGCCGACTACATCATCTCGACGGGCAGGCCCATCACCGAGTGCTGCGCCGAGCTCGGGCTGAATTCCAAGACGGTGAACAAGTGGGTGCAGAACCGCAGGCGCGAGCTTTCCGGCGGGCCCGGCCCCAAGGCCGAGGACCGCGAGCTGCGCGAGGCCAGGAGGCGCATACGCGAGCTCGAGATGGAGAGCGCCTTCCTGAAAAAAGCCGCGGCCTTCTTCGCCAGAGAGCAGGGGTGGCCGCGCGCCACCGGCTGATGCTGGCGGGGAAGGCCGAATACCCAATCACGCTCATGGCGAGGATCCTTTGCGTGAGCAGGTCGGGCTTCTACTCGTGGCTCTCCAACGGCTGCCCCGAAGACGACCGGTCGGCCGAGCGCGAGGCCGTGAGGCGCGTCTGGCTGGAGTCGGACCGCAGGTCCGGCGCGAGGTTCGTGGAGTGCCTCCTGCCCGCCGAGTTCTCCGGATTGACCCCGTATCGGGTGCGCAGGCTGATGCGCGGGCTGGGCATACGCGGCCGCACGCCAAGCCAGCGCAGGCGCACCGCGATTCCCGACCCCAAGGCCGAGCCCAGGCCCGACCTGGTGCGCCGCGACTTCACGAGCCCGGTCCCCACCTGCAAGCTCGTGGGCGACATCACCTACCTGCGCGCCGGCGAGGGCTGGCTGTACCTGGCGACCGCGATCGACCTGACCACGCACATGGTGGTTGGATGGTCGCTGTCGAGCCGCATGGCCGCCGACATCGCGGTGGCGGCGCTGGAATCCGTCAAATCGCGAGGATACGTGGCGGGCAACGCCATATTCCACGCCGACCGCGGCGCCCAGTACACCAGCGGGCTTTTGGCCGAATGGGCGCGCGACAACGACGTGCGGCTGTCCTGCGGCCGCACCGGCAACTGCCGCGACAGCGCGGTGGCCGAGTCGTTCTTCGCCACGCTGAAGAACGAGATGTACTACCGCAGGCGATTCGCCACCGGGGCCGAGGCCGGGCACGCAGTCGTCGAGTTCATCGAGGCGTACCACAGCAGGCGGGGGCCGCATTCCTCGATAGGCTACAGGGTGCCGGCCGAAGCCATGGCCGACTTCTTCGAGCGGCCCGATCCCAAGCCCGACGCGATGCCTATGGCAGCGTGATTCCTCTCAATTCCGTGTCCGAAATCTTGACACAGGTCAATGTGCGCCGCGCGGGCTATCGCGTTCTGCGACAGGCCGGACGCACGGGGTGACGCATAATTTCTTTCGCAAATTGACAACCGCATAGCGGAACACGGCCCGCGCCCCGTCATATGATCTCTAGCGGCTAAACAACAAATCAACGACGAAAGGGGCACGGGCCGTGTCTGCGAACATCGTAACAGCCGACGAGGAGTCGCTGCGCAAGGACATAAAGAATCTGGTGAGGAGGACCGTCGAGGAGACGCCCGACGCGCTGCTCGACGAGGAGGCGTCCGAGCTCGTAGGGGCCGGGCGCTACGAGAGGACGGCGGGCCGGGAGGCATACCGCAGCGGCCACTACGCGAGAAAGCCCGTCACCGGGGCCGGAGAGGTCGAGCTCAACGTGCCGAAGCTGCGCGGCGCGACCTTCCAGACGGCCGCCATCGAGCGCTACCGCAGGCGCGGGACCTCGGTCGAGGAGGCCATCGTCGAGATGTACCTCGCGGGCGTCTCGACCAGGAGGATCGAGGACGTCTCCGAACTCCTGTGGGGAGCGCCGGTGTCCTCCGGCACCGTCTCCAACCTCGACGAGAGGGCCTTCGCGTCCATCGAGGCCCGGCGCCAGAGGCCGCTCGAGGGCGATCGCCCTTACGTCTTCGTCGACGGCATCTACCTCAAGCGCAGCTGGGGAGGGTCCTACGAGAACGTGGCCGTGCTGGTCGCCATCGGCGTCAACTCCGCCGGCGACCGGGAGGTCATCGGCTGCGCGGAGGGCTACACCGAGTCGGCGGACTCGTGGCGCGAGTTCTTCTCACGGCTCAAGGGGCGCGGGCTCTCCGGCGTGCGGCTCGTCACCGGCGACAAGTGCGCGGGGATGCTCGGTGCGCCCGGGGAGGTGTTCCCCGGGGCACGCTACCAGCGCCGCACGGTCCACTTCTACCGCAACGTGTTGGGAAGGGTGCCCGTGACCAGGAGGAAGGCCGTGGCGCGCATGCTGAAGGCGATCCACGCGCAGGAATCGCGCGAGGCGTGCTCGAGGAAGGCGGCGGAGGTGGCGGGCGAGCTGGACGGGATGAGGCTCGGCGCGGCCGCAAGGACGGTGCGCGACGGCTTCTCCGAGACTCTCGCCTACACGGACTTCCCGCCGGAACACTGGCGCAGAATCCGGACTAATAACGGTATCGAGCGCATCAACCGCGAGATCAGGCGGAGGACGAGAGTCGTAGGGACCTTCCCGGACGGCAACTCGGCCCTGATGCTGGTGACGGCGAGGCTGAAGTACATCGTGGGGCACGAATGGGGCAAGAGGAGGTACCTGGACATGTCGAAGCTGGAGGAGATGGACGAGCTGAGCAAGAAGGCGGAGGGCTAGAGCAAGGCGGGGCCGAGGCCGCCTCGATCAATTTGCGAAAGAATCTTGACGGTACCACGCACGGAGCCTGAGGGCCTCCCTGGCCCTTATCCTTCTCGCCATGCTGTACCTCCTTGGTCTCGGCTGCATGGACAGCCAGAACGTACCAGGGGGACGGTGCCGACGGGAATATCGGCGGTGCCGAACGGCAATATTCGGGATATGAGCGGACGGTGCGTAAGCGCAATATCGCCGGTGTCAAAGAGGACGATTACTCAAACAGGTGAAGGAGAGCATCGAGGAGGATAAGGAGATTTACGGTGGCAATTAAGAAGCCAACTCGCCGCGTCATGCCCGTTGGAGAGGCGAGCAAGACCCTCATGGGTAATCAAGACACACGAAACAAAGAGGATTCGACAAGTCGCAAGAAAGGGGAGTGCATCACCTTTTGGGTTACGGAAGAGCAGAAGCAAGAGATGAGCACCTACGCGGCGGAACACAACACCACGGTATCAAGGATCATCATCGAAGGCCTTGAGATACGCATGGGTAAAGGGCAATCTTTAAAGCTTAGCCTTCTGCAATTGCTGCGACTCGATGCGGTCCTATCGATTTGCGCAACGGTGTGACGCGTTATCTAGACTGACGATCGTTTCCGCTGCATTTGCCAGCTCATTATCATGTGAAACAATGATAATGAGCTGTTTCAATTTGTTGTTTCTGACATACGAAGCGAGTTCGGCTCGGCTTGTTTCATCCAATCCAGTTGTAGGCTCATCGAGCACCAAGACTGATGGATTACGGGAAATTGCCGACCACAAGTATACACGGCGCAGCTCACCACCCGAAAGTTCAGGACAACGTTTCTCAAGCAAGCCCTCTATGCTGGTTGTCAACGACGGTAGCTCATTCATATGCTGGTGCTTTGTAAAAAATGGGGTGTTGAAATAATCCAACAGGTCCCGAACCGTCTCATCTGGAGCGAAGCACGGTTGGGGGCAGCACGATATCGTGTCTGAACGTATGTAATCCAAATTGCATTTTTCAATCGGCATGTCGTTGTATGTTACTTTGCCTGTCGATGGATACAGCCCAAGGAGCAGGTAAAGGAGCGACGTTTTTCCTCTTCCATTTTCTCCGGTTATGCAGTATGTTCCAGGGCCGGAGAAATCGAAGGAAAATCCGTCAAGAACCTTTCGGGGAGATCCGTCTGGAAGGGGTACCGTAAAATCCAACTTGGAAACAGAAATGCGATTTATTGTGTCAATCTTGACTAAACCTGTCTGATCTTGCTCTGGTTCCGGTCCTACCTTTCCCATGGCGCTCATCCTGTCCCACGAAGCCTTGGCATCCTGATAGGACTTGAACAGGTTCATCGTGTTTTTCAAGGTTTTAAATAGGACGGCAAAATATGCACCGACGATGGTGTATTCGCCTATCGTCATGGTTCCATTGATGATTCGCACTCCGGATACGATGAGTATTATCGCTTGAAACACGGCAGCAAAAAGGCTGTCAATCGATGTTAGTGAGAATGAGAGCTTTCCCGAGTGCAAGACCTTTGGAAAATACTTTTCAAATCCGGTGTCAAGTGCTAGCTCGCTTTTATTGTATGAAGACGTTAACTGAATGTTGAGAATCTGATTCAACTGCGATGCTATTACGGCATAGAAAGCGCTATCTGCCTCCTTCTTCTCGTACATGACTTTATATAGAAGCTTTCGCAATCCGGTAATAACGAAGAGATATGCCACAAGAAGGAGGATGGAGAATAGTGCGAGGAGTGGATCAACCGACCATATGACGAGCAACACGAAAGGAATGGCGACAACAGACAGGGGAGCGCTGATAAAGTTTGTTAGAACGAAAGAAGAAACAACACCTGAGTCAGTGAAAATCCTTTGCGTCGTATAGGCTGAGTCGGTTGTTCGGTTCGTCAGAAAATTAACTCGCTCAAAGCGCAAGACGGTTTCCCTGAGTAGGTCAAAAGAAAGCTTTGTGGATATACGGATAGATAACGTTCCTGCAAAATATGAAAATAAGGCAGAAAAGACCCCTATTGAAGCTACGAGGAGCGCAAAAAGCACAGCATCCTTCTCGCTGCGATTGGCAAGAAGGAAATCTAAGAACTTTCCGTTCACATATGGTGCGGCATAGGAAAGGGCGATTCCAATCGTCGTGATGGCAATGAACGTGAAAGCACCCTTTGTTTTACTAAACTTCGATAAGACGTACCGAATCAAGAATGGCCCCAATCTATCAGGTATGAAATACCAACTGATGACACCTTACACCGCGGTTCGGCGGAAACGAAGCGGCGACTAATCGGCACGAGCGCTTCCATAGAGAGTCTTTGCGAGCTGGATCCTCATAGAAACGGGAATTTTATGTTCGATCAATAGGCCGCGCACGGCAGTCGGACGGCTGAAAAATAAAACAGCCGTCCGACTAAAGCTGTAATTTTTTGCATTGTTTGTTGGGCATGCGCCTGAAGTTTCATGCAATAGGAAATCCATTATGACCATGGTCGAAATGTGAACACTACGATCGTTAGCAAGGAGACGCCAAGACCGGCAAAGATTATGATGAGCGGCAGAATGAAAGCCGCCGATGCCGATAATGGGATTTGGGACGCAAAGGCAATGATGCCCGCGAGAACGAGACCGGCTCCCGTCAACGCTATTCCGAGTCCGACCAATCTGGCAACAAGAGGAATCTTCTCGCTTGGAATATGAGCGATATGGTAACTGTGAATCAGGCCGGGATTGCCGGTCTTTACCATTAACACCCCGACAACGAGAAAGCAGATTCCTCCTATCATGCCGCCAATGGATGATCTTAGCGCTTCAGGACTCATTGCTCGTCTTGGCCACCTTGCTCGCTGAGGGGAAGTGCTGCGGCAAAAGTGATGAGGACCAGTTCATAGGCTCCAACTGCGGTGACTCCGACCGCCACATTTGCTCCCCACACGATGTAATACATGTCGAACCAAGTTTCCGTTCCAAGAGTCGATGCTCTGGTCGGATTCATGTTGTCTACTACGGGCTTCTCGTACATTTAACCCAACATCTCCTTCAACGATGAGTTCAACAGTTCATCCGCGGTATCATCAATCAGGTCAACGTGTAGATCACCTCCCATATCTATATCGCAAATTGTGTCGGACATACGCTCCATGTCGTCAATGGTCCACATGTGGTTACAGAGGTCTTGAACCAGTTTTGTGGACCAAATTGAGCTAAGTCCGTTGTTCCAGTAATCCTCAAGAGGGTGGTTTCTGATGTTGCCAACCACTAACGGGATATACGGAGAAACGACGATGTCGCCGTTTGCGTGCACTGAAACCTGATCTAATAGATATCGGTTGTCAGAGAAGCGAATTAGATGGTCGACGGGGTCGCCCCATTGCGGTCGGACATTCGGACGCTTCCGAAGGAAGTCGTCCTCTTGAATGGCGTGAATCAACGTACGGTATTGGGAATAGTCCGGTCTAATAAATGTGTTCTTTCGCGCACGGCCCAAAACCATGAGGGGTTGGACACGTAGTTCGATAAAGTCACGCGGGGTCCTCTTCGGCCTGTTAGATTTGGTTCTAATAGTGAGATGACATCGGGAAACTGTTCGGTGTTGAACGACGTGGGCGTAAATGCGATAGCAAGGTGCAAATCGGAATGGTTGAGTACGGTGGCAACTGCTTCTTCGACGATTTCGAAGGCTCTCTCATGTCCCCTCAGCCTATCGTGAGCTGACCCAATGCCGTCTAGGCTAAATTGGACGCTTTTGAGTCCGGAATCTTCTAAATCTCGGAGAAGGGATTCCGTGAGGAGAAGCCCGTTGGTTACCAGGCTCGCTGCAACATTCCCATCTCGCAATATGGGAAGGCAGCGCAAGATATCTTTACTGCGCAACAAGGTTTCTCCTCCACAGAAACACATGCTGTAAAGCGACATGTCTGCCATTTCCTTTGCGAAAACAAAAAGTTCATCTGAGGTCAACTCGTCGTGCATGACCTCATTCTCGCCGCTGCTGTTATAGCAGTGCAGACATCTCAAGTTGCACTTGTTTGTTATGTCAAGGGCGACGTGATGTGGCGCTCTGAGAACGTTGGTGTACTTGTTTTCCGAAACTCGTCCCATGGTTCCTCTTAACAGACTTCTGAAAAACAGTATACATTCATGCAGTCGCCGTCGCTGCACTCACCTGGAAAAGTGCCAGCGCAAGTGAATTCTGGCTCATTGATAAGATTTCGAATTCCTTCGTTTGATGCAATTTCCTTGCTGGTTAGGTTCAGGTGGAAAAAATTGGGAACATCGCAAAATTCTTGACGATAGAAGCTGGCCGCAGCGGCAATACATTGAACGGCGATGCTTGCGGGGCACAAAAGAAGACAGATGTCTGCGTATCTGAGTAAAGGATTGCTGGAGGGGGCGAGGCCGAGTAGACCGGTTGGTCTCCCTGACTCATATACAATGAAAAATTCCTTGCTCAGATTGAACAATCCGTTTCGCACCTCTAGCGGTCGTTCATACTGCTCGACGGAAAGAGGCCAACCGTAGACAATTGTGGGACTTTCTGGTTCTGATGAGCTCGCCTGGCCTGGTATTCCATCCTCTTGGCCGCCTCGTGCTCGCGCGTCCCCAAATCGAAGTGCTCCTTCGTCGGCATCCGCGTGCAATCGCAGACAGGGGCCCGGAAGCACCCCGCATGTTCCCTGCCCACGCCGTTCTCCGCGGTCTTCACCACGATGACGCCGTCCTTGTCGGGGGACATCTCCGTCCACTCCCAAGGATGAATCAGGTCGTCGGCGTGCTCGCTGTAGGATGTCGACCCCGTACCGCCCGAAGGCCCCCTGCTCGAGCTGGTTCCCATGGTGTGCCGCGTCGTCTTCCCGACTAGCTCGGTGAAATACTGGCGGTCCTCGGCCTCGCCCAGTTTCATGGCGACCTTGACGCCGCAGTTCGCCAGGATCTTCTTCCGTCCGTCGCGCTCGCCGTACTTGTTCAGCT
The DNA here is from genome assembly GCA_900542315.1 of uncultured Collinsella sp. Lineage (GTDB taxonomy): Bacteria > Actinomycetota > Coriobacteriia > Coriobacteriales > Coriobacteriaceae > Collinsella. The sequence goes on from UQMV01000034.1 coordinate 17,772, forward strand.
GAGAGATGTTCTGGACTGCGCCCATCCAGAACAGGTCGTACGAGCGCCCAAGGCTGAGAAGGCTAGGCAGGCACTCGACCTTCGGCAGGTTCCCCCATTCGTCGCCGAGGATGGACACCGGCCGCGGCAGCTTTCCACCAGCTGCGTCCGCGATGGAATACACGGCAGCGTAGAGCTGCTCGAACAGGACCGCCGCGATCGCGTTGTAGGGGGAGCCCTCGTCCATCACGTGGAGGAACAGCGCGGTCTTCTCGCTCAGGATTCTACTCGGATCGATATCATCGCCCGAGACCATTCGCGCAATCGGCGCCGAAGCGTAGATCCTCAGGTTGACCTTTAGCGTGGAAACGATGCTCCTCAGCTCGTTGCCGCCGCTCGAGATGAACTGTGAGGCACGCGAGCGGGCCGGATGCCCCTGCGTCAGGGAACGGAACAGGCCCTTCAGCGGCTCACACGGATCCTCGCCGGCCCCCTCCGTCCCCAGGCACATGATGTGGTAGACCGTCGCGAGGTGCTTGCAGCCCCGCGGGCAGCCCTCGTCCAGCACGACCAGAAGGATCGTCGCGGCGAGCAGCGACCGCGCGGATTCCGTCCAGTGACTCGCCTTCGCATCGCCCTCCCCGGCGATGAGCGTACGGGCGACGGCATCCGCGGCCTGCTCAGCCCCCGGCAGATCCCCCCCCGTTCGCGAGCCTATCGACCATTTCCAGTGGATTGAACGTGTCGCTCTTCTCGGGATGCTGGGCGTCCAGCAGAAGCACCCGGTACCCGCGACGCTCCAGCTCGTCGCCCGTCAACTCGACGAGCTCGCTCTTCACATCGGACACGATAATGGTCTGCGGCCTCGATTCCCCGTCATCCGCCTCATACGTCAGCAGACCAATTGTCGGGATCAGCAGCGATCTTGATTTTCCGGCACCCGTTGAGCCGTCGAGGAACATGTGCCGCCTCGGTTCGAACAGATACTTGGAGCCGAACAGCGTCTTCTCAAACCCGTACACGAATCCTCTGCTTTTCGGCTGTCCGTGCCCGTCCCAAATCTCCGAGCCCCGGATGGTCTCCGGCCCCGTTTTCACCCGTGCCTCCCCAAGTACACCTCCGTCGGCGGCTCGCTCCTTCGAGGAAGCCGATAGCTGCATGAGCACGAATACCGACAGGAACAGCGCGAACGAGGCGAGGCAGCCAGGGACGCAATGAGGCCCCACGTTAATCCACCACCAAATGGTGTTATCCACGCTCAGGGTGAATCCGATCGAGCTCAGCTCGATTGGAAATCCGAGGATCATGCAATCGAGGGGAATGGCGATAAGTGGCGCAAACCCCGCGGTAAGCAGCGCTGCGAAAACCAGCGCCATGACCAGCTTCTCCTTCACGAGAACCACCTACTCTCTCGCACGGGCGAGTAGGTCGTTGACCCAGCCCACCGCCGTCGAGACGATTGAAGTCGCCCGGTTGAGATTATTGAGGACGACCGGATCGGACCCGTAGGTGTTGAGGGCGCGGACCGCCTGGTTGAGGTTCGTGCCGATCTTCTTCAACTCAGTCCTGATACCGGCAAGTTCCCCCGCGTCGGCGACCCTGACCGGCTTCTCGCCGCAGAGCAGGGCGGCATCGCGCATGAAGGAGGACGGCGGCATGTTCATGGCCGCCGCCTTCTCCTCGATAGCCTTACGCTGCGACTCACTCATCCGTACGTTGATATGCGTATTCATGGAAGTCATAACCATCCAATCCGAGCGGGGCCGACGCATCGGCCCCGCCCCTTTTATTAAGTTGAAATTGTTTGGAGCATCTGACCGATGCGCCCAATCCTCGCCCTCGCCCAGACATCGAAGGGGACTCCCGGCAAGCTGCCGAGATATATACGGTATGGCCGCCATTGTTCTCTATAGATATCGAGAGCATCGAGCAGGCGCTTCCGTTCCCAAATGAGCTCATCGGCCGAGAGCAGAGGAAGATCCCTGTTCTCGGCGCGCGCGAGCTCATCGGACGACAAGCATGGATTGGGAGCCCGGTATCCACCAATGTAGGGTCCGGGCTCCATAATTAGCCGATTTCGGTAAACGTCGCTGCTGGTGCGTTGAACTCAAACTCGACAATACCGCAGGAACCGTAACGGTTCTTTGTGATTGAAGCAATGACGGGCCGTTTTTTAAGCAACATATTGGCATTACGCTCTTCGGGCTTATCGCCCTTAATAGAAAGCGACATAACGAGATCTGCCGAATACTCGAACATGTTGCACCCGCCTATCGCCTGAAGCCCGGTGGTCTGCTTGTCGTAATTAACGCGGTTAATTGATGAGATAGCGAAGAGCGGACAATGGGCCTCATCCACGATTCGGCGGAGCTCGGAAGCGACGAGCTTGAGGCCGATACGCTCGTCGGCAATGCGCAGTTCCTGCGGCAAAGAGACGATTTGCGCGTAATCAACAATAACCAGTGGCGGTTCGCCATGTTTATCGGCAACCTCTTCGATTGCCTTTCGCATCCCGGCATATTTAATTTCACCAGGAATGATATACATTCGCTCGGCGATGCTGCGGGCGTAAATGTCGAGAACCTTCTCGAAGAGCCCGCGTTTGTCCTCAGACATGCCATCGCCGTTCATATCATCGTGCGTGAGCTCGCCGCCCGAGATGCGGGTGAGGCTCTTCGCGAGCATGCTGTCTCGCCCGAGCTCGCCCTCAAAGATGACCACCGGATGGCCAGCAATGGCCCATCCGTCGGCGATTTGCTGCATAAACGTTGTTTTGCCCGTACCGGGTCCGCCGGGGACGATGCACAGGTATTGACGAAGGCCTCCGAGGATAGTATCCAGCGCACCGTGTTCGATATGCCCAAGCGGCCTATTCTTTAAGATACGCAAGGCGGTCTCGTCGAGGCCGACGCTCATGGGATTTAAAGCCGGCACGGTTCGCTCGCCTCCAATTCATGGAGGTATGCAAAGAAGCTCGATTCAAGGATGTAAATGCGGCGGTGCAACGCAATCGCGCGCCCGCTCTCCTTCATCATCTTCGAGGCCGTAACCGGACTCAAGCCGGTTATCTTGCACACTTCAGCGATGCCAAGAAGGCGCTCGTGGCCCAAGTTGGAATCAGAAGAAACCGCAGTTGATGCTTGTACGGCAGCGTACGGTTCAGGCTCTACAATCATGGTAGAATCCTTTCAGGCTAGCTCGCCCCTCCCCCTTCGTCGCCAAACTTAGATAGGGAAGGGCGGGCGGCTTTTTAATCAATGACCGAAAATAAAATAACTCCTTTCAAACAAGCTGGTCAGGCGCTTACTGTTTATATTGTGACACTGTCTGTTTCACAATCATATCTAGTTACAGTTCTAATTTCTAATTCACTTTCTGACTGTATAGACTTTATTGTCTGACTGATTTAATATATATACAACGATGATTGGAGTGGTTATGGGACGTTTACCATTATCCGGAAGTAAGATGCGGAAAATAAAGTTCGGAACAACTGTTCAGGCGACGACCCCGGAGAAAATCGAAGAGCTACGCCTCAAGAACCCCGAATCAGTCAGAAGCACCGGCGAGGCTATCGACTATCTATGCAACCTGCTCACGGGGTTGCAGCCGAGGGTCGCCAGGGCCCTCGATGAGGCGTGCCTCAGGGAAGCTCGGCAAATCACCAATGAAATGAAGGCCCTTCCCGTAGACGGATCCGAAGAAATGAGTTTTAGTCAATTGGAACTTTATCGAGAGCAATTCCAGAGGCTCCACGACCATTTCTCTTTATATTGCGAGAAAGAGGAGAGGCCCCAGGGAATGCGACGGGTCGATCTCCTCGGCGGCGATTTCGCTGTCCTCCCCTCCTCTTGGACTTTATTGGAAACAGAGGAATGCGCGAAGTCTTGCAGCCAGGTCGGAATTATTGAAATTCGCGGCGGCGCAAAATACGATGCGCCTCATTTTGCCTTCTTCCATAACGGAGAGTACAGTCAAAAGGACAAATTGCAGCGCGCAACCAAACTCTGGCCCCGCATGACCGACGTGATGCGCGACGAGGTCAAACTGGTCACAGATGATGAGGGACATTACCTAAATATGGACGAGCACCTAGCCGCCCCCATCATCTGTTATTTCAACCTTCTAGATGCCAGCTACTATCAGTCTATGGAGCTGGAGCCGCCATATGGCGCAATGATCTACCGAAACAATGTCGCTTAAAAAAGAGGCCCCAAAGGGGCCTCTTTTTTAGCCCTTTTTAGCCCTTCAGCAGATCATCCAGCACTGATGCTGCCTTCTGGTCATTTGCCTCGATAAAGTGGCTATAGATAGACAGCGTCGTCGATGGGCTAGCATGGCCCAAACGCGCCTGGATCGTCTTAATGTCCGCATTGGCACCAACGAGCAAAGTCGCTTGCGTATGTCTAAGCTCATGAGGCTTCAGCCCGCTATAACCCGTATAGCGGGTACGTTTGACGCCGTCACTCCCAATGACTTCCCTGCTCTCCTTAAAAGTACCGAAGCCGTTTTTCGCCGCAAACAGCCTAAACGCCCTTGAATAGTTATGTCCATCCATCCGGGTCACAAGAGCCCGTTTGCCGTTGGCGGCGTCAACGATCCCAATGGAATGGACAATGGGCGTTTCTCCAGTCTGCCCCACTGCAAAGGAATCGAACTCACTCCGCTGAATGGCTTTCCACCTGTCCAGATAGTCGGCAAGTTCATTTCCAACCGAAATCTTACGCCTGCTCATCTTTGATTTAGGCGGCCTCAATGTCCTGTCGTTCGTATATTGCTTTACTATCCTCAGAGTCTTGGCGTCGGGGTCATAATCCTCCCATGAGAGACCAAGGGCCTCCCCCTTCCTCAAACCGCAGAGAAGTAGAAGCATTGTGCATGTGATAAAGGAAGATGGCTTCTCCTCCAAAAGGACCGCAAGAAGCCTTGCCGCCTCATCGGCGCTCAGCGCCTTACGAGCCTCGACATTCTGCTTGGGCAGTTTCACTCCCCTACAAGGGTTTTTGCCCACAAGGTCGTTATCGACGGCATCCTCCATTACCTGTTTGAGTTTGATGTGGATGCGGCGAATTTCACTTTCGCTGAATCGGCCTTCTTTTCTAGCCTTGGCATAAGCAGTGCGAACGTCATCCGATTTAAGCCGAGTGAGATCGGGATTGCCGAACAGCTCGCGTATGTGACGAATGTCCAAACCTTCACGCTCATAAGCAAGAGGTGATCCCATGGTCGACTCCCTGTTCGCGTGAAACCTGTCCGCATAATCTGATAGGCCCAGAGGACCATTGCCACGGTTGGAAGCGCCCTCAAGTTCAGCTCTATAGGCCTCCAGCGCCTTGGCGACTTCACTCGGCCAGTTTTTCGGGTTCTTGCTTCTGCAGTGAACCCTGCGTGACGGACTACGGCGGTACCGTCCTGTCTCCGGATCTTTTCCCAGGGAAAAATAAATCCGATAGACGCCTTTGCTCTTATCGATGCATTCCGATGTGCCGCGAGCGCTTTTCTTAATCGATCCCTGCAATCCAACCCCCCGGTTAGTTTTCATTTAGGCTGTGGGGCAAAGCTATAAAGGCTTTGCCCCACAGCCTAAATGAATTATTTCACTCTTTCAAGTCCTCTTAGGTGTGAAAATGGTGGGATATTTGATTCTAATAGTTAGCTCGATATTTACTATTTATCTATATTTACCTGCGCTTCTTTTAAATTCAGTGAAATTAGCCCCCTCTCGGCAAATGTCAAATTCACGTACTCGTAAAGCGGGGGTCACCGGTTCGAGCCCGGTCGCTGGCTCCATTGCACAAGATAGCCGCCTTCGGGCGGCTTTTTTGTTGCCGATTTCAGTGCGTGTGCGCCAATCCAAGTATCACCACGTCGACAGCTCTCCTATTCAAAAACAAAACCCCGTTAATCGTGATTCCCCTAGGGGAAACACGGTTAACGGGGTCGCAGCGTGATTCCCCTAGGGAATTCATGCCAGCGCACGAACAGCTCAGCCGGGCAGCGCGCTACTCCTGCCAGTAGGCGTCGGCAAGCAGCTTAAAGCAAATCTTCTTGACCGGCTGCGCGCCATCGCCCGGGAACTCGAGCGTGGGCATGTGGGGCTCGCCGGCAACGAACAGCGCGAACTTGTCGTCGGAAAGATCGCCGGCGATCGAGGCGTCGGAATCGACCAGATCGTAGTCGTCCCTCTCGTCAAACTCCTGGACCAGCGTCAGGCTGCCCGTGGCGACCTTAAAGGCCTCGCGACCCTCGACGTCAATCTGCAGGTCGTGATAGCGCTGATGCGTCTCATAGTGGGCCTCAGCCTCGGTACGCGTCGTGGGAGCCATGACGTTCGCAAAGACCTTGTCGCCCAGAATCGGATGGCTGCCGACCTCGAGCTTCGCCGGATCGTTCTCCTCGAGCCAATCGATCAGCACGTCGAGACCCTTGAGCATTCCGCGGTACTCCTCGATATCGCCCAATGCACCGTAAATCATCTAAATCCCCTCTCGGATCGTTTCTTTGGCGGCTACTCGGCAAACGCGTTGCCGACGCTGTTGCCGCCCACATACGTCTCGACCAGGGTGAGGTCGGGATTGAACACGACGAAGTCGGCATCGCGGCCAGGCATGATGCTGCCACATTTATCCTCGACGTGCGCGGAGCGCGCGGGCACCTCGGTCGCCATGCGAATGGCGATATCGGCGCTGGCAATGCCCCAGTCGACGATGTTCTTGACGCCCTGTGCGAGCGTGAGCACCGAGCCGGCGATAGCAGAGCCATCGGCAAGCCAGCACAGGTTGTCCTTCATGATGACGTCCATGCCGCCGCTGGTGTAGCTGCCCTCGGGCATGCCGCCGCAGCCCAGGCAGTCGGTGATCAGCACCGTGTGCTGCCAGCCCTTGGCCTGCAGCAGCGCCTTGATGGCAGCCGGGTTCACATGCTTGCCATCGCAGATGATCTCGGCATAGGTGTTGGGCGTGGCCATGGCGGCCCCGACGACGCCGGGCTCGCGGTGGTGCAGGCCGCGCTGGCCGTTGTAGGTGTGCGTGAAGCAGCTGGCGCCGGCGTTGATGGCGGCGATGCACTCGTCGTAGGTGGCGTCGGAGTGGCCGATGCTGGTCACCACGCCCCTGGCGCCCAGGGCCGCGGCGTAGGCGGCGGCGCCGTCGCGCTCGGGCGCCATGGCGCTCTTGACGATGCGGCCGCCGGCGGCCTCCTGCCACTCGTCGAAGACCTCCTCGGACGGGTCGATCAGAAAAGCGGGGTTCTGGGCGCCCACGTGCTTCATGGTGAAGAACGGGCCCTCCAGGTAGATGCCCTGGATGCGGGCACCGCAGAAGTCGGGGCCGCGACCCTCGTCCGCCTGGGCGATGGCGGCGCAGGCGTCCTTGATCTGCTCGACGCCATCGGTGAACGTCGTGGGCAGCCAGCTGGTGGTGCCGCGGCGGGCGAGCTCGGTCGAGCTGATATCGATACCCTCGGCGTCGTTATCGGTGGTCGAGTGGTTGTAGAAGCCATGGATGTGGGTGTCCACCATACCCGGTGCGATCCATGTGCCCGAGTAATCCTTGATCTCGCAAGCGGGCTCGTCGGCCCGCCAGGCGCC
>UQMV01000035.1 GCA_900542315.1 uncultured Collinsella sp.
GCGACCACCGAGATCTACACTCTTTCCCTACACGACGCTCTTCCGATCTGGTCGTTGAACCGGATGCCGTGTTTTGTGGAGCAACGGCGGCACTGCTCTATGGCATCGGTTCTGCATATTCGCTTCTCGACAAGGTGCAAGTGCTGCTGCCGCGTTCCACCAGGCGCGATACGTACGAATTCGTTGAATATCGACGCTGGCGGCCGGGCGACGTATGGCAGCTCGGCCCGTTTACGTTAACGGATCCATATCGCACGGTGGTCGACATCGCCCGAACGAGCGCTTTTCGATATGCACTAGGCTATGTCGACGGGTTGGCTCGTGAGTACGGTGTCGAGCGTGAAGAATTGCGTGCATATGCACAAGCGAACTGCCGCGGACTGCACGGCATTGCGCGCGCATTTGACGTTTTTGAACACATGGATGGCAGATCGGATAACGGTGGAGAATCCGAAGCACGGGCGGCAATGATTCTGGCGGGAGTTGCCGCTCCCGAACTTCAGGTTGAAATCACTCGACCGGGAAACGCCGGCTATTATTTGGCAGATTACGGCTGGCAGATGCCAAACGGCTCTTGGATGTTGGCTGAGCTGCATGGACTAGGCAAGTTTGAGGACGATGCCCAAAATGATCCGGAACATACTGCGGCAAAAACCTATCGAGCTGCCCTCATGCGCGATGCGAACCTGCGCGCCATGGGCCACAACGTCATTCATTTCAAGCTCTCAGACACCTACGATGTCAAAGCGTTCGGCTCCATGATGCGCGGCTACGGTATTCCAACCACAAAACCCTACGCAGACTCCTGACCGGCTGCCCTCATCTTCTCGACAACAGAACCCATCATCGACCCAGACCGCTCAGCCTCAATAAGTTGCGGTGAAATAGTTCCTGGATAACAGCTTTTGCGGCTAATCAGGAACTATTTCACCGCAACTTAGAAGGGGATCTGGGGTCCCGGCATGTATATGAAAACGGCTCTGATTCCCAGAAGGAAACAGAGCCGTTAAAACTATCCTATGGAGCGGGCGACGGGAATCGAACCCGCGTCATCAGCTTGGAAGGCTGGGGTTCTACCATTGAACTACGCCCGCAAGATATGGTCGGGACGACAGGATTTGAACCTGCGACATCCTGCTCCCAAAGCAGGCGCGCTACCAAACTGCGCCACGTCCCGAAGGTGTTGAGCAGCTAAGGTCTAAACCTTGCGTGTCCCAAAGCGAAGGAAATTATAGGGGAGACTCCCCGCCTGTGCAAGCATTGATGCCTTAGCTCCTCGAATGTGCAACAAAACGACTATGGAGCAGACCGATCACAAATGCCACCACGGCAACCGGCGCCCACGCGGCTCCAATGTCCGCCAGCGGCAGTGCATCGAATGGCAGCCACGCGCCCGCAAAGAACGCATCGCGGACCGAGGTGATCACACTCTGCACAGCAACCACGCCGCCGACCCAGACCCACACCTGCGGATGCGCGTCGCAAAAACCATGCACCAGACCCATCAGTACCAGCACAATGGCAACGGGATACAAGGCGTTGAGCATGGGCACCGAGAACATGAGGATCACGTCGAGGCCCACGTTGGAAAGCACGCACGAAAACGCTGCGAACACAAAGGCGAGAACCGCAAAGGGACGGCGCATGACCTCCTCGGAAGCCTCTGCTCCCCCTTCGACCACATACGTCTCGCAAAAGTAGCGCGAGCAGCAGCTGATAAGGCCAATGCACACGTTCATGCAGGCGAGGAAGAAGATCGCAAAGACCACGACCGTGCCGGCAAGCCCAAAATGCATGGAGGCCGAACGGGCGAGGATGGCGGCGCCGTTGGTAGCGTCAGGCATCACGGTGCCGAGCTGCATACCGGCAAGGCCCAAGCCGCAGTAGATGATGGCCATAAGCACGCCGGCGATCACACCCGAACGCGAGATCTCGAAGGCCACGCGCTTGTCATCGGTTACGCCCAGCTCGTAGATGGTCTCAGCAATGATGATGCCAAAGGCGAGCGACGCAAGCAGGTCCATGGTCTGGTAGCCGGTCAAAAAGCCCTGCACGGCAGCACCGGCGTTGTAGGGAGCCTGCGGCGCGGCAGCGGGACCCAACGGCGAGACCACGGCGGCACCCACGACCAGCACGATGAGCGCGATGAGCGCGGGGCCCGTAATGCGGCCGAGCACGCGCGTGATGACACCTGGGCGCAGCGTGAGCACAAACGCGACGACGAAGAACCCGATGGCAAACACCAGACGTGCTGCGCCGAGCGAAACGCCCTCGGGCAGCAGCGGCACCAGCATTTCGAACGCTGTAGAGCTTGTACGCGGAATGGCCAGGCACGGACCGATGGCCAGGTAGACCGCCGCAACGAAGAATTCGCCAAACTTAGGATGCACGCGGCCGGCAAGCTCGCGCGCCGTTCCGGCGAGCGCGACGGCGATAAAGCCCATAACGGGCAGACCGATAGCGGCAATCAAAAAGCCGATCATGGCAAGCGGCGTGGCTGTGCCGGCCTGAAGTGCCAGCAACGGCGGAATGATGAGGTTACCAGCGCCAAAGAGCATCGAGAACAGCGCAATGCCGACGGTAACGACATGGTCGGAGCGCAGGCCGCGTGGGGCGGATGAGGCCATAGGCACACCTTTCGGGTCGAAACAAAAACGGGACGGGCAAAAACACCCATCCCGCAAGTATATACGCTCTAGCAGGCTAAATCGCGCAAAGCGTCAATCGCGGTGTCGACTTCCTCGGCCGTGTTGAAATACCCAAACGAGAAGCGAACGATACCCTGGCGCTCGGTCCCGAGCGCGCGGTGCATGAGCGGAGCGCAATGGGCACCGGGGCGCGTCGCAATCCCCCACCCTTGCATAAGCGCGTCCGAGATCTCGGCAGAGTCGATATCACCCACGTTGAGCGACACAATCGCAGAGCGCGTCGGCTGGTCAAAGGCACCGTAGAGCGCAATGCCGGGGATTTCGCGAACGCCTGCGAGGAAACGCTCGGCAAGCGAGCGTTCGCGAGCTGCAATCGTCTCCACCCCGCCCTGGGCCTCGATAAAGTCGAGGCCGGCAGAAAGGCCGGCGATACCGTGGCCGTTGAGCGTGCCCGCCTCAAGGCGCGTGGGCCACTCAAGCGGCTGCAACGCATCGAAACTGTGCACGCCCGTGCCGCCCATGGCCCACGGCGCCACGTCAATGCCCTCTGCCACGGCCAGGCCGCCGGTCCCCTGCGGACCCATGAGCCCCTTGTGGCCGGTAAAGCACACCACGTCGAGGCCCATAGCCCGCATATCGACATGCATCGCGCCGGCAGACTGCGAAGCATCGACGATCAACAGCGCGCCGGCCGCATGCGCGATGGCAGCCACGCGCGCAATGTCGACCGCGTTGCCGGTCACATTGGAGGCGTGCGTCACAACCACGGCACGCGTGCCCGGCGTGACCAACCGCCCGAGCTCGTCGTAGTCGAGCGCGCCGTTCGCGTCGCAGCCCGCATGCTCAACGGTCACACCCCGCTCAGCCGCAAGACGATTAAGCGGACGCAGCACTGAGTTGTGCTCAAGCACCGTCGTGACCACGCGGTCGCCGGGACGCACCACGCCGTTGATGGCGGTGTTGAGCGCCGCCGTCGAGTTAGGTGCAAAGCACACATGGTCAGCGCGCGGGCATCCCAGCAGGCGCGCAAGCTTGGCGCGGCAACCATGAATCGTACGCGCGGCATCGAGGGCACCTGACGTGGCGCCGCGCCCGGCATTGCCGAGCGAACACATCGCCTGCGTCACGGCGCCGATGACCGTCTGTGGCTTGTGCATGGTCGTCGCCGCGTTATCCAGGTAGATCACCGCACGACCTCCCACATATCGATCACGGTAAAGCCCTCGGTGGGAACGCCTGCCGCGGCAAGCTCGCCGCGTAGCAGCTCCTCATCTGCAGGCAGGGCTTTCCACGCCAGACCGCAGCCAGCGGCGACCTCCCCGGGCACGGGAATCGTTCGCCCGGGAAGGCCGCGCTCGATACACAGGGACTCGCAGCCCATGGCGGCCGCCGTGGTGGGAAACGTGATGACAAGCGCCGGGCGCTTCTCCCTCATGGCAACTCCAACCAATACACTACGGGCGCACGACGCGCACGGCCTGCTCCATCTTCTCCACAATTACGTACATGTTGGTGACCTCGCCCACCGCAAGCTGGTCTTTAATGCCATAGTGATCGAGGCAGGTACCGCAGGTGAGAATCTCGACACCCTGCTCGGCCAGGCCCTTCAGGTCGTCGAGCACCGGAGAGCCCTCGACGGTGAGCTTGGCGCCGCCGTTGTAGAACAGCATGGTCGCGGGCAGTTCCTCCTGCTGCGTCACGGCAAAGATAAACGCCTTCATGAGCTTGTGGCCCAGCTCGTCGTCGCCACGGCCCATGCAATCGGTGTAGACGGAAATGACGAGTTTGCCCTTGCCGGCGCTGGCGTCGCAAAAAGCAACACCGTCCTGCTCGGGGTCCGCAACGGCCACGGCACCGGCGGTCACGACAGTCACGTGCCACTCGGCGTCCGAGATCTTCTCGACCGAGGCCGTGCAGCCCTTCTCCTGCGCCATCTTGGAGATGTTCTTGACGGCGGTCTCGTTATCGACCGCAGTCACGACGGCGCCCTCGCCATTAAGCTGTTTGAGTGCCTTAAGCGTCTTGACGACGGGCAGCGGGCAGGCATCGCCCATGGCATTGACTTCAATTTTGGTAGACATAGTTTTTCCTTTCGAATAAATCGGTTTAGAACGGTACAGAGCTCAATAAACGTGTCGTTAACGGACAACGCGAACGGCAGGACCACCTGGCACCGGCACGCACACGCGACCGACGACGGCGGCGATACGTCCTTCAGCATGTAGACGGCACGCAAGCTCATCAACATCGGCAGCAGGTGCCGCGATGAGTAGGCCACCAGACGTCTGCGGATCGTACAGCGCATCCAGCATGCCCGGCTCCAGATCCTCGTCGGCAGCCACACGCGGGCCAAAGAAGTCCTGGTTGCGGTAGGAGCCCGCGGGGATAATGCCCAGACGCGCCATGTCGAGCACCTGATCAAAGAGCGGCACCGATCCCGACGCAAGCTCAACTTGCACGCCCGAGCCCTCGGCCATCTCGCACGCGTTCCCGATCAGGCCAAAGCCCGTAATGTCGGTGCAGCCGTGAAGTTCGAGCCCCTCGGCCAGACGAATCGGCGCCTCGTTGAGGGTGCGCATCGAGTCAAACATGGCTGCGGCCTCGTCCTGCTCGATAAGCTCGCCCTTAATGGCCGTGGTGATGATGCCCGAGCCGATCGCCTTGGTCAGCAGCAGAACATCGCCCACGCGTGCGCCGCTGTTGGCGAGCATGCGGTCGAGCGCGACAAAGCCGCTCACGGACAGGCCGTACTTGGGCTCGTCGTCGTTGATGGTATGGCCGCCCGCGATGGAGCAACCCGCCTCGACGCACTTGTCGGCGCCGCCCGCCAGAATCTGACCGGCAACCTCGATGCCCAGACAACTGGGTATGCAGAGTAGGTTCATGGCATGGCTCGGCCGCCCGCCCATGGCGTAGATGTCCGACATCGAGTTGGCCGCGGCAATCTGGCCAAACAGAAACGGGTCGTCGACCATCGGCGGGAAGAAGTCGATGGACTGCACAAGCCCCAGGTTCTCCCCTACGCGGAAGACGCTCGCATCGTCAGAAGTATCGAACCCCACGAGCAAGTTGTCGTTATGCACATTTGGCAAGTCGCCCAGGACCTGGGCGAGGGCTCCAGGAGCCAACTTAGCGGCTCAACCGCTCGCGGCCGTCATAGACGTGAGCCTCATGGTGTCCTTAGCCATACGAACCTCCCTTCCAACAAATCAACGACTTTAAGTATACGCGCCAGGCACGCTTCCCAAGAGACCGCCGACGGCTCGAACGTCGAAGGCGGAGCCGCAAGCGCCTGCGCGATAGCATCTGCCAGTGCGCGCTCAAACAACGGAAGGTCGGCCGCCACGGGCGTGTCGACATCCGTCATACGCGGCGACGCCACCCACGTCACGGGAGCACCGGGAAGCATCGCCTCCATCCAGGGACGAACGCCTAGCAAATCGGTCGCCACAACTTTGCAGCCGCACGCGAGGGCCTCGATCGTCACGAGCGGCAGACCCTCGTAAAACGAAGGCAGCACAAAGACGTCGGAACTGCGGTAGGCATGCACGAGCCCATCGCTATCCAGGCGCCCCGCCAGCGTCACCGGCACATCCGAGGCCGCGGCCAAGCGCTCGATACACGCGTACTCGGCATCGTCCCCGCGACCGCCCACAAGTACCAAGCCAGATGGGCGGACGTCATCGTCAATCGGCAATGACACGGCTCGAACCAGCGACTCGACACCCTTTTTAAAGCAAATCTTGCCCACGTACACAAGCGATCCCGGCTGCCTCGCCACGCTTGCGTCGCGGCAGAAGACGCGATGGTCGTAGCCCGTCCCAATCACGTGGATGCGATCGGCATCGACGCCGCAAACCAGGCCAATCTGCTCAGCCTGCTCAGCATGGAGCGCAAAGACGGCATCGAGCCGACGAACCGCACGTACGATGCGATCGCGTTCGAGCGCATGCGAACGCAGCTGGCGCAGGTCGGTCGAATGGCACACGGCAACAACCGGCACGCCCCGGACGCACTCGCGCGCCAATGCGGTCACCAGATACAGGTGATGGCAGAGCACCAGATCGGGCCGAAACTCAGCCACCGCCCGATCGATTGCAGCAGCAAATGCCCGCTCAAATGCCTTGAGCATCGAAGGCGTCAGGTCACGATAGCGTGTGGAGGGATAGGGCATGACATCGGACATACCGCAGATGGGAAACGGCAGCTCGGGCGACTCGAACGGTACGGCAAACACGGCAGCACGCCGGTCCAGCTCGCCTTGGGTATCACCCGGTGCCGCGCCGCAAAGCACGGCGGCACGGTGCCCCTTCTCGATCTGCTCGCGCACGAGCGCGGCAAGGTAGGTGCCGCTGCCGGTGCTATCTGGTTTTTGTGCCGAGATATTGAGGATGCGCATGTCGCGGTACACCCCTAGGCCAAGGCGGCGGCGCGGACAGCTGCGCCGATCGCTCCGGCAAAGCGAGCCTGGGGCGAGGTGGTCACCGGCGACCCCAGTAGCTCGCCCAATCGCTCCACCACGAAGGCGTTCTCGCACAGGCCACCGGTCAGGTAGTACGGGGCGCCCGCGGCCTGCCCGGCCATGGTCGCCACGCGCGAGACCACGCTGTCGATCACGCCACGGGCGATGTTCTCGCGCGGCTCACCGCGACCGATCAGGCTGATGACCTCGCTTTCGGCAAACACCGTGCACATGCTGCTGATCTTGGTAGGCTCGCCGGAACGCGCCAGGTCGGCCATCTGCTGCTGAGAAATGCCTAGGCGGTCGGCCATGATCTCCAAAAAGCGCCCCGTGCCGGCGGCGCACTTATCGTTCATGGCAAACTTGGCCACGCGGCCACTTTTAAGCTGGATGACCTTGGTGTCCTGACCACCCACATCGATCACGGTGCCATGGTCACCAAACAGCCGCACGGCACCGGTGCCGTGGCAGGTGATCTCGGTCACGACCTTGTGCGCATAGGGCACGGCAACACGGCCGTAGCCAGTCGCGACCACGCGAGCATCTTCGGCCGTCACGTCATAGCCGGCCGCTGCCAGTGCCTCGCGCAGCCGCTCGGAAGCATCGACCGAGGAGAACCCGGTTGGCTGCACGCACGTCCACGCCACCGAACCCTCCCCGTCGACCACAGCAGCCTTAGCCGCCGTAGACCCGATATCGATCCCGATCCCTATCATGGCTCTCTTCCAATCTAAACATCAAAGGTAGCGGCGCGTTCAGGCGCCTTAGCTCTAGGTTTCTCAGGTGTCGGAGATTGCCCCGAAAGAGGAGCGCAGCGTACTTTGGGTACGCAAGCGACGGTTTGAGGAGCAAGATCCGGCGCCTGAGGAAGCTAGAGGGTTTCGATGAAGGCGGCGATGCGGGTCTCGATCTGGCCCATGTCGCCGTTGCTGTAATCGGTCTCGATCTTCATGTACGGAATACCCGCACCCTCGACAGCCTCCTGCATGCGCGCACTCTCCACGTTAAAGGTGTGGCACGCCTGGAGCACATTCTCCACCACACCGTCGACGTGGTATTTCTCGCACATGGCCAGGGTGTTGTCCATACGACCGTCGTTGGGCGTCATGACCGAGCAGTTGATATCCAGGTAGCGGTCGGCGATGGCGCGCAGGATGTCGGGAGCCTCCGGGTCGATCATCATGGCCGCCGTACGCTCGCCCGAGCAGTCGTCCATGCAAACGACCACGCCGCCGTTGGACTCGATGGTGCGACCGATCTTGTTGATCACACCGCCCACCGGGCAGCCGGTGATCAGAATGCGCTTGGCATCCGCCGCAACCGGGCGCTCGCCCGCGTCGTAGGCCTCGCGCAGCTTGGCAACCTTTTGCTCCAGCTGCTGCGTATAGGCCTCGATATCAAAACTAAACGTACCGGCAAACATGGTGCTCATCAGGTCGACGCCGCTCATGGCCGCCGGCTGGTTGGCCTGCAGCGCAAACATCTCGAGCTGGGCCGCACGCAAGCGGTTGCGACGACGGACGGCAGCGCGCAGGTCATCGTCGGTAATCGTGATGCCGTAGAAGCCCTCGAGCTCCTCCTTGAGCAGGCGGCACTCCTCGTACCAGCCCTCGCGCTCGTAGGCGCGGTCGCGGCCCTGCGGAAGATGCAGAATGTGCGTACGCTTGAGCTCGTTGAGTAGCTCGTACATCTTCTTCTTGCCGTCGCAGGTGGTCTCGCCGATGATCATGTCGCTAAAGTACGTAAACGGGCACTTTTGCGAATAGGCAAAACCGTACGTCGACTTGATGAGCGGACAAAGATTTGCCGGCAGCACCTTCTCGGCCTCGGGAATCACCTCATCGGACGTACCGCACAGCGCCACGCTCGCAGCCCCCGCGGCATCGATAATCTCGAGCGGCGTATAGCTGCACAAAAAGCCGACCAGGCGATTGCCGGCCTGTTTGTAATCCTTGACGCGAATAAACGCCGCCTTGCGCTGCTCGTTGAACTCCTCAAACGTGGACGGCAACGGCTGCTCAATATTTTCCGACATATAACTCCTTAACAAACCTTTTAACCAACCAAGGAAACGGCTTTCCCAGGTGCCCGAGGTTGCCGTGAAAGATGAGCGCCGCATACTTTGGTAGCAAGCGACGGTTTGAACGGCAAGATCGGGTGCCTGGGGAAACCGCCGAGACGGATAGCCCTAAATGGTTTCCAAGAAAGCCTCAATCCTGGTTTGCAGCTGACCGGCGTCCTCGCCGGCGTAGTCGGTCGTGATGTGCATAAACGGAATGCCCGCCTCCTCGGCGGCCTTCTCCACGGCAAACGACTCCATCTCGTAGAGCGTGCAGAACTGCAAGGCCACGTCGACGATACCGTCGACATGCAGGTCCTTGGCCATCTGGACAATGTCCTTCATACGCTGGTCGTTGGGCGTAAAGACGGCGCAGTTGATCTTAAAGTAGCGCTCGGCGATGGCGTCGAGCATCTCGTCGACCGTCTCGCCGGACTCGTCGACCAAATCCTTGTAGTAGCGCGAGCCCGTGCAGGACTCCTCGCCTACCACAACGCCGCCGGCCTTCTCAATGAGGTTGAACAGCTTCCAGTTGGGCACGGCCATGGGCGTACCGGTGTACAGGATTCGCTTGGTCCCCTTGGGCGCCACGCCCTCGCCGGCCTCGACACGCTGCTCGCACTCAGCCGCCATATCGTTAATGGCTCCGGTCAGACGCGGTGTGTCGTCCATAAAGGCGGCCTGAACGGTCAGCAGGCTGTCGAGACCGCTGATGGGCGCAGGGTCGGCAGCGCGGGTCGCAGCGAGGCGCTGCAGGGCGCGGCGCTTCTCATTGACGGCGTGGATGGCAGCCTTCAGGCCCTCGGGCGTAATCTTGACGCCGCACTCGTCCTCGATCTTGGCGGCGAGCTTCTTGACCTCGGCCTTCCAGGTCACGAGCGTCGACTCGTCGTGCACGTTGGGAATATCCATGACGTACATGTTCTTTTGCGTGGCAAAGAACTCGTAGGCTTTCTTCTTACCGTCGCAGGTGTTCTCGCCTACCACCAGGTCACTCGACTCAATGTAGGGGCAGACCTCGCCCAGCTTAAAGCCGGCAAAGCTCTTGATAAGCGGGCAGGTGTTGCGCGGCAGGTGCTCCTCGACCTTATCGGTTGCCCAATCGGCACCCGAGCACAGACCAACGGGAATGCCGTCACAGGCAAGCACGATCTCCTCGGGCACGTACACGCAGAACGAGCCCACGATCTTGGTGGCCTCGCCGGCCTCCTTCTTGTCGAGCATCTCCTTAATACGGCCGCTGTGGATGTTGGTGGCCACAAAGTCCAGGTAGGACGTGGCCTTGGGGCGATTGTTCTGCGTCAGGAACATATCGCCGTACATCTGGCCCACGGCGCCCAGCAGCATGTCGTGGTCGGCAAGATTCATGCCGAGGCTCTCCCACATCGGATGAAAATCGAATTCTTCAGCCATGACGGTTCCCCTCTCGAACCAAAAATGAATAGCTACGGTATTGCTGCACGGTGGGTGGCGAAAACCCAGCCGCGCCTAAACCCGGAATTTTGGGGAACCTGCTTTGCGGTCGATTATTTAGTTGTGCGTCGTCTCTCCCGGAGCCGTGAACATACCCGCTCATATGCGACTCCGAGCCATATACAGGGCGCGCGCGGCAACGCGGCGAATGTATGTCGTCTGCGGCATGTGCGCACCCTCCTTTACAAGTTGAGGTCAACTATATCAACGGTCATCGACTATGCGAACACCGTTGACATTCGTACGGCAGCGTCGTGTGCCGTCGTTTAATAAATTATTATCTTGATTGATAAGAGTTTGTCATCCCTCATTTGGCGAACGGCAAAAACAAAGCCACCGAGGCTTATATCCCCGACAGCATTACCCGACGCTATCGACAAACCAAATGGATCCTGCTGGCATCAAAATGCATGCGCAGCGTCTCGCCTGCTTGCGGCAGCTCGTCGACAGGCATGCCCACCTTGTTGACCTTCCACTGCAGACGCGTGGGCGCATCAGCACGCGGCACGTCCAGCAGCACCAGGCGCTCAAAGCGCGAATCGCTCACTCGGGCCACGTGCAAATCATAGCTGTTGCGACCCCGCTCCGCGCGATTGTCAACATGGAAGTAGCTTGCGCGAATGCCCAGGTACGCCACATTATCGGGAACCTCGCGACCCACGTTAAAGGTCATGCCCCAATCGAGCGCCTCAACTTCCTCGGGCCCGATCTTGCGCGCCCGGCTTGTGTTCTTGCACCCCGTCAGGCGCAGCGCCGCCAGCGTCTGCGGACGACGGACCACGTCCTCGATGGAGCCGATCTCCTCAACATGCCCGTCGTGCATCACGCAGATGCGCTGGCAGAGGCGGCACGCTTCATCGATGTCGTGGCTCACATAGATCACGGTGCGGTTGCACACGTCGAACAGGTCGAGCATGTTCTGCTCGAGCGCGCTCTTAAGATAGGAATCGAGCGCGCTCATGGGCTCGTCGAACATAAAAATGCCCGGATGCGCCGCCACCATACGGGCAAGCGCCACGCGTTGCTGCTGCCCGCCCGAGAGTCGCGCGGGGTAGCGGTCTGCAAAATCGGCCAGTCCAAAGATACCCAGGTAGCGCTCGGCCAGCCTTTTGCGCGCCGTGGCGTCGCCCGCGTCCTTTACGCCGGCACACACGTTGTCTGCCACCGTCATGTTAGGGAACAGCTGATAGTTTTGGAACAGCAGGGCGCATTTTCGCTCCTGGGGCGACAGGTTGATGCCTGCCGCCGAGTCAAAGAAGGTCACGCCGTTGACGACGATCTTGCCCTCGTCGGGCGTCTCCACGCCGGCAATGCAACGCAAGGTGCAGCTCTTGCCACAACCCGAGGCGCCCAGCAGCGCCACGCGCTCCTCGCCGGCCTCAAGCTGCATGTCGAGCACAAACCCGGGATAACGTTTCTTAATATCCAAAACGAGCGACATAGCTTATCGACCTCCCTGCGGCGCCGCATCATCGCGCATGAGCTCGGCCAGCGCCTCGCGATCAATACGCAAGGCATCGCCGCCGACTGGGTCGAGCGAATCGCCCCGTCCGGAGAGATCTTTGGCCTGTTTGCACTCCGCTCGGAACAGGCCGCGCTCGCGGTACTTTTGCGAATGCGCCGTGTAAATATTGATGAACAGAATGACCAGGAAACTGAACACGATTACGACGATGACCCAAAAGAGCGCCACCGATGTGTTGCCGCCCATCCACTCAAAGTAGATGGCGATGGGGATGGTCTGGGTAATGCCGGCGTAGTTGCCCGCAAAGAACAGGGTGCAGCCAAACTCGCCCATCGCGCGGGCAAAGGCAAGCACCGTGCCGGCGGCAATCGAGGGCCAGCCGAGCGGCATCATGAGCCTGGCAAAAATGCGACGTTCGGACCATCCCAAGGTTCGCGCGGCGTCGAGCATCTGCGTGTCAAGGCTCTCAAAGGCACCGAGCGCCGTACGGTAGACCAGGGGAAACGACACCACCACGGCAGATATCACCGCCGCGGGCCACGTAAAGACGATCGAGACGCCGTGCGCGATGAGCCACTGGCCCACCCCGGTCGAACGGCCAAACAGCATGAGGAGCAGAAAGCCGCAGACCGTGGGCGGCAGCACCATAGGAATGGTAAAGACCGAGTCGAGCAGGCCCTTGATGCGGCTCGAGGTACCCATAGTCTTCCACGCGGCGAACAGGCCCAGCGCAAAGGAGATCAGCAAGGCAAGACCGCTCGTTTTGATGGAAACCCAAAACGGTCGGTAGTCGATGCCGCCCAAAAAGGAGGCCAGAGAGGTCAAGGGGCCCTGCTCATCCCGCAACACGACAGACGATGCCTCTACCATTTGAGCGCTATCAAGCCAACGCGCGCCGCCCTTGGCATCACCCGAGGCTGATGCAATCACCACATAGCGGTCCCCATCCGCACCGCGCTCGTCAAAGCCATAGGTATACCCGCCGGCATCAAACGTTGTTTCCGCGGTGACATACCAAGGAAGATCCACGTCCCCCAGCTGCGCACCTCCCATGCAGTTTGTGCTGTCGAGCTCGCAGACGAGGGCCTTGAGACCCGATACGCACTCGTTGTCCTGCGGATCCAATCCATACTTCTCGACCGCCTTGGGCGATATCCACACCACAACGCGATCGGCAGCAGGCGCCACTACAAGGTCCACGTCCTCGTCAACGGGAAACCGGTAGCCTTCAGGCTGGCCCTCCATGGCACGAGCGGTCCCCTTGGCCAGCCGCTCAAAACCCTCAATCCCATAGGAAAGCCCATGAGCGGTCGCAGCAACCTGGGCCCCGTCCTCAGCGTCCCCAGCAAACGCAAATCCCGGCACCCAGCAAAGCGCGAAGATCAAAGCACAGGCGACAAGCATGCGGAATCTATTAAGCACGAAAAGCTCCAAGCGAATACAAGGACGGAGTGAAACACAAAACGATGGAATTATCGCGCCAAGCCGTACTACTCGGAAAGCTCAAAGCCGTACTTAGCCCAAATCTTCTGAGCCTTCTTGTTGGTCAGGCAAAAGTCGATAAACGCCTTGGCCTCGTCGGCGTGCTCGGAGCTCTCGGCAACGGCACCCGGGTACACGATGGGCTTGTGCGAATCCTCGGGGCACACGAAGGCCTCCTCGATGCCGTCGTAGCGGAAGATATCGGAGCTGTAGACAAAACCGGCCACGCAGTCGCCTGTGGACACATAGGCGGCGGCGGTACCAACTTTGTCGGCCAGGGCCACCTTGTCGGCGATCTCGGGAGCATACTCGCCATCGTCGCCCTCGGTGCCGGTGTAGAGGCCCACGGAGGCCAGGGCCTGGTTGGCGTACTTGCCGGCGGGAACGGTCTTGGCGTCGCCGATGGCGATCTTGCCGTCCAGATTCGCGACGTCGGCGATGACCTCGACCTTGGTGTCGGAGCCCTCGGCGCGAATGATCACGAGATCGTTGACGAACATATCCTCACGGGTGTCGGCGTCGACGAGCTCGACGGCCTCGGCATCGTCCATGGTGCCCTTGGAAGCGGTGATGAGCACGTCGACCGCAGCACCGGCGCGCATCTGCTCGACAAGGTCGCCGGACGCTTTGAACTGCGTGTCGGCAAACGTGGTACCGGTCTGCTCGGTGTAGAGCTCCTGAACCTCGGGCAGAGCCTTCTCGAGCGAGTTGGCGGCAAAGACCTGCAGCTCGACAGCCTTCTTCTTAGAGGAAGACTTGGCGGAGCCGGCATCGGAACCAGCGGGCTCGGACGTCTTGTTGCCCGAGCAGCCAGCAAGGCCAAAGCCGGCGGCAGCGGCAGCAGAAAGCGAGACAAAACCGCGGCGTGAAACCATATCGAACATATTCAACCCTTTCGGACCTTGTGCCCGGGTACCCCACCGCGGGCTTTAAACTGCAATCAGATTATACTTCTACGAGAATAATGATAGTGAGAAATTATTCTCGCCAGAGAATATAGTTTCGAGTTGCCGTGCACCTTGGCGTCGCTTCGGCGGAAAACAAAAGCGGAGCAGCCGTTCTGGTCGCCCCGCCGCAGGTAAACCGCTTAGTTGGTATGTCCGCCGCCCGCCGTCATTTGGGCCGCATGCTCCAGCTGATCGCTCACGGCCTCCCAGCTTTCGCGGGCCGCTTTCGTGGATCCCGGAAAGTTGATGACAAGCGTATGCCCACGCTGCATGCACACGGCGCGCGAGAGCATGGCGCGGCGCGTCTTGGTCATCGAGTAGGCACGGATTGCCTCGGCGACACCCGGCACATCACGGTCACAGACGGCACGCGTCGCCTCGGGTGTCACGTCGCGCATCGAAAGACCCGTGCCGCCGCAGGTGAGCACGACATTGGCGTGGCGCGCATCGGCAGCTTCCACAATGGCATCACCAATCTCGCTAACGTCGTCGCGCACGACCACATGTGAGGCAACCGTCCATCCCTGCGCCTCGATGAGCTCCTCGAGCGCGGCTCCAGCCTCGTCCTGCGCAAGATCGCGCGTATCCGAGCACGTCACGATCGAAATTTTCAACTCCATAGCGTTCCTCCTATAGCACCGTTCCCTCAGGCAGGTCGACGCGCACGACGTCCACGACGTCGCCCGGCTTGAGCTCACACGGCCCTTCGTCAATACGCAGCAGGCAGTTGGCCCGCTGCATCGTGCCGAGCAGCGCCGAATTCTGCGTCTTGGCCTCGGTCACCAACAGCTCACCGGTCTCGGGGTCGCGCAAAACCGTGGCGCGATCGAAGAAGCGTCGGTCCTGGCGCTTCTTCACGCAGTGCGTCAATATCGCCTGCTGCACGGGACGCGCACCCTCGGCAAAGCCGCGCATCTTGCGGATCGCCGGACGAGCGAGCATCTCAAAGCCCACATACGCCGCGGCCGGATTGCCTGAAAGCCCCAGGTAGGGCTTACCTCCGAGCAAGCCAAACGTGATGGCCTTGCCGGGACGCATCGAGATGCGGTCAAACAGCACCTCGCCCTCGCGCCGGACGAGCGCCGTCACGAAATCGTAGTCGCCCGCCGAGGCGCCACCGCTCGTAATGACAAAATCGCACTCCTGCACGGCGCGATGCACCAGATCGGCAATCGCCTGCTCATCATCGGGCGCAATGCCGTAGAACACGGGCTCGGCGCCGGCATCGAGCGCCTCGGCCATCAGCGCCGAGGAGTTGGAATCGCGAATCTGACCGCGCGCCGGCACCTTACTCGGTGCGACCAGTTCCGTGCCCAGCGAGATGATGCCCACACGTGGGGCAGCGTGCACCTTCACGCTCGCGTATCCGGCACTTGCCAGCAGACCCGCGCCCGCCGGAGCCACGACCTCGCCGGCGTGCATCACAACATCGCCGGCATGGGCCTCCTCGGCAGCAGAGCGAACGTTCTCCCCCACTTTAGCAGGCGCCGAGAAGCGAACGTGCGAGCCCTCGTTGCCGTCGCCATCGAGTACGTCGACGATCTCGTACTTCACCACGGCATCGGCACCTTCGGGTACCGGCGCGCCCGTCATGATGCGGACTGTCTCGCCCGCGCCGATTGTGCCCTCAAAGACATGGCCCGCGGCCTCATGTCCGATAACGTCGAGCGTCACCGGCGCCTCGCCAGACGTCTGCGCCAAGTCCGCCGAGCGCACGGCATATCCGTCCATAGCGCTGTTGGCAAACGGCGAGATGTCGATATCGGCCACCGCGTCCTCGGCCAAGGGAAGACCGGTGGCCTGCCACACGGGACTCTCGACGAGATCGGTCGGAGCAACGTGCGACAGAACAATCGACTGCGCGTCCTCCAGCGGAATGAGCTTCTCTGTCATATGCACCTCTTAATGCCACGGCGCACAACGGGGGCGCCGATTCTTTATGCTTGTCTAAGTATAATCCCCGACGCGCGACCGCGACTTGGCCTGTACCCGCAAATACACCTGTCGGCCGCAAGCCGCGAAACAGAATGGAAACCAACCCATCGGCTCGTCGCGTTTACCGCGTTTTATAATGCTCGTGATGCAACCTAAAAGAGGAACGTATGACTCATAACGACAAACCCGAAAGCGCAAACGAGGCGCAAGACCATCCCCAGCCGCTCGACGACGGCGGCTTTTTCTCCCTGAACGACGTCATCACGGCAGGCAGGCATCAACTTACCCGCTCCGAGCATCTCTTGGCTGCCGACACGCGCCGCAACGCCCGCAACCTACTCGCGAGCGCCAAGTTGCTCGTACTCGTCGTCATCGTCTCGCTTGCCATGGGCGTTGCCGCTTGGGCGTTTTTGGCCTCGTTGAATATCGCGACCGACTATCGCGAGCACCATGCGTGGATTTACGCGCTTCTTCCCGTTGTGGGCGTTGCCACCGCATGGGTGTACAAAAACCACGGTCTTGCCGCCAAACGCGGTAACAACCTGGTCATCGACTCCGCTCTGGGCACCCGCCTCATCCATATGCGCATGGCCGTCCTCACCTTCGTCTGCTCCACGCTCACGCACCTAACGGGCGGATCGGCCGGTCGCGAGGGAGCCGCGGTGCAGATTGGCGGCACCATCGCCAGCAACATCTCGAGCCTCGCCCACCTCAAAAAGCATGACCACCACGACCTCATGCTCGCCGGCATCTCGTCGGCCTTTGGCGCCGTATTCGGCTCGCCCCTTGCCGGAGCTTTCTTTGGCATGGAGATGTGCTTTATCGGCAAGATCGACTACACGGCGGGCATCTACTGCCTGGTCGCCTCATTTACCGGCTACTTTACATCACTCGCCCTGAGTACCGAGTACGAAGCGAATGTCATCGCCAGCGTTCCCGGCATGACGCCGCGGACGGTTGCCATCGTTGTTATCAGCGCCATTATCTTCGGTCTGACGGCACGCCTCTTTGCCTGGTCGGTTCGAACCGTCAAGAGCCTGTACGGTCGCATTATCACCAATTACCTCGTTCGCGCGCTCGTGGGTGCGCTCGTGGTGCTCGCGGCCTACGCGATGCTCGACGCCTGGAAGTATGCCGGCCTTGCCACCTGGCTCTCAGGCGCCGGGTTCGCCGGCAACACCACCCTGGCGGACGCAGCCATCAAGCTCGTGGTTACGGCCCTCACCCTGGGCGCCGGCTTCCAAGGCGGCGAGGTCACGCCCCTGTTTGGCATCGGTGCGGCACTCGGCGGCTGGATCGGTTGCCTCGTCGGAATCGACCCCAGCTTTCTGGCGGCGCTAGGCATGCTCGGCGTGTTCTGCGCCGGCCTCAACGTGCCCATCACCACCTGCATGATGGCCATCGACCTGTTCCACGGCACGGCCGCCGGGTTCTTTGTCATCGTGGCCTTTATCAGCTACCTAACCGGCGGACACCGTGGCGTGTACCCCGCCCAGCGCATCATCTCACCCAAGCGCCGTTCGCTTATTGTGGATGAGGGCGGTACGGTAGCGGATGCTATCGAGCGCCACAACGACCTGATAGAGTAGACGTAAATATTCGCCGTGCAGCCACAATCGGGGGCAATTCGACCTGAGCGCGACCGCACCGTCACGTCATACGCCGGGAGTCACCCCATGCACGCAACTGATTTTGGTCGCACGCTCATCATCGCCAACCCAGCCGCCCAGTCGGGTGCGGCGCATGAAGTTGCCGAGCGCCTGCAGCGCTTTTTGGACATGACTGCACGCGCATCCCAGTTTGACCTGATGCTAACCGAGCGCATGGGACATGCCAAGGGACTTGCCGCACAGCCTCAGGGCTATCGCACCGTTATCGCCCTTGGCGGCGATGGCGTGATCCACGAGGTCGTCAACGGGCTTATGACGCAAGAGGAGGACGCCCGCCCCGCTCTTGCCGTCCTGCCCGTGGGCTCCGGCAACGATTTTGCCCAGACGCTCGACATCGACGATTTCTCCGGCAAGGATTTTGGCGCGCTGCTCACCTGCGAGCTGCAGCGTCAGGACGTCGGGCGCATTCGCTCGTGGAGCCCTGCAAGCGGCAGCGGCGAGGCTACCGTTGAGTACTACGACCAGACGCTTTCGGTCGGCATCGATGCCGCCATCGGCCTGGGCACCACCGAGCTGCGCAAAAAGACCGGCTTGACAGGCGCGCCGCTCTACACCCTCTCGGGACTTGAGCAGTTTGGCCTACGCTATCGCAACTACCCCATGACAGTCAGCTTTGACGGGACGCCTGCCGAGCGCGTGAGGGCGATCATCATGGCGATTCAGGTGGGCCCTACCTATGGATCGGGTTATCGCATCTGTCCCGACGCCGACCCCTGTGACGGTATATTCGACGTCTGCTACGCCTGCGGCCCCGTCCCTCGCGCGGTAGCCCTGCCTATGTTCCTTTCGGCCAAAGACGGCCACCACACCAAGCTGCCACCGGTTCGCATGCGCCGCTGTCGCCATGCTGAGCTTACCTTTGAGGAGCCCAACTACCCCATCCAGGCCGACGGCGAGCCCATTATCGCCTCGCGCATCGAGGTGGACATCCTCGCCGGCGCCCTCCACGTCTGGCGCCCCACCCGCTAACCCCACCTAAGTTGCGGTGAAATAGGGACTGTATATGCAGCTAAAGCCGCAAAACAGTCCCTATTTCACCGCAACTTATTGAGAAGATCATTCCTCCCCACCCGGTTTGCGACGGTTGGCCTTTTTAATGGCGTTGAAGTGCTTGTCATTGAGCCTGCGCTGGCGTGAGCGCTGAGGCACCTTGGTCTTTACGCGTCGGCGCGGTGGACGCCCGCGACGCTCAAGCTCAGCGCGCAGCTTACGCAGGCAGCTGCTACGGTTTTGGAACTGACTGCGGCTCTCGCGCGCTGTCACGGTAATCCCCGAAGGGATATGTTTCATGCGTACCGCCGAGTCCGTCGTGTTCACGCCCTGTCCGCCCGGACCTGTCGCGCGAAACACCTGCACCTCGCAATCGCGCGCCACTCCTCGACCGACATCTCGGCATAGCGCGCATACTCGCGCCATCCCATCTTGTTCTCATCCATATCAACACCTCCCCTCATAAAAAATGTGACAAAGGGAAAGTCCCTTTGTCACATCGCATACCAATCGCTTGTGTTGCGCGCTTAGGCGAAGGTGATCTCGCCGGTATCGCAGTCCATATCGGCGATGCGGGCTAGGCTCTCAACGCGGAAGCCGCGCTCGCGGAGCTTATCGCCACCGCCCTGGAAGCCCTTCTCCACCGCAATGCCAATGCCGGATACCTCGGCACCTGCGGCCTCGCAGATCTTGATAAGACCCTCGAGCGCGCAGCCGTTGGCCAGGAAGTCGTCGATGATCAGAACCTTGTCGCCCTCGGACAGGAAGCGCTTGCCAACGATGACCGGGTACTCCTTCTGCTTGGTAAAGGAGTAGATGGTCGTGGCATACTGCTCGCCGTCGAGGTTGATGGACTGCGCCTTCTTGGCAAAAACCACCGGCACGCCGCCAAAATGCTGGGCTGCAATGCAAGCCATGCCAATGCCCGAAGCCTCGATCGTCAGGATCTTGTTGATCTCGACGCCCTCGAACAGACGGGCCCATTCGGCGCCCATGTGGTCGAACAGCTCAACGTCGCATTGGTGGTTGAGGAAGGCATCAACCTTAAGGACGTTACCGGCCTTTACGATGCCGTCATGGCGAATACGATCCTCAAGCTCCTGCATGGCGCAACCCCTTCTCGCGGCAACGATACCGCGCGATTAATAAACGTTGTTCGATAGTCTACCACGGACCGACCCCCGCCCGCCCCACAAGCCCCATCGCACCACAAACCAGTCTTTTTGGGACGGCGCGAATCGTGGCAGACAGCCTCCCAACGCGCTAATTGCGGGCGCGCGTCCTCACCAAACGTACCAATGTGAGCGCAAAGCCCACGGTAGCAACGGCCATCAACACGTAGAATACCAAACGGAAGCCAAAGAGGAACACGTCCGGACGACCCGCCACATAGCTCGTGACCGTCTTGCCCATCGCCGCGCTCGTCTGTCCATACAGGATGCGCGAAGCCGCATTAATACCCAGCGCTATGCCCGCATAGCGCGCCAAGCTGCTCAAGCTGCCCGCAAAGCCAAGCGCCTCACGCGGAGCCGAACCCATATACAGCGAATTATTGGGACTCTGGAAGATCGACGTGCCGCACGACATAAACGCGACGCAGCACACAATCATCAAGATGGAAGAGTGCTCGTCAAGCGTGCTCACCGCAAAGAGACCGCACACGTACACGCCCAGGCCAACGGCCGTGGGCGCTTCACAACCAACACGGTCGGACACCAAGCCCGAAAGCGGGCCCACAAAGGCATTCACGACCGGCATCGCCAAAAACAACAGGCCGGAGATATCGGAGCTAAAGCCGTGGGCATCCTGAAAGTAGAACGGCAGCACAAACTCGGAGGCACCGATACCCACGAACACGATAAGCATGCAAGCCAGGTTAATCGTGAAAGCCGAGCTCGCAAAGCAGCGACGCGCCGCCTCTGTCAACGGCATAGGGCGTTCGCCAGCCTCCGGCTTCACATGCGGCAACGTATAGAGTCCCACGATAAACGAGATTACGCCAATGGGCAGATTGATAAGGAAGATGCTCTCCCAGGGAAAGCTCGCCACCAGCACGCCGCCGAGCACGGGGCCGCACATCATGCCAAGAGCCACAAAGGTCGCCAGAATGCCCATGGCACGGCCGCGCTCACGCGCCGGAAACGACTCGGTGATGATGCCCATATTGTTGGCCATCGCGGCGGCACAGCCAATGCCCTGCACGAAACGCGCCAAGATAAGCACCTCGAGCGAAGCCGAAAGCCCGCAAAGCAACGAGCCACCCGTAAAGACGATTACACCAAGCTGGAACACATTCACCTTGCCGCGCACATCGCCCAAGCGGCCAAACGGCAGCATGGCGACGCACGTCGCGAGCAGATACACCGAGCTCACGAGCTGAATGCGGTCGAGACCCACCCCCAGCTCCTTTTGCATCACTGGGAGCGCCACCGTCACGATGCTCGCATCCAGACACGCCATAAAGGTCATGACGAGCACGGTGAACAGAATCGCCCATTTATTCTTACCGTGGGTGTCGCCCTCTAGGGCAATGTGTTCGCGGCGCAGCTGCTCGGCAGTTTTCTCCATGTATATCCTTTCTATCGTGCAACGCAAAAAAGGGACCCCAATCGCCTACAAACGGACACGATCGGGGTCCCGCCTACGGAATCGGAACTATGAGGACGTCGTCAGCCGAAAAGCCGTCCCACGCCTCGCACGCACGCTAGCCTAGCACTGCTCGAGCGCCTGCTCAAGGTCGGCAATCAGATCGGCCGTGTCCTCAAGGCCGCACGACAGGCGCACCATGTCGGCGGAGATGCCGCAGGCGATGAGCTCCTCGTCGTTCATCTGGCGATGGGTGGCGTTTGCCGGGTGCAGGCAGCAGGTGCGGGCATCGGCCACGTGCGTGGCAATCTGGGCGAGCTTAAGACTCTTCATAAAGGTCTCGGCCGCCGCACGACCACCGGTAAAGCCAAAGCTCACGACGCCGCAGGTACCGTTGGGCATGTACTTCTGAGCCATGTCGTAGTACTTGTCGCCCTCCAGGCCCGGATAGCTCACGAAGCGCACCTTGGGATGGCCCTGCAGGAACTTGGCGACCGCCAGACCGTTCTCGCAATGGCGCGGCATACGCACGTGCAGGCTCTCGAGCGAGCTGTTCAGGAAGAACGCCGCCTGCGGGTTCTGCATGGGGCCGAGGTCGCGCATGAGCTGAGCGGTTGCCTTGGTAATGAAGGCACCCTCGCGACCGAACTTCTCGGCATAGGTCACGCCGTGGTAGCTCTCGTCGGGCGTGGTGAGACCCGGGAACTTGTCCGCATGGGCCATCCAGTCAAACTGACCGTGATCGACGATCACGCCGCCCAGGTAGGCAGCATGTCCATCCATGTACTTGGTGGTGGAGTGCGTAACGATATCGGCGCCCCACTCAAAGGGACGGCACATCACGGGTGTCGGGAAGGTGTTGTCGACCATCAGCGGCACGCCGTGGTCATGCGCGGCCTTGGCAAAGCGCTCAATATCGAGCACGGCAAGGGCGGGGTTGGCGATGGTCTCGCCAAAGACGAGCTTGGTATTGGGTTCAAAGGCTGCCTCGAGCTCCTCGTCGGTGCAGTCGGGGGCAACGAAAGTGCAGGTCAGACCCATGCGCTCCATGGTGTGGGCGAGCAGGTTGTAGGTACCGCCGTAGATGGCAGAGCTAGCGACCACATGATCGCCGGCGCCGACCACGTTAAAGATCGCGAGGAAGTTCGCAGCCATGCCCGAGCTCGTGAGCATCGCGGCAGTGCCGCCCTCCATCTCGCAGATCTTGGCGGCAACGAGATCGCACGTGGGATTCTGCAGACGGCTGTAGAAGTAGCCCGACTCCTCCAGATCAAACAGCTTGCCCATGTGCTCGGACGTGTCGTACTTCCACGTGGTGGACTGGTAGATGGGCACCTGGCGCGGCTCGGCATCTCCCGGATGATAGCCGCCTTGAACACATGTAGTACCGATAGTCTGCTCGCTCATATCTAGCTCCCTTGCCTGGGTTTTAGTTTTATTCGGTTCACGATACCGCTACCCCGCACCCCTCTCAACCCATCACCAAGATAGGTTATGGGACTAATTGATCAGGGGTATTTATCTCAAGCCTTAGGCATTTGCTCGATAGATAAAAATGAGGCATACATAAGGCTCTCGATGATTACATGCCCCGTCACGGGTACCATAGGCGGGTACACCGTGACCAAGGAGACAACGATGAAGCAAATCGATACGGCCCAGCTCGACATCACCGCCTGTCAGGCTCAGGCTGCCGAATATCACTCCCGTGGCTTTAACTGCGCCCAGGCCGTCGCCTGCACGCTCGCGCCCGCCGTCGGGCTCGACCCCCAGGTCGCCTTTACCCTCACCGAGGGCTTTGGCGCCGGCATGGGCGGCATGACCGAAACCTGCGGCGCCATCTCGGGCGCCGTGGCCATCATGGGCTTTGTAATGAGCGACGGCATGGAAAACCCCAAGACTAAGGGCCAGACCTACAAGCTGTCGCGCGAAATCGCCAAGCGCTTTGGCGAGAAGAACACGACGACCGTCTGCGGCACGCTCAAGGGCATCGGATCGGATAAAGGCCCGCTCCGCAGCTGTCCCGGCTGCATCGACGATGCCGTCGAGATCGCCTGCGATGTGCTAAAGCAGCTCGCCGAGTAAACGGCAGCAACATAAAACGACGGCCGGCGCGCTTGGGATCCCTCCAAAAGCACGCCGGCCGTCGCCGTTAGAACTCGTCAAATTCGGAAGCGCCGACCTCAATCTCCTCGCGCCCCGCCATAAGCTCGCGCATCTTAGCGCAAAACGGCTCCTGCTCTCCCGCTTTGAACACCAAGTGAATCGTCACGGCATCCGCGTAATCGGTATCCGAAACCTTGGCACCCGAATCCTGCGCCAAACGAAGCACCTGCTCGTACTGCGGATA
>UQMV01000036.1 GCA_900542315.1 uncultured Collinsella sp.
AAGCGCGGCCTCAAGAAGGAGTAACATCGGGACTTGCAGCGACGGACCTCAGGACGCTCTTACACCACGTCTGCGCGCGCGACCGCGGAGCGCGCATCGAAATAGGCGTTTTGGGCTGTTTGAGGGGTTAGCCATATACCACGTGGTCAAAAAGCGCCAAATATGAGTACTGTTGCCATGATAGTCACATATGTTTTACGTCTTTTGGGTTTCCTAACGATATTCATTCTCGTTAGGAAACCCATTTTATTGAACCTATGGGGAATAACGCTGTCTCGCTTTTGGACAAATAGGGATCTTCAGCACTCATTACAAGGAAATTTGCTGCTACTAAATTGGTGACAGTACTCATATTTGGCATTTTTTGACCACAGGGGTTCCGAGGGGGTTCCGAGGTGCCGTGGTTTCGCCCTTTTTGCGCCGAAGCGATACACTGTTGCCGTTTGATTTCTTCGCTCAAGGAGGATGCGCATGCCGTGCACAACGATTTTGGTTGGTAAGAACGCGAGCTACGACGGGTCGACGCTGGTCGCCCGCAACGAGGACTCGTCCAACGGGGTGTTTGAGCCCAAGCGCATGCGCGTGGTGCATCCCGACGAGCAGCCGCGTGTCTACACGAGCGTCCTGAGCCACCTGACCGTTGAGTTGCCCGACAATCCCATGCGCTACACGAGCGTCCCCGACGTCGTTCCCGGTCACGGTATTTGGGCCGAGGCCGGATTCAACGAGCTCAATGTTGGCATGTCCGCAACCGAGACGCTCACCACCAACGAGCGCGTCCGCGGTGCCGATCCGCTCGTGGACTATGTGCCCGCCAAGGGCAACGAGGGCGAGGACGGATACGTTCCGGCACAGTCCGGTGGCTTGGGCGAGGAGGACATGGTGACCCTGGTCCTGCCATACGCCAAGTCCGCCCGCGACGGCGTACGCATTCTGGGTGACCTGCTCGAGCGCTACGGCACCTACGAGAACAACGGCATCGCCTTTAGCGACGTGGACGAGATCTGGTGGCTCGAGACCATCGGCGGCCACCACTGGATTGCCAAGCGCGTGCCTGACGACGCCTATGTGACCATGCCCAACCAGCTGGGTATCGACAGCTTTGACCTGGATGACGCCGAGGGCGCCCAGGCCGACCACATGTGCTCCGCCGACTTGCGCGCTTGGATGGCCGAGTGGCATCTGGACCTGACGCTGGGCGTCGAGGGCGACGGCCCGGCTGCGGTCTTCAACCCGCGCGAGGCCTTTGGCTCGCACAGCGACAGCGACCACGTCTACAACACACCGCGCGCGTGGTACATGCAGCGCTGTCTCAACCCCAGCGACGTGTGGGATGGCCCCGACGCCGACTACACGCCCGAGAGCGACGATATCCCCTGGAGCCGCGTGCCCGAGCACAAGGTGACCATCGAGGACATCAAGTACGTACTCTCGAGCCACTACCAGGGCACGGAGTACGATTGCTACGGTAGCAAGGGCACGCCCGCTACGCGTGGCGCATATCGCCCCATCGGCATCAACCGCAACAGCCAGCTCGCCGTGTTGCAGCTGCGTCCCTATGCGCAGCCGGCCTATCGCGCCGTGCAGTGGATGGCGTTTGGTTCCAACTCGTTTAACGCGCTGGTTCCGCTGTACGCCAACGTCGAGACCATGCCCGAGTACTATGCCGACACGCAGGCTCGCGTGACGTCCGAAAACTTCTACTGGGCCAACCGCCTGATCGGCGCGCTGGCTGACGTCCGCTTCCATGAGTGCGGTCGCGCGGTCGAGGATTATCAGGAGAAGGTCGGTGGCATGGGCCACAAGCAGATCCATGACGTCGACGCTGCCGTAGCCGCTCTGCCCGAGGCCGAGGTGCCTGCCGAGCTTGCACGCGCCAACGAGGCCTTTGCCGAGCGTGTCCGCGTAGAGACCGATGCTCTGCTGGGCAAGGTGCTCTACACCACGAGCTGCGCCATGAAGAACTCTTTCGCGATGAACGACAACGTGAGGTAGGGATTTCCCGTCGATCGAATAGCGCTAAAACGCTTTGTCGCTTTCACTCAATCTTGGGTACAAGAACGCCAATGCAGTTGTTTGTGATTGGAGACAACCATGGTTATGAAACTCGATCAGCTTGTTAACGGCGCCATCAACGTTGGCTTTGGCGCCGCCGCCGTTGCCGTCGAGGGTAGCAAGAAGGTTCTCGACGACCTCAATACCAAGGGTGAGCAGGTGCGCAAGGACGCAGGCACTCCCGATATCGCCCGCAGCGTGTCCGACATGTTCGAGCAGGCCGGCGGTACCATCTCCGATCTGACCGAGCGCTTGGGCACGCAGGGCGAGACCGCGGCCCAGCGCGTGCTCGACGAGCTCATCCTTGCCCGTGTCCGCGTTATGACCGCCCCCGAGCGCACGGCCTTCCTGGCCCATGTGCGCGACATCGTCGATTCGGTCGAGGACAACGTGACCTCGGTGCCCGTCGAGTCCGTTGAGCCCGACGATGCGAAGGATACCGAAGAGGCCGAGTAGCAGCGCAGATGGCAGATTCCACCACCGATTACAACAATCTAGATCCCTTGGGTGACGAGGCGGCGGTTGTCGATGAGGTCGATGCCGTCGTCTCGGGCGCTCGCAAGAAGCCGCGCGCTGTCGATATGGTCCCCGAGGAGCCCGACGCGATGGCGCCGGACGAGGAATACCAGCTCACGCCGGCGGGTCGTCGCGAACGCATCGGGCAGATTGTTCGCCTGGTCAAAAAGTACCGCGTGTGGGATAACCTCACTCCGGTTCGTTTGCGCCGCCTGCTCGAGGAACTCGGCCCCATGTTCGTCAAGATGGGGCAGATTTTGGCCAACCGGTCCGAGATTCTGCCGCAGCGCTTTTGCGACGAGCTGCGTCGTCTGCGCTCCGACGTGGAGCCGGTGCCGTACGAGGTCGTACTCAGCTGTCTGGAAGAAGAATACGGCCTGCGCCTGGGGGAGATGTTCGATGCGATCGACCCCAATCCGCTTGGTAGCGCATCGCTCGCGCAGGTGCACCGCGCTCGTCTGGTGACGGGCGAGGACGTGGCCGTCAAGGTGCAGCGCCCCGGTGCGCAGCAGGTTATGGCACAGGACATCGATATCATCCGCTCGGTGGTGCGTATCGTTTCCAAGTTCGTCAACACCGATCAATTCGTTGACCTGCACGGCGTAGTCGAGGAGTTGTGGACCTCGTTTCGCGAGGAGACCAACTTTTTGGCCGAGGCCAAAAACCTCAACGACTTCTACGAGTTCCATAAGAGCGTTCATGGCGTGACGTGCCCTAAATCCTATCTGGACCTGTGCACCGAGCACGTGGTGGTTATGGACTACGTCGACGGCATTTCGATCGCCGATCCTGAACGCTTGGTGGCCGAGGGCTATGACTTGGAAAAGATCGGTGCTGCGATTGTCGAGGACTACTCGACGCAGGTGCTCGACGACGGCTTTTTCCATGCCGACCCGCATGCGGGAAACATCATTCTCAAGGACGGCATCGTTTACTTTATCGACTTGGGCATGGTCGGACGCATGTCGAGCCACGACCGTGGCATCGTTAAGGACATGATTTTCGCCGTGGCCGAGGGTGACGTGCCCAAGCTCAAGGATTCGCTCATGCGCTTCGCCGTGACGCGTGGCGACTCGGCTGAGCTCGATCATTCGGCCTTTTTGTCCGACTTGGACTTTATCGTGGCTGACTTTGCGGGACTTGACCTGAAGGATCTGGATATCGGCGAGTTTTTGACCTCGCTGCTCAATCTGGCGCGCAAAAATGACGTTGAGCTGCCGAGCGTGGTGACGATGTTCGCCCGCGGCATGGTGACGCTCGAGGGTTTGCTGACCGAGTACATGCCCAACGTCAACATGATTCAGATCATCCAAACGCACATTAAAAACGAGAAAAGCACCTATGCGCGCGTGCGCGACATGGGGCGCGATCTTGCCGCGAGCAGCTATCGCGCGGCGAAGGGTTCACTCGAGGCGGCTGAGTACCTGGGGCTGGCTTCGCGTATGCTCACACGCGGCCAGCTTAAGGTGAACACGCAGATCATGAGCAGCGATAAGGCGCTGCGACAGCTGGGCGGAATTATCGACCGCATGTCGATGGCAATTGTGATCGCCGGCCTGTTTATCGGTTCGTCGGTGGTGTACTACGCACGCATCGAGCCGGTTGTGTTTGGTATCCCGGTCATTGGCTTTATGGGCTACGTGAGCGCGCTGGTGCTGGCGCTTATGTTGGGCCGCAATATCTGGCTCAACAGCCACGGCGGGAAGCACTAGAGGCTGCGACCGTCACCGCATTTTCCTATCGCAAACAATAGCTTTTACCTTGGGCTTCGCCTGTGTGCGGGGCCCTTTTGCGTGATACCATTTTGACGGTAATAATCGATGGCCTAGATGGTGGTGCGGAGACGCACGAACGCACGGTTTTCCTGCGCGTTTGGGAGAATCGGG
Organism: uncultured Collinsella sp.; assembly: GCA_900542315.1. Taxonomy (GTDB): domain Bacteria; phylum Actinomycetota; class Coriobacteriia; order Coriobacteriales; family Coriobacteriaceae; genus Collinsella. The sequence goes on from UQMV01000036.1 coordinate 4,458, forward strand.
GTGCAAGTCCCCGGCTGTACCAGTAACCGTAATTCCTCTTGGCTCGGGATGTTCGCGTCGCAGATCGGACGACGCGCCTGAGCCGTTAAGGTTAAGTCGGATCGCCTCCCATCTTGCATGCGGCTGCGGCGTATGCCGCCGGTGTGCATAGGGCTCTGGAGGGAAGGGGGACCCCGATGGGGGAACTCGGGCGTAACATGCGCGATGACGTGGGGCAGCCTCAAGGCAACGCTCCAAGTGCAGACAGTAGGAGACAAATGGATATGATTGAGGACGAGCGCCAGCGCGTCTCGCATCGCCGTGGCGCAATTGCACGCGGCGTAGCCAAGCGCGGCCTGGTGGCATTCCTGGCCTTCGCGATGGCCTTCAGCACCACGCCGGCTCAGCTGTGGGCCGAGGGCGCCGAGGGCATTGCCGGGGCCGTGGCTCAGGCTACGACGCCGGGCGAGGACGCAGCGCTTGCGGGCGGTGCCGCTGAGCAGAGCGGCGCCGAGGCTTCGGATTCCGGGAGCGCGCCTGCAGCTAGTGCCGCTACAACAGAGGCAGCAACTGGCGACGAAGGCTCAGCGACGGGGGAGAGCTCTGCCACGAGCGAACAGTCTTCGACGGCATCCACTGGCCAAGCAGGATCTGCCGCCGCGACTGCCGTCCAGACAGAGAACCCGACAGAAACCGGCGATGCTGCCAAGAAGCAGGTCGAGGTCTCGTTCTCGATTGTCGGCACCGATGCCGACGGCAAGGCTCAGACCTGGGTGGCACCTACGCAGCTCAAGCTCGATGAGGGCGCGACGGCTGCGGATGCCTTCATTAAGCTGCAGGAGAAGACGGGCTTCAAGGCGAAGTACGATCCGAACACGGCATACGGTTTCTACCTCAAAAGCATCACGTCCCCGACAGATGGCCGCACGCTTGCCTACGATCCGACGACTCATGCCTACTGGCAGCTGTTCGTCGACGGCGCGTCTTCCTCGGTTGGCGCGAGCGGCGTCAAGCTCACCCAGGGGCAGAAGATTGAGTTTGCCTTTACGGGTGGTAGCGCGTCCCCTGTCGTTAAGGACCAGCTTGCTGCGAATGTGACCGTCATTGGTCGCGATGCCCAGGGCAAGACTCAGACTTGGGTCGATAACGCGCAGTATGTGGTGACGTCCGGCTCGAACGCACTTGACCTTACGAAGGTCGCGCTCGAGGCGAATGGCATCGACGCCGTTGCTGCGGGCTCCTTCATTCTGAGCCTTAAGTACAACGGTGTTGAGCTGGGTACGCCGTTCGATTATTCGACCTATTGGCAGCTGTTCATCAACGGCAAGTCGAGCGACTACACGGCAGACAATGTCACCATTCATGCTGGTGATACCGTTACGTGGTTCTACGGTGGCTGGGGCGACCAGCTGCCGTCCGATTCCGTCCATGCTTCCGTTCAGGTCCTCGGTAAGGACAAGGACGGCAAGCAGCAGGTTTGGGCTTCGACGGGCCAGACGAGTCTCAAGTCGGGCTCTACTGCCAAGGATCTCCTTGAGCAGACCGGCCTTACTCTCGATGCTGGCGAATCGTCTTGGGGCTGGTTCCTCAACGGCATTACTTCGCCGTTCGATGGTAAGTCCTATGGCTGGGATGCTGCGACTAATAGCTATTGGCGCTTCTACGTAAATGGCAAGTTCGCCGACGTTGGCGCCGGTGTCTACGAGCTCCAAGAGGGCGATGCCGTCACCTTTATGTATGGTGCTGACGCCGATGCCCTTCCTGGCCAGGTTCTTGGGTCTGTCGATGTTATCGGTCCCGATGTCAACGGCAACAATACTCGTTGGGGCTCGGCAAGCAATGTTTCTCTGCCCGAAGGCTCTACTGCCCAGAACCTTATTGAGACGGTCCTGAAGGCCAAGGGCGTTACGTACAACGGCTCCCAGAGTGGTGAGTACTGGTTCCTCAATTCCATCAACTCGCCGTTCGATCACAAGCCGTATGCCTGGGATGCTGCGACCAATAAATATTGGCACCTGTATATCAATGGAGAGCCCTCCTTACTCTGCGCCAATCAGATTACGCTCAAGAGCGGCGATAAGGTTACGCTTGCCTATACCACCGACGATTCGGCCATGCCCGATCCCGACAAGATTGTCGTGGACCCGAATGCGACGACTCCTGATTGGAATGCCGAGTGGGCCGGCTATGGCAACAGTGGCAACGGTTCGACCGTAACGGATGCCAAGACGCCTGCGCAGGCCGCCGGTCTTAAGTGGGCCTTCGATTGGAAGGCCGAGTCTGGTCAGCAGTATGCCAACTGCAGCGAACCTGTCATCGCTAACGGCTTTGTGTATATTGCGACCGAGAACGAGCTCATTAAGATCGATTCGTCCACGGGCAAAAAGGTTGCCTCTGCGCCGCTTGCCTCCAAGGTGAGCTATACCTCTCGTCCGATCTATACCAATGGCCTTATCATCGTTCCGCTCAACGGCGGTGCGGTCCAGGCGATTACTGCAGACAAGCTGATCTGCAAGTGGCTGACGCCCGGTTTGACGGACTTGACGCAGAGCTCCTGCACCGTCGTTTCGGACGGCGAGTACGTCTATGTAGGCTCGGTCGATATTTCGTATGACGAGAATTACAATGCGACCTACGGCAACGGCTCCTTTGCGCGCATTAAGATTGCCACAGGCGAAGTTTCTTGGCAGAACATCGACCCTGCCGAGGGCTATTACTGGACTGGTGCGGCTTTGACGGATAAGTATGCCATCGTTCCTACGAGCGCGGGTACGCTTAAGTGCATTGATAAGACGACGGGCGATGTCGTTTCGACCATGAAGCTCGGCGCTGTTGCAAATGCCGATTGCATTGCCGATCCGTCCAATGGTTCGACCTTCTATCAGATGACGCACGACGGAAAGCTCCATGTGATTTCGCTTTCGGCGAAGGGTGTACTGAGCGAGCAGAAGACGGTTGATCTGGGCCTTACGAATAATCTGAGCGCCCCTGCGGTGTCTGGTGACAATCTGATTGTCGGCGGACAGACAGCTACTGGCTCTGCTCTGGTTCTCTATAACCTGAAGACGGGTAAGACCACGATGGTCGCTGCTGCCGACGGCAAGGCGCTGCCGGCTGGCCTCAACGGTATTGCTGCTACTCCGCTGGTGAGTGCTCAGGGCGGCAAGACCTATGTGTACTTCACCGTTAACAGCGCGGATAGCAAGGATTACGTCAACTACTCTGCTGGTGGTGGCGTGTATCGCTATACGCTCGGCGATGCAGAGGCGACGCAGATTTATGATGCGGCTGGCCATTACCAGTACTGTGACTCTCCGGTCATTTCCGATGCATCTGGCAACCTGTACTACATCAATGACTCGGGCACGCTGTTCAAGCTTGGGGCCGTTGAGTCTTGGACGGTTGCCTTTAATTCCAATGGCGGGTCTGCTTGCGACACTAAGTTTGTTGCTACGGCCGATGGCAAGCTGGTCAAGCCAGCCGATCCGACGCGCGATGGCTACACTTTCGGCGGTTGGTATACCGATGAGGCTTGCACGCAGGCGTATGATTTCAGCACGCCGGTGACGGCCGACCTGACGTTGTATGCCAAGTGGACCAAGAATGCCGTTAACCCTGGCGGTAATGGCGGTTCTGGCGCTAATGGTGGCAACGGTGGCGCTGGCAACGGTTCCGGCGCTGGCACTGGCACAGGCTCCGGCTCCGGCACGAAGGGCCAGCAGGCTGGCGGCGCTGTCGCCCCGGGTCATAAGCCGATGACCAAGACGACGGTGTCGACCAAGACCGAGACCAAGGACAACAAGTCCGACAAGAAGGACTCCGATAAGTCCGATAAGAAGGACGAGAAGAAGTCTGACAAGAAGTCTGACAAGAAGTCTGACAAGAAGGACAGCAAGTCCGACAAGAAGTCCGATTCCAAGTCCGATACGGGTGCTGCTTCCACGACCACTGCTAAGAAGTCCTCTGGTGCTTCCGAGCAGGAGACTGGCACCAATCCGCTCGCCATCGTTGGCATCGCCGCCGGCGTCATCGGTCTCGCCATCGTCGGCGTGTTCGTGTTCACCAAACGTCGGTAGGTGAGGGCTGTGTCCAATAAATCCAAGGACGCTGACCCTAAGCAACCAGATTCCTCGTTCATTCAGTTCGACGATGCAAAGCAACAGGGCGCCGCTTCGGCGGCGTCCGCCCCTCGTCGCAAGGCGCTCCTTGGCGTTCTGACTGCCGCGTGCACCATTCTGATCGTCGTCTCGCTGGGTTTCGTCCATCCTTCCACAAGCGGTGCCTGGTCCATCGACTGGATCATTCAGACCGTGACGGGGGAGAGCGTCGTCACCAAGGACACCAGGGCGTCTGGCTCGACTACGACTTCGGGCGAGGCCAGTTCCGAGGATTCCAAGTCATCGAATGATGCAAAAGACGAGTCCAAGGGTTCGAACGACGGCAAGGACGATTCTGAGTCTTCGGACAAGGAATCGCATAAAAGCTCGGATAGCAAGAAGTCCGATGGTCAGGGCGGCAAGAAGTCTGGAGATAAATCCGCTGCCCAGAATACGGGAGCCGGCGTTACTCCCAATGTGTCTGGCGGTGCTTCTTCGGGCGGCGGTCAGTCGTCTGATGGGGCCTCCAGCTCTAATGGAGGAAGCGCTCCCTCGGGCGGACAGGGCGGCTCGCAGGAGTCCAACTACGTAACGGTGACGGTTTCGGTCACATCGAGCGCTGTGGGCAATCCTGTGTCTTCTGGCGGCACCTTTACCTTTAACGAAGGCGCCACCGTTTACGATGCCCTGTGTGCGCTGGGCCTTTCTGTCAACGCACGCGGCTCATCGTACGGCACGTATGTCTCCGCGATTGGCGCTTTGGCCGAGAAACAGTACGGCGGCACGAGCGGCTGGATGTACTCCGTCAACGGCACAACGCCCATGACGGCCTGCAGCAACTACGTTCTCTCAAACGGCGACAACGTAGTCTGGTATTACGTAACAGGCTAGAGGCCTCGACATAGCGCGCCAGACGGGCGGTTCGGACAAACAGCCGGGCCGCCCGTTTTTCGTGCGAATGGGGCCGGATCGCCGGGTCTCTCGGCAAACAAAAAACCGGTTGGAACGGGAATTCCAACCGGTTATACATTCAAGCAAATAGTGAATCGACTACGACCGTGCGCCCTCGAGGAAGAAGCGGCGGCTAAAGTAGTTGTACCAGGTGACCAGGAACGTAGCGATGGCCTTCATGGCCTGGTAGCCGATGCTCAAAAACGTGACGCCCACAAACATGTACAGGTCATTGAGGCCCAGACCGATTACCGACAGGATGGTGAAGATCGTGAACTCACGCTTGCGGCTCATGCCCTCGCGGTGGTCGAACACGTACTTCATGCTGAGCCAGTAGTTGACCACGACGGACGTGTTAAACGAGACCGTGGTGCTCATCAAAAAGTCGAGGTGGAACAGCTCGACAAGCGCAATGAGCATGCCCCAGTCGATGCCAAAGGAGATAAGACCCACGACAGCGAACTTGAGGAACTGCTTGGTATGAGGTTGTGCCAGTGCCTTGCGCACGTAATCACATCCAATGCGTTGATGAATCGAGCAGAGGATACTTTAGAGCTTTTGCAAGGGAAACGTAAGGTCTTTGGAAAGAACTATACGAACTCGCCAAATATTCAAGAGGTAATCCGCAAACGTTGCAAATCTTCCCGTAAACGAGCAAAGCCCACGAACAACGCAGCGCTCGACGCGCGTCATCCGTGGGCATCGTAAGGCCGTAGGGTTGTGAGTTACTTGGTCTCGTCACCCTCCAGGAAGATCTTTCGGGTCACAAAGTTGTAGACCATGACAAGCGCGGTGGCACAGATCTTGGCGATATTGGCCTCGAGTCCCAGGCCGGCGTTGAGCGCCAGCACGATGCCATCGTTGAGCACCAAACCGATCACGGACAGCACGACAAAGATGATGAACTCGCGGCGGCGGCTCATGCCTTCCTTGTGCGCAAACACGTATTTCATGCTTGCGAGGTAGTTAAAGATGAGTGAGATGATAAAGCCGCTGGTGTTGGCGATTAGGATGTTGAGGCCCAGACCGTAGTGGAGCAGATTCATAATGCCAAAGTCGATAACCGTGGCAATGACACCGACGACGCCAAATTTCATGATCTGCGCAAGGAGCTTTTGCATGGTACCTGCCTTAAGCTGGCGCCGAAGCGCCGCGGGGATGACAAACTTAGCAAGTTTAGCCAATCCCCGCGGGTGGTGCTAGGCGCGCTCTTCGATAGCACCGTTTCTATATGCATCGAGCAGCTGGCGCAGGTCCTGGATCTGGCTGCGAATCTTGGCGCCAGTATCGGTGTCGCTCACCATGCGGCGACGGTCTGCTTGGTCAAAACGGTTGGTCTCGCTTTCGATGTCCACGTTGCGCGTGAGTGCCTCGGCAACCGTCGTAAAGGCCCGGTGCGACTTGAGGCGGCAGCCGCGCGAGCTCGAGATGAGCGTATAGCCGGCGATACCCGTCTTGGGATGGTAAGCGCGGCAGAAGCCGCCATCGATGACCAGTAGCTTGCCCTCGGCGCGGATGGGCTGCTCACCCTTGGTGGTTTTAACGGGCGTGTGGCCGTTGATGATGTGGCCGGTCGGCGAACATGCCATGGGCGCGACGCCAAACTCGCGCATGATGTCGTCGCAGACCGAGGGCGACTTGGTAAGCGTAAAGTATGGGTCCATCGGCTCGACCCAGGTGCTCTTATCGGCGATATAGGCGCGCTCAAAGGTACGCACCAGGCGTCCGCTGGCGGGCGAGTTAAAGCCAATCCACAGGTACCACATCCAGTCGAGAGCGTCGCGGTCGCCCACGCGCCAGGCGCGGCGGGCGATGTGGTCGCAAAAATCGAGATAATCGCGGCCAGCGTGCCAGGTGCCCAAGCAGTTCATGCTGCTAAAGGTGCCGTCTTCGTTGAGCGGAACGCAGCCGTGGAAGAGCAGGTTGCCGTTGGCGACCTTGTACATCGAGCCATGGGAATAGAGGAAATCGATATGGCGATGCAGGTGATCGGCGGTGACAAACTCGGACACGAGCTTGTCGATGATGTGTTGCTCCTCGGGCGTGAGTGTGTAGGGGTCCGCCGGGTCGACGGTGGGGAAGTCGTTGGTCGTGAGCGGCCACACGCTGCCGTCGGCGAGCGTGACCGTGCCGGTGTCGTGATTAATCTTGTCGAGTAACAGGCGGTCGGTCATATCGAACTCGGGGTGGCGCTGGATAATCTGGCCCTCGAGCTTAAAGAGCAGCACGTTGATGGCCTTGATCAACGGGGTGATGGACTCACCGGCGGTGTAGGTGGCATCGGCAAAGGCGACAAGCTCACGCAGCGAGATGCCGTAGTCGTTCTCGAGGATCTCGTAATTGTCGTAGCGTAGGTTGTTGCGCAACACCGTGGCGATGCAGGCGGGCTCACCGGCCGCAGCACCCATCCACAGCAGGTCGTGGTTGCCCCACTGGATGTCGAGCGAATGGTAGGTGAGCAGGCGGTCCATAATCTTGGCCGCGCCGCCGCCGCGGTCGAAGATATCGCCCACCAGGTGCAGGTGGTCGACGGCCAGGCGCTTGATGAGTGAGGCGAGCGACTCGATAAAGTCGTCGGCGCTGGCGGTCTCCAGGATGGACTCCACGATGCGCTCGTGATAGCGCACACGATAGTTGTTCTCGTCCGGGTGCGTGTGCAACAGCTCGTCGATGATGTAGGCGTAGTCGCGCGGGATGGCCTTACGCACCTTGGAGCGCGTGTAGCGGCTCGAAAGCGAGCGAGCGACCATGATGAGCTGGTCAAGCATCGTCCTGTACCAGGTGGGCGAGTCCTCGCGCTGGCTGCGGACCAGCTCGATCTTCTCGCGCGGGTAGTAGATGAGCGTGCACAGCTCGCCCTTTTCGTCAAAGGTGAGCGTGTCGCCAAAGATCTCGTCGACATGTTCGCGCACGACGCCCGAGCAGTTGTTGAGGATGTGCATAAAGGCTTCGTACTCGCCGTGCACGTCGCTCATAAAATGCTCGGTGCCCTTGGGTAGGTTGAGGATGGCCGAGAGGTTGATAATTTCGGTAAACGCGGATTGTTCGGTGGGGAACTGTCTCGACAGCAGGCGCAGATACTTGAAATCTTGCGGATTGCGATCGAATGCGACCATGAAACACCTTCCGATGGGGCTGGTAAAACTGATAAACAGCGTCAAACGTTTATCAGTATGCGCCGCTTTTGTTTCCATTTTGCGCCAGCGGCTGAATTGTCGGCTGAACGGTTTGGTAAATCGATTTAGTGAAGGTAGATGTGTCGGTTGAGTGGAGACGACAGAGGGTGTTTTCTCAGATATTTATGCGTGGAGTCGGTGGAGACGATGGTGGTAAAGATGTTCGCTATTTTTGGTTCGATTTGGTAAATAGTGGACATATGTACCGTATGTAGGCTCACTGTGCGATAATTTGTGCAGCAATGAGTAAGGAGCCTCATATGAGTGATTTTGTCCTGACCTGTGAATCCGCTGCCGACCGAACCCGTGAGTTCTTTGCATCGCGCAATATCCCTGTCGTGTGTTTTCATTACGAGATCGACGATGTTGTCCATACGGACGATCTGTATCAGTCGATTACGCCGGACAAGTTTTTTGCCCAGATTGCCGCGGGCGCCATGCCCAAGACGTCTCAGGTGAGCGTGGGTGAGTACGAGGAGTTTTGGGAGCCGTTTGTTGCCGAGGGTAAAGACGTGCTGCACCTGACGTTGTCGTCGGGTATTTCGGGCACGTATGGATCGGCCTGCGTTGCGGCGCAGATGCTCGCGGATCGCTATCCCCAGGGCGGCAAGGTGCGCGTCATCGATTCGCTGGCGGCGTCTTCGGGCTTTGGCCTGTTGCTGGAATATGCCGCCGACGTGCGCGATAGCGGGGCTTCACTCGACGAGACGGCTGCCTGGATCGAGGAGCACAAACTCAACCTGCACCACTGGTTCTTCTCGACCGATCTGTCGAGCTACCTGCGCGGCGGTCGCATTTCGGCCGCGAGCGCGATCATCGGCACGGCGCTTAAGATTTGCCCGCTTATGACGGTCGATTGCGAAGGTAAGCTGTCGCCACGTGAGAAGATTCGCACTAAGAAGCGCGCGATTTCCGAGATGGCTAAGACCATGTTGGCACACGTGCAGGACGGTGCGGATTATTCGGGTAAGTGCATCATGTCGCACTCGGCGTGCCGCGAGGATGCCGAGGCAGTTGCGGCGCTGATTGAGGAACAGGTTCCGCAGCTTAAAGGCAAGATTGAGATCAATGACATCGGTACTCTGATTGGCTCGCATACCGGACCTGGTACGGTGGCGCTCTTCTTTATGGGCGACAAGCGCGTGGATTAATTTGCCCCATCACATCGCTGCATGATTGTTCAAACGAAAACGGCCCGCCTCACGTTTGTGGGGCGGGCCAAGATGTTTTACTAGCGTTTCTTTCCGCGGAAGAAGAAGCCGTGCAGTGACGGCTTGAGGCCGCGGTTGGCGCGATGCTCCTCGACGCGCTCGTGGATCGAAGCGACGCGCTCGATGACTTCGTCGGGAATCGGCACGTCGGGATTCATGTTCTCGACTTGGCTGACCTCGGCGGCGGCGACCTGGTCGATAATGGGCACGTCGTCGCGCGAGATGACAGGTGTGGCGTCTTCCTTCATCTTGCGATAACGCTGCATCATGTCGGTCTGTAGCTGCTGGGCCGAAGGCGGCGTCCAGATGATGGCGTTGGCGCCGGCGGCGATGGTTTCACGGATGCTCTCTGGCGTCTTGCCGCCCGGCGCGATGAGCGGCAGGTTGGGATAGTGCTCGCGCAGCTCGCGTAGGACCTGGGGCGTGTTCTTGCCGGCGGCGATGTTGAGAATCTTGGCGCCGGCGCGCACCTTGGCGTGGGCATCTTCGTCGCAGCGAACGACCGTGGCGATGACGGGGATGTCGGCGATGTTGGTGATGTGCTCTACCATCTCGGCAGTAGCGGGGGAGTTGACCACGCAGCCCGCCGCGCCCTGCATCTCGGAGACGGCTGCCATCTGTACGGAGCGCTTACCGGTCGTAGTTCCGCCACCCACGCCTACAAAGACTGGGCACTCGGCGACGGTCAGCAGCGCCTGCGTAATGGCAGGCTGTGGCGTGAAGGGGTATACGGCAAAGACGGCATCGGCGTTGGAGTTGCGGATGACCGCCACGTCGGTGGTGTAGATGAGCGATTTGATGCGGCGGCCAAAGAGCGTAAAGCCGCTGGCCTCCTCAATCTCATCGGGCATGCGGAGGGCCGCCTTGCGCAGGCGTCCGTCGATGGGCAGGGGCTCCATAGGGAGCAGGCCGTTGGGCGTGACGGCTACCTGGGGCTCGGTGAACTCGTCTGCGAGCTCGACCTCGGAGAAATCGACCGAGGCTACGATGTCCTCGTGAACCTCGGCGGGCACATCGATGGGAGCTTGGTCGTTTGCCGCGGCAGGCGTGTCGAAGGAGCTGGTGCCGACGAAGGCGTCGACGCGCTCATTTAGATCGTTGAGGGTATCCATGGAGGCTCGATTCTATGCGATGGTGGCCGGCGCGATGCAGCCGGAATTGCGAATGCTAAATCGTTTGACGAGTTGATTTTTCCCCGCCGCGCCATCCGTTAGACCGAAGGGCCGGTGAACGTGAAGGAGCTGTGGTGGCGGGTATCGAGGTGCTATCTTGAAAGTCCCGTTAAAAAGAGAGGTGACGCGGTATGGAATTGACAGCAATGTTTGGCTCGATTGGCCTGTGTGTGGGCGCAATCGTTGCCGCCGCGGTCATCTACTTTGTGGTCACGGCCATTAAGGGCAAAAGGGCCGAACGCAAAGAGCGCGCGATGCTTAAACAGCATCGCGACCAGCAGGGCAAACGCGCACAGAGATAGCTTGTTGAGTTTTGGATCCGTGCGCTAGCTGCGTTTTCGGATCAGGGCAATGTAGAAGCCCTCAAAGTCGCGGCTAGGCGGAATGGTCAGCGTGCCGGGCATACCGTTGGCGACGGACGAGACGTGGCCGGCGGCGATGGCCTCGGTGAGAGCGTTGCTCTCGATATGCGGCTCCTCGCCGGCATCCTGGGCGCGACGCGCTTCGCTTTCGCTCGGCGTGCCGTCGAGGGGGATAAGCTCGCAGTCCATGTGCTTGTCGAGGGCCTCTTGCAGGGCGTCCTCGTTTTCCTGCGGTAAGATCGAACAAGTCGAATAGACGAGCGTGCCGCCCGGTTTGAGGGCACCCATGGCGCGGTCCAGAAGCGCGCGCTGCGAGCGGGCGCACTTGACGAGCAGCTGCTCGGTCAGGCCGCGCAGGCTTTTCTCGTTGCTGCTGATGACGGTGCCCGTGCCAGTGCAGGGAGCGTCGAGCAGGATGCGGTCAAAGCGGAAGAACTCGTCGAGCTCGCGTGCGTCGATGCGCATGACGGGCACGTTTTTGGCACCCTGGCGGCCCAAGTTGGCCTCGAGCTTTTCGGCGCGGGGAATGCTCATCTCGCAGGCGGTGAGGTGTGCCTGGCCCTGCGTGAGGGCGGCGATCTGCGTCGTCTTGCCGCCAGGGGCTGCGCACATGTCCAGGATGTCCTCGCCGGCCTGAGCGCCCAGGACCAACGGCGGCATCATGGATGACAGGCTCTGCAGGTAGATCTTGCCGTCACGGTAGATGTCGAGGTCCCACAGATCGGAAACTTGGGCCTCGGGCAGGATGAACGCTTCCGGGTACCAGGCGACGGGATTGTGGGCGATGCCGGCGGCATCGAGCGCCGCAGTGATGTCCTCGGCGGTCGCCTTGAGCGTGTTGGCGCGCAGCGTGACCGGGCGCGTGGCTGCGGCGCCAAAGCCCTCGATCATGAGCTCGGCATCGGCGGGAGTATAGGCGCCGGCAACCGTGTCGACCATAAAGCGCGGCAGGTCGGCGGCGGAGTGTTGGGCGGCAAGCTGGTCGGAAAGCTCGGTAGCGGCAAACTGCCTGAGCTTGAGCTCGGCCTTGACCTGCTTTTTCTGCTTACGACGACGCGGCTTGGACATCCGTCTTTCCTTCCCATTCCATTAAAAGTAGTCAATTTGGGACGGGGCTATTTTAGCTGCCCGTCCGTTTCGGCAGGCGTTGCAGTTAAATTTGGGACGGGGTAGCTAAAATAGCCCCGTCCCAAATTGACTACTCTGCCTTGGCGTTTGCCTAGTACTGGCTCTCGTGCTTGCTGAAGAAGTCGAAGCGCGGGGGCAGCGGCTTCACGCGGTGCTCGCCGGGCTTCTCGCCCAGGCTCTCCACAAACTCGTCCGTGGAGGCAAAGATGTTATCCCAGCTAAAGAACGCGACCGGGTCGACGTCGAAGTACTCGCAGATGAGCTCGCAGCCGGCCGGCACAATACCGTGCATGAGCACGGTCGCCACGCGCAGCTCGGTAAAGGCGTCGACCAGGGCCTGCGTCATGGCGGCGTTGGCTGGCTCGCCCTCGAGCTTGTTGGCGGCCTTGGAGGCGTCGCTCCAGCGCTTGTTGGCGGCGCGCAGGTAGTCGTCGCACACGGCAAGCGCGTGGTGCGTCTCGAACTTGTACATAGCCTGCTCAAAGGCGAGAGCTGCCTGCTCGGCAGCCTCGACCACGGCGGCAGAGGCGGCACCGGCGGGGATGCAGCCGTTGCGGTAGGGGCTCTCGTCGCCTTCCTTGACGGCGACGCCGTAGAAGCAGCTGCGGGCCAGACGGTTGAACACGCCAGTCAGCAGCGCACTCTCCTTAAGGGCCGGGTCGATAACACGCTTGTCGTCGCAGGCGCGCACCTCGTTGCCGTCCTTGTCCTTGCCGGTCACACGCGTGTCGTATGCCTTAGGGCTAAAGCTCACTGGCTTTTCGGACAGGCCGAGCGACAGCCAATGCGCGCGCATCTGCTCGCAGGTGTAGTGGTTGAGCAGGTCGTCTGCCGGCGGGGGAGGCGTCTGCGAGGACGAGCTCGCCTTTTTGCCCATGTAGAGCAGGTGATAGCAGGCGCTGACGGTGCTCTGCGTAAGGTCCCAACCCAGGGCCTCCCACATGGCGGTCTGCGCGATGCAGTAGAAGTAGATGTTGTCCTGGCCGATGAACTGGTAGATCTGCGCGTCGTCAGAGCACCACCAGTCGCGCCAGTCGAGCGAGCTGTGCTGGTAGGTGGGTGCGGGCACCTGCGTGGAGTCGGCAGCGGGCTCGCCCATGAGGGCGGCATCCTGGGCGGCGACGCCCTCGGTCACGCCGGCGGCCTTGGCATCGCGCGCGAGCACGGTACGCGTATAGCTGATGGGCGCCCACAGGCTCTCGGGCCAGCACCAGCAGGTGACGTCGGAGATGCCATCGACCTCGGGCACCGGAACGCCCCAGTCGATGTTGCCGGTGATGCGGAAGGGCACGAGCGCCTTGCCGCTGCGGAAGCGCACGCCACCGTTGGCGAGCACTGCGTGGGCATCGTCGCGCTCCTTCCAGCTGGGGAAGGTGACGGTAAAGCTGCTCTTGTTGCCCTCGGGCTCCAGCACGGTGTGCTCAGGAAGCTGATCCTCGACGGCATCGAAGGCCTCGCGGAACTTGTTCTGGATGTATAGCTGGGCCGGCAGCAGCCACTCCTCCATAGTCTTGGAGACCACGGAGCGAACCTGCGGGTTCTGGGCGAGCTTGGCGGTATAGGTCTTCATAAAGTCGAGGTAGGCCGGCAGGTCGAAGTAGAGGTTGTCTACCGGGCGCAGCTCGGGCACCTCGCCGGTGAGCTGGCTCTTGGGCGCGATGAGCTCCTCGGGCTCAAACTGGTGACCCAGGTCGCACTCGTCGGCATAAGCCTTCTCGGACTTGCAGCCCTGGATGGGGCAGCGGCCGATCACCTGGCGGCCGTTGAGGAACGTGCCGGCCTTGGCATCGTAGAACTGCAGCGTGGAGCGCTTGGAGATGGTGCCCTGCTCGTGCAGGCGCTTGATAATCTCGGCGGTTACCTCGTTGTGAATCTGAGCAGCCGGCTCAAGGCCCGAGCCGCCGTAGATGTCGCAGCTGATGTTGTAGTTGTTGAGGGTCGCGGCCTGGCGGGAGTGATTGGACTCGACATACTCGCTAATGGACTTGTCGTAGCCCTCGTTCTCCTTGAGCTTGCGGTAGCTTTCCATGATGGGCGAGCCATAGCAGTCGGTGCCCGAGGTGAAGATGACGTTCTCGCGGCCCAGGCGGTCGCGCAGGAAGCGGGCGAAGAAGTCGGCAGGGACAAAGACGCCGCCAACGTGGCCAAAGTGAAGACCCTTGTTGCCGTAGGGTTCGCCGGCGGTAACGATGGCGCGGCGAGGCCAGCTGGGACGGTCGTTCATGGAGTATTTGGATGCCATGGGACTCCTTCGCATATGGTGAGAGCGCAGTCGGGCGTGGGGCTCGGCGGCGCGGTGGTCAATTCGTGCATATCGTTCGACATTATCGCACATGCGGGCGGGTGCGTGGCAGGGGCGCTATCCTAAGATGCTATGAATGAGATTTCCAACATACATGCGTTTGAGGACGAGGATTTTCTGCACGCTTGCTTCGTGTGGGGGATGGTCGTAGCCGGCGTGTTTGCCGTGTGCCTGGTGCCGGTGTTTATGCTGCTGGGCGGGCCTGCAGACTTGGATGCGGCTGACGCGGGCGGCTGGATGGCTGTCGTGGGCTGGATAGTCGGCTTGGCTGCGATCTCAATGGCGTCGTTCGCCGTGCACGAGCTGGTGCACGGCGTGTTTTTTAAGCTGCTGGCGCCTGCGGGCGCGAAGGTGACCTTTGGGGCGAATCGCGAGACGGCGATGATCTATGCCTGCGCCGAGGGGATTGTGTATTCGCGCCGGCGGTATATGGCGATTTGCCTGGCGCCGACGGTTGTTGTGACGACAACGCTTGCCCTGGGGTTTGCGTTTTCGGGCTATTCGCTGCTGTGCTATCTGGCTGCCGGCTTGCATTTGTCGGGCTGTGTAGGCGACTGGTATTACGTGCGGACCATTTTGCGCGACCGTCGCATTGCCGCCTGCGAGGACACATCCTTTGGCGTGCGCTTTTTCGCAAGGTAGTCTTTTTGGGATGATTTTTCTGGGACGGGGATGTTGATGAAGCCGTTGCTGCTGCATGCTTGCTGCGCGCCGTGCTCGCTGGAGCCGGTTCGCCTGCTGCGCGAGGAAGGGTTTGAGCCCACGATTTGCTGGACCAACCCCAATATTCAACCGCGCGATGAATGGCAGCGTCGCTTGGACGAGCTGCGCCGGTGGTGTGCCGATGGCGACATCGAGCTCATCGAGGCAGGGGAGGACCGCGATCGCTGGGAGACCGGCGTGGCACCGCTGGGTGCCGATCGGCCCCGTCGCTGTCGCGCGTGCTATGCCTTGCGCTTGGCCGAGGCGTGCCGCGTGGCCCAGGAGCGCGGGTTCGAATATGTGGGTACGACGCTCGCCGTCTCGCCGTATCAGCTGTTCGATACCTGTAATGACGTGCTTGAGCGCTTGGCGGCGGCGCATGGGCTCACCCCGGTCATTCGCGATTTTCGTCCGTATTATCCCGAGGCCACGCGTCGTTCGCGCGAGCTTGGCATGTATCGGCAGAACTACTGCGGCTGCCGCTTCTCGGCTGTCGAGGCGGCCATGGACCGCGCTCGCATCCGCGACGAGCGCAAAGCCGCCAAAAAGTAGTTCATTTGGGACGTCAGCCTGCTAGGATGTAGAGCGGACTTTAGCAATATAAGGAGTATCCGACGTGTCTATGCGTACCGATGATTTTGACTACAACCTTCCTGAGGAACTGATCGCCCAGGCTCCTGCCGAGCCGCGCGACTCCTGCCGCCTGCTGGTGGTGGATCGCAAGGGCTCCCAGGCGGGAACGCCGTTGGAGCACGGCGGTACCGTTGAGCACCGCATCTTCCGCGACATCATCGACTATATCGAGCCGGGCGACGTGCTCGTCATCAACAAGACGCGCGTGATGCCGGCCCGCCTGATCGGTCGCAAGGTCGGCTCGGGCGGCGTGGTCGAGACGCTGCTGCTCAAGCGCCGCGAGGACGTTGACCCGCTGGGTCACGTTTGGGAGTGCCTGGTCAAGCCGGGTAAGCGCCTGAAGCCCGGTGCTCAGATTGAGTATCGTGCGGGCGGTGCCCATGCGCCCGAGGGCGCGCCCGTGGTGCTGACGGCCGAGGTCATCGACTTTGTCACCGATAGCCGCGGCGGCCGCCTGGTGCGCTTTGAGCCGGCCGGTTGCAATGCCGCCGGCGAGCCGCGCACGCTCGACGAGGCCATCCATGCTGCCGGCCACGTGCCGCTGCCGCCCTACATTACCGACTACGAGGGCGACCCCGAGAAGTACCAGACCGTCTACGCCATGAAGGAGGAGCACTCGGCTGCCGCTCCTACGGCGGGTCTGCACTTCACGCCCGAGCTCATGGCGGCTATCGAGGCCAAGGGCGCGAAGTTTGCCGCTGTCGAGCTCGAGGTCGGCATCGATACCTTCCGTTTGGTGGAGGAGGACGACCCCACACAGCACGTGATGCACACCGAGCGCTACCACGTATCGCAGGAGGTGGTTGACGCCGTGCATAAGGCTAAGGCCGAGGGGCATCGCGTGATCGCCGTCGGCACCACCGCGGTGCGCTCGCTTGAGAGCGCGTTTGACGCGGACGCGCCGGTGTCCGATCCGGCCGTGACTGCGCGCTATTTTGAGGGCCGTGAGGACGGCGCCGACACGCTCGGCCGCGGTGACATCGTGGTGCGCGAGAACGCGACGACGCAGCTCTACCTCATGCCTGGCTCGACCTATCACGTGGTCGACGCGCTGATCACGAACTTCCACGTGCCGCGCTCTACGCTCATGATGCTCGTGAGCGCGCTTGCCTCCCGCGACCAGATCATGGATGCCTACGCCGCCGCCATCGAGGAGCGCTACCGCTTCTTCAGCTTTGGCGACGCAATGCTCATTTGTTAGTTACGCGGTTCTACGAACCGCGTAACGGCTCGACGCTGCATCTCAGGTTCCGCCGTTCTGCCGAACGGCGGACCGGCCGACGCTGCGCGGGCCGCATTTGGACAATCTGACGTTCAACTTCAAGGGCGCGACCAGAAGGTCAGCGCCCTTTCGTTTCACGTCACCTTGTCTCAAATGCGACACGCTCGCTGTCGTTGCCAGAACATTGGCGTTGCCGCGGTTGTCGGGTAGTCATTGGGGACGTTCTTTTTGTGCCGGCACCTGGGGACACTTCTTATGTCAAGAGATTGGTGCAAGAGGGATAGGTTGCCTTGCGCCGATCTAAATAAGTTGCGGTGAGATAGTTCTTGAATTGGCCTTTTTGAGGGCTCAACAGGAACTATCTCACCGCAACTGCGTGGGGCGTTTTTGGCAACTGGTTTACTTGCTCATGAACAGCCAGATTGCGATGATCACCAGGATTGCAGCGACGATGCAGACGATGGCGCCGGTGAATTTGATGCGTGAGTCGCGGGTGCGCTCGCGCACCGCGTCCTCGGTGGCCTCGAGCTGGGCGACTTCTCGCTCGGTCTCGGCGTGTTCGGCTTTGTCTCGGGCCAAGGATCCTGCAAGCGACTCAGTGATCTCTGGGTGGTCGTGCACCTCGGTCGCCTGTTCGATGATCGACTGCGCATGTGCGGCATCTGCTTGGGCGTTGGCGATGCTCTGCTCCTGGTCGCGGCGTGCCTTGTCCTCGGCAGTGATCTTCTCGCGCAGTTCGCGCTGACGAGTCGCGGCGGCTGTCTTCGCCGTCTGCAGCTCGTCGCGCGCGGCATCGGCTTCGGTCGTCACGACTTGGTGCGCGCGTTTTGCGTCGGCGATAGGGGCTTGAGCCTGCTCGACGGCCTGTTCGGCTGCGGCAAGCGAGTGCTCAAGGTCGGCGGTGATGCGCGGGACATCTTCCTCGGCTTTACGCAGGGCATCTGCCGTGTCAGAGATCTGCATCGAGAGCTCGCTGGTGCGCACCGTATAGTTGGCGGGATTTGCCGAGGGATTGCGTTGCAGCTCGGCATACTCATGACGCAGCGTCTCGAGCTGGGCGCGCGTGGCGTCGACGGTTTGTTGTGCGGCCGCAATGCCGGCGTCTCGCTCGGCCTTCACCTTGTCGCGGATGCGCTTGGAATCCTCAAGACGCCGAACGAGGCGGTTGCCGGTTTCGCGCGAGCTCGCCTCGCGGGCCTCCACGGCGTCGAGCGCGGCCTTCAGGCGGAGCTCAGTCGCGTCATCCTCTGTCTTCATTTGTTCGAACTGACCCTTGAGCTCTGTCGCTTTGGCGGCGTGGGCATCACGGTCAATCTCGGCGGCCGCTGCAGTCTTTTGGGCCGTGGCAATCGCCTGGCGCTGGTCGGCGACGATCTGGTCGTAGCGGCCTGCGATATCCTGGCGCGTCTCGAGTTCCTCGGCCTGATCGGCAATGCGCTGCTCAAGTTCGGCCAGGTGGGCGCGGGCGTCCGCGAGTGCCTTCTTTGCGGCATTCATCTCGCGCATGGCCGAGGCGCCCTGGGCGATAAAGGTGCCCACGGCGTTCGCGGTGTTCGAGACAGCGGTCCCCAGATCGCGGCTTGCGGCGGGGGAGTGCGGGGCGGTCGGGCGAGCGGTGCCGGCAGCGTCCACATCGGCAGCCTGCGGCGCGGCGATATTGCCGGTACCGCCCTCGACCACAGAAAAGCCTGCTGCGTGCGGATCGACCGCATCGGCGCCAATCGTGGGATGCTCGAGCTGCAGAAACGAGGGCATGGTGCTGCCCCGGTCGGCGACCGGAGTCTCGCCGGGCACGAAGGTCGAGGCCGCCTCGGCGGCCTCCTCTTCCTCGGTATCAATATCGGCATCGGCGACGGCGTCT
Source organism: uncultured Collinsella sp. (assembly GCA_900542315.1). Classification (GTDB taxonomy): domain Bacteria; phylum Actinomycetota; class Coriobacteriia; order Coriobacteriales; family Coriobacteriaceae; genus Collinsella. The sequence goes on from UQMV01000036.1 coordinate 23,254, forward strand.
TTCATCGCTTTGACGGCATCCATCATGGAGTCCATGACGGCATCGAGCTCTTCTTCCGAAGACACCTCGATGGGGCCTGCTGCTTGCGGAGCAGGGTCCTGTACAGGGGCGTCGTCCTGAGCGGGCGCATCGTCATTTTGCTCGTCGGCGTTTTCTGCGGCAGGGGTTTCCGCCGTAGCGCTTTCGTCCAAGATGGGGTCGTCGATGTCGATACCATCGCAGGTCACAACGTCAGTATCTGCGACGGCGTCTGCGGAATCATCAATATGCTGTTGAGTCTGGGGGTCCAGCTCGTCTGTCATAG
>UQMV01000037.1 GCA_900542315.1 uncultured Collinsella sp.
TTGACGCGCCCCCGCAGTGCCCGCTTCCCCCAAGGACAATTATCAGTGCAGGTCACAGACTTGTGCTCCGTCGGTGTGGTCGGGGATTCGGTAAAAGTCTACTCACTTAGTTTTGCGTGTCTGCAACGAGACCCCAGCCGGGGTGATTCCACCGCAAATTAGCTGCTCCCATCGCCGCAATTAGGCGCCGTACGGATTCCGGTCCCTCTCTATGCGTTGACGGATGTGGCGGTACTCGATAATCAGCAGCACCAGCAGTAGGGCCATGATGGCCAGGTAGCTCACCACGGCGCCCATCAGGCCCAGCAGGTTGATTAAGATCACCGGGAGCACCACGCTCACGGCAAAGCAGATCAGGTAGATCTTGGTGACGTCGCCGGCATGGCGCAGCACCGTGATGATGGCGTAGATAAAATCGATGGCCGCGGTGACGCCGCCGGCGACGACCATCAGCAGCGCCAGCGTACGGTAGCGCTCAAAGCTGAGACCGTACATTAAGCTCATGAGGGGAATACCGGGACCTGCCATAAATGCGGCGCACACGCCGGTGATGACCACGATCAGCGCCATAACGGCAACAATAATCAGGTCAAAGCGACGACGCTTGCGAGGATTAGCCCAAATGCTCGACAAGCGCAGGAGCTGCGGTTTATAGACAAATCCAATGCTCAACAGAATAGCCTGAGCTGGAAAAAACAGGGCATTAAAGTACAGCTGGTATTTGTAGGCCAGTGTTCCTTCCATCACAAACTTGGGCATGCTCTCGATAAGATTGAACAGGAATAGCGCGCCAAAGAGTGGGGCGCACTGGACAAACAGGTGGCCGACCTCGTGCAGGCTCACGCGGCGCGATTTTTCGGTCTCGAGCAGGGCGAGCGGCGCGGTGACCAGCACGAGCGAGGCAATCGCGGCAATGCCCATGGCCATGGCCGCGATGGGCATGCTGCGCGTGAGGAACAGTGCCACGCTAAAGACCGCGATGACGCCGACGGAGCGTAGCGTTTGGCTCATGCCGGCCAGGTAGAGCTTGTCGGCCTGCTGCAGGCGGCCTTCGTACACGTCGGCGACGCCGTCGATGACCTTATACAGGTAGACGCCCAAGCCGATCGTCGCCATTTGCGCGTCATAGCTGCGGGCGCTGCTGTACATGAGGCCGCAGCCTAGGGCGAGCGCTCCGCAGATCCAACGATTGAGCTGGTAGGAGGCGAAGGACGTCTTTTCGTCGATGTCCGAGACCTGGAAATTGCGCACGCCGTAGTTGCACGCGATCATAATGAGCGTGCCGGTGACGAAGGCGATGGAGAATTTGCCTGCTTCTTCGGCGCCCACGAGCTGCGTGGACACGATGGTGAGCAGCGGAAACGCCAAGCCCCACACGGCGGTGCCGAGAGTGTTCCAAAGGTAATCGCGGCGGGTGGCGTGCTCTTCGTATTCAGCCTCTTGCGTGGAGAACCCGCCGCCGTAGACGGCGCCGAGCAGACGGTTCCACCAAGCGTTGACCATGCGGCGTACGGGGCCGGGCTCTCGATCGCGCTCGCGCCGGTGACGTGTGACTTGGTTGCTATTGGGGCCGCCGGCGTTGCGGTGGCTCAGCTCCTGGATGCGTGCGAGCTCTTCGGCCGTGTGGGAGGCAGGGAAGAGGCCGTTCTCGATGCGGCCGCCCTGGGCCTTCGCGGCGCCGTCTCTCGATGCAGCGGGGTTGGAGGTGCCGTTGCGGCGGGCGATGGCGCGGCGAATGCTATCGAGGGGCGTGATGCTCAAAGCGGAGTCCTTTCTATTGCTGCGCTCTAGTATAGACGCGACGGTGTTCGCTCGTGTTTTTGAACGGATTGTTCAATATTTTCGGCAGGCGGCTGTAATTTGTCGGTAAACGTGGGTTATCCTGTTGAAGTTTTGTGACACCCCCGATGCCGCCCACGCGGCACCAAGGAGCTTCTACCTATGGACGTCGCCGCATTCTTACTGGCTCTTGTGCCGATTATTTGGCTGGTCGTGATGCTGCTGTGCTTTAAATGGCCAGCATGGAAGGCCGCTATCGGATCGTTTGTCCTTTCGTGCTTGCTTGCCTTCGCATGGTGGCACCTGCCGGCAGCGCAGATCGCGACCGCCTCGCTCGAAGGCTTTTTGATGGCCCTGTGGCCCATCGTCCTGGTGATCATCGCCGCGGTATTCACGTATAACCTGTGCGTTCGCACGGGCGCCATGGATGTGATCGGCAGCATGATCACCTCCATCAGCAGCGACCGCCGTCTGCTGGCGCTGCTCGTGGCTTGGTGCTTCGGTGGCTTTATGGAGGGCATGGCCGGCTTCGGTACCGCTGTCGCCATTCCCGCCGGCATGCTCGCAGGCCTGGGCTTTGAGGCCGTGCCCGCCGTGCTTATCTGCCTGCTGGCCAACGGCGTGCCCACGCCCTACGGCTCCATCGGCATCCCCACGGTGTCCGTTGCCGACCTGGTGGGTCTGGATTCCCTTCACCTGGCGACCGTTCAGCTGGTGCAACTCGCACCGTTCTTTGTGGTGATGCCGCTATTTATTGTGCTGGTTGCGGGCCGTGTTGCCGATGACCAGGGCAATGCCGCGAGTGTGGGCGAACGCCTGCACGGTGTTGCCGGCGTGGCGTTGCTCTCCGGCGTGTCCTTTGTTGGTGCGGCCCTGGTCGTCGCCATGTTTGTGGGTCCCGAGCTGGCCGTGGTCGTAGGCTCCATCGTGTCGCTTGCGCTGACCGCCGCGCTTGCCATGCGTGCCGAGAAGTCCGGTCGCCTGGATGCGCGCTTCCATATGAATATCGAAGCTGACGAGCAGCTCACCGTTAAGTCGGCGCTTTCGGCCTGGTCGTGCTTCATCCTGATCTTTGTGTTGCTGCTGGGCACGTCTAACCTGGTGCCCGCCGTGCACGCGGCGCTTGCTCCGTTTGCAAGCCAGGTGCAGGTGTATTGCGGCGAGAATCCCGGCACGCTTACGTTTTCGTGGATCAACACGCCGGGCGTTTGGATTTTCCTGGCCGCGTTTGTGGGTGGGGCCATTCAGGGCGCTTCGCCGCGCGTGATGGGGGAGGTGCTGGCCGCGACCGTTAAGCAGATGATGTCGACAGTGATCACCATGCTTTCGGTGCTGGGGTGCGCCAAAGTGATGGGCTATGCGGGCATGATCTCGTCGATTAGCGCGTTTTGCATTGCCGTTGCCGGTGGCCTGTACCCGATCCTGGCTCCTTGGATTGGCGCGGTCGGTGCGTTCGTGACTGGTTCGGGCACGTCGTCGGGCATGCTGTTTGGCCCCATTCAGAGCCAGGCTGCCACCGCGCTGGGCGTGAGCGACTACTGGATGGTCGCGTTGAACGCCCTGGGCGTCGCCGCCGGTAAGATGATCTCGCCGCAGACGCTCGCCATTGGTCTTGCCGCCGTGCACGTGCGCGGTAAGGATGCCGAGCTCCTAGGCGCGGTGCTGCCCTACGCTGCCGGCATGCTGGTCCTGATGAGCGCCATAGCCATGCTCGGCCAAGGCCTGCCGCTGTAGTCGGCACTTAGGGACGTTCCTTATGTGCCGGTACTTTGGGAACGTCCCTAAGTGCCGGCATCCGGGGACGCTCCTTGGTCGTTGCCTTTTCAAGAGTGTCCCCAACGATTAGTCGTTTAAAAACGTCCCCAATGACTAGGCCGGGTTACGCTTACCTGCGATTTTTGACCGTTGGGCGGGATGCTCTGCGGTTGCCGCAAAAACGTTTTTGCACTTCGGGTACAACGGACTCTACGTGAGTAAAGCGCGCGCCCGCGTGACGCGCTTTTAAAGGAGGCCCCATGCCTGGTGTTACCCCTGCAGAAGTACTGTCCAACTTTGGTCTTACGTTGGTCGAAGATCCTGCCGAGAACCAGCCCCGCCTGCTGGTTGACCTGCCGGCAGCCGAGCTCGTCGAGCATGCCATCCGCCGCAACGAAGGCCGCATGGCCTCCAACGGCGCACTGGTGATCGAGACGGGGGAGCGTACTGGACGTTCGCCCAACGACCGCTTTATCGTCGACACGCCCGACGTGCACGACAAGATCGCATGGGGCGCCGTCAACCGCCCGTTATCTGTCGAGAGCTACGAGGCCATTAAGGCCGGCATCGTCGATTATCTCAACGAGCGTGATGTGTTCGTCACCCGCGGCATGGCCGGCGCCGACCGTAACCACACGCGCCGCCTGCTCGTCGCCTGTGAGCGTGCCAGCCAGGCGCTCTTTATTAAGCAGATGCTCGCTCGTCCGCTCGCCCGCGAAATTGCGCGCACCGGCGAGCCGGACTTCTGCGTCCTGGCCGCCCCCGGTTATCAGTGCGACCCTGCGATTAAGGGCCTCAACTCCAGTGCCGCCGTGGTCATCAACTTCCAGGAGCGCGTGATCCTGGTCGCCGGCACCGGTTACTCCGGCGAGATCAAAAAGTCCATCTTCAGCGTCATGAACTACCTGCTGCCCGTCGAGGATGACGTGCTGCCCATGCATTGCTCAGCTAGCATGGACCCCGTCACGCACGAGACCGCTGTGTTCTTTGGCCTGTCCGGCACCGGCAAGACCACGCTTTCGGCCAACCCCACGCGCCTGCTGATCGGCGACGACGAGCACGGTTGGTCCGACATGGGCATCTTCAATATCGAGGGCGGCTGCTATGCCAAGTGCGAGGGCCTGGATGCCTTCCACGAGCCCGAGATCTTCAACGCCGTCCGCTTTGGCGCCATCTGCGAAAACGTGGTGCTCGACGAGAACCGTAAGCCCAACTACGACGACGTCTCGATCACGCATAACACGCGCGTGGCCTACCCCGTGGAGCACATTCCTAACGCGTGGACCAAGGGCATGGGCACCACCCCGAGCGTCGTGCTCTTCCTGACCTGCGACGCCTTTGGTGTGCTGCCGCCCATCTCGCGCCTGACGGCCGACGCCGCCATGTACCACTTTGTGACGGGCTTTACGGCCAAGATTCCCGGCACCGAGGTCGGCGTCACCGAGCCCACGCCCACGTTCTCCTCGCTGTTCGGCGAGCCGTTTATGCCGCTCGACCCCATGGTCTACGCCAAAATGCTCGGCGAGCGCATCGCCGACGGCCGCACGCGCGTCTACCTGGTCAACACCGGCTGGATCGGCGGCGGCTACGGCGTGGGGCATCGCATTGAGCTTGCCTACACGCGCTCCCTGGTCGCGCGCGCCCTCGACGGCACCATCGAGGACAGCGAGTTCGTGCACGACGACATCTTTAACGTCGACATTCCCACCACGTGCCACGGCGTGCCCGACGGCATCCTGGTGCCGCGTCAGTACTGGCAAAGCACCGCGCGCTACGACGAGGCCGCGCACAACCTGGCTGTGATGTTCGAGGAGAACTTTGAGAAGAAGTACTCGCACCTGCCCGATTCCGTAAAGGCCGCCGGCCCGCACGCCCAGGTGCCCGCCGAGGCTCGTCACCGCGGCCGCGGCCTGCTGGGACTCCGCCTGTAACCACCACAAAGGGGACAGGCACCTTTGTGGTGGTTTTGCTCGAGCGGATAACTCGGGTTACAATACGCCTGACATATCGCCCCCTTCTCCGGATGGGGGCAGCGTAAGCGCTCTTGTGGCGGCACCGTAGGACTTTGAAGGTGGCCGTCGTAAGGGCGCTTTTTGTTTAGGCGCCCGCATTCGGGTGCACGCTATGAAGGGAGAGCACATGAAGAGTTTTGTTGCCGAGGATTCGTTTTGGGAGTTGTTCCCGCAGGCGGCTATCGGAGTTGTGGTCGTAAAGGGCATGAAGCCCGCGGCACAGATTCCCCAGGAAGACGTGGATGCGATCGCCGCGTTGCTCGACCGCGCCAACATTGATGCGGAGCGTCACCTGACGAGCGACACCATCAGCGAGAACGCGCCGGTCAAGGCGTGGCGTGAGGCGTATCGTCAGTTTAAGACCAAGAAGGGTGCGCGGTGCTCCATCGAGAACCTGCTCAAGCGCGTGCTCAAAGGCAAGCCGGTCGGCCACATCACGCCGGCGGTGGACATCTACAATACGGTTTCGCTGACCTACGCGCTGCCCGTGGGCGGTGAGGATCTGCATGCTATTGAGGGTAATTTGCGCCTGACGGTGACCGACGGCGGCGACGCGTTCCTGCCGCTTGGTGAGGAGACGGACGATCCGACGCTGCCCGGTGAGCTTGCCTATATCGATGACGCGGGTGCTGTGTGCCGTTGCTGGAACTGGCGCGACGGCGTTCGCACGGCGCTGTCCGACGATTCGGCGGACGCTTTCCTGGCGATTGAGTGCGTGGAGCCCGAGCGGATGGGGGATTGCCAGGCCGCAATCGATCGCCTTGCTGAGTTGCTTGAGCGTTATCTTGGCGCCACAGTTGTCGTCAAGACGCTGGTGACGCACGAGAATCCGTGCGTGGAGCTGTAGGAATTCCTGCGGCCCGCGTTCGTCGTAAACCACCACAAAGGGGGACAGGCACCTTTGTGGTGGTTTTTATGTTGATGGGTTAACAAATGGGATATCTGGGTATGGAGGACTCCTCGGTACGGCTAAGATGTTTACCCGTTAGCATCATGCAAGCGAAAGGCGGTCGTCTCACATGCAGCAGAACGACGAGACACGTTTTGAGGACTTTGTCGGACTGATTAGCGGCCTCTACAAGGAGATCCAGCGCATCAAGACGTCCGAGGGCGCAAGGCTGGGCCTCAAGGGCTCCGACGTCATGTGCCTGTACTATCTGGAGCGCAGCAAGGACGGCCTGACCGGTGCCGACCTCGCCCGCATGGCCGGCGTGACCCGCGCTGCCGTTTCGCGTACGCTGGCTCACCTGGAGGAGGGCGGCTACGTCGAGGTCGACGACTCGGGCGATGCTGCCGTCAAGTACCGTGCCCCGGTTCGCCTGACCACGCTGGGCGGCGAGAGCATGAATGAAGCCGATCGCATCATTCGCGAAGTGCTCGATACCACCGGAAAGACCATGGGCGTGGAGCAGCGCGAGCAGATGTACGCATCGCTGCGCACGATTCTCAACACCCTGCGCGAGCTGTAGGGCCGCCAAGGCATTTGCTTCCAATTAACAACTGCATAGTCCTGTTTGAGCGCGTATACCGTGCCGGGGCCTTGCTGTCAAAATTCCCTGCGCGGGACCTGCGCAAGAAAGGATTCGCTATGTCCGTCCGCATTATTACCGATTCCGCAAGCGATATGTCGCCGGCCGAGCACCCAGCACTGGCCGTTTTGCCGCTGTCCGTCACCTTTGGCACCGATGTGTACATGGATGGCATCGACATCGATCACCAGCGCTTTTACGAGATGCTCGTGGAGCGCGATGAGCTGCCCAAGACCGGCCAGGTCAACCCGTACGCGTTTTCGCAGGCCATCGCCGAGGTTCGTGAAGCCGGCGATGAGGCTGTGATTATTACCGTGGGCGCTAAGCTATCAGGCACCAATCAGAGTGCCCGTATCGCACTTGCCGAGGCGCCAGGTGGCGACGTGTTCGTGGTAGACAGCAACAACGTCACCCTGGGCGAGCGCGTCCTGGTCGAGTATGCGCTGCGCTTGGTGGACGAGGGCCGCAGTGCATCTCAGATCGCGGCGGCTGTCGAGGCCGTGCGCGACCGTGTGGTGGTTATCGGCCTGCTCGAGACGCTGGAGTACCTGGTGCGTGGCGGTCGTCTGTCTGCTGCGGCCGGCGCTGTGGGCACGCTGCTCAACGTAAAGCCTGTGGTGGCTGTCGAGGACGGTCTGATCGTGCAGCTGGGCAAGGCGCGCGGTTCCAAGAACGGCCGCAACCTGCTGAACCAAAAGGTCGAAAAGGCGGGCGGCATCGACTTTTCCATGCCGCTGGCGCTCGGCTATACGGGTCTTTCGGATGCGGTGCTCAAGAAGTATATCGAGGACAGCGCTGCACTGTGGGCTGGCCACACCGAGGGCGAGTTGCCCGTTCACACCATCGGCGCCACCATCGGTACCCACGTTGGCCCCGGCGCCGTAGCAGTAGCCTTCTTCCAGCCCGCCAACTAACCGACCTGCCATAAACCACCACAAAGGGGACAGGCACCTTTGTGGTGGTTTGTGCTTTTCCGGGTGGAAGGGAGCGAGCAATGGCGTCTGAGGGCTTTTTTGAACGGGTGTACGAGGTGGTCGAGCAGATTCCCGAGGGGATGGTCGCCACCTACGGTCAGGTGGCGCTGCTCGCCGGTCGTCCGCGGAGTGCGCGGTACGTGGGGTATGCCCTGCATAGTAATCCGCGCCCCGGCCAGATTCCCTGCCATCGTGTGGTGTTTGCCGACGGTCGCATTTGCGAAGGCTTTGCCTTTGGCGGCCCCGATGCTCAACGTGAGCTTTTGCTAGGGGAGGGTGTGGCGTTTAAGGACGACATGCACGTCGACTTGGCCGCCTGTCGCTGGCCTGCCGGACTCTAGCGGCTCTGCCGTGGCCAAAACCACCACAAAGGTGCCTGTCCCCTTTGTGGTGGTTTTCCGTTGCAGGTTTACCGGAGCTAACTTATGGAGAAGGTATGGCGGCGCATATTGACGCTAGAAAGTAAACCACGGTGAACTATATTGGTTTCAGCAACGGAGCAGGCAATAGGCGATGAAAAAGCCTGCCCTGTTGAGTTTGATTCGCATCCCTCCCCTCTGTGCGATTCAACGGTGTACTTCGGGAACAGGCCCGCTGGCAACTATCTGCCAGCGGGCCTGTTCCTGTTTCGGTGAGGATTCGGCCTCACCGTCTATGTTGTGCGAAGGCGCTTTGCCTAGTACACCATGCCCATGGCGTCCTGAACCTCTGCCAGGGTCTGCTCGGCGATCTCGTTGGCGCGACGGTTGCCCTCGTGCAGCACGTCCTTCACGTAATCCAGATCGTTCTCGTAGCGCTGACGACGCTCGCGGATAGGTGCGAAGTACTCGTTGACGGCCTCGGTCACGTACTTCTTGAGCTGGCCGGAGCCGCCCATGCCAATCTCCTCGGCAATTTCGACCTCGGAGCGACCGGTGCAGATGGCGGCCGTCGAAAGCAAACCGGACACGCCGGGGCGGTTCTCGGGATCGAACGTGATCATGCGCTCAGAGTCGGTCTGGCTCTTCTTGATGCGCTTGGCCGTCTCCTCAGCGGTCATCGAGATGTTGATGGCGTTGCCGTAGCTCTTGCTCATCTTGCGACCGTCCAGGCCCGGCAGCAGCGGGGTCTCGGACAGCAGCGCGTCGACCTCGGGGAACACCTTGCCGTAGCGGTTGTTAAAGCGGCGTGCGATGGTGCGGGTAAGCTCGATGTGCGGCAGCTGGTCACGACCGACGGGCACCACGTTGCCCTTGCAGAACAGAATGTCGCAGGCCTGATGTACCGGGTAGGTGAGCAGAAGGCCGGTGAGCTCGTGGCCCGAGGCCTCCATCTCGGCCTTTACCGTGGGGTTGCGCGCCAGCTCGGCCTCGGACACCAGCGATAGGAACGGCAGCATGAGCTGGTTGGCGGCGGGTACGGCAGAGTGAGCGTAGATCATGGTCTTGTCGGGGTCGATACCGCAGGCAAGGTAGTCCATGACCATGTTGTACACGTTGTCCTGGATGTGCTCGGTGGTGTCGCGGTCAGTGATGACCTGGTAGTCGGCGATGAGCACGTTGGTCTTGGCGCCCATGTTCTGCAGCTCAACACGGCCCTTGAGGGTGCCGAAGTAGTGGCCCAGGTGCAGGCGTCCGGTCGGGCGGTCGCCGGTGAGCATGGTGAACTTTTCGGGCGTCTTTGCCAGGCCCTCGCGAATGGCGTTGCTCTTTTGCAGCGCGACTTCGTAGCTGTTCTCGTTTGGCATGATTGCTCCTAACGTATGCGTATTGGTCAAGATGATAACGCGTTTATTGAAAGGGGTAGGGCGTAAGTAGGAGAGGGGCGGGAGAGGAGTGGCTTGTGCGATGGGTGCGGCGCAGCTGCGCTTGGCCAGTGGCGCCTGGACACATCCTCGGCGGCTTATCCTAGAGCTTGTGGTGGCGCTCTTCTTTGCGCTCCTCGGCTGCCTGCTCCTCCTGCTTAAAGGCGGGGTCGTCGGGGGTGACGAGCTCGTCCTCGTGCGTGCGCTTGTTGTAATGGTGGCGCAGCACGGGCTCAAACAGATGTAGATGCTTGGCGAAGGCAGCCGAGCCAATGGCGAGCACGGTAAAGATGAGCACGCGCATGGGCACCTCGACCTGGTTGATCGCGGCGGCGCCGGCCGAAAGCATGATGCACCAGGCATAGATGAGCAGCACAGCCTGTTTTTGGTTGTAGCCTTCTTGGATCAGGCGGTGGTGGATGTGGCCCTTGTCGGCCTGCCCAATGCTAATGTGGGCGCGCCTGCGGCGCACGATGGCGCTAAACGTGTCGATGATGGGCACGCCGGCAACGATGAGCGGGATGATAAGCGAGGTGAGCGCGGCGGTGCGGCTCACGTTGAGCAGCGAGATGGAGCCCAGTGCAAAGCCCAGAAGCAACGACCCCGAGTCGCCCAAGAAGATGCTTGCGGGGTTGAAGTTGTAGCGCAAAAAGGCCAGACAGGCGCCAAAGAGCGCAATGGAGAGCGCGGCGGCGTCGATGCGGCCCGAGAGAACGGCCATCGAAAACATGGTGAACGACGCGATGCCGCAGATGCCCGTGGCCAAGCCGTCGAGGCCGTCGATGAGGTTAATGATGTTGGTGAATGCCACCAGATAGATCACGGTGATGGGGTAGGCGAGCCATCCGAGCATGATCTCGCCGGGGGCAAACGGGTTGACGATAACGCCGATGCGCAGGCCGCCGATACAGGCGATGAGCGCGGCGAGGACCTGTCCGGCCAGCTTTTGCTTGGGCTTGAGCTGGAAGACGTCGTCGATAGCGCCGGTCGCAAAGATGACGGTAAAGGAGAGCGCCAGCATGGGATAGCTAATGTGAAGGCGCGGGTGCGGCACCAGGACGGGCGGCCAGCCTAGGTGCCAGGTGCCTAGGATTTGCACAATGCAGGCAACGACCAGGCCCAAAAACACCGCTGTTCCGCCCAAACGCGGGATGGGCTTGGTGTTGATGCGGCGCTTAGAAGGATAGTCGACGGCATCGAGCTTAATTGCCAAGCGCTTGACCAGGGGCACCGCGAGGAAGGTCGTGATAAAGGCCGCCGCTGCCACGCATAGGTACGGTATGTAGCTCGGGGATGAAGCCATGAATCTAAAAACCGCCAAGCGTCGAAGGAAAAGGTCAGAAGAACGCCATGCGCAAAGGGCATAGCCGAACCATAATACTCGACCAAGGGGGGTGCATGTAATTGCACGCAGCGATAATCACGCGCTTACCAGATATTGGGATGTTGTCGATGGCTTGTCGGGATGCCGGCGGGAATCCAAATGGACTGTAATGGTATATGGACTGTAATGGTGATTTTCGGCAAAAGAAAACCACCCCCCACGTTACGAAAATGAACCCACCTAAAACAGGTGGGTGCCCTCATCGACTGTTCCAGCGTCCTTAACAACGAAGGATACCTGTACTAGGTACGACTGTGTGGGCTCCCTAAATAAACGCGACGGTTCACCCAGTTGCTCCGCGGGGGGCGGAATACCTACATCATAAAGCGGCACTTTGTCGATTCCAGTCTTGACATTACAAAAATCGTGTCGGACGATTACGGCGCCTTAGGGACGGAGCCGTCTACGCGGTCTGGCCCTTTACGTTTGAGCTGCTGAATCGTTGTTTTGGAGCATGTTTTTATGCCGACGTCGTTGACCGAACTTTTTTCGCCCGCCTGCCATTTGTGTCCGCGCCGTTGCGGTGCGGCGCGCAATGAGGGCACGCACGGCGTATGCGGTGCTAACGACACGCTCAAGGTGGCCCGAGCGGCGCTTCATATGTGGGAGGAGCCGCCTATCTCGGGCGAGGCCGGTTCGGGCACGATCTTCTTTAGCGGCTGTTCGCTTAAATGTATCTACTGCCAGAACCACGAGATCTCGACCGGCAATTTTGGTCTTGAGATTTCGCCTGAGCGCCTGGTCGAGATAATGCTGGAACTGCAGGACCAGGGTGCCAACAACATCAATTTGGTGACGGCGACACACTATGCGCACCTGTTGCCTGCCGCGATTGCCGCGGCACGGACGCGCGGGCTGGTCATCCCAATCGTCTACAACACGAGTGGTTACGAGCGCGCGAGTGCCGTGGCGGCGCTGGGCGATCTAGTCGACGTGTGGCTTACCGACTTTAAATATGCCGATGCGGCGCTTGCGCAGTCACTCTCTCATATAAAGGACTACCCGCGCGTGGCCGTGTCGGGTTTGGCCCAGATGGCGCGCGAGATCGATCGCCGCGGGGGAGAGCTGGTGGATGAGGGCGGGCTCATGAAGTGCGGCATGATTGTGCGCCATCTGGTGCTGCCGGGACATGCAGACGATTCGTGTCGCGTGCTGGACCTGGTGTGGCAGACGGTGGGCGATGTGCCGATCTCGGTCATGAACCAGTACACGCCCAATGCGCTTATGCGCGAGCAGGGCGGCGACCTGGCGCGTGCCGTGACGCGCGAGGAGTACGAGCAGGTGCTCGACCATGCCGACGACCTGGGCTTTACGACGATGTTCTGGCAAGAGGGCGGCGCGGTAGACGAGAGCTTCACCCCGGCCTTCGACACCACCGGTGTTCTTACCAGCGCAAAGTAGCGCGTCCGTCGATGATTTTTCTGGGACGGGGATTAAAAAATCATCGAGAGGATCGCCTGCTCGAAAAGTTGTCAAAATAGCCGCGCCCCAAAAAGACTGGTTATTGGGCGTTGACAGTTGGCGAGCCGTAGGTAAAATATCGACTTGTCCTGGGGACGTAGCTCAGTTGGGAGAGCGCTGCCGTCGCATGGCAGAGGCCGAGGGTTCGACTCCCTTCGTCTCCACCCTTGGATTTGATAAGCCGCTGACATTGTGTCGGCGGCTTTTTTTAAAAGAAAGGGCTATACCATGGCCGAGCTTGAGTCCCAACCATTGTCCGACGAGGAGCGCGCCGAGTTGGAAGAGCTCCGCGCTGAGAAGGCCCGCCGCGAGGCTCGGGAAGAGGCCCGTCGCGAGCGTGAGGAGCTGGCTACCCTACGTGCCGAGCGTGCGAAGGCCGAGGAGGTCGCCTCGAACGCCGCATCCGAGCGCAAGCCCGCGCCCGCACCCAAGCCCGCTGCTGCGAAGCCTGCACCTGCCGCGCCCAAACCTCAGCCTAAAAAGGCCGCTCGTCCCAAGTCCGCCGAGCCCGCGCCGAGCCGTGACGAGATGACCTTTGCCCAGCGCATGGTCACCTCCAAGGAGCCTACGGGCGAGAACGAGATCCCTGGCATGGCGCCGGCTCAAAAAATCATCATTGTCCTTGCCCTCATCGCGTTCGTCATCTTTATGGGCTACACGATCCTGACCAGCATGGGCCTGCTCTAACCGATTTGCATCGGGCGTCATGTCCGCATGCTCTGCTCTCGTCCAACCCTCACATTCTGCACCACACATCCGAAAGGTCGCCCCATGGCTTTGACCGACATCTCTCATCCCACCGACATCGCAATGCTCACCGATCTGTACGAGCTCACTATGGCCCAGGGCCTGTGGGAGAGCGGCAAGGCCAATGAGCAGGGTTGTTTTACCGCGTTTTACCGCGACCATCCCTTTGGCAGCGCCTATGCCGTCATGTGCGGCACCGCCGAACTGCCCGAGCTGGTCGAGAATCTGCGCTTTACGCCCGAGGACATCGACTACCTCGCCTCGCTCCAGGCCCCTGCCGGCGGCGCGATGTTCAAGCCTGGATTCCTCGACTACCTGCGCGATTTTCGTGCGCATGTAAACATCGACGCCGTGCCCGAGGGCGAGCTCGTCTTTCCGCGCGAGCCCATGGTGCGCGTCACCGGCCCCGCGTTGGAGTGCCAGCTGCTCGAGACGGCGCTGCTTAACATTGTCGGCTTCCAGACGCTTGTCGCCACCAAGACGGCGCGCGTGGTGCTCGCCGCCGACGGTCGTCCCGTGGCGGAGTTTGGCCTGCGCCGAGCCCAGGGTCCCGATGGCGGCCTGGCCGTTGCACGCGCGAGCTACGTTGCCGGCTGCTCCTCTACGTCCAATGTGCTCGCCGGCCGCCGCTACGGTATTCCCGTCTTTGGCACGCATGCGCACAGCTGGGTGATGAGCTTCGATTCCGAGCTCGAGGCCTTCCGTGCCTTTGCCAAATCGAGCCCCAAGAACTGCACGCTGCTCATCGACACCTATGACGTGCGCGAGGGCTGCGAACATGCCATTACGGTTGCCAAGGAGATGGAGGCGGTGGGTGAGCGTCTGTCGGCTATTCGTATCGACTCCGGCGACCTCGCCAAGCTCTCCAAGTATGTTCGCGGCCGTTTTGATGCCGAGGGCCTGCCCTATGTGGGGATTTCGGTTTCTAACGATCTGGATGAGTACACGATTCAGTCACTGCTCGACCAGGGCGCGCCCATCGACAGCTTTGGCGTGGGTACCAAGCTCGCGACCTGCTATGACCAGCCGGCGCTGGGCGGCGTGTACAAGCTTTCCGCCCGCCGTGCGAGCGAGGCAGATCCGTGGACACCGGTGGTCAAGCTCTCCGAGCAGCCCTACAAGCGCACGATCCCGGGTGTGCAACGCGTGCGCCGTTATTACGACGGCTTTGGCGGACCGGTCTGCGACATGATCTACGACGAGGACCATCTGGCGGGGGAGGGCGCCGCGCGCGGCAATACCCTCGTGGCCGTGAATGATGCCGCCCTGGTGACTGATGTGTCCGAACTTGAGTATCGCGAGCTGCTGGTGCCGATCGTGCGCGATGGCAGTGCGGTGGCACCGCGTGAGAGCATCCAGGACGCGCGCGAGCGCTGTGCTTGGGCGCTCGATCATCTGGACGCAGCTTTCAAGCGCTTCCTGTACCCGCAGACCTATGTGGTGGGCATGGAGCAGGGCCTGGCTCAGGTGCGCGACGAGCTCGTGCGCAAGAACATGGCCGCGGCCTCTGCCTTTCCCTGGGCTCACTAATTCCTTGGGCGGTTGGGGCGAGTCACGCTCCCTTGGCCGCCAGCTCGGCCGTTCGCTGAACAGTTGATTGGTTTGACGTATGACGACTTCTTATAAAACGATGGTGGTAAAGATCGGTTCGTCCACGGTGGTGGGTGCCGATGGCAAGGTCAACCGCGCCTTTATCGGCGGACTTGCCGATCAGGCCGCAGCGCTGCGCAAGCTCGGCTGGCGTCTGGTCGTGGTGAGCTCGGGCGCTATCGCCTGTGGCTATCCCGTGTTGGGCTTCGACCGCAAGCCGGTCGGTGACCTGCCGAGCCTGCAGGCCTGCGCCTCGGCTGGTCAGTGCATCATCTCGTCGGCCTACGACGAGGAGTTCCATGCGCGCGACCTGCTCACCTCGCTCGTGTTGCTCACGCGCCATGATACGGCCCGTCGCACGTCCTACCTGCACGCGCGCGACGCTCTGCTGCGCCTGGTGGAGCTGGGCGTGGTGCCGGTTGTCAACGAGAACGATACCGTCACCGTCGACGAGATCAAGTTTGGCGACAACGACACGCTGGCGGCGCTTGTGAGCTGCCTGGTTTCTGCCGATCTGTGCGTGACGCTCTCGGACATCGATGGCCTCTATACCGCCAATCCGCACGAGGACCCCACGGCCGAGTTCGTCCCGGTCGTGCATAAGATCGATGCCAAGATTATCGCCTCGGCGGGTGATTCTTCCACATCGGTGGGCACGGGCGGCATGATTACCAAGATCCGTGCGGGCCGCATTCTGATGACGGCGGGCATTCAGAGCGTGATTTGCTCGGGCGAGGAGCCCGATGCACTCGTGCGCCTGGCCCGTGGCGAGAGTGTGGGAACCCTGTTCGATCCGCCGGCGGAACGCCTGGACATTGCGCCGCGCAAGCTGTGGATCGCGCTGGGTGACAAGGCACATGGCTCGGTGACGGTCGATGATGGTGCTGCGAAGGCGCTGGTCAGCCGTGGCTCTTCCTTGCTTGCGGTGGGTATTCGCGAGGTCGATGGCCAGTTTTCCGAGGGCGATGTGCTCGATGTGTGCGATCCGAGCGGTATGGTCGTCGCCCGCGGTATCGCTGAGGCCGATTCGGACGTGCTGGAACTTGCCGCCGGCCGCCGCCAGGACCAGATCGCCAGCAACCGCCTGCTGGCAGACCTGGCCGAGAAGCCGGCGATCCATCGAGACAATCTAATCGTCTTCGCTTAACCAATTTACGCTGCAAACGCCCCTAAGCGGCAATCTGACGTTCAATCGTCGGGCATGACCAAAAGGTCAATGCCCTCCTCTTTCACGTCACCTTGCTCGCTTAGGGGCGTTTTCGCTTTCCGTCCTCTACCTGCGATGTCTCTATTGTCGGCACATTGAGGCGTTTCTTGTGTGCCGGGGTGGCACTCGGGGACGTTCCTTGTGTGCCGGCGCTTGGGGACAATCTTTCGCTAGAAGATCCGGCGCAGGTCTCCGCGGTTGAGGGCTTCGTCGAAGAGGTGCTTGAACACCACGCTGCCGTGCAGGCCATCGTGCTCAAACTCGTTGGTCACCCAGGCGTGCGAGTTGCCCACGCGGCTGAGCGTGTCGAGCTGCAGGTCCGAATCCACGTACATGTCGTCGAAATACACCGCGGCCTGGAGCGGCACTTCGTTGCAGGCCAGGCGCTGCGGGTCGTAAATCTTGTCCCAGCTGGTGTCTTCCATCAGCAGGTCCATGGCGGGCTTAAACGGCATAAGCTCGGGCATCTGCTCAAACATCCACGGGAACATGGCCTCGCCGGTAAACATGAGCGGGCGCGCGAGCGTGTCGAACTCGGCGCGATGGGCCTTCTCCTCTGCTGCGGCCCAGCGAATGGGCATGGTGTCGCCGTCGGCGTAGATGAACTCCTGCAGTGTCCAGTACAGCGGGTTTGTACGCGTGTTGGTGCGCTCGAAGGCGCGCATCAAAAAGCTGTCAGATACCGAGGCGTTGCAGGTCAGCGTGCCGTCGCCATCAACAAAAGCGTGATCGATAATCCAATGCATGCGTTCAAAGCTCGGCTTCATGCCAAAGTCGCTGCCCATGAGCTGTAGGCGCTCGACCGTCATAGGCGAGCCGTCGGGCAGCACGGGCTTCTGTGCCTCGAGCGCATCGGCCAGGGCTGCCACGCGCTCGACGTCGGCGGGGTAGCGGTCGTAATACTGCTGCGTCTTGGCGGCCATGCGCGGGAAGGTGTGCGCGTAGACCTCGCTGGCGCTCGCCGGCACGTGGGGGATGCCGCCGCAGGTAAAGCTCGCCGCCACGCCCTCGGGGAAGAGCGATAGATAGCTCAGCGTCAAAAAGCCGCCGTAGCTCTGGCCGAGCGTGACCCACGGCTTGCCGCCAAAGCCCACTAGGCGCAGGTACTCAAAATCGCGCACGATGGAGCTGGCGAGGTGGCGCTTGAGGAAGTCAGCCTGCGAGCGTGCGGCATCGGAGCCGGCCGCCGTCGCGCGCTCGCCCAGTGCGGCAATCGTGCGTCCGTCCACGCAGCTACTGCGTCCGGTGCCGCGCTGGTCGGGAAGGACCACGCGGAAGTGCTTGACGGCCTCCTCGATCCAGCCGTCGCTTGTGGGCGACAGCGGACGCGGGCTCTCGCCGCCGGGGCCGCCCTGCAAAAACAGGAGCAGCGGCAGATCGTCGTTGATGCGGTCGGGCGCGCAAACCACGCGGTAGAAGAGCTTGATGCTCTCGGGCGCGCCGGCGATGGGTGCCGGCATAGCGCCGCGGCGCATGGTGCTGCCGACGGCCAGGAGCATCGGCTCCAGGCCGCGCCAGTCAAGGGGGACGTCGATGCTGTGGTCCTCGACGTAAAGGCCGGGGACGTGGTACGAAGTGATGAGGGCCATGTGAGTCTTCCGTTCGTTGCGGTGTTTCGGGTTGACCAATTCTACCGCCGCGGGCGAGGCCATGCGCAAATCGGCTACCATGGTTGCAAACTTCTAGGAGAAAGGGCCGCCCATGTCGGTCGATATAGCCACGTATGTCCACGATCTTGCCGTTGCCGCCAAGGCAGCGTCGGCCTCGCTTGCCACGGCGAGCGATGAGCAGCGCCAGGAGGCCGTGCGCGCCATGGCCGTAGCACTGCGCAACGGTGTCGACTCCATCGTCGCCGCCAACGAGCTCGATATGTCCGCCGCGCGCGATGCGGGTACCTCGGCCGGACTGCTCGATCGCCTGCTGCTGACGCCCGAGCGCGTCGAGGGCATGGCCGCCGGTTTGGAGAAGCTCGCCGAGCTGCCCGATCCCGTCGGTCGTGTACTCGATCACCGCGTGCTTTCAAGCGGCGTGGACCTGACCCGCGTGAGTGTGCCGCTGGGCCTGGTCGCTATGGTCTACGAGGCGCGCCCCAACGTGACGGCCGACGCCGCAGGCATCTGCATACGCACCGGCAACGCCTGCATTCTGCGCGGCGGTTCGCTGGCCTATCACTCGTGCGCCATGATCGCCGAGCTGCTGGCCGATGCGCTCGAGGCCAAGGGCTTCCCGCGCGAGGCCGTGTCGATGATCGAGTCCACCGACCGCGAGGCCACTGGCGAGCTCATGAAGCTCCGCGGCATTGTCGACGTACTCATTCCGCGCGGCGGTGCAGGCCTGATCCAGCGCTGCGTGCGCGAGTCGCTTGTGCCGGTGATCGAGACGGGCACGGGCAACTGCCACATCTACGTGCATGAGTCCGCCGACTTTGATAAGGCGCTCAACATTATCGTTAATGCCAAGACCCAGCGTGTAGGCGTGTGCAATGCCGCCGAGTCGCTGCTGGTCGACCATGCTGTGGCCGATGCGTTTTTGCCTGCGGTCGTGGCCGTGCTGCATGACCACGGCGTGCTCATTCACGGCGACGAGGCAACCTGCGCCGCATGCGCCGATGCCGGGCTTGCCGAGGGTGATGACTACGTCGCCGCGACTGAGGAGGACTGGGGTCGCGAGTACCTGGCGCTCGAGATGAGCGTGAAGGTCGTGGCAAGCGAGGACGAGGCCATCGCACACATCAACCGCTACGGCACGATGCACTCCGAGGCCATCGTTGCCGAGGACACGGATGCTTGCGAGCGCTTCCTGGATGCGATCGATGCCTCGGCCGTGTACGCCAACGCCAGCACGCGCTTCACCGACGGCGGCGAGTTTGGCCTGGGCGCCGAGATCGGCATCTCGACCCAAAAGCTCCACGCCCGCGGCCCCTTTGCCGCCGAGGCCCTCACCACCTACAAATACAAGCTCCGCGGCACCGGCCAGGTCCGCCCCTAACGCCCGCGCAAACAAAAACCACCACAAAGGTGCCTGTCCCCTTTGTGGTGGTTTTAGGTGGCGTGGGCGGTTAGGCCTGGAAGGTATCGCGGTCGGGGGCGAAGGACTGCATGGCCGCGATGGTGCGGTCAAAGAGCTCGGGGAGCTCCCAGCCCAACATCTCGGCGCCCTGCGAAATCACGTCGCGCGAGCAGCCGGCGGCAAAGCGCTTGTCCTTGAACTTTTTCTTGAGCGACTTGGTCGTAAAGTCCATAACGCTCTTGCTCGGGCGCATGATGACCGCAGCGCCGATCAGGCCGGTGAGCTCATCGCAGGCAAACAGGATCTTTTCCATCTGCAGCTCGGGCTTAGGCAGCGAGGTGTTGAAGTCGGACGTGTGCGTCTGGATGGCGCGAATGAGCTCGGGAGACGCACCTTCTCCCTCAAGAATCTCGGCAGCATAGATGGTGTGGTTCATGGGGTCGTCCTCATGCTCCTCCCAATCCAGGTCGTGCAGCAGACCGACGATGCCCCAAAACTCCTCGTTCTCGGGGTCGAACTCGCGCGCAAAGTAGCGCATAGTGCCCTCGACCGTCTCACCATGGGTGATGTGGAACGGGTCCTTGTTGTGCTCGTTGAGCAGTTCGAACGCGCGGTCGCGGGTGATTCCGGCGGTAAGCGGTTCTGCCATAAGAGACTCCTTGTGCTCGTGGGTATCGCTAAGAATGAATACTACTAGAACAAGAAAACCACCACAAAGGTGCCTGTCCCCTTTGTGGTGGTTTTTGGCGCGGGTGGGTTAGTTGAGGGCGGCTTGGGCTAGGCGGGCTTCGGCGTCCTCCTCGGTGACGCCCAAGGCCACTGCGAACTCCTCGATGGAGCGGCGCTTGGCTTCCTTGAGTACGCGCATGTAGTAGGAACTGGGCTTTTTATCAGCTTCCTCGGCCTGGCGAATGCGGTACATCATGGTCTTTGCCACGCGGACCGTCTCGGGCGCGCCCAGCTTGAGCTGCTGCTTAAAGTGTGTCTCCTCAAGTGAGCTGTTGCGCTCGGTAAAGGTGTCGCACTCCAGCTCGTCATAGTGGCTCAGCAAGTGCTCGGCATCTTGCTGCGAGATGGCGGCGTGCAAACGGTCGGCCTGCGCCACGGGGTACATGAGGATCGTCTGCGCATGTCCCTGCTTGGTCTCGAGCAGTAGCATGGGCTGCGGTGTGTCGTCCCTAAAACCGACGACGGTGCAGACTCCCTGACCCGGATGAATGACGTGTTGACCGATTGAGAACATGCTACCTCCAACTTATACGAATTTACGTATGTCTAGAATAACACGCTGACGTGCGCAAACCCTTACTTTATGCAGGAAAAGCACACAACTCTGATAGGTAAGAGTATTCGATAACAGGCGCAGCTCATTCACACCTTTATACATTTTCAACGCCTGCATAATCTGCAGGCAGACTGGCATCTTTGAGTGACTCCATACAAGCTGTAGTCAATTTTGTGCATATGCAATATCGATTGGCTTTACCCTGCGACAGTGCCCGTCGCTTGTGATAGAGTGCTACAAACTCTGGCTTTTGCCCTACGAGTGACCAAGAGCTCGGGGGCTTTAACACAAGGAGGACCTATGCCCGAGAAGATTGAAGAGCTGGTACGCGCTGCGCTTGCTGCGGCCCAGGAGGCCGGCGACCTTTCCGCATTTGAACTTGACGATTGCGCCATCGAGCGACCGGCTGACACTTCTCATGGCGAGTGGACCTCTACCATGGCCCTGAAGTCCGCCAAGCTGGCTCACTGTGCCCCGCGCAAGATCGCCGAGGCTGTCGTTGCCCATATGCCCGAGGACCCCGCGATCGAGAAGGTCGAGATCGCAGGCCCCGGCTTCATCAACTTCTACCTCTCCGTTGCCGTCAAGAACGCCATCTTTGGCGAGGCCCGCGAGAAGGGCATGGACTTCGCTAAGTCCAACGTCGGTGGCGGCTTGAAGACCCAGGTCGAGTTCGTCTCCGCCAACCCCGTCGGCCCCATGCACATCGGCCACGGCCGCTGGGCCGCTCTGGGCGACTCGCTCTGCCGCGTCATGGACCACGCCGGTTACGACATCCAGCGTGAGTTCTACATCAATGACCACGGCTCTCAGATGAACACCTTCGGCAACTCCATCAGCACGCGCTATATGCAGCTTGCCGACATCATCGCCAAGCAGGGCGTGGATATCGACGAGGCTCACAAGCTGCTGATCGCCGACCGCGACGCTTTTGTTGCCGACGAGAACGACGAGCACCCCGAGACCCATCCGTATCAGGACAACTTTGCCGAGACTCTGGGCAAGGATTCCTACGGCGGCGACTACATCATCGACGAGGCTGCCGAGTTCTGGCGCACCGACGGCGACAAGTGGGTCGAGGCCGATCCGCAGGAGCGCATGGAGAGCTTCCGCGAGCGCGGCTATGTGAAGATGGTCGACAACATGCGCGACCTCTGCCACGCCGTCAATTGCGACTTCGATCGTTGGTACTCCGAGCGTTCGCTGTACGTGAAGGACACCGAGGGCGAGACCGCCGGCACCTCTGCCGTCGACCGCGCTTTTGAGAAGCTCGACAAGATGGGCTACCTCTACACCAAGGACGGCGCCCTGTGGTTCCGCTCCACCGACCTGGGCGATGACAAGGACCGCGTCCTGATCAAGTCCGACGGCGAGTACACCTACTTCGCCTCCGACGTTGCCTATCACTGGGATAAGTTCCAGCGCGTCGACCACGTCATCGACATCTGGGGTGCCGACCACCACGGCTACATCGAGCGCGTCCGCTGCGTCTGCGACGCTCTTGGCTATCCCGGCAAGTTTGAGGTTCTGCTGGGCCAGCTCGTCAACCTGCTGCGCAACGGCAAGCCCGTCCGTATGTCCAAGCGTAAGGGCACCATGGTGACCCTTCAGGAGCTCGTCGACGAGGTCGGCTCCGATGCCGCTCGCTACACGCTCATTTCCAAGAGCTCTAACCAGATGGTCGACTTCGACATCGAGGCCGTTAAGAAGCGCGACAACTCCAACCCGGTGTACTACGTGCAGTACGCTCACGCCCGCGTGTGCTCCATCCTGCGCCGTGCCGCTGACGTTACGCCCGAACAGGCTGACGAGATGGGCATGAAGGCCGTCGCCGCCAAGGCCATCGGTGAGAACGTCGATTACTCGCTGCTGACCGACCCGACCGAGCTCGCTCTTTCGCGTAAGCTCAACGAGCTCACCGACCTCATCGCCAGCTGCGCTCGCGACCGCGCACCGTTCCGTCTGACGCACTTTGCTGAGGAACTCGCCGGCGACTTCCACAGCTTCTACGCTGCCTGCCAGGTTCTGCCGAGCGAGGGCCGTCCCGTCGACCCCGAGCTTTCGCGCGCCCGTCTGGCCGCTTGCGACGCCGTCCGCGTGACGCTCGCCCTGGTGCTCACCCTTGTTGGTGTCTCCGCTCCCGAGCAGATGTAAGCTACGGGTCATTTGACCGCGCAGGTTTGGTTTAACTGAGCCTTGAAAGCCCGATCTCCCACGGAGGTCGGGCTTTTTGCGTTTGGTTAGACTATTTGGTTTGCTGGGAAATGCTACCAAATCGCAACTATACCGGTTTACGGGGCTGAATCGCCAACTGGCGACCATGGTGCCAATAGCAAAATTAAACCCGACGCTCCTATAAGTTGTCAAGAGGCAGTTTGCGGGAGCGCTCCCTTCAATTC
>UQMV01000038.1 GCA_900542315.1 uncultured Collinsella sp.
ATGTCCCCTTTTCGCACAAAGAAGAAGCCAAGGCGCTGGGCGCCAAATGGGACCGGACCAAGAAGATCTGGTATGTACCCAGCGGCGTCAACCCCGAGCCCTTTGCCGAGTGGCTGCCCGGTGTTGACCGATCCGACCCCTCAGCGCCGTATATATATCTAGTACTGGGCAAGCGCGAGTGCTGGAAGTGTCACAAAGAGACCTCGGTCGCGGCCTTCGGCATTCCCTATCGAACCGATAACGACGAGAGCATCGCCATCGCGCACGCGCCCAACGAAGCCGGGCACATTGCCATCGACACGGCCAGCGCCAACGCACTCGCCATCGTGCCCGCTCTTGGCTGCGTGCCGGGCGAGATCCGCGACTACCTTCATAAGCGCTGCGGCTACAAGCCCGTAGGCGCACGAGCCCCCAAAGCCCCGTCGCTCGGCAACACGTGCACCAGTTGCGACGCGCTGCAAGGCAGCCGCTATCTGTTCGAGGAGCCCTCGTCCCCGTTTGCCCTCACTGCCATCAACAAGCTGCCGGCACTGGAGTTTGTGCGCGTCGAAGTTGCCGGCGTCTTTGGCGTCCCGGCCACGCGCACCGACTTTGACCAGGCGCTCTTTACCTGGGCACGCGACCATCACGCCGAGTTCCATAAGCAGCTCGGTGAGGGGATTTATTTGTAGAGACGGAGAGGCCTTCACAGCCAGCTCCTCCGCATCACCTACCCCTCGTCGCCGGCGTCGTACACGATATCGAGGCCACAAACAGGGCATTTCTCCGGATACACCGGCATATGAACGCCCGTACGTTTCCTCACTTCGTCGCTGAACCTGTCACGTGCATCGATGAACCGAATATCGAGACACGGTATTTGCGAGCCGCAGCAAGGACAGACGACAGTAAACGACCCACAATCAACTTCTACGCCCGGAAACATATTGTTGTCGATAAGAGCACGCGGCAGTTTTCCGTACTTCCCCATCACGACATCGCCTCGCCAGCTCATACACGCTCCCCTCTCGCTATACAAATCAGGAAGAGCATGCACCGGCGGGCGTGCGCGAGATTGCATCGCCACGCGATCCGATCAAACAACACGATCGTCAAAGAATACCAAAGCCAAATACGCTAATACGGCAGAAGTCCCGCCTTTTCACGCTTCTTTTCCGAGCGATCGAACTCAATGCGATGGGCCTCAAGAAACACCGTATTGGGTCGCCACTGACGCTCATTCGGCTGCCTTAGCGTCGCACCCGCAAAGGAAGCGTAGTCGGTCTTATCCAGCAGGTACGATCCACACAGCCGATATTCACCGCAAACAGGCTCAAACGAAATCAGGTGAGCATCAAATAGGGAATGGAGGTCGCGCCGAAGCAGAATGCCGTTGCTGGCAACCTGCGATTTGGGTCCCGAGTAATTCTCGATATGCGCAGCCTCCAGAGCTTCGCTGACGCCGCAGTCCGACACCGCACAACGGCCGTCATAGGCGGCAACGAGCTGCTTGCGGAACCATTGTTGCCCCAATCGCTCGCGCCTTAACGCATAGCGGACCTTTTCGTCGTCGGTCGCACCCTGTCCGGCAAACTCAATATCGACGGGCATGCGCTTCAGATAACTCATGTCGGGCGCAAAACGTGGGTCCGGTCCGCCTTTATGAACAGGACCGTGCAGAACAAACCATCCGTTTTCGGGCTCGAACCGCTCAACAAACGCAAGGCCGAGCACCTTATAGCCCACCTCGGTTGCAAATATGACTCCGACTGGGACGCCACATTCCATGCAGTTGAGCATTTTACGGTTGTAATTCTGGTCTCGAAAACCAACGGTACCCGGCGCTTGAACCGAGTACTTAATGACCCACGTACCATCGTCCAAATAGAGCGGAGGCACATCGGTGTAGAAGCTCTTTTTAGAGTTATGGACCGAGAGCGCAAAGATCTTATTGGGATCTTGCTTCACCCGATCCTTGCCCGGCCAGAAGATCCCTGAATCCCGCGTTACGGGAAAGTAGTCCGAGCCAATTCTCAAACGATACTGATACTGAGGGCTATCTTCCTTGGTGTGGTGCGGAAGGCTGGTCCAAACGCCGCCGCGCTGCTCCTCACCCAGAAACCACTCCCATGCCTCAACGTATTCAGAAGGCACAAGACTGCAGGCACGGTCATAGCTTGGTCCATCCATCAACGGAACAGCAAGGTCAATGTCGTTCATCGCCAGCACCTACAACCATACGAACGCGAGTCATGCCCCTCAATAATATGGCCGAGAGTCAATTATTACGAGATCTCATTCCGCGATCGGCGCATCGTTGATGCTCTCGGTTTGCCGCCGGCGCGCTTGTACCCCGCTACCCCACTTCCCTGTATACTGATGTAGCACGTGTTTCATCCGGGCTTGTTGGGCCGGGTCGTTCATGGGAGGATCTTATGGCTGCCTCGAATCCGCCTAAGGGGAGTGTTTCTTCTTCGTCCATCAAGCCGGTTACGCGCAAGGCCGTGCGTTGCCAGCGCGAGGTCGCTTGGCTTGTCACGCAGGCGGCGGGCAGGCTTGTGGCGACCACTCAGGACGTCAATGCGCCTACGCCGAGCTTTGTGTTAGCGGCGGCGCTGGATTTTGTGCGCCAATTGGAGCTTGCCGCGCAGGATGCCAACGGCCACCTCGACTACCAGAACGTTATGGCGCCCGACCTGCAAACGTTCTGTCACATGGCCAAGTTGCCTGCCGCGCCCAATGCGCTTTCGGACGCAGGCTACATGTTTACGCTCTCGGGCACGGACCTTATCCGCGACATCTATGCATACTGTAGCGAGCTCGCCGAGCGCCACGTCTTTGACGCGGCAGAAGTCAAACCGGGATATGTCATCAAGCTGGTTCTTAGGCTGTTCTTGATGGACGGGTTCGGGGCCATGCCGGCGTAAGCCGAGTCTTGAGCATCACCGTCGACTGAGCAACAACCGCTTTACCTTAGTGGGCGCCAATTGAGGGTCGATTATCGGATCGCCTCGTCCACTAACGCATTTATTCCACGCGCTCTGACAGTCGATACTTGCGGTTGCGGCTCGTCGCCGGCGCCGTGGGCTCAAGCTCGCCTTGAGCAATGAGCGCGTTGACGCGCGACCTAACCTGGGAAATTGTAAGCCCCGTGCGTTCTACCAGCTCACGCGTCCCCAGCTCGCCGTAGTGTTTGAGTGCCGTCACAATTAAGCCCCCGCCATGATCGACCGGCTCGATCTTTGAACGGTAAAGTACGACCTTGAACCGATCGAACCCCGGGCAGAACAGGGGCTCGGCCAGACCATGCGCGCGCATGGCATCGATCATCATCGGGATGCCCGAGCCATTGCCCTCAGCCGGCGAACCTGCGCCATCCGGCAGCGGGACAATCGACATGAGTTTCACGAGCGTCGCGTTACGGCATCGGGAGCTGCCGTCAAACAAGTTCTCGCGAGTCTTTCCCCCGTAAAGGCCGCCAGGATTCGTCACCTCGACACGATCGTCAAAGACGTCGACGGCAATCGATTGTCCACAGAACCGATCCCCGTATTCTCGATGGATTACGGCGTTGGCGATTGCCTCGCGCAGAACCTCCTCGGGAATCTCCAGCGAGTCGACACGCGAGACGCCTTGGACGCTCGAGATGCGGCGCAGGTTTTTGGCAACAGCTGCGACGGCATCCGAAATCATCTCGCCTAGGGTGCCCTCGCAGACTGTGCGGTCCATAAACCTTAGTGGCCCCGCAGCTCCCTTTTGAGTTCCCATGTGGACAGCCACATCAATGAAGAGCTTGGGATAGAACTGCTGAGGGTAAACGCCCGCGGCAAGGAGGCCGGCCTTGGTAACATTGCCCTGGAAGTCGAGGAAATTCAGACGCTCCATCTTTGTCTTCTTGTCCGCCGCACCGCGCATCGCTCGAGGCGTCAACGAATAGGCACGCTCTATCGTGCGGTCGACCAGCGACTCGTCGAGATCGCCCACACTCGTGCCGGGCACCGCATCGCGATCGCTAGGACTCGTCCGTTCATATGACGACAGTGCCAAAACCTCGGTCGACGAAAGCGGGACATCTTTGTCATCGATGCGTTTGTAGCTGCCACCTTGAGCGCCCCGCTCTATGACATAGCAGGGCTTGCTCGACGGATCGAGCTCCTCAATCGTAATGACGAGAACGATGACGCCCTGAAGCTCCACTCGCTCGATCGTGTATTTGGGCGGATTGGCTAGCTTTCCTCGACCGCCCGCATCACCCATGCCTGACACAAATTGGTTGAGCACTTTCTCGGTCTCGAAGTTCTCAACCGGGACAAAACCTGCGCGCTCACTCACTCCGAGCACGATGATTCCGCCGGCAGTGTTCGCGAATGCGCTCACCGTTTCCCACACGTCGCGGGAAAGCGTCGTGGCGCTCTCCTTCACTTCGACGTTAAGATCATCCGAGCCCATACGCCTTAAAGACTCAAGCAGACCGGTCAGCTCGTTTTCGTTCATCTGTACGTCCTTTCGCTCGGTCCTGCGGAGAATGCCGCGGATAGATTTCCCTCGTCTCTCAGTTATCTCTCGTAATTATCTCTCATCTTACTGCTATCTCTCATATTAGAGATAATTGAGAGGTGAAAGATAAGATGTCTGCCATCTGTTTCATGTAAACATGTTTTTGCTGGTAGAACAATCAGTATTGAGACAATACCATGATTGCTTGTCTCTTTGCTGCTCAGTTATCTCTAATATTTATCTCTCATCTTTCTGTTATCTCTCATATTAGTGACGAATGAGAGATGAGAGATACGTGAGTGATGGACGAACGTGGATTATTGGACGATCGGAAAATCCCTCAAACAAAAAACGGGGCCGGCCTTACGCCGAGCCCCGTTTTCAAACGGTCAGTTAGTTATCCAGCGCGCGAGCATAGCAGTCAACATTACGCCGCCGCGAACACTCCCAAGCCCGTTCCGATGATGCAGATCGCAAAGATGCCCAAGATGATCCAAATGGTCTTGACGCCCTTTTTGTACAGGGCGACGCAGGCAAAGGTTGCCAGCAAGGGCAGCAGACCGGGGAAGATCGAATCGAACAGATCCTGCAGGACAATCTCCGAACCACCCACGTCAAAGGTCAAAGCAGTGGATAGTGAGACCTGTGCCGCAATCATGGCGCCGATAACGGTCATTCCAAGGACACCGGCAGCATGCGTCATGCGAGACATGAGGTTGTTCTCTTCGGACTGCTGCAGGAACTTGGTTCCCAGGTCGTATCCCAGATGGGCTGCGACGATACGCGTTGCAAAGTTAATCACGGAGTAGAGAAGGAAGACGGAGACGGGAGGGGCGAGCGCGACGGCAGTTGCCGTGCCCGTACCCGTAATGACGGCAAACGCGCAGCCAAGCACGCCGAAGGCATAGACCTCGGGAGGAACCGCCGCGCCGACCATGATGGCGCCCATGAACATGGACTCCAAAGCAGCGCCGACGATAACTCCCTGCTGGACATCGCCAAGGATCAAGCCGACAAACAGGCTCGTAAACAGCGGACGACCAAGCATCGTAATGCCAAATGCTTGCTCGTCCATAGACGCCATAATGCGACCAGCGCAACTAGGAGGTACTGGGCAACTATTCTGATTAACCCCAGAAATAAGCCTGCAGGCGAGACGTTCAGAACAGCTCGCCTGCAGGCAACAGCAGCAATTTGAAAGGATTAGTAGTTCATCTGGTGGTAGTAGCGACGCGTGGTGAGCGGGTGGTTGCGGACGTGCTCGAGATGGCAGCTCAGGCGCTCGGTGATGGTGTAGGTGACCATCGGGGAGACGATCTTGCGGAACTCGGGGTCGCTGAACGGCAGCTCGACCTCGGCGGTGTCGAACTTGTTCACGCGGACATGGACGCCCTTCTCGTCGGCGAGCATGTGGGTGAAGTTGTCCACGCGGTCCATGAGCTTGCGGGTGTCGTCCTCGCCGTAGAGCATGATGAGGCTCGTGCCCTCCTCGCACAGCTCGATGGTGCCGTGGAAGAACTCGGCGGCGTGGATGGACTTGGTCTTGATCCACTGCATCTCCTCGAGAATGCACATGGCGTAGTCGTAGGCCTCGCCCCAGAGCATGCCGGAGCCGATCACCATGTGGTAGTCGGTGTCCTTGAAGTCCTCGGCCATGGCGGCGCAGCGCTCGTCCTGGGCGTCCTTGGCCTTGATGAGGTACGGGGCGATGTTGCCGAACTCCTCCATGAAGGTGTCGTACTTGGGGAAGGCGCCGGCGTTCTTGAGGAAGCGGGCGACCAGCGTGATCTGGTAGGTGTAGAT
Organism: uncultured Collinsella sp.; assembly: GCA_900542315.1. Classification (GTDB taxonomy): domain Bacteria; phylum Actinomycetota; class Coriobacteriia; order Coriobacteriales; family Coriobacteriaceae; genus Collinsella. The sequence goes on from UQMV01000038.1 coordinate 6,280, forward strand.
GGCCTCGCACAGGACGTCGTCCTCGGCGAAGCTGAAGAACTTGTAGTCGGCGTACTCGGTGGCCGGGGTGTTGTCGTTGGAGACGTACATCAGCGTGCGGGCGCCCTGCTCCTGGCAGAACTTGGCGGCCTCGATGATCTCGGGGGTGGTGCCGGTACGGGTGGAGAAGACGCAGACCGAGTCCTTGTTGAAGGCCTTGGGCGGGCACGCGAGGAACTCGGCGGCGATCTCGCAGTGGACGTCGACGTCGGCCGTGGTGGTCTCGACCCAGTACTTCATCGGGAGCGTGTGGGCCCAGGTGCCGCCGCAGCCGATGAAGAAGATGTTGGAATAGCCCTGCTCGCAGACCTTGTCCACGGCAGCCTCAATCTGAGGACGGAGAGCGAGAGCATCGCTCACAACCTTCTCGTAACGAGGCTCATCGAAATTGAACATATCTAATATCCCTTCGTTTAATAGAGTGAAATTCGTTTCAATTGACAACTTGTCATTTCACTACGTATTAATACTTAATGACCTAAAAAAAAATACCTTTCTAGGAAATGGAAGCTTGGCCGTCTTTCATCTCGGCGAGTTTATGCTCGAATCCAAAGCCGCCGGGTTTAAGGCAATTCTTAGCTGAATAGTCAGCAGCGAATTCCATTGCATCCCGAATGATCTCCGCATCGAGCGGTTGCTTTTTACTCCAGCCATGCGAGAGACAGCTCACAACAAACGCAGTGATATACGAATCTCCCGCGCCCATGGTGTCAAGCGCATCTACGGGTCTTATATTTCCCTGGTACCATCGGGAACCGTCAAAGAACACAGGCCCTGCAGATCCCCGTGTAGCAATCGTGTAGCGACAACCGTGCTCTATGGCCCTCTTCAATAGAACTTGAATCTGTTGATCGCTCTCGCCGGAACAGGAAAACAGACCAAGGGTTGTAGCAGGGCAAACAAGATCGAAATATGCGTCGGTTCGATACTTATCTTTAACGGAAAAGTCGTAAACCACCACAGCGGGAAGATCTTGAACTAGGTGCACATCATCCTGCAGCTTTGCATTGACGCTGGTAAAAACCGCATCGAATCCCTGAAGAAACTTGACATCAGAATCGTTGATATGGGTTTTGTGCGCCCAGCAAGCCCCCGTATCGTAACCAACTTCGACACGTTCACCGTTGTAAACATTTACATCGCAAGTCTTGGTTGTTGCTTTTTCAGGCATGCATGATTGCGAAAGGTCAACGTTCAGCGAAGAAAGGGCATCGGTGATTATTCGCCCTCCCAGGTCGTTGCCGATCTCCCCAATATACGCAGCCTGTGCGCCAAGCATGCTTGCATGGGCAGCGACGTTTACGGCATTGCCACCAGGATACATAACGCCTTTGTTGAGATAGCGATCAATAACGTTGTCACCAATTGCTGCGATTTTCACCTCAACGCCTCCCATCACGTACGGTCTTTATTAGTACTCGACCTTGCGGTAATAACGGCGGATGTCGAGCGAATGGTCACGAATTTCCTCGAAATTCTTGCTCACACGCGAGAGAATGGCATTGAGCACCACCGGAGAAAGCATCCAGCGGAATTCGTCACTGATACCCGGCAACTCATAATCATGTGTATCGAATACGGTGAAATCATCCGCATATTGCTTACAGAAGCGTGCAACGCGCTCATCAAGAGGCCTAGTCTGCGCCTCCGTCATTGCGAGCGCGACGCAAACGCCCGGCTCAACAAGTTCGATAGTGCCATGGAAGAACTCAGGCGATGTAACGGATTTGGTGCGCAGCCATTGGGACTCCTCGAGCACACACATGGCAAACGAATACGTGGGGCCCCACAGATTGCCAGAACCAATCCAAATCTGATACGGATCGTCCTTGTGCTTCAGAGCATATGCGCGAGCCATCTCGTCAGCGTTCTTGCCGACGGAAACGAGAGCAGCGGGGAGATTCACAAGCTCATCAGCGAAGCGATCGTAGTCATCGAAAAAGCCCCTGTTCTTGAGAATCTTTCCAATCAGAAGGTACAGCACGAGCTCCATAGGACGGCCCTGCTTATAAATCACTCCATAATCGGAAAGTTCACCAAGCGGTGAACCGTCCACGCCAAGCGTAGAGACAATGGTGCAGCCTGCGTCTTTTGCCGCCTTTGCCGCCGCGACCGTCTCTTTGGTGTCGCCCGACTTGGACGCCATGAACGCCAAGGTCCCCTTACCGATGCGCCGATTGCCAACCGTGAGGAAATCTGCCGAAACTTGGGACTGGACGGGAATATCGGACATAACAGAAACCATATAGTCAAACGGCTGCATCATCGCAAGCGAGCCACCTGACGAGGTGAAGAAAATCGAATCGAAACCCTTTTCGCAAATTTCGTCAGCAATGCGTTCAATTTCGGCACGTTGATTGTAGATATAAGCACCGTTATCGAGAATTGCCTGTTCATCAAATGAAACCATGAGATATACCTTTCTAATTCAATTGGGCCAGACGGCGAAATCAACCATTTAGATTGCAAACACTCCGAAGAAGGAGCCGACGATACCAACCGCCATGAGAATAACGAGAATCCAAGCAATCTTGACCTTGTGCTGGACGAGTTCGTAAACTCCAAGTGTCACAAGCAGCGGCAGCAGGCTCGGCATGATACCGTCGATGATGCTTTGGATAGTCTGCGCACTGTCGCCGGTACCGAGAGAACCAGCCACGCTGACCGATACAAGGTTGGGCACCATAGCGCCGATAACCATAAGACCGAGAATTGCAGCCCCCATAGTGAGCTTTGGCATAAGACCAGATTTCTCGATCTTGCTCAAGAAACTGGTTCCGAATCCATAGCCCCATTTAAGGCAGAACCAACGAATCAGATAATGCGGAACATTGAATACGACAAGGAAGAGAAGCGGGCCGAGAATGTTACCCTGCATAGCAAGCGACACACCCAAGCCAGTGGCGATGACACGCAACGTTCCCCAGAACAGAGAGTCACCGATGCCGGCCAGCGGGCTCATAAGAGCGGCCTTTACGCTGTTGATGGAGGATTCGTCAAAATCCTCTTCGTTAGCGTTTGCCTCTTCCATCGCTGCCGAAATGCCCAGAATTAATGTTGAGACATAAGGAGTGGTGTTGAAGAACTCCATGTGACGCTTAGCAGCAGCAGCCTGGTCATCCTTATTCTTATACACGCGACGAATGATGGGAAGCATGGAGAAGCAGTATCCCATGTGCTGCTGGCGCTCGTAGTTCCAAGAGTACTCCATCGTAAGCGAACGGAAAAATACCGATTTTAGATCACGCTTTGTAATCTTGTTGGAACTGGTGTCATTAGAAGTCGTCATCGTCGAAGCTCCCTTCCGAACTAAGCTGTGGCGTCTGAGCAATGAAGTTTGGCTGGACCACCACGAGGATTACTGCGAGGCAAAGCCCAATGATGGCAATACCAAGGATTGGAATGCTCATGTAGGCACAGAGCGCAAACCCGAGCACGAAGAAAATAGCAGTCTGCTTGTTGACAATCATTGAAGCGAGCAGTGCAATGCCGAGCGCAGGGATGAATCCACCCGCAATAACCAGGCCGTTACTTACAAACTCGGGAATTGCGTTAAGCACCGCGTTCATAACCGGCGTTCCGAGATAGAAAGCAAGGGAGCACACGAAAAAGCGAGGAAGCGATTTGACGATGAATCCACCAAGCAGATGCATCCGCTCCATACCTTTGAGGTCGCCCTTTGCCACACAGTCGTCCGCTTTATGGACGAACAACGGCATCACGATCAGCGTAAGCGCGTTATCAATGATGAGATAAAGCGACGCAATCGGGAAAGCGAGCGTCAGCGCAACTTCAGCGCCTTGACCCGTCGAAATTGCAAAGGCAGTGCCCAAAATACCACCGGTGATAACGTCAGGCGGAACGGCCGCCCCGATGGTAACCGATCCAATGAACACCATTTCAAGCGTGGCGCCGACAATAATGCCCGTCTGCAAATCACCCATCACAAGACCGATGAGGACGCCCGTGACAATCGGGCGAGAAGCAAGGCAAGTGCCAAGTGCCCACTCAAATGTCACGCACATTGCGACGAGGCCGATAAGGATCGCTTGAGTCAACATGAGAGATCCCCTTTCTATTGTATGTGCTTAAATCAAAATCTTCTCGTCTCTAGGTACCTGCCTGATCTCCACCTCGATTCCGGCATCACTGAGCTCATGTAGAAGCTCCACGTCGCGATCGGTAGCGAAAACCGTTGAAGATAGGCGTACATCTGCACCCTCACGCGGCTTCGTTCCTCCAATGTTGATATGCTCGATTTCGCTGTAGCCCTTTGCCAGGCGGTAAGCATCTTCGATGCTTTCAACGACAATGAACAAACGGTACTTATCGGTCACACCGCTCCTAAGAGCCTCGATAGAATCATCGACCGATTTGATAACCAATTTGACGCCTGCCGGACGTGCCAGCTTAAGCGTCGTCTTGCGCACGTCATCTTTCACAACCGCATCGCAGGCAATCAAAATGCAATTGGTGTCAAGCTCTTGCGTCCAAGTCATGGCAACCTGACCATGAAGCAAGCGATGGTCAACTCTCAACAGCTTAATCATCTTTGTTCCTTTCTCAAAAATCCTCGTCTTCTTCTACCGAATTTGGCAGCGAACATAGGCATGTGCCCTTTTGGCGGACACTTGAAACCAATGCAGCGAGCTCGGCGTCATCAAGTGTGCTCAATTTCGAAAACACTTCGAGCACTAGTGGTAGCGACATGCCGGCAATGAGTCTTAGAGAATCGTCACCCAACCTTTCCATAAAAGCGTTATTCACTGACCCACCATAGACATCAGTGATGACAATCCACTGGTCTGCTGGGTCGCGAGAACGGTCCCAAAAATCTATCAACTCGTTTACATCCATCGTGTCCTCATCGACATATGCGCATAGCACCTTAACGCGAGGATCTTCACCGCAAAATAGCTGGAGCGTTTCACGCATCGCTCTAGCAAGTGGCCCATGGCTGGCCAAGAGCAACTTCCTCATTTATCTCCCAATCTCAGTCAATCATCTGTTAATAGAACGTTATATTTTGTATTGTTATCTACAGTATCCTCGAAACTTTCGCTTTGTCAAGACAGATCAATCAAGCTTCCTAAGCGGTAATAATTCGCCCCTAAACGGCAAAAAAACGCCCCTTTGTCGGGGCGTTTTCAATCTCTTGTTATTCGGTTAAGAAAGATCCGGGGTTTGGCTTTCGCTAGAGATAAAACTTTAAGCGCTCAGTGCAGTACACCTGCCGCGAAATAAACAATGGCACTCCCTGCGCGCTGCAACGCTTATCTACAAATAATAAAAGGGCAGATCCCGGCTTTACATTCAAATGTTCTGCCTCGTAAGCACTTGCAAAGCACACCTGCAACGTTCGCTCGTTATTGCCAAGTTCGATATGGCGTCTTCCCAGCACCTCAAGTAGAGAACCCGATAAATCTTCATGTTCCAAAAAGGCCAGAGAAGGAGTGTAGCTATTGGTTTCCAACATCGTTGGCACGCCATCGACTAAGCGCAAACGTCTAGTCTGAAGAATATTCTCGTCCTCCTGGACCTGAAGAAAACGCACGTCGCGCAGCGTAGGATAAATCCAAGCTACTTCGAGCACTACGGTAGAAGGCTTTTTATTTTCTTGAATGCAGGAATGGGTGAAGCTTTCCTGGTCATCGGCTGCATAGGCATTGCGTGTCGTGGTAACAAAAGTCCCTTTCCCTCGCGTGCGCTCAACGATATCGGCATCCTCTAGTTCCTTGATTGCCGATCGAACGGTAATACGACTAACGCCATATTCCTCCATAAGCTCCGTCTCAGTAGGAAGCTTATCCCCTTCGCTATATACGCCACTTTCTATTCGACTCACAAGATCGTGAACGATCTGCTTATACAATGGAACAGCGCTCTCCACTTTAACCATTATTCAACCTATTGCTTTCTGCACTCAACGGCTTCAAGTCCCTGCCAGTTGATGCCGAGTTGATTAGCCTTAATCGAAAAGAAGTATTTGAAATAGTCACCCAACATCACCTGCTTAGTAAAGTGCACTGGCTTACCAGTGCTCATATAAACGGTCTCACTCAATATAAACATCGCAGCTTCTCCTGCGATGTTAAGGATGCGCTTCTCCTCATCCGTAGCAAGCCCTGCTTCAAGCACAATAGACGGGAAACAATTATCCTCTAGTCGCAGCCCCGTCTCTCTCTCAATCGTTTCATAAAGTGATGCGTTCTCCATATCGACACCCAGTAAAAACCCGAAGTTCTTTACTGGAAGATAAATATGTTCAATCATTGCATTTATGTGATTAATTGACCTCACGCGTTTGAGGTAAACCGCAGATTCATTCTCTTCCATTCGCAAATGACGACGGACGGCAACGGGCGGCTCGACCTCCTGAAGAGCGAGAACACGAGACGAGGTTTCGATATTATTTTCATGGCAAAAATAAGTGAAACCCTTAAACGTGCTCAAGCTCGAGACGATTTTAGGCTGCCGGATAAATGTGCCTTTGCCATGACGCGTATCAAGCACGTCGTCATCCACAAGAGTTTGAATTGCCTTCCGTATCGTCGCACGGCTAACCTCGTATTCTTCGCAAAAACCATTTTCGCTAGGCAACACGCCACTTTCGGAAAACTCGCCCATCTCAATACGGCGGCGCAAATCATCAGCTACTTGTACATATAGCGGCACAGCACTAGTCGGGTTAATCATAACGTTCTCCGTATAACATTCTATGAAACTTCTATGCGTTATAAGATAACCTATTACGTATTATTTTGAAAGAAATAGACGGTTCAATCTTATTTTTGAACCGTCTACAATATCAAACACTCCATATGAAGGTGTCGAATGCCACTTGTGGCGCAAACAAGAGGGGCATTTGGCAAAAATGCCCCATTTCGCCTTGAAGTCACTACCGTGAAATGCCAACGAGCCGCATGGTCGAGTCCAAGCAAATACGACCTCAAGCGGCCAGCTACGGCATGGCTCCCTAGAACGAGACTGCGACATTTGTTTGCATTGTTTTACGAACGCAACATAACGAATTATTTCCGAGCAAAATAACGACCGCTGAAAGCTGCTTTAGTAGTTCATCTGGTGGTAGTAGCGACGCGTGGTGAGCGGGTGGTTGCGGACGTGCTCGAGATGGCAGCTCAGGCGCTCGGTGATGGTGTAGGTGACCATCGGGGAGACGATCTTGCGGAACTCGGGGTCGCTGAACGGCAGCTCGACCTCGGCGGTGTCGAACTTGTTCACGCGGACATGGACGCCCTTCTCGTCGGCGAGCATGTGGGTGAAGTTGTCCACGCGGTCCATGAGCTTGCGGGTGTCGTCCTCGCCGTAGAGCATGATGAGGCTCGTGCCCTCCTCGCACAGCTCGATGGTGCCGTGGAAGAACTCGGCGGCGTGGATGGACTTGGTCTTGATCCACTGCATCTCCTCGAGAATGCACATGGCGTAGTCGTAGGCCTCGCCCCAGAGCATGCCGGAGCCGATCACCATGTGGTAGTCGGTGTCCTTGAAGTCCTCGGCCATGGCGGCGCAGCGCTCGTCCTGGGCGTCCTTGGCCTTGATGAGGTACGGGGCGATGTTGCCGAACTCCTCCATGAAGGTGTCGTACTTGGGGAAGGCGCCGGCGTTCTTGAGGAAGCGGGCGACCAGCGTGATCTGGTAGGTGTAGATGGCCTCGCACAGGACGTCGTCCTCGGCGAAGCTGAAGAACTTGTAGTCGGCGTACTCGGTGGCCGGGGTGTTGTCGTTGGAGACGTACATCAGCGTGCGGGCGCCCTGCTCCTGGCAGAACTTGGCGGCCTCGATGATCTCGGGGGTGGTGCCGGTACGGGTGGAGAAGACGCAGACCGAGTCCTTGTTGAAGGCCTTGGGCGGGCACGCGAGGAACTCGGCGGCGATCTCGCAGTGGACGTCGACGTCGGCCGTGGTGGTCTCGACCCAGTACTTCATCGGGAGCGTGTGGGCCCAGGTGCCGCCGCAGCCGATGAAGAAGATGTTGGAATAGCCCTGCTCGCAGACCTTGTCCACGGCAGCCTCAATCTGAGGACGGAGAGCGAGGGCATCGCTCACAACCTTCTCGTAACGAGGCTCATCGAAATTGAACATCCCTTACTCCTAACTCACTTAGATGAACCCTTCATTCATCCCATAACGTTATAATACTTTATATAACTAACTATGCAAGTATTATTTTGATTCTGCTCTTTCATCAAGCCCCTTAAAACAACAATCGGCATTGTTGGACACAGCGTGCAAGTTCATTGAACGATTCAATATGCATCGTCCCTAGTTAAATGACGTCTTATGCAAATACCTTTAATCCGCTTGGGGCCGACGAATCTTTTGACTGTCCGCAGAAGCTTTCCCGGAATTCCCCATGGATAGACGCACCGGCAATCGCTTTGTTATCTGGCTTATTGCGCATTGCCGGACCGTCTGGGAGAAAGTGCAATCTACCGCGTGGTCAACTAGCGTTTCATCGGAATCGACCGCATCCGCGCCAAATACTAAATCGCAATCGTTGTAACTCGCCCGATCATATGACGGCAATTTCTCGCCTTAAAAATGAGCACGAAATAAGGGGGCAGCTGTTTGCAACTTGCTTTATTCGTAAGTGTTTTTACTGAAAAAACAATCACCAACCAAACAGCACTATTAACAGCACTATTAATTGTTTGGCTCTTTGCTGTACAGCCATCTTTCGTATACGCCTCTCGTCTATCTCTCATCTCACGGTTGGAGACGAAAGGTGTGCGGGAGTGGATAATTGGACGGCATTTGGGCCTGCGACGGATTATTTCGTCCGAAAATCCACGCTCATTTGGCGGGACACGCGGGGCCTATGCCCAATCCGCTGGCATCGTCTTCAGTTCGCCGCAGAGCCGCGGTCCCATATGGGTATACTCTCGAGGATTCGACTCGATTCGCCCCCGCTGGGGCGTCAAAGGAGACTGTATATGCCCACTACCTCAACCGACCCGCGCGCTGCTGCTGCCGCGCTGCTGGTGCCCGGTACCATCTGCCACGGTTTTGCCGTCGAGCGCCGCGAGACCGTGCCCGAGCTCGACTCGGACGCCTACGTGCTGCGCCACACCGCATCGGGCGCTCGCCTGCTGTACCTGGCGTGCGACGACGAAAACAAGGCTTTTGCCATTGGCTTTAAGACGCCGCCGGCCGATTCCACCGGCGTGTTCCATATTCTTGAGCACTCGGTGCTGTGCGGATCGGCCAAGTTCCCCGTCAAGGAGCCGTTCGTGGACCTGATCAAGAGCTCCATGCAGACGTTCCTCAACGCCATGACCTACCCCGACAAGACCATCTACCCCGTTGCCACCACCAACGAGCAGGATCTGTACAACCTGATGGACGTGTACCTGGACGCGGTGTTCAACCCGGCCATCTATACCAAACCCACCATTTTTGAGCAGGAGGGCTGGCACTACGAGCTGGACCTGCCGCAGGGCGTCGAGGGCGAGGGCGGCGACAACTCCGCGAGCCTGCGCGAGGGCACGCTGCGTTATAACGGCGTGGTGTTCAACGAGATGAAGGGCGCGCTGTCCGACCCCATGAGCGTGCTGGACGATGCTGTTAACGCCGCGCTCTATCCTGACACCGCCTATGCGCACGAGAGCGGCGGCGACCCGCGCGCGATCCCCGCGCTCACCTACGAGCAGTTCCTGGACACGCACGCGCGCCACTACAATCCTTCCAACTCTTATATAACGCTCTACGGCGACCTAGATGTGGACCGCGCACTGGCGTTTTTGGACGAGCGTTATCTGTCGCAGTCGAGTGCCGCGAGCCGCCGCATGGACACCGCCGTTGCCGCCGGCGAGGACCCGTCCGCGCTGGCGCCCAATCCGCTGGACGTGCAGGCGCCCGTGACCTGCGAGTACAAGCGCGTCGAGATGGCCACCACGCCCGAGAACGCCCTGGTGGGCCTGGGTCTTGTGCTGGGCAGCGCACTCGACCGCAAGCGCACGATCGCGGCGGACATCCTGTTCGAGGCACTGCTGGGTTCCAACGAGGCACCAGTTAAGAAGGCCATTCTGGCCGCCGGCCTGGGCGGCAACGTGGTGAGCTACACCGCAGCCGAGAGCCTGCAGCCCTACGAGCTCATCATGCTGCAAAACGCGCAGCCCGGCGTAGCGCGCGAGCTGCGCCGCGTGTTCCAGGACGCCTGCCGCGACCTGTGTGAGCACGGCGTTCCGCGCGAGCGCCTGGAAGCCATCATCAGCAGCAACGAGTACGACCTGCGCCAGCGCGACTACGGTATCGCCGACGGCGTGGCCATTGCGTGCGACGCGCTGAGCACCTGGCTCTACGATGACGACGCCGCGACGCTGGCGCTCAAGTACGGCCCAGTGTACGAGGAGCTGCGCGGCGAGCTGGACGGCAGCTACTTTGAGGACCTGCTGCGCGAGCTGGTGCTGCAGAACGATCACATGGCGCTGGTCGAGCTGGTGCCGGTGGACGCCGCCGAGGGTTCGGAGGGTGCCGAGGCCGCCGAGCTGGCAGCCAAGCGCGACGCCATGACCGATGCCGAGCTGGCCGACGTGGTCGAGCGCACGGCCGCGCTGCGTGCCGCGCAGGAGGCGGAGGACACGCCCGAGGACAAGGCAACGCTGCCGCGCCTGCGTGTATCCGACATTGGCGAGGCGCGCCCCGAGCCGCCGCTGGTCGTGGACACGACCGTGCCCATCCCCTGTCTGCGCCACGGCATCCCCACCAACCGCCTGGCCTACGCCATGCAGTACTTCGACCTGAGCTGCGTCGCATTTGAGGACCTGCCCTACGTGACGCTGCTCTGCCGTCTGCTCAAGCAGCTGCCCACGCGCGAGCACTCGGCCGAGGAGCTCGACAACTTGCTCGCCGGCAAGCTGGGCTTTTTGAGCTTTACGACCGAGGTCATGACGCAGCCCGACGTGGACGGCGTGCGCCCCTACCTGCTGGTGAGCGCCGGCGCCCTGTCCGAAAAGATCGACGCGCTGGCGAGCCTGCCGCGCGAGGTGTGGTCGAGCACGCTGTTGCTCGACGCCGACGCCGACCGCGTTCGCGACGTGCTCACGCAAATTCGCATTGGGCTTGAGCAGGGCTTTATCAACAACGGCCACTCGGCGGCGCTCGGTCGCGCGATGAGCTACAGTTCGCCTTCGGCCGTGGTGCGCGAGCAGCTCTCGGGCGTGGACTTCTACCTGTTCCTGCGCGATCTGCTCGAGCACTTTGACGAGCGACTGGACGACCTGCGCGCCAAGCTTGCCGAGCTGGCAGACCGCATCTTTGTGGCCGATGGCTGCATGGCGAGCTTTACCGGCAGCGACGAGGACTTTGACGCGTACTGGGATGCCGCGGGCAACTTGGGACTGGGAGCTGGCGACGGCGCCGATGCCGGCCGCGACGCGCTCGTGGTGCCGCAGCCGTGCGACCGCCACGAGGCTTTTGTCATCCCCAGCGACATCTGCTTTGCGGCAAGCGCGTGCGACCCGCGTCGCCTGGGCATTGACGTGACGGGCGCCTGGGCGGTTGCCGCCAACGCACTCTCCTACGACTACCTGTGGAACGAGATCCGCGTGAAGGGCGGTGCGTACGGCTGCGGATTCCGCGCGGCCGGCGAGCGTCAGACGGCGTTCTACACCTACCGCGACCCGGCAATCGACCCCTCGATTGAGCGCGTGGCGCGCGCAGGCGAATGGCTCGGCAGCTTTGAGCCCGACGAGGCCGCCTTTGAGGGCTTTATCGTGAGCTGCGTGAGCGGCATGGACGCGCCGGTGAAGCCGTATGCGCTCACCAAGCGCCGCAACACGACCTACCTGGCCGGGCTTGATCCGCATGCGCGCGAGGAGCGTCGCGCCCAGATGCTCGCCGCCACGCCCGGTGAGCTGCGCTCGCTCGGCGCCGACGTGACGCGCATCGCAGCCGAGTCGCCCACCTGCGTCTTTGGCGGCCGAGACGTCATCGCCAAGAGCAACGCCGGCTTTAACGTAGTCGACCTGCTGGCATAACCACAGCAAGCAAAACCGCCACAAAGGGGACAGGTACCTTTGTGGCGGTTCGAACACTTGTTCTATACGTACATGTGTTCTATAGTATGGGTGATTGCTTCGGGCTTAAATTGCAACTATAATATAGTTGCGGGATGTGAGGCAGGATGACTCGGATCGACAAACTCATCGCCCAGCTGCTTAGCTGTCCTTCAACGTATAGATTCGCTGACTTTCTTAAAGTTATGGCTTCATATGGCTTTGAAATGGACAGCAAAGGCAAGACATCCGGATCGCGCGTTCGCTTCTACAGGCCATCAGATGGCAGGATGTTCGTAATGCACGCGCCTCATCCATCTGACGAATTGACAGCGGGGACCATTCGAAACATCGTTTGCTTTCTGCAAGATGTCGGAGGTAGTCATGAGTAACGTTTTGGCATACAAGGGTTATTTCGCCCCGGTTGAGTTCGATGCCGAACAGCATGTGCTAACAGGTATGGTCGCCGGCATTAGGGACGCAATCGTATTTGAAGGCTCCACGGCTGAAGAAGTGGAGCAATGCTTCCACGACGCCGTCGACGATTACCTTGAGTTTTGCGCCGAGAAGGGCAAGGAACCCGAGCGGGCTTTTAAGGGCTCGTTCAACGTAAGAACGGGCTCTGAGCTCCACAAGCAAGCAGCGCTAGCGGCGGCAAAGAAGGGTGAGTCACTCAATAAGTTTGTGACTGAAGCGATCGCTGCGGCGCTGTGAAGCCAACGTCGAGTCGAAGCCGCCACAAAGGGTGCCTTTGCGGCGGCTTCGACGTTTGCCCAGATAAAACCTGCCAAAATAAACCTGTCCCTTTTTGGTAGGTTTGGGATGCT
>UQMV01000039.1 GCA_900542315.1 uncultured Collinsella sp.
AGAGAGATGCGCGTGACACCTGCCTCGTCAAGCGCGGTAGCGAGCCCAGCCGTCAGCGATTCTGGATTGGCTTCACAAGTAAACTCAACGGGCTTGCACCACATGGAGATACGACGGGCAAGTTTCACGAGGCGCTCCCCTGCCAGCGACGGCGTGCCGCCGCCTACGTAGACAGTGCGGATCTGCCTGAGTGCCCCAGCGTTGCCAAAGGCATCGAGCCGCGTATACAGGTGCTCAAAATAGGCATCGAGCGCAGCGCTCAGGTCGCACGGAGCAAAACTGCGCGAGTCGAAGTCGCAGTAGCGGCACTTTTGGGCACAGAACGGCACGTGCACGTACAGCGCGGTAACGGCCACCCTTAAGCCTCCAGCGGATGAGCAGGCACCGACTTGCCAGCGGCAAGGGCGGCCTCGCAGGCCACCACATCATGCTCGATCTCATCGACCAGCGCCATAAACTCCTCGTACGTGGAGCAGCGCACCACATGGGCACGCCAAGCGGCGGCATGGGGCATGCCTTTAAGATACCAGCTCGCATACGTGCGGGCGCGCGACATGAGCGGTAACAGCTCGTGCGTCAGCGTCAGATGCTCACGCAGGGCCTCCAAGCGCTCGACCGACGAGCGAGACGGAACCGGCGTACCATCGAGCACAAGGGCGCGAGCATCACCAAAAACCCAGGGGTTACCGTAGATGCCGCGCGCGATAAACACAGCGCTGGCACCCGAGCTGCGCAGATGCTCCGCGGCGTCCTCGGCGCAGAACACATCGCCCGAACCAATCACGGGAATCTCGACAGCGTCGGCCACCTCATCGACGACCGACCAATCGGCCTGGCCCGTATAGAGCTGCGTGGCGCAGCGGCCATGCACCGCCACCGCGGCGGCACCGGCGCCTTCGAGCATCTGGGCAAACGTCGCGGCATTACGGTCCTCGGCATAAAAGCCTTTGCGAATCTTGACGGTCACGGGTACATGCGCCGCGCCCACCGCCGCCTCGACGATCTTCTCGGCCAAATCGGGCGTGCGCATGAGCGCCGAGCCCTCGCCCTTGGTAACGACCTTGCGGGCGGGGCATGCCATATTGATATCGATGAGCGACAGGCGATCGCCAACGCGCTCCTCGACGGCGGCGACGGCACTCGCAAACTGATCGGGCTTGGAGCCAAAGAGCTGCACACAAATCTGCTGCTCCTCGTCGGCCGGCAGCACCAGGCGCCACGTTTTGTTGCTGGCATAGGCAAGGCCTGCCACGCTCACCATCTCGCTGTAGGCAAGGTTGGCACCGCGGCGGCGGCACATGATGCGGTAGGCAGGGTCGGTCACGCCCGCCATGGGAGCCATAAGGAACGGTTGCTCGGCATAGGCGCCCAGCAACCGCTCGCTGTATTCGGAAAGCGCCATAGGCCTACTCGTCCACCTTGAGAATCGCCATAAAGGCCTCCTGCGGGACCTCGACCGAGCCGATGGCTTTCATGCGCTTCTTGCCCTCTTTCTGCTTCTCGAGCAGTTTGCGCTTACGCGAAATATCGCCGCCGTAGCACTTGGCAAGCACGTCCTTGCGACGCGCCTTGACGGTGGAGCGGGCAATGATCTTGTTGCCGATAGCACCTTGGATGGGCACCTCGAACAGCTGACGCGGAATAATCTCCTTGAGCTTGTCGCATAGGCCGCGGGCAAGACCGTAAGCCTTGTCCTTGTGGACGATAAACGACAGCGCGTCCACCTCGTCACCCGAAAGCAGGATATCGAGCTTCACAAGCTCGGATGGACGGTACTCGTTGAACTCGTAGTCGAGCGAGGCGTAACCCTTGGTGCGGCTCTTGAGCTGGTCAAAGAAGTCCAGGATGAGCTCGGCGAGCGGCATGTCGAAGCGCATCTCGACCGATTTGCTCGTGAGATGGATCATGTCGGTCGTAATGCCGCGGTGCTCGATAGCGAGTTGCATGACGGCACCCGTATACTCGGGCGGGCAGATAATCTTGGCCTTGAGGTAAGGCTCCTCAATGCGCTCGATACGCGTAGCCTCGGGCAGATCCTGCGGGCTGCGGACATCAATCATCTCGCCGTCGGTCTTGTAGACGTGATAGTCCACCGAAGGGCTCGTCGCAATAAGGTCCAGATTGAACTCGCGCTCCAGACGCTCCTTGACGACCTCCATATGTAGCAGGCCCAGGAAGCCCACGCGGAAGCCAAAGCCGAGCGCCACCGAGGTCTCGGGCTCCCACACCAACGACGGGTCGTTGACGTGCAGCTTATCGAGCGCGTCACGCAGGTTCTCGTAGTCCTTGTTATCGATCGGGAACAGGCCCGTATAGACCATGGGCTTGGCCTCGCGGTAACCGGGAAGCGGCTCGGGGCAGGGATTCGACGCCCACGTGAGGGTATCACCCACGCGAACGGCCTCGGGGTCCTTCAGGCCCGTGACCACGTATCCGACCTCGCCGACCGTCAGCGCGTCGACCGGGGTCTCGGCGGGACGCTTGACACCCACGCCATCGACCAAAAAGTCGCCCTTTGCCTGCATCATGCGCAAGGTATCGCCTTTTTTGATGGAGCCGTCAAAGACGCGCACCGTGGCGACGACGCCACGATACTCGTCGAAGTACGAATCCAGAATGAGTGCCTTGAGCGGCGCGTTCGCATCGCCCTTGGGCGGAGAGATCAAAAAGACAATGGACTCCAGCAGATCGTGGATGCCCTCGCCGGTCTTGCCCGAGACACACACGGCATCATCGGCAGGAATCGCCAGGTCATCCTCGATCTCGGTCTTAACCTCATCGGGATGGGCCGAGGGCAGGTCGATCTTGTTGATGGCCGGCACAATGTCCAGATTGGCGTTCATGGCGAGCGTCGCGTTGGAGACGGTCTGCGCCTCGACGCCCTGCGTGGCGTCGACAACGAGCACCGCGCCCTCACAGGCTGCCAGCGAGCGCGAGACCTCATAGGTAAAGTCCACGTGGCCCGGCGTATCGATCAGGTTGAACTGATACGTCTCGCCGTCGTCGGCGTCATAGGACACGCGAACGGCATTGGACTTGATCGTAATGCCGCGCTCGCGCTCGATATCCATGGTGTCGAGCAGCTGCGACTCCATGTCGCGCTCGTCGACGGTATGGGTGAGCTCGAGGATGCGGTCACTGATCGTGGACTTGCCATGGTCGATGTGCGCAACAATCGAGAAGTTGCGGATGTGGGAAATGTCAATTGAAGTATTCATGCGGACTATCTTACCCGAGCGATACAAAAAATGGAGCCTGTTCCATAAAACAGGCTCCATTTATGCGCGTAATCTGTGTGGTGTGAAATTTACAACTTAGGCGTTGATGCTGTTCACGAGCTTGGCAAGACCGGACTTGCGGTTGGAAGCCTGGTTCTTGTGGATAATATGCTTGGCGGCAGCCATGTCGAGACGCTTGGTGACGGTCTTGAGGGCAGCCTGGGCCTTCTCGGCGTCGCCCTCGGCGACGGCGGACTGGACGTGCTTGGTCAGCGTCTTGAGCTCGGACTTGACAGCCTTGTTACGCATGCGAGCTGCCTCATTGGTGCGGATACGCTTCTTCTGAGACTTGATGTTTGCCACTTCTGGAGTTCCTTTCGAGTTCCTTGCAAAAAATGTATGACACCTCTGAGACACGGTGAGGTCATGCAAGCGTCTACTATAGCACGCTCCCCCTCAAAGGGATAGAACGAATTTGTCAAATAGGCAGGTATCATCACGATTTTCTCAAGATGTTCGTAATCCAGAGCAAAAGCGCGGTCTGAGAATCGGCCGAACCCTTCAGCGCGAGCTCCACATCGACCGCGCCCTCGAGCGCGGCAACGAGCTCTGCCATCGAAAAGCGACGTGCCCAGGTCAGGTGATTCTTGACCTGCCAGGACTGGAGCTTAAGCGTTGCGGCCAGCTCACGACCCTGTCCGCGCGCATCGAGCGCCTTGCCAACGATAAGCTCGCGGATGCGGCCGCACAGCAATGTGTAAGTCCACACGTAGCTCTTGGCGGGCAGTAGATTGAAGAGCTCGAGCGAGCGTCGCATGTCACGGGCCGAGACCGCATTGAGAAAGTCCCAGGGCTGGACTTCGGCCGTGCGCACAATCCAGCGCTCCACATCGGCAAGCTCAATCTGGGGCGCCTCGACCATCTGGGCAAGCTTAGCCAAATCGTTATCGAGCATACGAGTGTTTTCACCCGAGCGTGAGACGAGTTCCTCGGCGGCCGCCGTCGTGATCGACTTGCCGTGCTGCGTCGCCATCTGCTGCACGCGGCGCGGTAGCTCCCAGCGCTTGGTGCCGGAGCAATCGATCACGGCCTTCTTGTCGATCTTGGCGATCGCCTTATACAGGCGCGTGTTCTTGGCAAGCGAGTCGGCAATGATGAGGCAGACCGTTGTGGGGCTGGGACTTGCCAGATACTCAACGAGCGGCTCCGAGACCGCCTTGGCGAGCTTTGAACAGCCGTCAAGGATTACCAGGCGAAACTCGCTGCCCATGGGAAAGGTGTTGAGCGATCCGATAATGGACTCGATATCGGGGTCCTTGGTCATGTCGCGCTCGTCGAGGTTGAGCTCGACCATACCCGACTTTTCCAGACGCGCTTTCATACGCGAGACGGCGTGATCGCGCTTGACTCCGTCGGTACCGACGATCAGATATGCCGGCAGCAGACCGGTTTCGGACATTGCGCTCCCCTCCCGCAGGCCTTCGTATTCGCTCCGTGCCATTCTAACCCAGGGGCCCACCACACGCCAACGACGTCGTCACGGTCGCTGGCATCGCATCGCAAAGCCATTCGCAGTCGGCGTGACGGTAATGTCGCCGTGTTCGATAGTGCACGCGAACACGCCGCCCGCTTCCTTAACGGCATCGATGCAGGCATCGGACGGATGGCCGTATCGATTCCCTTCGCCCGCACTCGCGAGGGAAAGCTCGGGCTTCAGGACGTCCAGCAACTCATCATCGACTGAAACCTTAGAGCCGTGATGCCCAAGTTTAAGTACGTCGATATCCCCCACCTCCTGCACGAATTCCCGTTCTTGGTCGATCTCGGCATCACCGGTGAGGAGCATACGCAGGCCCTTGCCTTCCTGAACATATGAGAGCAGCAGGACAAGCGAGTCCTCATTTCCCTCGCCATCCACGGACTCGAATGGCCACATCACGCGGGCGCAAAATGAGCCGATATCGACCGTATCCCCACGGCGCACCTGCCGATACTCCACGCCAGGTCGGTTCAATACCTCGGCAGGAGCATCCTCCAGCGCATCCGCCGCCACGGCAATCGTACCGACCGAAAACTGTTCGAGCACGGCAGGCAGACCACCCCAGTGATCCTCATCCCAATGCGTCACAAAGACGGCATCGATATGGTGCACGTTATTGCGAACCAACGCCGCCACCACGCGCTCGTCGAGCCCGCAGTCGACGAGTGCCACTGCACCGCCCTGGCGGATAAGAATCGCATCGGCCTGGCCCACATCGAGCACCGTCACAGAAGGCGGAGCGAATCGATCCCAGTAGACGTACGGAATCGCAGCCAGGAACACCAGACATGCAAGCCCCACCGCCACAGGACGTGCACGGGGACGCGGCCACCAGACCAGCAGCACCGCCAGCAAACACGGCACTAGATAAATCCACATGCTATCGGGCGGCACGCTCACGGATGCACCCGGCACGGCGGCAAACAGCTGCTCGAAGAACAGCACGCAACGGGAGGCAATCATGGGCACAACGAGCGCCCAAGTCCGCAACGGTGCCACGAGCGAAAAGGGAACCAGCACGATCGACACGGCAAGCAGTACGCTCACCACCGGACCGATGACCGCATTTGCCAGCGGAGCAATGAGCGAGAACGTACCGAAGGCAGGAATGGTAATGGGAAGTGTCGCCAGTTGCGAGCACAGCGTGACGGAAAGCATGCTGGCAACGTCTGATGGCACACCCAGCTCACCCAAAGCGTAGGTCGCATAGGGGCAAAAGCACAGAATGGCTAAGACGCTGGCACATGAAAGCTGAAAGCCCATCTCGAACAGAACCGTCGGCCGCAGCAGCACAAAGATGGACATGGTTACGAAGAGCGCCGATGCGCCATGCCGGCGCCGCCCCGCGCCGTTTACGACAAGCGTCGCGAACACCGTGCAGCACGCGCGCACGGCCGAGGGAGACGCGCCCGTAAAGGCAGCGTAGCCCACAAGCGTTATCGCCAATATCGCCCGTTGAAGACCGCGTGAGCACCGAGTCTTTTGCAATACACCCTCGATTACAAACCCCACGATTGCCAAGTGGCTGCCCGAGACGGCGATAAGATGCGCCGTTCCCGTCACCGAAAACCAGTCGCCCGCCGGCTGGGCGCGCAGCTCGGCCGAACAACCGCAGACGACACCGGCTATAAGTGCACGCGCCGGGTCGGTCGCAGGCGCGATGGACGCAAGCAGCCCATTTCGCATCCGAAGAAGCGGCCCCGGAGAGTCCTCATCGACCGACAAAATCCGAACGACTTTAACCTTGCGCACCTCGCCTCGGAGCACGCGCGATCGTCCATACGCATCGTTCTCAAAACGTGAAACGCGACCGATAACACGCACGTGCGCCCCGACCTTGAGCTCGAGGTCGCACGATAGGCGAACCATTGCCAAGTTCTTACCGTCCGCGCGTGCCTCGCAGGTATAGGAATACACGTCGTCGTTTATGGATGGGTCACCCTGCACGACAAACTCAAGGCTGCTTGCCGCTCGACCGTCGAGCGCCTTCGAGGCGCTTAGCACGCCCACAGCCCACCACGCCGAGACGACCGCTCCCGCCACGAGACCGACGGACGCGGCATACAGCCACCGCTTCCAAGGGGCAAGCCGCGCACAAGATTGAGCCAGCACAACGAATACCGCCGCCGTAACGGGAATGGCCCATAGCGGCCCGACCGCCGAAGCCCGCTCCCACAGCAGCGCATCAGCGGCCACGTTGAGCACCAAGGCGCAGCTCATGCACATGCCGGCACACAGGGCCATCGTCCACGGCATCAGAGGCCGCGGAGGCATCACATGCTCGCGCTCGGTCGCACTCATACGCAGATGGAATCTTTGATTTTGGCAAGCTTCTTCTCGCCGATTCCCGACACACGCATCAGATCGTCAACCGAGGCAAAAGCACCGTTCTTTGTCCGCTCATCGATAATCGACTGGGCCATGGAGGGACCGATGCCAGAGAGCGTCTGCAGCTCTGCCGCGCTTGCCGTATTGATATTTACTAGGCCTGTTGCGCCACTCACGCCCGATGATGCGGAAGCCCCACCAGCAACACCGACTTCCGCAATGGACGCCTGCTGCTCCCCTACCGTTGGAACGTGAATCTTCTGTCCATCGACGACCTTAGATGCCCGATTGAGCCCCGTAACGTCTGCCTCGGGCGCCAGCCCGCCGGCGGCATCAATCGCCTGAGCCACCCGCGCGCCGTCCTTGAGACGATATACACCGGGCGACACAACGGCGCCATCAACATCGACATAAACCTCTGCCGCGGCAGACGCCTTAGGCGAAGAGCCTTCGGATGTCTTTCCGCTCGAGGCATCGCCGGATCCCGGTTCCACTAACGAACCCGAACCATCAGTGTGCTCAAACGACACACTGCCGGCACCGCCGCCAAGGTTCGCCATCGCCAGTCCACTCGCCATCGCAATGACGACCAGTATCGCCATCACCACTGCCTTATGACCGAGCAGCTTGTCCGCCAAGCGGTCCATCCGTTTGACCCGTTCGTGTTGTTCGCGCTGCGCCATAGCAAAACCTCCCAACAACATCGTGTCAGGAAAAGAGTCCTGCAACAGCCATTCTCCAAAACCGGTTTTCGCGGTCAAACCAAAAGCCGACCAAAACCTTGCGAAATAATGTCCATTTATTCAGGCACACGTCAGCAAATGAGCACTTAGTCGCAAAATGCCCAGATAGCAAAAGACCGACGATGCAAGCGCATCATCGGTCTATGCACAAATTTACTCGTGATCTTGGTAAATCTCACGCGGAGCAAGCTCCGAATGTTTACGTTTTAAGGTCTTAGGGGCCTTATACGTGTTGCTCTCGAAGTCGATGTACTCGGTCTGCTTGAGCAGGCGCTCGATCATCTCCTCGTGATCGAACAGCTCCCAGGCCTCATGCACGGCATCGAGTTTAGCGTGCGTCTCGGGACGGCGCGGCATAAACAGCGTGCAGCAGTCGGGAGCGGCCTCAGTCGAGATATCGAACGTACCGATCTCCTCGGCGCGCGCGATGATCTCCTGCTTGTCCGAACCGATGAGAGGACGGAACACGGGGATCTTCACGGCCTCGTTGACGGCCATGATGTTCTCAAGCGTTTGGGAGGCAACCTGCCCAAGCGATTCACCCGTAACGATGGCCTTGGCGCCCTCGATGTGTGCAATGCGCTCGGCAACCGAATACATAATGCGGCGATACATGATCACGCGCAGGTTGCTGGGACAGGTGACCGAAATCTCACGCTGGCAGTCGCCAAACGGCACCACGTACAGGCGGCCGATCTGGACACCCGGCTCAAGCGCACGGATGATGTCCTGCACCAAATACTCGCTCGTATCGGGCGTTTGCGGACGACCGGAGAAATGTACCGGCACGCACACCGCACCGCGACGCGCGAGCATCCAAGTCGCCACCGGAGAATCGATACCCGACGACAGCAGCGTCACGACCTTGCCGGCAGAACCCACCGGCAGACCGCCCACGCCGCGCTCGGAGCGCGCGTACACATAAACGCTACCCTGAACCACCAGTACGTGCACCATGGCATCGGGGTCGTGCATTTGAACCTTTTTATCGGGGAAGGCCTCACACAGCACCTCGCCCACCTGACGATTGATGTCAATCGAGGTGAGCTCATAGTCGGTATTGGAGCGCTTGGCATGCACCTTAAACGAATCGAAGGAAACAAACTCGCGCAGCGCCTTGACGGCGGCGGCACAGTACTCCTGAGGGTCGCGATTGGTGTGATACGCCAAAGACACGCGGGCAACGCCGGGAACGGTGCGAATGACACGCGCCGCATCGTCGGCCTGATGCTCGTTAAAGGTCACGAGGATATAACCGGAAATTCGAGACACGGCATTCACGGAAAAGGCGGCCAAGGCCGCCTTGATGTTATCCATGAGGATATGCTCAAAATGTGCGCGGTTCTTGCCCTTCAGTCCAACCTCGTGATAGTGGACCAAGCAGACGCGAGCCGCCATTTAGGCTTCAGCAACCTTGTGGCCGAGCGCCTTCTCGTAACGGGCCTCGTCGTAAGAGATGTCGCCATCGACAATCTCGTCCATAGCCATCGAGATGGTATCGGTACCGGAAAGCCCGATGGTGATGTCATCGACATCCTGGACGGCAAGCACGCGGTTGTGCTGGCCACGCAGCATGCTATTGATGTCGCAGGCGCGCTTAGAGGCAAGCGAAGCGAGCAGGAAGCGGTTGTGATCGGTCTTCTCCAGAAGATCGTCAATGCAAGGCTTTACAACGGACACGGACCTCAGATCCTTTCATGCATATCGAGAACGCGAACGAGCTCATCGGTCGCGCGGTCGAGATCGTCATTAACCACGACGTCGTCGTAGCGGTCGGCAAGGGCAAGCTCATCGGCGGCGTTTGCCATACGCAGCTCGATTGTCTCGGGCGTCTCGGTACCGCGACCGACTAGCCGCTCGCGAAGCACCTCAAGCGAAGGCGGCTTGATAAAGATCAGCACGGCCTCGGGGAAACGCTCCTTAACCTGCAGGGCACCCTGGACATCGATCTCCAGAATCAGAGACGCGCCCGAGGCGAGCTTGGATGTGACCTCGCTCACCAACGTGCCGTAGCAGTTACCGTGGACCTCGGCCCACTCAACAAACTCACCGTTTGCCACGCGGCGGTCGAACTCCTCGCGCGTCAGAAAAAAGTAGTTGACGCCGTCGACCTCACCTTTGCGTGGTGCTCGCGTGGTAGCCGAAACCGTCAGGCCCAGGTTCGAGCGGCGCTCGCGCACACGAGTGACGAGCGTGCCCTTGCCTGCGCCTGACGGTCCAGAAATCACAAAGAGCTTGGAATCCTGAGCGCTCACTTATTTGGTCAGCTGCTCGAGGAGCTGCTCGCGCTGACGGACGCCGAGGCCCTGGACGCGACGGGTAGCGGAGATACCGAGCTCCTCCATGATCTTGGCGGCCTTGGCCTTGCCATAACCAGGGAGAGACTCGATGAGGGTGGAAACCTTCATGCGGGAAGCGATGGGGTCATCGGAGTTGAGCACGGACTCGAGGGACTTCTCGCCCTTCTTGATCTGCTCGCGAAGCTCAGCGCGGGCGTGACGTGCGGCAGCAGCCTTCTCAAGAGCCTGCTTACGCTGCTCATCGGTAAGCTGAGGGAGTGCCATTCGTACCTCCAAATAGTTGGGTTATATCTGATTCAATAATTGGCATTTTAGCACGTAGAACGTACAAAATGCCCAATCGCGGCTCCATAGGTTAGACGATAGCCGCAAAAAGTGCAATATACTGCGCCCAAAGTTAAGCCCCTGACCTGCGATTCCACACAAAGGATGGGAAAGTTTACGCAGGCACAGGGGCTATTTTGTGCTAATGAGACCCAAAAGTGGTGACTTAGGGGAATCTTTTAGGCGACGTTTTCGACCAGCTCGGCGACGATAGCGTCAAATGCGGCAACCGGATCGTCGGCGCCAGTGATGGGTCGGCCCACCACGATGTGGCTCGCACCGCGCTCGATAGCCTGGGAAGGCGTCGCCACGCGGGATTGGTCGCCTAAAGCGGCACCAACCGGACGCACACCCGGAGTCACGATCAGGGCATCTGGACCCAGCAGCTCACGCATGTCATGAGCCTCCATCGGCGAGCACACGATGCCATCGATGCCGTTGGCCTGAGCGAGCTTTGCCAGGCGGGCGGCCTCCTCGGCCACGGGCGACTCGACGCCGATCTCGCTCAAGGCATCCTGATTCATGCTCGTGAGAACGGTGATGGCGACGAGCTTGGCGCGGTCCTCGCGCGCCTCCTCGGCACCCTCGCGGCAGGCAGCGAGCATGGCGCCCGAACCCAAGCCGTGGACCGAAAGCAGGTCGGCACCGGCAAGCGAGGCCGAGCGGGCGGCACCGCGAACCTGATGCGGAATGTCATGGAACTTAAGGTCAAGGAAAACCTTAAAGCCCAGGTCCTTGAACGTCTTGACGATCTGGGGACCCTCGGCGTAATAGAGCGTCATGCCAACCTTGAGCCAGGCGGCATGGCCCGAAAGCTCGTGGGCGAGCTCGAGCGCACGCTCACGGTCGCAGTCGAGGGCGACGATTACGCGGTCGCGGGCATCGGTCTCTAGCATTCGAAAGCACCTACCAGTTCGTTAATGTCCTTCACGCCCTGGGACTCGGCCCAGGCCTCGAGCTCATGCGCGATCTTGAGCGAAGCGCACGGATCGACGAAGTTGGCCATGCCGACCGACACGCAGGTGGCGCCTGCCAGGATAAACTCAGCCGCATCCTCACCGGTCATGACACCGCCGACACCGTTGATGGGGATATCGACGGCCTGGGCAACCTCCCAGACCATGCGCACGGCGATGTGATGACACAGCGGGCCCGAAAGGCCGCCCTTGGGCTTTGCCACGCGGGACTTGCGGGTATGGACGTCGATGGCCATGCCCTGGATGGAGTTGATGACCGAAAGGCCGTCGGCTCCGGCAGCCTCGAGGGCCTTGGCGATCTCGGCGACGTTGACCGGCGCCATCTTCACGAACAGCGGCTTATCGGTCACCTTGCGGCAGGCAGCCATAACGGAAGAGGCGCCCTCGGGCGTGGAGCCCATGGCGGCACCGCCGGCGGCGATATTGGGGCAGCTCACGTTGATCTCGTAGCCGGCAGCCCAGGGGCACAGCTCGACATACATCTCGAGTGCGCGGACAAACTCGTCAACGGAGTGGCCGGCAACCTGACAGATGACCTGGCAGCCGTCCTTGGACAGCTGTTCGAGCCACGGACCGGACTCGCGAGCAAAGGCGGCCACGCCGGGGTTCTGAAGGCCCACGGAGTTGATCATACCGCCGGGGATCTCGGCCATGCGGGGCGCGGGGTTGCCGGGCCAGGGCTCGGCAGCGCAACCCTTGGTGGTGATGGCGCCCAGCTGGGAAACATCAAAGAAGTTCTGGAACTGCCAACCGTAGCCAAAGGTACCGGCTGCGGTGTTGATGGGGTTCTGCATCTTGACGCCGCCGAAATCGACGGCCATGTTCACGGTACCCACTAGAAGACCACCACCTTGGAAGCATCGAACACGGGGCCGCACATGCAAGCACCCTTCATACCGTCGACCGTCTCGACATTGCAGGTGTTGCAGGCGCCAAAGCCACAGCTCATCATGCGCTCGAGCGACACCTCGCAGTACGCACCGGCCTCGGCGGCAGCGGCGGCGACTTTCTTCATCATGACGGCGGGACCGCAGCTGGCGACATAGTCGTAGCCGCCCTCGCCGAGCAGCTCGGCTGCCGGGTCGGTGCAAAAACCGTGCGTGCCCAGCGTGCCATCGTCGGTGCACACGTTAACCGTGGCGCCCAGCGCGCGGAACTCGTCGATGCCCACGGCCTTGGAAGCGGTGCCAAAGCCCAGGCACACGTCCACATCAACACTCTGCTCGGCAAGCATACCGGCAAGACACAGCACAGGCGGAACGCCGATGCCACCGGCAACGAGCAGGGCCTTCCTGGTGCCCTCGGGTACCATCCAGCCACGGCCACCGGGGCCCAGCAGGTTAGAGGAGGAGCCAGGGCCCATCTGGGACAAACGACGGGTATCGTCGCCCACGACGGCGTACCACAGCTCGACGGTGCCGGCCTCGGCGTCGGCGCGGTAGTAGCTCAGGGGCACGCGAAGCAGCGAGGACGCATCACCGGGTACGGCGATGTTCACAAACTGACCGGGCTTGAGCGCACTTGCAAGCTTGGGGGCCGAGATGACGAGCGAGAAGACGCCGTCGGCAATCTCCCGGTTCGAGACGACCTCGAAGTCGTGCATGCGTGCAGTGGAAGGTGTGGGCATAAACGCTCCAATCCCCCATGCGGTTGCATGGTCCAAACGAATAGAAAGCGCGGCACCGCAAGGGCGCCGCGCACAAAAGCGATAAGGCTATGCTAGCAGATGCAGCCGTCGGCAAGCGTCTGTTTACCGCCGACAAATACATCGGTGGCACGACCGGTGAGCGTGCGGCCGGCAAAACCGGAGTTCTCGGCGCGCGACTCGTAACCGTCCTCGCCGACCGTCCAGGTGGCAGAGGGGTCGAAGACGGTCAGGTCGGCAACGGAGCCCGCCTTAACCTGAACCTGGTCGAGGCCCAGAATCTCACGCGGCTTGATGGCCATGAGCTCGACCATACGGCCCATGCTCATCTTGCCCGTGTTGACCAGCTCGGTGAGCACGAGCGACAGCGAGGTCTCGAGACCGATCATGCCAAAGGGCGCAAGCTCGAACTCGCGGGCCTTCTCCCACGGAGTGTGGGGAGCGTGATCGGTGACGATAACGTCGACGGTGCCGTCGATGACGCCCTGACGGATGGCCTCGGCGTCCTCGTCGGTGCGCAGCGGCGGATTGACCTTGAGCGAGGTGTTGTAGGTCTCGTCCAGGTCGTTCTCGGTCAGGAACATGTGATGCGGGGTGGCCTCGCAGGTCACCTGGACACCGGCGGCCTTACCGGCACGCACGATCTCCAGGCCATGGGCGGTGGAGATGTGCTGGATGTGCAGCTTGGCACCAGTCAGCTTGGCAATCTCGATGTCGCGGGCGATCTGGAGCTCCTCGCCGGCAGCCGGCCAGCCCTCGAGGGCCAGACGGGTCGAGACCTTGCCCTCGTTGATCTGGCCGTGGCCGACCAGATCCTCGTCCTGGCAGTGGCTCATGAAGACCTTGCCGAACATCTTGCCGTAGTCCATGCAGCGACGGAGCATGCCCGCGCCCTGCACGCCGCGACCATCGTCGGTGAAGGCGACGGCGCCGTGGGCGACCATATCGCCCATCTCGGACATGGCCTCGCCCTTAAGACCGCGGGTCATGGCGCCCGACGGATAGACGCGGCAGTGGCCGACCTCGGCAGCGCGGGACTTGACGAACTCCACGACGGTGCCGTTATCGGTGACGGGATCGGTGTTGGGCATGGCGCACACGCCGGTAAAGCCGCCCTTGGCAGCAGCGCGGGTGCCGCTCTCGATGTCCTCTTTGACCTCGTAGCCGGGCTCGCGAAGGTGAACGTGCATATCCACCAGGCCGGGGACGAGGTACTTGCCGGAAAGGTCGCGGACCTCGGCTCCCTCGACGGAGAGATTCTCGCCGACCTCGGCGATCTTGTCGCCGTCAATCAGGACGTCAACGACACCGTCAAGCTCGACGGACGGGTCGACGACGTGGGCATTCTTAAGAAGCAAGGCCATTATCGGCACCTCCAAGCAGCAGATACAGGATAGCCATACGCACGCAGATACCGGCGTAGACCTGCTCCAGGATGACGGAGCGTTGCGGGTGGTCGGCCATATAGGAGTCGAACTCGACGCCGCGGTTGATGGGGCCCGGGTGGCAGATGATCGCATCGGGCTTCATGAGCTTCTCGCGGTCCTTGGTCAGACCGAAGAGCTTGTGGTACTCACGAATGGTCGGGAACGGGGCACCCTCGAGGCGCTCCTGCTGCACGCGCAGCATGTAGACGACGTCCAGCTCGGGCAGGACGGAATCGAGGTCGCTCGTCACGTGGTCGCAGCCCAGGACCTCGGGCGCCGGCGGCAGCAGCGTGCCAGGGGCGACGGCGTAGGTCTCGCAGCCCATGATCTTAAGGGCGGGGATCAGCGAACCGCAAACACGGGAGTGCGCGATATCGCCGACGACGGCGACCTTCAGACCGTGGAAGTCGCCCTTGTGCTCCCAGATGGTGTACAGGTCGAGCAGGGCCTGCGTGGGATGGTTGTGCTTGCCGTCGCCGGCGCAGATGACGCTCGCGGGCGAGTTCTGCGTGACGATGTAGGGAGCACCGGCGTGCTTATCTCGCACGACGATGCAGTCGATCTTATAGGCGTTGAGGGTCTCGACGGTGTCGACGAGGCTCTCGCCCTTGACCGTGGAGGTCGAGGAGCCGCCAAAGTTGAGGCTGTCGGCCGAAAGACGCTTCTCGGCGAGCTCGAAGGAGCTGCGGGTGCGCGTCGAGGGCTCGTTGAACATGTTGACGATGGTCTTGCCCTTGAGCGTGGGGACCTTCTTGATCGCACGCTCGTTGACCTCGGAGAACGCCTTGGCGGTCTCGAGGATGAGCTTGATGTCCTCTTCGGAGTACTCGGTAATGTCGATCAGGTGCTTATGGTTGAACGCCACGGTACTACTCACCTCCCAGCGGCGCGGAGCCCACGTGGGAACCCGGCGCGACGTCGTTAATCTCGACAGCGGTGTGGCCGTCGACTTCCTTCATATATAGGTGCACGTTCTCCTCATGCGACGAGGGAACGTTCTTGCCGACAAAGTCCGGCGAGATGGGGAGCTCGCGGTGGCCGCGGTCAACGAGGACTGCCAGCTCGATGCGGCTCGGACGGCCCAGGTCCATGACGGCGTCGAGAGCGGCGCGAATGGTACGGCCCGTATACAGGATGTCGTCCACCAGCACGACGCGCTTGCCGTCGACGCTAAAGGGAATGTTGGTGGCGTGGATCGCGGGAGCGAAATTGGTAGCGTAGTCATCGCGGTAGAAGCTGATGTCGAGGCTGCCGAGCGGAACGTCGACGCCCTCGATCTCCTTGATCTCCTCGGCGAGCTTCTTTGCCAGAAGGTCGCCGCGCGTGACGATGCCGACCAGAGCGAGGTCTTCACAGCCCTCGTTGCGCTCGAGAATCTCGTGCGCGATGCGGGTCATCGCTCGATTGACGGCGGTCTCGTCCATGATGACCGCCTTGGGGGAAGTCGTGCCCATCGATCTCCTTCCTCACATGTCTTGACTGCTGACACAGTCAAAAAAAATAGATGCCCGACCGCTCAAAGCGGACCAGACACCCACAGGAAGGGCTGCTCTTTGGCAGCTATGTAATTCCATGTGGGTATCTCGTACCCCTTTAATGGTCAAGGGATAGTGTAGCCAACCTCGAGCTTAATTGCGAGCATAAATACAGGGCAATCCGTAAACGGAGCCCAATGCTCAATAAACCTATATATATTTGTGGGACGAGCTTGAAAACGTACGCACGAGCTGGCATAATCCCCTCTGCTGCACGCAAATCGGATCTACGTCCAGGGCCGTAGCGTGAGCACTATCGCCAAAAGAGGAATATCTCTGTGTAGATTACGCACAGGGAGCTGCTTCTGTGCTATAGTTCAGGCTTGTTTGTTAACGCGACATGTTCGTTTGTCGCCCAAGGAGGGTCAGTTATGTCCAAAGTTTGCGAAGTTTGCGGTAAGCACCCCGTTGCCGGTCGCTCCATCAGCCACTCTCACCGCGTCACCAACCGTAAGTTCCGCCCCAACATCCAGCGCGTCTACGTCGTCGTCGATGGTCACCGTCGCAAGATGAACGTTTGCTCCACCTGCCTCAAATCCGGCAAGGTTGCGCGCTCCTAAATAAGGTCTTACCAACAAGTACCTCGGACTCTCCGGGTCAAAGACCTCGCGTTCACATAGAACTTACCAAAGGCGCCCTCCCCTACGGAGGGCGCCTTTTTGCACTCATTGGGGACAGGCCTACATGAGTGGTTGCAGATGTCAAAGGGATCATAGCCCAACTGATATGCATTGTAACTTGACCAGCGGTACGCCTCGAGCGAGTCAAGCGCACCCTTCACGGGATTGAGATGAATATAGTCGAGCAGCTGCACTGCCTGCGTGTCCGACTCAACCGCGACCCGCGAATAGCGATTGTCAAACAGATGTCCCGTTCTCCCCGTTTTCCCATTGAAATACTCATGTAAGCCTGTCCCCAATGAACAGGGCGAAGCGGCAGGCGGATAGTTTAGTTAAAACGCTTCAGTTATTTGAAGCGTTTTAGTGTGCCTTTTAGAGGAATCTGACCGTTCGCCGAATAATTTCTTGCTATCATGCAAGGCGTAGGGTAAATCTCCGATCGCAAGGAGACACAAATGGTGAAAAAGTCACCGGAAAACACTACTCCCGCAATTGTGGACAACGTAGAGGCGCTTGAGGCTAAGCTCGCTCAGATGCGAGAGGCCCAGGCGCTTTTTGCTACGTACACGCAGGAGCAGGTCGACAAGATCTTCTATGAGGCAGCCATGGCCGCCAACAAGGCTCGTATCCCGTTGGCGAAGATGGCCATCGAGGAGACCGGCCGCGGCGTTCTTGAGGACAAGGTCATCAAGAACCACTACGCCGCAGAGTACATCTACAACGCTTACAAGAACACCAAGACCTGTGGCGTTCTGGAGCGCGACGAGGCTTACGGCATCACCAAGATCGCCGAGCCCATCGGCATCGTGGGCGCCGTCATCCCGACGACCAACCCCACCTCCACCGCGATCTTCAAGACGCTGATCAGCCTGAAGACCCGCAACGCCATCATCATCTCCCCGCACCCGGCAGCCGCAAAATGCACCATCGCCGCCGCCAAGCTCGTGCTTGACGCCGCCGTCAAGGCCGGCGCCCCCGAGGGCATCATCGGCTGGGTCGATGTCCCCTCCATCGAGCTGACCAACATGGTCATGCGCGACGTCGACATCATCCTCGCCACCGGTGGCCCGGGCATGGTCAAGGCCGCTTACTCCTCGGGCAAGCCCGCCCTGGGCGTTGGCGCCGGTAACACCCCGGTCGTCATCGACGACACCGCCGACGTGCTGCTCGCCGTCAACTCCATCATCCACTCCAAGACCTTCGACAACGGCATGATCTGCGCTTCCGAGCAGTCCGTGACCGTCATCGACACCATCTATGACCAGGTCAAGGCCGAGTTCCAGAAGCGCGGCTGCTACTTCGTCAAGCAGGGTGCCGAGATGGAGGCCCTGCGTGCCGCCATGTTCAAGAACGGCGCCCTCGATCACCGCATCCCCGGCATGGCTGCCGCCAAGATCGCCGAGCTCGCCGGCATCGAGGTTCCCGCCAAGACCAAGATCCTGATCGCCGAGGTCACCTCCACCGACCCCGCCAAGGAGGAGTTCTCCCACGAGAAGCTCTCCCCGGTCCTGGCCATGTACCACGCCAAGGACTTCCAGGAGGCCGTCGACAAGGCTGAGCACCTGGTGCTCGCCGGTGGCCCGGGCCACACCGCCTCTCTGTACGTGCACCCCGCCCAGGCCGAGAAAATCAGCCTGTTCGAGCACGTCATGAAGGCCTGCCGTATCGTCATCAACACCCCGTCTTCGCACGGCGGCATCGGTGACCTGTACAACTTTGGCATGAAGCCGTCTCTGACCCTGGGCTGCGGCTCCTGGGGCGGCAACTCCGTCTCCGAGAACGTTGGGGTGAAGCACTTGATCAACGTTAAGACTGTGGCCGAGCGCCGTGAGAACATGCTGTGGTTCCGCGCTCCCGAGAAGGTCTACTTCA
>UQMV01000040.1 GCA_900542315.1 uncultured Collinsella sp.
CGACCACCGAGATCTACACTCTTTCCCTACACGACGCTCTTCCGATCTGCAAAGCTGCGCAAGCCGCCGCGCGACTTCTCGTACACGCAAAACCGAGAGCTTAGCTGGCTGCGCTTTGACAACCGCGTGCTTGACGAAGCCTTCGACGAAACCGTTCCGTTATTCGAGCGACTAAAGTTCGTCTCGATCTTCGAGTCCAACCTCGACGAATTCCTTATGGTGCGCGTGGGCGGCCTGTCCGATCTGGCAGAGCTCAAAAAACAGCCTGTCGACAACAAGAGCAATATGACCGCCTCCGAACAGGTCGATGCTGTCATGGCAGAGCTGCCCGGGCTCCTTACCCGCTGGGAGTCCATCTTTAAGAGCATCGAGGGCAAGCTCGACACCCTGGGCGTTCACCGCGCCCGCATCGATTCGCTTACGCCCGAGGAGCGCACCTTTGTAACCCGCTACTTCCAGGCCTACGTGTCGCCGGTTATCTCACCGTTGGTCATTGACCCGCGCCACCCCTTCCCCAACCTGCGCAACGGCGCGCTCTATCTGGCTTGCGGCCTAGACGGCGTCACTGACGAGGAGAGCCTGCTGGGCCTTATCGAGATTCCCGCCTCGATGAACCGCGTGGTCGAGATCCCCTCGCCCACCGGCACCTACTCCTACATCTTGCTCGAGGACGTCATCCTCGCCTGTCTGGACAGCTGCTTTGGCTCCTATAAGCCGCTGGATCGCGCGCTGATCCGCGTCACTCGCAATGCCGATATCGACCCGGACGGCGAGGGCGTCGAGGAGGAAGAGGATTACCGCCAGCACATGAAGCGCATCCTCAAGAAGCGTCTGCGCCTGCAGCCGGTGGTGCTCGCCGTATCGGGCTCGCTCGAGAAGCCAACGCTCAAGACCATCCGCAAAGCGCTCGAGCTTTCTCGCCGTTCGGTCTTTACCTGCGATATCCCCCTTGATCTGGGCTACGTCTTTGGCATTGAGGGCAAGATTCCCGAGCACCTACGCAACGAGCTGCTCTTTACGCCGTTTAAGCCGCAGCCCAACCCCACCATCGACATGTCCCGTTCCATCCGCGAGCAGGTGCTGCAGCACGACAAGCTGCTCTTTTACCCTTACGAGGCCATGAACCCGTTCTTGGACCTGGTGCACGAAGCAGCCTACGACCCTGAGTGTATCTCGCTGCGCATCACGCTCTACCGCGTGGCCAAACAAAGCCGCCTGTGCGAGTCGCTCATCGATGCTGCCGAAAACGGCAAAGAGGTCACGGTACTCATGGAGCTCCGCGCCCGCTTTGACGAGCAAAACAACATCGAATGGGCCGAACGCCTGGAAGAGGCGGGCTGCACCGTCATCTACGGCTCCGAGGGCTTTAAATGCCACTCAAAGATCTGCCAGCTCACCTATCGCGAGGGCATGGCGCTCACCCGGCTCACGCTGTTGGGCACCGGCAACTTTAACGAGAAGACGGCCAAGCTCTACAGCGACTTTATGCTCATGACCGCCCATCCCGGTATCGGCGAGGACGCCAACCTGTTCTTCCGCAACCTGTCGCTGGGCAACCTGCGCGGCGACTACCGATTCCTGGGCGTGGCGCCCGTGGGCCTCAAGCCGCTCATCATGCGCGGTCTGGACCGCGAGATTCAACGCGCCCTTGTCGGCGAGCCCGCCCGCGTGTTCTTTAAGCTCAACTCGCTTACCGACCGCGAGGTCATCGACAAGATTGCCGAGGCATCGTGTGCCGGCGTGCGCGTAGACATGATCATCCGCGGCATCTCGTGCCTCAAGCCGGGTGTTCCGGGCAAGACCGAGAACGTGCACGTTCGCTCCATCGTCGGACGCTTTCTGGAGCATGCGCGCGTCTATGCCTTTGGCGTGGACTCGGACATGATCTACCTGAGCTCGGCAGACATGATGACGCGCAACACCGAACACCGCGTGGAGATCGCCTTCCCCGTGCTCGACCCCACCTGCCGTGCCCTGGTGCACGAGTACATGGGCATGCAGTTGCACGACAACGTGAAGGCACGCAGTCTGACGAGTGACGGCACCTGGGTTCCCGTGGAGCGTGCAGAGGGTGAGAAACCCTTCAACTCGCAGGAAGCCCTGCTGGAGCGCGCTTATCGCAACGCCGAGGCCGCGCCCGAGCCCGTCATTGAGGCGAAACCTGCCCCCGAGCCCGAGCCGCAGCCGGTAGCACCCAAGGTCCAAGAGGTCCAGGCGACCGTCATTGAGCCCGAGCCTGCACCTGCGCCTCAGCCCGAGCCGCAGGCAGCTAAGCCCGCGCCCGAGACGAGTGCCCATCGCAAGAAGCCCGTTGGCAAGACCAAGGCCATCGAGCGCCATCGCCCCGGTCGCGTGCGCATGGGACTGGGTCTGATCGGCCTAGGCCTTAAGACGCTCATTACCGGCAAGACAAAATAGACGTTTGTAGAAGCGCCCCGTATTTGAGGAATGCCCCAGATACGGGGCGCTTTTCCCTGCTACCATGGTTGCGGACAAAACCGCGAATGACAGGCAGGAATATGAAGCTCACCATAGAATCGATGACCTACGGCGCCGACGGTCTGGCACATGCCGACAACGGCAAGGCCGTCTTTGTGCAAGGCGCCGTGGCGGGCGACACCGTCGAAGCCGAGATCGTGCAGGACGGCAAGTCGTTTATGCGCGCCCGCACGACCGAGATTCTGGAGCCGAGCCCCGATCGCATTCAGCCTCCCTGCCCCTTCGTGGGCATCTGCGGCGGTTGTTCGTGGGGCAACCTCTCGCGCACCGCTCAGCTTGCCGCCAAAGAGCAAAACCTGCGCTCCACGCTCGAGCGCATTGGCAAGTTCACCCCCGACCAGGTCAACGAACTTGTCCAGCCTATCCGCCACACCAAGGACGACTGGGGCTACCGCAATAAGATTGAGCTGGAGCCCACCCTCGTTAACGGACGCGTGCGTCTTGGCATGCACGGCGTCGATCCCAGCAAGATCGTGACCGTCGATTCGTGCCCGCTGTTCGATAAGCGTTTTCCCAAGGCGCTCAAATCGGTCGTCGGCGCGCTCAACTATCTGAGCGGCAGCCACGACCTGGGTCTGGAGCGCGTTGGCATTCGCGCTTCGCGTCGCACCAAGGCACTCGAGGTCGCGCTTTGGACGTCCACAGGCTCCTTCCCGCGCACGCAGGTCTCGCGTGTGCTGGCAGACGCCGCACACCCCACGAGCGTGGTGCGCGTCATGAGCAAGGGCGAAAAGAAAGCCCGCCGTGTCTCCAAAGTCGAGATGCTCGCCGGCGAGGGCTCGTGGACCGAGAATATCGCCGAAGGCCAGATGCGCTTATCTGCCCCGTCGTTTTTCCAGGTCAACACCAAGGGCGCCGAGATTTTGATCGAGCTCGTCATGGACGCCCTCGACCCGCAGGAAGACGAGCTGGCCGTGGACCTGTACTGCGGCGCCGGCACCTTTACCCTGCCGCTCGCCCGCCGCTGCGACTTTGTTGCCGCCGTCGAGGCCTACGGTCCGGCCGTGCGCGACCTGCGCCGTAACCTCGAGATCAACAAACTCGACAACGTCGACGTCATCGGTGGCGATGCCGTGCGCGAGTTCCCCGACCAGGATGCCGACGTCTTGGTGGTCGACCCGCCGCGCGCAGGCCTCGCCCCCGAGGCGATCGACCTTATCGCCAGCACGAGTGCTCGCGATGTCGCCTACGTGAGCTGCGACCCGGCCACCCTGGCGCGCGATCTCAAACGCTTTGTCGAAGAAGGCACCTTCTCCCCCGTAAAGATCACGCCAGTCGACCTATTCCCGCAAACCTTCCACTGCGAGACCGTCGTCCACCTTAGGCGCAACTAGCCACTTAATCATTGCTCAGAAAAATCATTAGGAAATCGAGCGTGGCAAGCGGAGGTCTTCGGGGTATAAGACGGCTAATTGTATGCCGCCTATGAAAGGAACCCTCATGCCCAGCGTTGCCGTTCTCGCCGCCGATGGCTTTGAAACTATTGAATGCTTGACCATGGTCGATGTCATGCGTCGCGGCGGCGTGCGCGCCACGCTCGTCTCGATCATGCCCACGCGTGAGGTCGTAAGCTCGCTGCAGATCCCCGTGACCTGCGATGCGCTCTTTGATGAGATCGACTTTGACGAGTACGACTGCGTCGTGCTACCCGGCGGCCTACCCGGTGCTACCAACCTGCGCGCCGATCAGCGCGTCTGCGACGTGGTCTGCGAGTTCGCCGCGACCAAGCACGTCGCCGCCATCTGCGCCGCCCCGTTTATCCTGGGCGAGCTCGACCTGCTCGAGGGGCGCCACGCCACGTGCTTCCCCGGCTTTGAGAAGAGCTTCCCCGAGGGCGCCTACACCGGCGATAAGGTCACGCACGACGGCAACATCATCACTGCCAGCGGCATGGCCCAATCCCTCCCCTTTGCGCTTGAGCTGCTGCGCACGCTCGCCGGCGACAAGGCTGTCGAGAAAGTCGCCGAGGGCATTCAGCTATGATTTTGGCTTCGCAATCACCGCGCCGCATCGAGTTGATGCGCGAGGCGGACTATGACATTCGCATCATTCCTGCCGATATCGACGAAACGCCGTTTGATGGCGAGGCCCCGCTTACGCTCGTTGAACGCTTAGCACGCGCAAAAGCCGCCGCCGTTGCCGCCGAGCATGCCGAGCCCAATGAGCTGACGGTCGCGGCCGACACCATCGTCACCTTTGACGGCAAGATTCTGGGCAAGCCGGCAACCGAGGACGAGGCGCGCACCATGCTCCGTGAGCTTTCGGGCCGCACGCACCAGGTCGCAACCGGCGTCTGCATCGTTAAGGCAGGCGATACGGCCGCCCCGCATGCCGCCGAAAGCCTGTCCTTTGTCGATGTGACCGACGTGACGTTCTACGAGCTCAGCGACGAGCAGATCGAGCACTACGTCGCCTCGGGTGAGCCCATGGACAAGGCCGGCGCCTACGGCATTCAGGGCACAGGCGGACGCATGCTCGTGCACGATATTTCGGGCGACTTCTATAACGTGGTTGGCCTACCCATCGCCCGCGTCGCGCGCGCGATTCAAAAACTCTCGTAATTGCATCTGGCGCTGGGTATTCCCCAGCGCCTACAATTTTGGCGTACCGTACGGATCCCGACCGGGCACAAGGCGCGGCGGAAAACCGATAGGAGTTAAACATGGATACACTGCTCGGGGCCATTGACGTCTGCGATGTCGATGGCTTTTGCTATGGCAACTATACGGACGAGGAGGCCGGCACCGGTTGCACCGTAATCGTGGCGCCCGAGGGCGCCACCGGCGGCGTTGACGTTCGCGGCGGTGCCCCGGCATCGCGCGAAACCGACCTGCTGCGACCCGAGAACACCGTCGACAAGGTCCACGCCGTCTGCCTTTCGGGCGGATCGGCCTTTGGCCTCGAGGCTGCAAGCGGCGTCGCCCGCGAGCTCGAGAGCCGCGGCATCGGCCTTCCCGTCGGCCCCACGCAGGTGCCTATCGTGTGCTCCAGCTGCATCTTCGACCTCGCCTTTGGCGACCCCACCGTGCGCCCCGACATTGAGGCCGGCATCGCCGCCGTGCGTGAAGCACTCGACCACACCCCCACCAAGCTCGAACAGGGCAACGTAGGCGCCGGCACGGGCGCTACCGTGGGTAAGCTCATGGGGCCCACCACCTGCATGAAGGCCGGCCTTGGCGCTGCCGCCGTGGCGCTCGGTCCCGTTAAGGTAGGCGCCGTGGTTTCAGTCAACGCCTGCGGCAACGTGGTCGACCCCTTCACCGGCGAGTGGGTCGCCGGCATGCGCGCCGCCGCCGATAGCGACCAGATTATCGACATGGAACTCGCAGCCTTTGCCGCCGCCGGATCCATGCAGATGCCGCTCGACCGCACCAACACCACCATCAGCTGCATCGTCACCAACGTGGAACTCACTAAGGCACAAGCCACCAAGGTCTCCCAGATGGCCGCAGACGCCTACGCACACGCCATCCGCCCCACACACACCACCAACGACGGCGACACCATCTACACCCTCGCCAGCGGCAAACTGGACGCCCAGGCAAGCGCCGCCATTCCCCTAGACCTGCTGGGCATGCTCGCCGTAAAGGCCTTGGAAACCGCCATCGTAAACGGAGCAAAAACCGCCAAAACCTCCCACGGCATCCCCGGCGCCGCGAAGTAGCCTAACCTGACCGGTTGCCCGGTGGGGCTTGGTTATGTTTGCTGCTCTACAGTCCTGGCTCGCACGAAGAGCACATTAAGTGCTCTTCGGCTCGTGCGGAACTCGCGACAAACATAACCAAGCCCCACCGGGCAACCTACCAACCAGCTTCTTTTCAGCCCAGGCCCCTGTGTACCGCGCGTCAAAGATTTTCAAATTCTGTAGCCTGACATTAAGCTGGACATAGCAGAGGACCCCTGGTCCTTAACTTGATACGAGTTCCGCACGCAAAGGAGGCGCCAGTGGCGCCTCCGTCTTGCGCAGGACTGTTCGAAGTAGCAAGTTAAGGACCAGGGGTCCCCGTTACCCGAGCGTTTCTGTGCTAGTTGAATTTGAAGATCTTTGAGGCAAGACGGTATAGGCCGAGTGTGGTTTTGTCTCCGGCCCGTCCGCGCAGGTTGGTGAAGAACCCGACCACGCCGTAGCGGGCACGACGATACATGCGCTCGTCGTAGGCCTTCAAATCATTCCACAGCGTCTTTAGGCGCTCGTCGGCGCAATCTTCCTCGGAAAGCTTGGTGAGCACCGAGCAGATCGCCATCATCATGGTGAAATAGCCCATCATGTACGAACGCAGGCGCGACGACTCGACATCGCTGTACAGGTGGTACGACTCCATCATGATGCGCGTCACACGGAACTGCTGGTCCAGACGCTTGACCATCGTGGCCTCGTTGACACTCTGGCCCTCGCGACCGATAAAGTAGCGATAGAGGTCGATGTCGGCGTAGTACATGGTCTTACAACGCGGCAGCGGCACGTAGGCGTAGATGTTGTCCACATAGAACGTGTGCGGCGGCATGGGAAGGTTGGACTCGCGCAGCACATCCGTGCGATAGCACAGGCTGTGCATGAGTAGGTTCTGGTCCAGGCGGAAATGACCGATCTGATCCCAGGAAAAGATCTTTTTGCGCGGCAGGGCAAATTTGTAGCCAATAGCGGTATGCGTTCCCTCGTAAACCTTCTCGTACACGTAGTTCGAGATAAACAGGTCAACGCGCTGATCGCGCTCTTCAAAGCCACGCAGAATCGACAGCATAGTCGAAAGAGCCGCAGCATCGAGCCAGTCGTCCGAGTCGACGACCTTGTAGTAGGTGCCCTGCGCCTCGCGCAGACCCGAAAGGACGGCAATACCGTGACCGCCATTCTCCTGGTGCACCGCGCGGATGATTCCAGGATAACGGGCCTCCCACTCGTCGGCCTTGGCGGCCGTCTCGTCCTTGGAGCCGTCGTCCACCACGATAATCTCGATATCGGTGGCGTAATTGCTCCCCTCCAAGATGGAGGTGATGCAATGGTCCATATCCTTGGCGGCGTTATACGAGGGAATACCGAATGTTATGACTTTATGCATGGCAGGCGATAATCTCATCCGAAAGATCGAGGGCGGAATTGGTCACGGCGTCCATATCGTAGTAACGATACTCGGCCAGACGACCCACTGGGTGGAAGTTCGTCAGGTTCTGGACGCGCTCAAGATAGCGCTCATAGAGCTCACGATTCTCGGGCTCAAGAATGGCGTAGTACGGCGTCTCGCCCGAGCCGGGCGTATAGGCCTTGGAGTACTCCTTCATGATGGTGGTCTTGCCGGACAGGACCTGACCGGTCATGTTCTTGAACTCGGTGATGCGCGTGTAGTCCTCGCTCGTGGTGTAGTTGACGGTGCCCACGGGCTGGAACTGGTCCATATCGAGCGTCTCGAACTTCATATCGAGCGTGCGGTACGGCAACGCGCCCAAGTCGAGGTTGAACAGCTCGTCGAGTGGACCGGTGTAGACGATCTCGCCGCCGTAGACCTTACCGTCGACCTTGACGGTGGTCTCGTCGATCTCAAAAAGATCGCGGGCGTCCACGTCGCAGAACACGTCAATCAGGTCGTGGTCGAGCATGTGCTCAAAGAGCGCCGTGTAGCCCTCCTGCGGCATGCCCTGGAAGGGAGCTTGCGGGAAGTAGCGGTCATCATCGCCCACAAAGACGGGAACGCGGCCGGTGATCGAGGGGTCGATCTGATCGGGCGTCTGGCCCCACTGCTTCATGGTGTAATGCAAAAAGACGTTCTCGTAGACGTAATCGGCGACCTCGGCCAAGTCGGGGTCGTTCTTCTTACGCAGCTCCATAATGGGCACCTTGACATCCTTGCCAAAGGTCTCCACGAGCTTCTGATACAGCTCCTCGCCGCGCTCGTCACCAAAGGCGAGCTTGAGACTCGCATGGTTGAAGGGCACGGGCATAAGGGTACCGTTGATGTTGGCAAGCACCTTGTGCTGATAATCCGTCCACTTGGTAAAGCGCGACAGGAAATTGTGCACGCGCTCGTTAAAGGTGTGATAGATATGCGGACCGTACTCGTGGATCAGGATTCCGGCCTCGTCAGTGCAGTCATAGGCATTGCCCGCAATGTGGCTACGGCGTTCCAAAACGGCAACACGATAGCCGATGGTCTCGGCAAGACGGCGGGCACAAACGGCACCGGCATATCCAGCACCGACGACAATCATGTCGTACGCGCCGGCGTTAAAGCCTTCAGGCAGGCCTGAGGTAATCTGCATCGATACTCCTTGTCAAAAGCCACGGGCTCGTTAGCTGGGCTTTTCTCGAACATTCTTCGAGACATATTTATCAGAGCGATTATAGCGCTAATGCGTCCTATAATGAGCTTGCCACACAAGGAAAGCTCAAGCACCGCGGCGTACATTATTGAAAGGTAAACCCGCTAGCAGCGGGTTTATTCGTGAACAGTCGGGCGCCTGGAGCTTAGCGAAACGCTTGCAAGGAGTAACATGAGCGATTTCCTAAACCGTATGAAGTCTGCCGCCAAGGCCGACCTTAAGACGATCGTCCTGCCCGAGGGCGAGGATCCGCGCACTATCGTCGCGGCCACCAAGATCATCGAGGAGGGCCTGGCGAAGATCGTCATCCTGGGCAACCCCGACGAGATCAACGTTCCCGGCGCTACCGTCATCGACCCGCGCAATGCCGAAAAGCACGAGGAGTACGCGCAGAAGTTTGCCGAGCTCCGCGCCAAGAAGGGCGTTACCATCGAGCAGGCTCGCGCCCAGGTGATGGATGCCACCTACTTTGGCACCATGATGGTCAAGATGGGCGATGCCGATGGCCTGGTCTCCGGCGCCTGCCACTCCACCGCCGATACCCTGCGCCCCGCGCTGCAGATCCTCAAGACCGCCCCGGGCACCAAGCTGGTCTCGGCCTTCTTCGTGATGTGCACCGACACCCCGCAGTTCGGCACCGACGGCACGCTGATCTTCGCCGACTGCGGCCTCAACATCAACCCGTCCTCCGACGAGCTCTCCGAGATCGCCATCGCCTCCGCTCACTCCTGGTCCACCTTCATGGGCAACGTTGAGCCGCACGTGGCCATGCTCTCCTACTCCACCATGGGCTCCGCTGGCGGCGAGGTCGCCAAGAAGGTCCAGGAGGCCGTGAAGTTCTGCAAGGAGAAGGCTCCCGAGCTCGCCATCGACGGTGACCTGCAGCTCGACGCCGCTATCGTCCCCACCGTCGCCCAGCTCAAGGCCCCCGGCTCCTCCGTTGCCGGCAAGGCCAACGTGCTCGTGTTCCCCGACCTCGAGGCCGGCAACATCGGCTACAAGCTGGTCCAGCGCTTCGCCGGCGCCGACGCTTACGGCCCCATCCTGCAGGGCATCGCCAAGCCGGTCAACGACCTGTCGCGCGGCTGCTCTGCCGACGACATCGTGGGTGTCGTGGCCATCACCGCCGTCCAGGCTCAGATGGCTGAGTAGCGCACGCACTCGCCCGAAGGCCGTACGGGCTAACCCCTGAAAACGTCCTCGACCAATGAAACGCCCCCGTTCTACTCCTTCGGAGCCACGAACGGGGGCGTTTCTGGTCTGCGGAATGTTTTCAGGGGTTAGCCCGTACGGCCTTCTACCGCTACGTAGCAATTAGGGCATCTGGAGTGGACGGCGGCTTGGCTACGAGCTGGGGCTGAAGATCTGAATGGTTGGGTGCCGTTG
Organism: uncultured Collinsella sp.; assembly: GCA_900542315.1. Taxonomy (GTDB): domain Bacteria; phylum Actinomycetota; class Coriobacteriia; order Coriobacteriales; family Coriobacteriaceae; genus Collinsella. The sequence continues at coordinate 10,198 of UQMV01000040.1, forward strand.
CTGGGAGCGCAGGCGTTGCTGATGATGATCTCTTTGGGACTGGAATTTTCACCTGCTAGCAAAAAGGCCTCCGGAGCTGTTGCTCTGGAGGCCTTTCGTTTACTTGCAAATGCGTGCGTTAGTTGTTCTTGGTCAGACGCTCGACGTCGTGGGCGATCATGTATTCCTCGTCGGTGGGGATGACCATGACCGTGACGGCGGAACCGGCGGCACTGATGACCTGCGGGCCGTTGCCCACGGCCTCGCGGTTCTTGTTATTGTCGATGCGCACGCCCAGCCACTCAAAGCAGTCACAGAAGGCCTTGCGGATCGACCAGTCGTTCTCGCCGATGCCGGCGGTAAAGGTGATGGTGTCCACGCCCGCCATAGAAGCGATCATGGAACCGGCCTGCTGCATGGCCTTGTAGGCGAACATATCGAAGGCGAGCAGGCAGCGCTCGTCACCCTCGGAGGCGCGCGTACGGATGTCGCGGGCGTCGTTGGAGATGCCCGAGATGGCAAGCAGGCCAGACTGCTTGTTCATCATGTCGTCGACTTCCTGGTAGCTGTAGCCGCCCTCGCGCTGCAAGTAGCACACGGTAGCGGGGTCGATGGAGCCGCAGCGGGTGCCCATCATCAGACCGTCGAGCGGCGTCAAGCCCATCGTGGTATCGCGGCACACGCCGTCCTCGATGGCTGCAAGCGAGGCGCCATTGCCCAGATGACACGAAAGCAGGCGGTGACAACGAGAGCCCAGGATCTCCTTGGCCATCATCCACTCGTAGCGGTGGCTCGTACCGTGGGCGCCGTACTTGCGCACGTGGTACTTGTCGCACACGTCCTTGGGCAGGGCGTAGGTGTAGGCAACCTCGGGCATGGTCATGTGGAACGAGGTATCGAAGACGGCCACGTTGGGCAACTCCGGATACTTCTCGCGGCAATACTCGATTGCCGCGGCCTCGCCGTAGTTGTGCAGCGGAGCCAAGGGGGCTACCTCGAGAATCTTGGCCATGACCTCGTCGTCAACGACCGCGGAATCATTGAAGTGCCAGCCGCCCTGAACGATGCGATGCCCAATGCCATCAATCGTAAAGTCGGTCTTCTCGAGCTCCTCGAGCACGCGAGCGATAGCAGAGCGATGATCGGGGAAGGGAACCTCCTCGATCTGCTTGGTACCACCGTTCTCGGAGTGGCCAAAGATGCCCATGTCCGAGCCGATGCGCTCGCAATTGCCCTTGGCAAAAACCTCGCGAGTATCGGTATCAAGAAGCTGATATTTAAGGCTCGAGCTGCCGGCGTTGACAACAAGTACGTTCATGAGACTCCTTTGCAGTGAAATACGGCCGACGCAGACCCCTTAAGGCGGCCGCATTTTAATAAGAAGTTATCATATCTAAATAAAAAGCTATCAGCATATCGCCCAACGAGCGCAAAAGAGGGACTGAACGGCACTTGGTCGTCCGGCCCCTCCCCTCTTGCAATTACTTGCCGTTGACGATGCGCTCGACGTCAGAAGCGATCATGAACTCCTCGTCCGTGGGGATGACGAAAATCTTGACCTTGGAATCCTTGGCAGACAGGCACCAAGCGCCGTCACCACGCAGGGCGTTGCGGGCATGATCCATCTTGACGCCCATAAAGGCCAGACGGTCGGCGACGCCGGCACGAACGGCCGGAGCGTGCTCACCGATGCCAGCGGTGAAGACCAGCGTGTCCATGCCGCACATGGAAGTAGCCATCTCGGCAGCCTTGGCGGCAATCTTGTAGACAAACATGTCGAAGGCGAGCTGAGCCTCGGGGTCACCAGCGGCGGCGAGCTCCTCGACGTTGCGGCAGTCGTTGGTCTTGCCGCCGGTCACAGCCAAAAGGCCGGACTTCTTGTTCATCATCTCGTCGACCTCGTCGAAGGTGTAGCCGCCCTCGCGCTGCAGGTAGCACACGGTAGCCGGGTCGATGGAGCCGCAGCGGGTGCCCATCATGACACCGTCGAGCGGCGTCAAGCCCATGGTGGTGTCCATGCACTTGCCGTCCTCGATGGCGCACAGGGAAGCGCCGGAGCCGATATGGCACACGACGACCTTGCGGGCCTCGCCGTTGGTCATCTCTGCGACCTTCTTGGAGATGTAACGGTAGCTGGTGCCGTGGGCGCCGTACTTACGGATGTGCAGCTTGTCGCAAACATCCTTGGGCAGGGCGTAAGTCTTGGCGACCTCGGGCATGTTGAAGTGGAAAGCGGTGTCGTAGACCGTGACGTTGGGCAGGTCGGGATACTGCTCGAGGCAGTACTCGATAACGTTGGCCTCGGGGTTGTTGTGCAGCGGCGCCAGCGGGGCGACCTCGCGGATCTTGGCGAGAACGTCCTCGTCGACGAGGGAGGAGTCGCCAAAGTACCAACCGCCCTGAACGATGCGATGGCCGATGCCCTCGATCTTGACGCCGTTGGCCTCGAGGTCCTTCAGAACGACCTCGATGGCGACCTTGTGGTCGGGGAACTCGATGTTCTCGGTCACCTTCTTGGAACCGTTGGCAGCATGGGTGAAGGTACCGCCGGTAAAGCAGACGCGCTCGCAGGAGCCCTTTGCGGACACCTTGTGGGACTTGGTATCGATGACCTGATACTTAAGGGTCGAAGATCCTGCGTTGACGACCAGAACGTTCATGTGTCTCCCTACTAACAGGCGGTGTGGCGCCGCCAGGTTACATACGCTTCAATAATAAACCCAAACGCCCTCGCGCTCGGGTTTATTGCGTTGATATATAAGTTATCGGTGCCTAAATACTCATGGCCTTTGGCTTGTAAGACGAAAGAGCGCGGGGACATACACCAGAGAAGAAATCCCGAGCGCAACAAGCAATATGACTCGAATGTCCGCGATGCTGCTCAACGCAGCATTGAACAGATAGAAAAGGATGGCACCCACCGCCACCATCTGGCTTTGAACCGAAATCAGCGAACAGCGCATCGAAGAATCGGCGGCATTTTGAAAAATTGAGTATTTAATTGGAGCAAATAACGAGTAGGCAACCGTCTGCAACACATAGAACACGGGCAGCAAATAGACCGGAGTAAAGGGAATCAAAAATAGAGCAGTCAGGGAAAGGCGCACGATGCCGCAAATACGCGCAAAACGGCCCTTGTCGACATGAGCAATCACACTGGGCACAATAAGCCCCATGGAGGCCGAGGCAAGGAGCTGGACCGCAATGGTCACACCCGAAGCGACGGCATTCATTCCGCGACCAGCAAGCAGCAATGAGAAAAAGTCTTCCAGGGCGACAAAAGCAAATGCCTGAGAACAGTCCATGATGAACGCTGAACGAAGAATGCCATTACGAGCAATAGCGGCACCGATCATCTTCGGGCTAATTCCACGCTCAAGTGCCCCCGCAGTGCCCCCTCTTCGCATCTCAGGAATGCAGACAGCGACAACCAACGTCAACACCATTGCGATGATATCTGCCGAGAGACCAATGAGATATGCACCGACAGACGAAATGAAACCGCCCACGCAAGCGGAGATGGCATAAGAGGCATAGAAAACAAATCGCTCAACGACATTAAGTCTTACGAGCTGGTCCTGAGAGACGCTGTCAATGTAAATCGCTTCGATGGATCCGCTCAGACATGCAACGGCAAAACCTTTGAGAGCGAACGCACCGATTAAAAGCAGAGGGGAACGGACGAGAAGCAGGGCGGCGTAGTATCCAAGCATCCCCACGACGCCAACGAGACCGCTTGCCTTTCGTCCAAACCTATCAGCAATATAGCCAGTGGGAACTTCGAGGATGAACTTGCTCACTTGATATGCAATCATCATGCTAGAAATCGCCACTATCGAGAATCCGACGAATTCAAGGTAAACCGTCAGAAAATACAAAATAGTGCTGAAGTTCGACAGAAAAACGAACGTCATATAAAGCAAAACCGTACGGTTTTTCATGCTCCGCCCTCCAAGAGTCAGCAATCTAAATCGAAATCTTGGAAAAGCATGAGGGCAAAGCTGTCAGCTATGTGTTGCAGGGCGTCAACATTCACTTGACGACACGAGGCCAAATGGCCTCACGAAGCGAGATGACGCAATAGGTGAAGAAATACCGTCTGGTGTCGATCGGTCCAGGCATTTTGTCGATAGCAAAAGTAGATGGGCAAGGCTACGTCATGTGAGGCTTCAATGGAGCACTCGCTCACTTCCGATCCATCCGATGTGAGAGAAGAGCCAGAAAAACTCAATATCAATCCCCCGGCTTGAAGAAACTCAGCCTGCGCCCTGTTTCCGTATTCGACATCGCGAAAGCGGAAATTAACCAGCTGAGCTTCGGGACATTGATTGATTGCATTGAGACAGGGTGACAAATTAATGGGAACAGCGAGCCTGCCGCCCAGTAACTCACGAATGGTCATAGCGTCAACAGATTGATGACCCGCTGGGCACGAAAGAACCTTGAGCTCCTTTTCGCCCAAGTATTTCGAAGAAAGGACACTGTCCCTTGGTTCCTCAAATGAGATGGCCGCATCCGAAATGCCAAGCACAAGTGATTCAAAACATGTAGCCGTTGGCTGATGCCACACATCAAGGTGAATCTGAGGGTGCGAACTTTCAAACGAGTCGTACCAATTTTCGGAAAAAAGGCGCCCCCGCCCGTGAAGACAGGGGGCGTAAAGACGGAAATGGCCGTCGGGCGAAACGCCGCCGTTACCCGATTGAGCGCACTTTTTGAGATCGTCGACTTGCGCCAGGATCACGCGTGCACGACACGCAAACTCTCGGCCCGCAGGAGACAAAATAGCCTCCCCCGCCGATCGGTCGAGCAAAACAATCTGATACTCAGATTCCAACTTTTTTATTGCCGACGAAACGGCCTGTGGGCTCACATGAACGGCTCGAGCCGCTTTGCGCACGCCGCCGTAGTTCGCTACCGCTTGAAGGTATTCGAGTTGAGAAAGCTGCATAGGTTACTCCAAAGGCAGCCAAGTCGACGGCCTACGCGTCCTCAGATGAGGTTCTCGCCCAGGTTCTTGCCGCCGAGGACGTGCATATGGAAGTGCATGACGGTCTGGCCGGCGTTGACGCCCTTGTTGGAGATGACGCGGAAACCGTCCGCCAAGCCCTTGGCCTTAGCGACCTCCTGGATGGCGTGAGCCATTGCACCCATGGTCTCGGCCGGCACGTTATCGGCGATATCGCTGTAGTGCTTTTTGGGGATCACGAGCGTATGGACCGGCGCCTGGGGATTAAGGTCGTCGAACGCAATGACCTGGTCGTCCTCATAGACAACGGTCGAGGGGATCTCGTGGTTGGCGATTTTACAGAAGATGCAATCACACATGGCTGGTTCCTTTCTAACGACAACGCAACAGAAGGTGGCGTTGTTCAGTGAAACACCAAGACAGTTTAGCCCACTTCAAAGATCCGAATTGAGCGAAATCCATTCCTCGGCAATCGCAATGGACAGAGGGCTTTATCCATCCATATGCTCGCGCCTATTTAAAGTGTTTGACCTCGGGAACGATCAACACCGGAAGGACGGATAGACCGTAAAGCAGAGCAATAAGCATCATTTGTTTGTCGTAATCTGAACCGGAAATAGCCGCAATCCCAATAGGAAGCATATAAGAGCCCAAAAGGCTAACTTCGGCCATAATGCCGCCAGCGCTGCCAGCATAACGAGTGCCGATTTCAACAAATGAAACTGGCAGAGCTTGAACAACTGGACCCATCATGCTCGTAACGATGCCGCACACTGCAAGCAATACCCCCATGGACTTCAAGCCCGAGGCAAACCACGCAACTGCAAATGAAATAGAGCCAAGAAGCCCGACAATCACAAGATACGGTCGCGCAAGGCGGCATTTACCGTAAAGCATCGGAGCAATCAAGCAGCCGATAATCCCAGCAGCGGTTGTCAGCGCCGCCATTTCGCCGGCCGTCGAAGCATCGGTGCCTCGCACAAGCTCAAGAGCCTGAGGTAGCACACCGGAAAAGGCGGTCGTGGCGGCAAGTGAGAAAGCGGCGCAAATCGCGCAAAGCCAAACGTTACGCGAACGAAAAGCAGTCAGAAGGGCTTGGTCGTGCTCAACGCCATCAGGAATAAGTGAGTCATGCTGTACGTTCTTACCAAATAAACCCCAGAAGATAGTCAGAACGACCAACAACGCTTCTGCAACTGTATAGCCCATTAGCACGGAAGACATAAACGCCGATGACGCTTGCGCCGCCGCAATGCCAAAGCAAGTCGCCGCATAGTAAATGCCCATCGCAACATCCGTCTTATCTGCAAACCAAAGTCCAAGCGTCTTTGCATTATTGGCAGTCAATGCCGCCATCCCCACGCCGATGCAAAACATCGAGACAAGTTGAGCAGGATAGTTCGATAGGGTGAAAATTCTGATAGCGCCGCCGACTAAAGAAACACAGAACCCGCCAAGTATCACTACTTTGGGCCCAAGCCTATCTCCAAGTGATCCGAACGGGAGACTAAAGAAAACCGCCGCAAGCATTGGCGCCAGAAAGAGAGATGAGAATCCAACAGGGTCGATATTCATCTGAGGCATGATGACCGTAGCATAGGCAGCGACCTGATACTGCATGAAGTTGCCCAAAAAACAGAGACCACACGTCAACAGCAATATTAACCAGCGGTAACCACTCGAAGCCCGCTTTTGCTCAACTTTGTGCGCAACTTCGCACGCTTCACCATCCATTGCACCAACCTCACATTAAAAATGGTCGCGACCCCCATATCAACTGGAGGTCGCGACCAGGCAAAACACCGATTAATTATAATTCAGAAGTCTCAGGCATCTCGGCTTTTGCCGCCGCACCAGTCTCGGGCAACATCGCAATAGGCAAAACGCTCGCAAGGAAAAGAATCGATTCGATCGTAAAGTTCAACGTCCAATTGTCACCAGAAATAGACGAAACAATAACGGGAACAAAATAGGAGCAGAGAAGGCCGACAGTACCGATTATTCCACCAGCGCTACCGGCATATTTCGCGCCAATCTCAGGAAGATCAGGAGTCATTGCCTGAATAATGGGGCCAGAAAGAGCGGTCATAAAACCATTGAGGACGAGAGCAACCCACATGACAGTGCCAAGCGGCAAAAACCAGTTTGCAACCATTACAACGGCGGCAATCACCGTGGTTACAATGAGAAACGGTTTATTCTTACCGAGCTTGAGGACGGCAGCCGGTCCCGCAAAACAAGCAAAGAAGCTACCAACTGTAATAATTGCTGCCATAGATCCAGCGGTGGCAGTATCAACGCCGCGAACGAGCTCAAGCGCAGACGGCAGAATTGCGCAATATGCCGTGGTTGAAGCGAGGGTAAGACCATAAGCCAAGGCAATGCACCAAACGCCGCGCGACTTAGCGGCAATCTTAATGTACTTCATAACCGGCTCGGGCTCGGGCATGGGCTCGCCCTCCGGGACGTTCCTCATAAAGAAGATCCACAGCGCAGCAGTTACAGCTTCGGCAATAGCAGCGACCAGATAAGACACGTCAAGCGTAGGAAAATAAGTGCTGAATGCCTGGGCTATCACGATGGACACACATGAAGCAGCATAGAAAACTCCCACGGCAAGGGAGGTCTGCTGTTTAAACCAGGAACCCAGCACCTTTGCCAGATTGGCATTGAGCGCCGCAATGCCAAAGCCGATCATAAACATCGAAACGATCTGCACGGTAAAGTCATTAATCATGAAATAACGCAGAAAGCCGCCTACAGCAGAAAGCACCATGCCAATTGACACGACAAGCTTAACGCCGTAGCGATCAGCAAGAGATCCTGCAGGAATCGACAAAAACACAGCGGTGAGCATCGGCATCAACATGAGATTGGTAAGCCCACCGGCATCGATGCCGAGAGTCGTCATCACGACGACACCCCATGCTGAAACCTGATATTGCATGAAGTTTGCCATGAAGCAAATGAGGCAAACTACGAATAAGATCATCCACCGATAACCCGATAGCTTTTGGCTTAACAGTGATAAGGAACTAATTTACTTATCAACTGTTAGCTGACGGTTT
>UQMV01000041.1 GCA_900542315.1 uncultured Collinsella sp.
GCGACCACCGAGATCTACACTCTTTCCCTACACGACGCTCTTCCGATCTCTTGGTCTTGGGCTCGATGGCAACGTCGATAACGGGCTTAGCGAACTCGATCTTCTCGAGGACGATCTCCTTGCCCTCGGCGCACAGGGTGTCGCCGGTGGTGGAGTTCTTGAAGCCGACGCAAGCGACGATGTCGCCGGCGGCAGCGTCGTCACGGTCGATACGCTCGGCGGCGTTCATCTCGAGGATGCGGCCGAGGCGCTCGCGCTGACCGTTGGAAGCGTTGACAACGTAGGAGCCGGACTCGGCGCGGCCGGAGTAAACGCGGACGTAGGTGAGCTTACCGACGAACGGGTCGGTCATGATCTTGAAGACCAGGCCGGAGAAGGGCTCGTCGAAGGAAGGATGACGCTGGATCTCCTCGCCGGTGTCCGGATCGGTACCGGTGACGGCCTCAACGTCGAGCGGGCTGGGCAGGTAGTCGACGACAGCGTCGAGCAGCTCCTGAACGCCCTTGTTCTTGTAGGCGGAGCCCACGAAGACGAGGTTGAGCTCGTTGGCCAGAACGCCCTTGCGCAGAGCGGCCTTAAGCTCCTCGACGGTGAAGTCCTCCTCCATGAGGATCTTCTCCATGAGCTCGTCGTCAAAGCTGGCAGCAGCGTCAAGGAGCTCCTCGCGCTTGGTGGCAGCGATGTCGGCGAACTCAGCCGGGATCTCGTCCATCGGCTCGGGGTAGGTCATACCCTTCTCGTCGGCCTTGAAGTCCCATGCAGTCATGGTGACCAGGTCGATGACGCCCCAGAAGTTGTCCTCGGCGCCCATCGGGACCTGAGCGGCCACGGCGTTAGCGTCGAGACGATCCTTCATGGTCTCGATAGCGTTGAAGAAGTCAGCGCCCACGCGGTCATACTTATTGATGAAGGCGATGCGGGGGACGTTGAAGGTAGAAGCCTGACGCCAAACGGTCTCAGACTGGGGCTGAACGCCGGCAACGGCGTCGAAGACGGCGACAGCGCCATCGAGGACGCGCAGGCAGCGCTCGACCTCGGCGGTGAAGTCAACGTGGCCCGGGGTGTCGATGATCTGGATGCGGTAGTCCTTACCGTCCTTGTTCCAGAAGCACGTGGTAGCAGCGGAGGTAATGGTTACGCCGCGCTCCTGCTCCTGAACCATCCAGTCCATGGTGGCAGCGCCCTCATGGACCTCACCGATCTTGTGGGTCTTACCGGTGTAGTAAAGAATACGCTCGGTCGTGGTGGTCTTACCGGCATCGATGTGAGCCATGATGCCGATGTTACGGGTATCGGAAAGCTTGTACTTAGGCTTAGCCATGTTAGTTCCTTACCTTAACTTACCAACGATAGTGAGAGAACGCGCGGTTGGCCTCGGCCATCTTGAAGACGTCCTCACGCTTCTTGACGGAAGCGCCAAGGCCGTTGGAAGCGTCGAGGATCTCGTTGGCGAGACGCTCGGCCATGGTCTTCTCCTTGCGAGCGCGGGAGAAGTTGACGATCCAGCGGATACCCAGAGCGGTGGAACGACGGGAGTTGACCTCCATCGGGACCTGATAGGTAGCGCCACCGACACGCTTGGGCTTAACCTCGAGCGTGGGCTTGACGTTGTCCATAGCCTTCTTGAAGGTAGCGAGAGCGTCGCCACCCTCGGACTTCTCGGCAACGATCTCGAAAGCGGTGTAAACGATGCGCTCAGCGGTGGCCTTCTTGCCGTCAAGAAGGACCTTGTTGATGAGCTGAGTCACCAGGCGGTTGTTGTAAACGGCGTCAGGCTGAACCTCACGACGATTAGCTGCTGCACGACGCGGCATGTGAAATCTCCTTAAGTGTCTACCGTGCGGCGCTTAGGCGGCACACGGCGAAAGTATCAAAACGTTATCTGGCTTATTTGGCCTTGGGGCGCTTAGCACCGTACTTGGAACGGGCCTGCATACGGTTCTGGACCGGAGCAGCGTCGTAGGCGCCACGGATGACGTGATAACGGACACCAGGGAGGTCACGGACACGACCGCCGCGGACGAGCACGATGGAGTGCTCCTGCAAGTTGTGGCCCTCACCCGGGATGTAAGCAGTAACTTCGATGCCGTTGACAAGGCGAACACGGGCAACCTTACGAAGAGCCGAGTTCGGCTTCTTGGGGCTCGTGGTGAAGACGCGGGTGCACACGCCGCGCTTCTGGGAGTTGTGCTGCAGAGCAGCGTTCTTGGACTTCTTGGGCACGGAACGACGGCCCTGGCGAACCAGCTGGTTAATAGTAGGCAAAGCGTACTCCTTCTCGAATGATTCCAGCTTTCTGTAAAGTGCAACGGCTTGAATCGAGGGGTCAGCATCCCCCTACGAAACACGCAGTTCGATAGGATACGTGGCGTTAGCTGTGCCGTCAACAGACCACGCCGCCGGGCGTATCCCAAAATAGGCACATTTCCGCAAACCCTACACAAAAGGGATCCCCTCCTGTGCGCATGGGCGGATTCCCGGCCCGGGCGGCCCAGGTTTTAAGTTTGCTGCTCTACAGTCCTGCGCAAGACGGAAAGCACATTAAGTGCTTTCCTTTGCGTGCGGAACTCGCGACAAACTTAACCCCTGTGCCGCCCGGGCCGGGAATCCGACGTGCTTGTCGGAGCAACGTTCCCTTCCAAATAGGGACAGGTTTATTTTGGTCGGTTTTATCTGGGGAAACGTCGCGCTCCAGCGTTGATCTGCTCTCATCTGTCGCATGGAAATCGGCGGCGCTTTCGGAAGTAAATCACTCGCTTTAACCGCCAATTTAACTCAAAAGAGGCCGCTTCCCCTAGTAGGAAGCGGCCTCAGACCTTACGAATAGACGATGGTAAAGGGTACTTTTGTTTCGGTCTCCCCTGTTGACGTGCACCTCGTGCCCTCAAGCGCTACTGAGACCACTTGTTCGACATCAATCAACTTCGTTGGCACCCAGATGTTCTCTCCGCTATTGCGCCCATAAGAACAATATAAGTTGAACACCCCTGCGTCGTCATCTTCGATAATCTGCTCCGATCCATCCTTGTAGCTGACGGTCAGCTTATTATCAACTGCTTCATAGCCCAAATCATCGATGTGCGTCTGGATGGAAAACGGGCTAATCTCAAGAGGCGAGTCACCGGAGCGGAGTTCCTTTGTATCGACGTACGCTCCAATATTGAACTCGGGTGTCGACGCCTCAAACCGCCTCGCACTCTCACCTTCACCCTCGGTCCAGTGGATATTCCAGGTGACCGCATGTTGCAAATCTCGCTCGCGATCCATAGCGGCAAAGTACATCGTGCCATTAATGACAGTATCGCTTGATGTGTCCTTATCAATTGTGCTGCGTGTGTCAGGCCATTCCTCGCCGAACTTCATATCGGGCGTGCCGATGCCCTGTTCTTCTTCACCATAGAGAACAAGTTCGCCTGTCTCTGCTGCCGGCTTGTAGTAGTTAACGCCATTTGGATTGGACAACGTAAACGTCACGGCTCCGCAGCCGTTTTGGTCAATAGCCATCTCATGGATATCAAGCGTATAGCCGTTACCCTCGACGGACAGATTAACCTCCTGGACTGCACCCTCCAGGCTTTGGGGCGCGATGCCATCACCAAACTCTCTGGTGTAGGTATATTTAGTCCCCGATGAGCCGCCGTTTGTCCAGGTAATGGAATCCCCGTTGCCGTGGTTTCCCCAGGCTGAGGCAAAATAGCTGGAATTGATAACGGCGTAGGCGACCCCTCCGGTCGCCAACACTCCGACAAGACACCCGATAACCGCAACATAGAGGGGCTTAGCATGACCCCTTTTGCGAAGCGGCTCGCCTTCAGCTGCATTAAGAACGCGATCGGCAAGATCGCTATCGGCTTGGATGGACTCGAAGGCCTGCTTGATTTGATTGGATTTCACGGTCGCCCTCCTCTAGGATGAATTTGAGCTTCGATCGACCGCGAGCTAAACGCGTTCGAACGGTCGCGGCTGGCACATGCAGTAACTCGGCAATCTCTGAGGTCGAAAAGCCCAGATAGTAATAGAGCACGATGGGGACGCGGAATCGCTCCGGAAGTCGCATAACGTCTGACAGGACCACCTTGGTCTCCTCCTGCGCCGTCGAAAGCGAATCGGCCAGGTTCTCAATATCCTCCACACGCCTCCATGGCTTTCGAAAGAGCGATTTGCATTCATTGATCGTGACCCGGATAAGCCAGCGACGAAGATGCTCCCAACTCTCAAATTGCGTATCGCTTTTGAGCAGCTTAAGAAAGACATCTTGGGCAACATCATCGGCATCGGCGCGATCGCGCAGATACGTCAATGCGATTCGAAACACGACATCCCGGTGATCTTCGACCGCCTGTCTAAATGTTTGTTCTTCCATAATCACCTCCCGGTGACGTTAATGGTTCTCGATGAGGCCCTCACCATAGATACGCTCTTGTCGGGCGAATTGTTTCAAATTCAAGCAGGAAAAACCTACCAAAATAAACCTGTCCTTTATTGGCAAGGGATCAATGGAACGCAACAGGTTGAGCATACGCAAGCGAGCGGCCCCCAGAGCGTACAAGGTGGCATGAAAAAGGCAGGGCATTGACCTTTTGGTCATGCCCTGCCTTTTGAATGACAGATTGTAGCTCTGGGGGCCGCGCAGCGACGGAGGTCGCCGCCGTTCGTTAGAACGGCGGAACTAGTTACTCCTCGTCGTTGTCCTTGGCCTCTTCGGCGTCGTCGGTGTCCACGAGCTGGTTGAGCAGCTCGTCGAGGGAAGCCATGTCCTCGTTGATGGCACCGTTGGCGGGAGCCTTCTTGTCGTCGATCGGAGCGCCCAGGAGCTCCTCGTCGGCGTCGGCGTGATGCGTCGGCGCGGCAGAGGTGCCCAGCAGGATATCGTCCGGACCGTCGGGGCTAAAGACCATCTGCAGCAGCTGCGAGAGATCTTCCTCGTCGGCGACGTCGTCGTTGTTCTCGAGGATGTAGAGCAGGTCGTGGGCCTCCAGGCCGTCACGGAGCTCCTCGATCGCCTTGGCACCAATACCATCGATGCGCAGCAGATCCTCCTCGGACTTGCCGACCAGGTCGCCGACCGTCTCGATGCCGACCTCGCTGAACTTGTTGGTCCAGCGCTGCGACACGCCCAGGTCGTCGAACAGGTACAGGCGAGCCTTCTCGGCGGAGATGGTATGGCCGTTGCGGGTGAACGAACCGTCAGCACCACCGAACTCGTCGTAGCCGGCCCAGTCGAGCTGCTGCGGGAGCTGCTCGTCCAGGTCCTTGAGCTCAACCGGAGCCCACTCGGGCAGCGACTTGGCGTTAGGCGAAGCCGGGCCGTCGATGTCCACGTAGCCGTCGGCCGTGCGATACGTCAGCTTGGCGTTGGCGTACGGCTTGAGGCCGGTACCAGCCGGGATCTTCTTACCGACGATGACGTTGGACTTAAGGTCGAGCAGGTGGTCGACCTTGCCCTCGATGGCAGCCTCGGTAAGGACACCGGCGGTACGGATGAACGAAGCGCTCGACAGCCAGGAGTCGATGTTGGACGCGACCTTGAGCGTACCCAGGATGACGGGCTCGGCCACAGGAGCCTGACCGCCCAGACGGGCAACGCGCTCGACCTCGTCGGCGAACTCGTAGCGGTCGACGTACTGACCAAGCAGGTACTTGGAGTCGCCGGGGTTGGTGATCTGAACGCGACGCAGCATCTGACGTGCGAGCACCTCGATGTGCTTGTCGTTCAGGTCGACGCCCTGGCTGGTGTAGACGTCCTTAACGCTCTCGACGAAGGTGTGCATCGTCGACTCGATGTCGGTCAGCTTGCGCAGGTTGCGGAAGTTGACGAAGCCCTTGGTGATCTGGTCGCCGGCGCGAACCTCGCAGCCGTCCTCGATCTCAGGCATGAAGCGCACCGAAGCGGGGACGCGACGCTCGTCGAGGACACGGGTGTGATCCTCGGAGTCGGTGAGCGTCAGCACGTACTCGGACTTCTCGGGCTTAATCGAGAGGTGACCGGAGTACGGAGCCAGCTCGGCCTCGCGACCCAGAATCTTCTCGTTGACGTTGCCGACGATATCGAACATACGGCTGACCGTAGGCAGACCCTGCGTAATATCGTCGACGCCAGCGACGCCGCCGGAGTGAATGGTACGCATCGTAAGCTGCGTACCGGGCTCGCCGATGGACTGGGCGGCAATAATGCCGACGGCAGTACCGATGGCGACCGGACGACGGGTGGAAAGATCCCAGCCGTAGCACTTCTGGCACACGCCGTACTTGGAGCGGCAGGTGAGCAGCGCGCGAAGCTTGACCTTCTTGAGGCCCGCATCGACCATCTTCTGGATGTCGGCGACCTTCTCGATGTAGCCGTCCTGCTCAAAGAGCACGGTGCCATCGGGAGCCACGACGTCCTCGATGAAGCAACGGCCGACGAGGTCGGTGTTGAGGTCGGTGGTGCCGGGAATGATGAGGTTGTAGGTGACGCCCTCGTGCGTACCGCAGTCCTCCTCGCGGACGATGACATCCTGGGCCACGTCGACCAGACGACGGGTCAGGTAACCAGAGTCCGAGGTGTGGGATGCGGTATCGACCAGGCCCTTACGGGCGCCGTAGGTCGAAATGAAGTACTCGAGCGGCAGCAGGCCCTCGCGGAAGTTCGCCTTAATGGGAAGGTCGATCGTCTCGCCGGACATGTCTGCCATCAGGCCACGCATGCCGCCGAGCTGACGCAGCTGGGTCTTAGAACCACGGGCGCCGGAGTCGGCCATCATGTACAGCGGGTTCTCCTCGTCGAACATGTCGAGCATGAGTGCTGCGACCTTGTCGGTACAAGCGGTCCACTCGTTAACGACTTCGATGTGGCGCTCCGTCTCGTTGATGAAGCCCTCCTCGAAGTACTCGTTGATCTGGTCGACGTTGGCCTGGGCGCGATCGAGCAGCTCCTGCTTCTCGGCAGGGATGAGAGCGTCCCACACCGAGATGGTGAGGCCGGCGCGGGTAGCGTAGTGGAAGCCGGAGTACTTGATGGCGTCGAGGATCGGACCGACCTTGGCCTCGGGATAGCGATCGCAGCAGTCCGCAACCAGCTTGGCCACGTCGCCCTTGACCATCTTGTAGTTCATGAACTCATAGTCTTCGGGCAGGCACTGGCGGTTGAAGATGATGCGGCCGATAGAGGTCTCGAAGCGCGCGGTCTTGTTGCCGGTGACGTCGTAGTCGACGAACTCGTTCTTGCCGTTCTTGACGCGGAAGATACGGGTGCCGTCCTCGTTGATGACGTTGGCATCGGCAGCGGACACGCGGACCTGGATCTTGGCCTGCATGTCGACCTCGGAGCGGCAGTCATAGGCGTGCAGCGCGTCGTCGAAGCTCGAGAACACGTGGTTCTCGCCCGGCAGACCCTCGCGAACCTGGGTGAGGTAGTACACACCGATGATCATGTCCTGCGAAGGGATGTTGACCGGCTTGCCGGATGCCGGCGAGCGCAGGTTGTTCGCAGAGAGCATGAGCACGCGGGCCTCGGCCTGAGCCTGGCTGGACAGCGGCACGTGGACAGACATCTGGTCGCCGTCGAAGTCGGCGTTGAAGGGCGAGCAGACCAGCGGATGCAGGTGGATAGCCTTGCCCTCGACCAGCACCGGCTCAAAGGCCTGGATGGACAGACGGTGCAGGGTCGGTGCACGGTTGAGCAGCACGACGCGGCCGTCGATGACCTCTTCGAGGATATCCCACACAAAGGTGGCACCGCGGTCGATAGCGCGCTTGGCGCCCTTGATGTTCTCGACCTTGCCAAGCTCGACCAGGCGCTTCATGACGAAGGGCTTGAAGAGCTCCAGCGCCATGGTCTTGGGCAGACCGCACTGGTGCAGCAGCAGCTTGGGGTCGGTAACGATGACCGAACGGCCGGAGTAGTCGACACGCTTACCCAGCAGGTTCTGACGGAAACGACCCTGCTTGCCCTTGAGGGCCTCGGCGAGCGACTTGAGCGGGCGACCGCCACGGCCAGAGACCGGGCGACCACGACGGCCGTTGTCGAACAGGGCGTCCACGGACTCCTGGAGCATGCGCTTCTCGTTGTTCACGATGATCGCAGGGGCGTCCAGGTCGAGCAGGCGCTTGAGTCGGTTGTTACGGTTGATCACGCGACGGTACAGGTCGTTGAGGTCGGACGCGGCGAAGCGGCCGCCGTCAAGCTGGACCATCGGGCGCAAATCGGGCGGAATGACCGGAATGACGTCCAGGATCATGTTCGCGGGGCTGTTGCCGCCCTTCAGGAAGGCGTCAACGACCTCGAGGCGCTTAACGGCCTTCTCGCGCTTCTGCTTCTGGGAGTCCTCGTCGGCGATGATGGCCTTGAGCTTCTCGGCCTCGGAAGGGAGGTCGATGGCAGCGAGCAGGTCGCGGACGGCCTCGGCACCCATGCCACCCTTGAAGTACATGGAGTAGTAACGGGTCATCTCACGGAACAGCGGCTCATCGGAAATGAGGTCGCGCTCGCTGAGCTTCATGAAGGCGTTGAAGGCGTCCGTGCGGAGCTGCTTCTCGTCCTTGCACTCTTCCTCGATGTCGACGATGCCAGAGGCGATCTCCTCGGGGGTCAGCGGCTCCTCGTCGGAGAACTCGTCAAAGTTCTCGGGGTTGCCCTGCTCCTTGAGGGACTCAATCTGGCGGGCGCACTCGGCATCGATCTCTTCCAGATCGGCGGCGAGCTCCTCGCGCAGGTCGTCGGCGTCGGCCTCGCGAGCCTCGTAGTCGACCTCGGTGATGATGTAGCTGGCAAAGTACAGAACCTTCTCGAGGTCCTTGGACTTGATGTCGAGCATACGGCTCATCGGGAAGCTCGTGGGGCTCTTGAAATACCAGATGTGGGACACGGGAGCGGCGAGCTCGATGTGGCCCATGCGGTCGCGACGCACCTTGGCCGAGGTGACCTCGACGCCGCAGCGCTCGCAGACGATGCCCTTAAAGCGGATGCCCTTGTACTTGCCGCAGGAGCACTCCCAGTCCTTGGCGGGACCGAAGATCTTCTCGCAGAACAGGCCGTCCTTCTCGGGCTTGAGGGTACGGTAATTGATGGTCTCCGGCTTCTTAACCTCACCGTGGGACCAGGAACGGATCTGGTCGGCGGAGGCAAGGGAGATCTTTACCGAGTCAAAATCAGTAGCTTCGAAATCTGCCACAGTCAACTACTCCTTATCAGTGGTCGTGGCGGCGACAGCCTCGGGCGCCTCGTCGGTCTCGGCATCCTCGGCCTCGACGTCGGCGTCAACGCCGGCGAGCGCAGCCAGGTCGTCGAGAGCAGAGGTCTCCTCGGCGGTCACAGGGGCGGAGGCGTCCTCGTCGGCATCGTGCATGGGCTCGATGTCCAGTGCGAGCGAACGAATCTCCTTGACGAGAACCTTGAAGGACTCGGGGATACCCGGGACAGGAACGTTCTCGCCCTTGACGATGGACTCGTAGGTCTTGACGCGGCCCACGGTATCGTCGGACTTGACGGTCAGGATCTCCTGCAGGACGTTGGAAGCACCGTAAGCGTACAGTGCCCAAACTTCCATCTCGCCGAAACGCTGGCCGCCGAACTGAGCCTTGCCGCCCAGCGGCTGCTGGGTAACCAGGCTGTAAGGGCCGGTCGAACGGGCGTGGATCTTGTCGTCAACCATGTGGCCGAGCTTGAGGATGTAGGACGTACCCACGGTAATGGGCTCGCGGAACTCCTCGCCGGTGCGGCCGTCGAACAGGCGGGTCTTGCCGCGCTCGTCAAGCTGGGTGACGAACTCGGGGCGCATGTGATCGCCAAAGGCAGCGGTGGCCTTGTTGAGCATGTTCTTGTTAGCACGACGAATGACCTCGGCGATCTCGTCCTCCTTGGCGCCGTCGAAGACGGGCGTCGCGGTGAAGAACGGACCGGGGACGTACTTGTCGGAGTCGGCCTGCTCGGTATCCCAACCGCAGGCAGCAGCCCAGCCAAGGTGGCACTCGAGCAGCTGGCCGACGTTCATACGCGAAGGAACGCCCAGCGGGTTGAGGATAACGTCGATCGGGGTACCGTCAGCCATGTAGGGCATGTCCTCGACCGGCAGAACGTTACAAATAACACCCTTGTTGCCGTGGCGGCCGGCGATCTTATCGCCCTGCTGGATCTTACGACGCTGGGCGACGTAGACGCGCACCTGCTCGTTGACGCCGGGGGCCAGGTCGTCGCCGTTCTCGCGGCTAAAGCGGACGACATCGATGACGCGGCCGTAAGCGCCGTGAGGCATCTTAAGGGAGGTGTCGCGAACGTCGTGGGCCTTGGCACCGAAGATGGCGCGCAGCAGGCGCTCCTCGGCGGTCAGAGCGCTCTCGCCCTTAGGCGTGACCTTGCCGACCAGGATGTCGCCAGGGCCGACCTCGGCGCCGATGCGGATGATGCCGTCCTCGTCGAGGTTGGCAAGCATGTCCTCGGAGAGGTTCGGGATCTCGCGGGTGATCTCCTCGGGGCCGAGCTTGGTGTCGCGGGCGTCGATCTCGTGACGGGTGATGTTGATGGTCGTCAGCAGGTCCTCGGCCACCAGGCGCTCGGACACGACGATGCCGTCCTCGTAGTTGAAGCCTTCCCACGGCATGTATGCCACGGTGAGGTTCTGACCCAGTGCGAGCTCGCCATGATCGGTCGAAGGACCGTCAGCCAGGGGCTCGCCCTGCTCAACGGTGTCACCGACGCGCACGAGCGGACGGTGGTTGATGCAGGTGGACTGGTTGGAGCGCTGGTACTTGGCCAGGTGATACTCGTCCATGCCGCCGGCATGCTTGACGATGATCTTGGCGGCGTCGGCAAAAATGACCTCGCCGGCGTTCTTGGCCAGGGTGACCTCGCCGGAGTCCAGGGCGGCGCGACGCTCCATGCCGGTACCGACATAGGGAGCGGCAGGGTGAACCAGCGGCACGGCCTGACGCTGCATGTTGGCGCCCATCAGCGTACGCTTGGCGTCGTCGTGCTCGAGGAACGGGATCAGCGTGGCTGCGACGGAGAGCATCTGACGCGGCGAGACGTCCATGTAGTCGACGTCCTCGACGGGCACGTCGGCGGGAGCGCCGAAGGAGCCGTCGAAGTCGCGGGTACGGGCGATCACGGTGTGCGGGCGGACAAGCTTGCCCTCGGCATCGGTCGTGATGAACTCGTTGGTCTTGGGATCGAGCGGCGTGTTAGCCGGCGCGATGACGTGCTTCTCTTCCTCGTCAGCGGTCATCCAGTCGATCTGGTCGGTGGCAACGCCGTTCTCGACGCGACGGAACGGAGCCTCGATGAAGCCGTACTCGTTGACGCGGGCGTAGAGGGCGAGCGAGCCGATCAGGCCGATGTTGGGGCCTTCGGGGGTCTCGATCGGGCACATGCGGCTGTAGTGCGAGTTGTGAACGTCGCGGACGGCCGTCGGCACGTTGGTGCGGCGGCTGGAGCCGGACTTGTGGCCGGCAAGACCGCCAGGGCCGAGTGCGGACAGGCGGCGCTTGTGGGTCAGACCGGTCAGGGGGTTCGCCTGGTCCATGAACTGCGAGAGCTGCGAGGAACCGAAGAACTCCTTGATGGAGGCCACGATCGGGCGGATGTTGATGAGCGACTGCGGGGTGATCTCGTCGATGTCCTGGGAGCTCATGCGCTCACGGACGACGCGCTCCATACGGCTCATGCCGATACGGAACTGGTTGGCGACGAGCTCGCCGACGGTGCGGATGCGGCGGTTGCCAAAGTGGTCGATGTCATCGACCTTGAAGCCCTGCTCGCCGGCAGCGAGGGACAGCAGGTAGCGCAGCGTCGCGACGATATCCTCGTCGGTGAGCACCGTGACCTCTTCCTCGGTGGTGAGGTTGAGCTTCTTGTTGACCTTGTAACGACCGACGCGGGCCAGATCGTAGCGCTGCGGGTTGAAGAGCAGGCCCTCGAGCAGGCTGCGGGAAGCGTCCACGGTGGGAGGCTCGCCCGGGCGCAGACGACGGTAGATCTCGATGAGGGCGTCCTCGCGAGTGAGGGCGGTGTCGCGCTCCAGGGTGCGCTTGATCACATCGGAGTTGCCGAGCAGCTCGATGATGTCATCGTTGGTGACGGCGATGCCAAGGGCGCGCAGGAACATCGTGGCGCTCTGCTTGCGCTTACGGTCGATGGAGACCATGAGCTGGTCGCGCTTGTCGACCTCAAACTCGAGCCAGGCACCGCGGGACGGGATGATCTGGGCCTTGTAGATCTGCTTGCCCGAATCCATCTCGGAGCTGTAGTACACACCCGGGGAACGGACGAGCTGCGAGACGACGATACGCTCGGTACCGTTGATGATGAAGGTGCCCTGATCGGTCATCATGGGGAAGTCGCCCATAAAGACGAGCTGCTCCTTGATCTCGCCGGTCTCCTTGTTGGTGAGACGGACGTCGGTCAGAAGCGGGGCCTGATAGGTCATGTCCTTCTCGCGGCACTCCTCGACGGTGTGCGCGGGGTCGCCGAACTGATGCTCGCCGAAGGTAACCTCGAGAACATGGTTCTGGCTCTGGATGGGGCTGGATTCCTTGAACGCCTCACGAAGGCCCTCGTCCTTAAAACGCTCAAAGGATTCCCTTTGAACAGAGATAAGGTTGGGGAGCTCCATGGCCTCCGGGATTTTCCCGAAGCTGACGCGCTTGCGCTCAGTGGCAGTGTATGCGTAGGTCACCAGGTTTTTCCTCCTTCACGGAAATGCTCGGTGGGTTGGCGAGGCATAGCTTCGCCAGTTATCGCAACCTAATAGTTTATCAGGTACCGACCGTTGGGCAAGAAAAGCCTTGACGCGATTGAGTTTTTGGAGTAGCAAAGTTTTTCGACAGAAAACACGCAGGTAGATGTATGTGTATCGAACATCTGTTCATATATTTTCTGTGAACAGAGAGCCGACAATCGCAGCTCTTATAAAAAACGGGCGCGAACCGAGGTCCGCGCCCGTAAATGTCGATGCCCGAAGGCTTACTTGCGCATCAATCCGCCGCGCTCGTCGATGGCATCCCAGAAGGCATCGGCAAAGCGGGGGTCGCTTGCGGCCATGAGGGCGTTGGTGGCCATCCAGCCAGAGGGAGTGCCGGTGTCGTAGCCCGACAGCGGGTCAATGACGACGGCATACATGGCCTCGCGGTCGAGCGAACGGGCCATGGCGTCGGTGAGCTGGATCTCGCCGCCCTTGCCGGCCTGCTGATCTGCCAGCAGGTCCATGACCAGCGGGCTCAGCAGGTAGCGACCGACGATGTACAGATTGGACGGAGCCGCCTCGGGAGCGGGCTTCTCGACCAGACCGCCGATGCGCCAGACAGCGCCCGGCTCTGCATCGGCAACGTCCTCGGCACCCTCGAGCGAACCGACGCGCTCACCGGCGATAACGCCGTAGCGGCTGACTTCCTCGGGCGAGCAAGCAGCGACGGCGATAACCGAAGCGCCACCGTGCTCCTTGGAAACGGCGAGCATCTTGTCGCAGATGTCGCGGTTAGGCACAACGTAGTCGCCCAGAAGAACCAGGAAGTTCTCCCCTGCCACGGCGTCGGCGGCAGAGCGAATAGCATGGCCGAGGCCCTTGGGCTCGTACTGATAACGGAAGTCGACCGGCATACCGCCAGCGTGGGCGACGGCGTCGGCATAGGCGTTCTTGCCGCGCTCGCGCAGCAGGTTCTCGAGCGAGCGATCGGGCTGGAAGTAGTTCAGTAGCTCGGGCTTACCGGGAGAAGTAACGATGATGGCATCGTCGACCTCCTCGGGATCGAGCGCCTCCTCGACGACGTACTGGATGACGGGCTTGTCGAGCACCGGCAGCATCTCTTTGGGCGTGCACTTGGTGCCAGGCAGAAAACGCGTGCCAAGACCGGCGGCGGGGATGATTGCTTTCATGTTATTCAAAGATCCTTTCGCAGGCGCAAGATGCGCCCTGTGCGTGCGGCACGGCGGCCGCAGACCAAATTGCGATACCCAAGCATCTTACCGCTGGAACTATATGTCGCTACAAGGCAGAGACAATTCTTCAGCAGGTCAACGCAAATTATTGCTCGAATGGTGCAATTTTATTGCCCAACGGCAGGGTGCCCGATACGACGCAAATTACAGAACATGGCAGTTTGAGCAACCGATGTCGAGGGACCGAAAAACAAAAAAGACGGGGCTCGCAATGCGAACCCCGTCTGCAAAGAAATCTGGCGAGAAAGCCTGATTACTTGAGGGTGACAGCAGCGCCAGCAGCCTCGAGCTTCTCCTTGGCAGCCTCGGCGTCCTCCTTCTTGGCACCCTCGAGAACAGCCTTGGGAGCGCCCTCGACGACCTCCTTGGCCTCCTTCAGGCCAAGGTTGGTGAGCTCACGGACGGCCTTGATGACCTGGATCTTGTTGTCGCCGAAGCCCTCGAGCACGACGTCAAACTCGGTCTTCTCCTCGGCCTCAGCAGCGCCAGCAGCGGGAGCGGCGACAACAGCGGCAGGAGCAGCGGCGGAAACGCCGAAGGTGTCCTCGATAGCCTTAACGAGCTCGGAAGCCTCGAGAATGGTCATTTCCTTAAGAGCATCGATGATCTCATCGGTGGTAAGCTTAGCCATTTCTAAGTCCTTTCGGTTTCCGTGCGAATGCACGGAGATCAGTTAAAACACGGCGCGAATGCGCCAGGGGTGCGGCGTTGCCGCCGCGGGTGAAAACAGCGACTAGGCTGCCTTCTGCTCGGAGACCTGCTGGATCGAACGAGCGAGACCAGAGGAAACGCCGTTGACGCAGACAGCGATGTCGCGAGCGAAACCGGAGATGAGACCGGCGATCTGGCCGAGAAGCTGATCCTTGGTGGGCAGCTCGGCGATAGCCTTAACATCATCAGCGGAAACGGCCTTGCCGTCGGAGATACCGCCCTTGATCTCAAGGACGCCCTTGGACTTAGCGGAGAAGTCCTTAAGGGCCTTAGCGGCCTCGACCGGCTCGGACTCGTAGAACACATAAGCGACGGGGCCGGCGAGAATCTCGTCGAGCTCGGGCTGCTCCTGGTTCTTGAGAGCGATCTTGACCAGGTTGTTCTTGTAGACCTTCATCTCGGCGCCGCACTCGCGAAGCTGATGACGCAGCTCCTGAGCCTGCTTAACCGTCAGACCGTTGTAGTTGACGACGAACAGACCGGCGTTCTCGGCGATACGGGACTCGATCTCTGCAACCTTGTCGATTTTGTACTGCTGGGGCATGAATTACACCTCCTCGAATTCTTTCCGGGCACGGTCCGCCACAAGGACGTGACGGGGGCATGTCCAAAAAGAAAGCCCCCGCGCTGCATGAGCGACGGGGGCGAGAAGACATATCTACTCGACCACCTCGGCTGGCGGGAAGTCCCATTAAGCTCGCGGGCGATGCCCGTTTGCGCCGGCTGTCTCTGGCAGCGGATTCGTGCGTGAACCGAAAGTATTATGGCGGGGACCCCGGCGTCGGTCAACGGGCGCGAGGATTCGTACACAAACCCTGCATACGCTCCGACCGGGAGGGGCAGGGCGAGTTTTCCGCTCGGTCAAGTCCTGGGCTCGCACGAAGGCCACATTAAGTGGCCTTCGGCTCGTGCGGAATCTACGGAAAACTCGCCCTGCCCCTCCCGGCCGGAGCTACGTTGCCTTTGCTGCGAATCCTCGTGTCCGTTGAGCGACGCGCCCCACTCATAATGCTTGGGTCGGTGGGCTGATGTGTTGCATCCCTGAGGGCTACAAGGTTGAAATGAAGGTGGACAGGCGGCGGAGACCTTCGTCCAGGTCTTTGTCGGAAACGCAGTAGCTGAGGCGGATGTGGCCTTCGGTTCCGAAGCAGTCTCCCGGGACTAGGGCTACGTTTGCTTCTTTGATGGCTTTGATGCAGAAGTCTTCGCTGGTTAGGCCGAACTTTTTGATGCTCGGGAAAGTATAGAAGGCTCCTGCGGGCTCTACTACGTCGAGGCCCATGGCGTTTAAGGCTTCGAGTACGCGCTCGCGGCGGGCTCGGTAGACTTTTAGCATGGGGGTTGGGTCGACGGTGAGGGCTCGGGCTGCGGCGTCCATTTCGAAGGAGACAGCACTCGATACTAAGTATTGGTGGGCCTTTGCGATCTCGGCGATGACGGGGGTTGCCGCTGCGAGCCAGCCCAGGCGCCAGCCGGTCATAGCCCAGGGCTTGGAGAAGCTCTCGATGACTACCGTCTGCTCACGAAGCTCCGGGTGGCGCTGGGCAAAGCGCTCGTAGCCGTCCACGTAGACCAGGCGGTTGTATACGTCGTCGCAGATCACGTAGATGCCCGTCTGCTCCGCCACGTGTGCCACGGCGTCGAGCGATGCTGCGTTGAGGATGCAGCCCGTGGGGTTGTTGGGCGAGCAGATGACGATGGCCTTGGTCGCCGGCGTCACGCAAGCACGAAGCGCATCCTCGTCAATCTGAAATTGCGCAGGCTCCGTATCCAAAAAGACCGCTTTGGCGTGGTTGGCCACGACGATGCTCTCGTACAGGCCAAAGGCCGGCGTGGGGATAATGACCTCGTCGCCGGGGTTGAGCATGGCCATGAATGTTGCCGACAGGGCCTCGGTCGCGCCGTCGGTCAGGATGACCTCGTCGGCCGAAAACGTAAGGCCCGCGTCCCCCATGTAGGCAGATAACGCCTCACGCAGGGCGGGGCGACCGTTGTTGGGCGGATAGTGCGTGTCACCGCGGTCCAGTGCGGCGGTCACCTCGGCACTAATCACATCGGGCGTGGGAAAATCGGGCTCGCCAAGCGCAAGCGCGATGCACCCCGGGTGCTGGGCGGCGAGCGCGTTGATCCGGCGGATACCGGAGGGCTTGAGCGTGGCAAGCGAGGTATTCATGGGCAGACGCATGGCGTTCCTTTCGTAAGGGTTGCACTAGGATAGCGCGGCGGGGCGCCACCAGACGGTGTAACCTAAACGGAAACGAGCCGGAAAGGAGATGGCATGGAGACGACCGCGCGCGGCGACGTACCAAAAACACTGCACACCGTTGCGTATATCAGTATTCCCAATAGCGCCGATCTTGATTTTTTGCTCTGGGACCTGCAGAATGCCATCGCCGCCTATGCTCAACTTTCCGGCACCGCACTCCCCCGCCCGGTCGACTTGAAGGCAAATGACGCCGGCAGCGTTGCCGATGGCATCGTGCTGGCCATTGAAGATGTGGCTGACGATGAGACGTTGACAGCCATCGAGCAGGCGCTTGAGCGCTTTGGCGGTACGGGAACGCGCGTCTATGTCGCGATTCGAGCCGCACAAGAGGGCACTGAGCAGGCGCGTGGGACCGCCGTTCGCCTGCACAAGGCATGTGAGCGCCATGGCCAATTGTGGTGTGGCGGCGTTGCCATCTGCGCCGGCAGCGGCATTGCGGCGCTTCGTCGCTCTCCGCGCATGGGACTCTTGCGGCGACCGTTTTCTGAGGCCATGGACAAGCTCGTGGGCGCCGTTCGCATGGGATGTTCCGTCGAACACGCGCAAAAGCTCGGTGGTGCCGCAACGGGTGGCGTCGACACCGACGGCATGGTGCGCGCCACGTCTGCACTGCCCACACCGATCTGGCACGCCGTTATGAGGCATCTTGCCGAGCACTCAAACTGCTAAATCGAAAAAGCCTGCCAATCAGCGGCGCCGCTCCACCGCTCAACAAGCCGCTCCAGGCGCCAGGCGGCATTGGCAGGACTTGTCGAGGGCAGGACGACGGCAGGCAACCCCGTCCGATCTTGCAAGTAGCGTTTGTAGAGTCGCCCTGCCGTACCGCCGTTACAGACAACGACCTCGATCGACGCGGCATCGGTAATGCGCTCGATATGTGCCGGCACAACGTTGCGGATGCTCGCGTCGCTCGAGCCCTTAATGTCGCAGCTCTCGATTGCATCCCACAGGGCCACGCCGCCGTTCAGCAGCATGGCCCGCTTGGCGGCAATGGAGGCATCGAGCATCGCGGGCTCACCGCTTGCCAAAGGATCGCCCTCGTTGGGCGGAACAGGCACACCGAGGCACGCGGCCATCACGCGCCAAAAGCGATTCTGAGGGTTGCCGTAATAAAAGGAATTGGCGCGCGAAAGCACCGAGGGAAACGACCCGAGCACCAAAACGCGCGAGTGCTCGTCAAACACGGGCTCAAACCCA
>UQMV01000042.1 GCA_900542315.1 uncultured Collinsella sp.
AAGAGAAGAGGCGGGGCATGCCCCGCCTCTTACACCACATCTCTGCGCGCTACCCGCTCCGCCGCCTCAATCACGTGTTTGGCGAGAATTGCGGTGGTCACAGCCCCCACGCCGCCCGGCACGGGTGTGATGGCGCCAACGATCGGTTCCGCAGCATCAAAATCCACGTCGCCGACCAGTTTTCCGGCAGCCTCGTCCCAATTAATGCCAACATCGATGATCGTCTGGCCCTCGCGAACCGCATCCGCGCCAATCGTGCGCGCGCGTCCAACCGCGGCAACAACAATGTCGGCAGAACAGCACTCGGCAGCTAGGTCACGCGTATGCGTATGGCACGTCGTCGCCGTGGCATTGCGAGCCGTAAGCATGGCGGCAACGGGACGGCCAATTACCAGCGAGCGACCAACAACGGCAACTTTAGCTCCATCCAGTTCAACGCCGTAATGGTCCAGCAACGCCAACACGGCTTCTGCCGTGCAGGGAGCAAAGCCCTCGCCTCGCCCCGAAAGCGTGGTGAGCAGCGAGGCCGGCGTCATGGAGTCGACGTCCTTGGCGGGATCGAGTGCCGCGGCAACTGTATCCTCCTCAAGCCCAGCGGGCAACGGACGAAACATCAGGCATCCGTGAACAGCGGGGTCGGCATTGATGCCCTCGATAGCCGCCAGCAGCTCATCCTGCGAAACATCGGCAGGCAGCAACACGCGACGAGCTTCGATGCCCACCTTTTCGCAGCGTTTGAGTGCACCGCGCTCGTAGGACAGGTCGTCCTCGCGCTCGCCCACGCGAACGATGGCCAGCGTCGGCACAACGCCGCGCTCACGCAAAGCCGCGCAGCGAGCAGCGAGCTCCTCAGTCAACGCGCGGGCGACGGGAGCACCCTTCAATAGCTCGGCCATGGCTATCCCCTCTTCCTTGCGGCGTCGGCGGCGCGGCGCGCCAGCGCATCGGCGCGCGGCAGCCACGTATCCAGCAGCTCATCGCACGCCGTCTCGAGCTCCTCGGCACGCGCCCGGTCTTTCATAGATGTGGTGTTGGCAAAGAGCGTCAGGCTCGCACCCTGCATGGCAGCGCGGCAGAACACGGCGCCGCAGGCCACGTCGGACAACAGCTGGCGCGAGCCCTTATCGGCCATGTCCTCGAGCAGCGCCAGCGCGCGGCCGCAGGCATCCATGATCCGATACGGTGGCATGGCCGCCACGTGCAACGCGTCCTGAATCGCCGCAGGTCGAGCTGGGTCCTCGCGCGGAATACCGTACGCAGCGGACACCTGGCCGTACGCACGAACGTCCTCGGCGACCAGGTCCACAAGTTCCTGCGCCAACTCGTCTGCCTGGGCAAATGCACGCGTCAGGTCATCCGCACGATCGGCAAGCGCGGGATTGGTCGCCCCGTAGCGCGCGACCATCCCGCAAAGCGAGGCTCCCAGCGCGCCCACAAAGGCGCTCGCGCTACCGCCGCCGGGAACCGGCTCACGCGCGGCAAGCGCCTCGGCAAACCCGCGGCAGGTCTTGTCCATCATCTCTTGGCTCATACGCATGCACCTTCAAGTCATATACATCGGTCGGGTGGAAACCGCCGACCGACCGCATCGATCACATAATGGTGCTAAGTCTAGCCCATAAGTACATAAGCGTCAGCGCACCTGGCCATCGCGGATTTCTATGACGAACGATAGGCGTCGGCACCGCAAACATGGGACACATGGCCCACCTTTCGAGACTTCCGGGCAGCGGCAACTGGGGCATACATTATAGGTAAGGAGCCCTATGTTGGGGCAAGCTCATCACGGCACCGGACGACGAATGGAAGAATAACCGCACAGTAAACAAAGACATCATGGACATGCGTAACCGCCGCCCCAGCGATCCGCGGCACACGATGTCCCTGGCAGACAAGGAGGACGCCACCATGAAGAAAAAGACCCTATCGATCCTTTCCCTTTGCATCGCCCTCTTTGCCGCGTTTGCCCTTGTCGGCTGCGGCGGGAGCGCATCGGGCGGCGGCAGCGTCCCCAAGAGTGAGAGCAAGGAAAAGGTCCCCGTCGCCAAGAAGACCGACTTTATCTGGTTTAAGGTCGAGATGCCCGAGAGCGTTGGCGTGAGCGACTCCGCCGGCAAGAACGCCGACAGGGTCCAGCTCACCTTCCCCGAGAACGAGAACACCACGGTTGACCGCTTCATACCTGTTTGGGAAGAGAAGATGACGGCAGAAGAGGCTCTTGCCGATGAAGGTCGAAAGAGCAGCATGTTCCAGTGGGAAGTTGGCGACCCCGTCGAGTACAACGGCAGGACATGGCTCACCGGAACGTGCAAGGACAACCGCGGCACCCATACCTATCTCTTTACCGACGTTGAGCCGGGAAGCGTCTGCGTTCTCATCGCGAACTTCGACCTGCACAAGAAAGAAGCCGAGGCGCTTCTCAACTCCATCGAGTTCCCCGACGACATGAAGAAAGCAGTTGACGAGGCACGTGAAGTCGAGATTTCGAGCATCGAGATCAAGTAACGGGGCACCCGTACGCGCCTACGCGAACCCGCGTAGGCGCGCCCCATTAAAACAACGGGCGCCCAACCCGGGGAGAGCCGACAGCACCGGCCCTCCCCTCTTTTGGACCCGTGCATATTGCCACTTAACGGCGCAAATCCGGCCCTCAGAATGGGACACATGGCCCACCCGAAGGAGCCGTCCACGCGTACAGTAAAGGGAGGTAACCCATGGACGATTACAGATCGAGGAGGACACGACCATGAAAAAGAAGGCCTTTGCGATTCTCACCCTCTGCATCAGTCTCTTTGCCGCGGTTGCCTTGGTGGGTTGCGGTGGCAGCGGCGGCGCTACCGGCAGCGGCGGTGGCGGTGGAGCGGAAAAGCCAGCCGTGGATATGAGGACTGACTTCATTTGGTTTAAAGTCGAGGTGCCCGAGGGCGTCGAAATCACGGACGTTGCAGGCGATACCGCCGACAGGGCCCA
This sequence comes from uncultured Collinsella sp., assembly GCA_900542315.1. Taxonomy (GTDB): domain Bacteria; phylum Actinomycetota; class Coriobacteriia; order Coriobacteriales; family Coriobacteriaceae; genus Collinsella. Next base: position 2,971 of record UQMV01000042.1, read on the forward strand.
GTTTAAGTTCACCGAGAGCGAGCATGCCAGTGACCGCTTCATCCCCGTCTTCGATCCTGACAAGAACGCCGATGAACTGTTCGACTACGAGGCAAAGTGGAAGACCAACTCCGGATGGACCGAGAGCGATCCCGTTAAGTACAACGGCAAGACCTGGCGCAGCGCCTACTTTACGCACTCGGGCGGCGTGACGACCGAGTACTTCACCGACGTTGACGGTGGCAGCGTGTATGTGCGTATCGACAACGTCGAGGAACACAAGGACGCCGTCGAGACCATGATGAAGTCTCTGGAGTTTGCCGACGACATCGCCGAGGCCAAGACCGAGGCCATGGACGTCAAGCTCGACGATATCGAGATCAAGCGCTAAGCGACTGGCGAGTGCAGCGGGAAACACGGGCGCAGTGCTAACAAGCGGCGGTGCCCCAGCGCTTCGTATTAAGGGAGGACCGGCTCGCCGGCCCTCCCTTTCTTATGCCGATAGCCGGCGAACGCGAGGGTGCCGGGCGGCAAAACCACCCCCAGCGCGGTAGCAGCACAAATAGACAAGCGCCCCAACGCGCCCGCCCGCCGATTTATAGCGCCGCGCAGACAATTAAGCCAACACGTTTAGACATCCGGGCAGTATAGTGAACAAAATGAGTGCATAACCGCACCCTGCGAACGGAGGAGTTATGACCGAACACCACGCCATCAGCCGTCGAGCATTCACGTTGGGCCTAGGACTCGCAGCATTGTCGCCATTTGTAAGCCTGCCCGAAACCGCGGGATTGGGCCTTCCCGTGCGCGCGGCATTTGCAGAAGACACGCCCACATCGGCGGCCACCCTCGACAAGTTCGTCATTCGCCTTCGCCCCGCGGGCTATTTTCGCACCGCGAGCGTCAACGAAGACGGCAACGTCATCGGCAACGTCTGCCACCTGTTTAATGACGGCACGTCCAGCAAACTCATCCTTGAGCACGTAGAGACCGATACAGATAATACAAATTGGTATGCCATCCGCACCCTGCTCAATTTCGAAGAGCACAAGAAGACGGGCTACAGCATTTGGTCGGTCGATGGCGACTCGGACAAAGATGGAAAGGTCATCCACGTATGGAGTGGCGAGCATGACGGCAAGCCCAGCCGCTCTTTTGCGTTCGACCGCCAGCAAAACGGAACCTACATCATCCGAGACCGCACAAACGAGAAAAAAGACATTAATTACCTGGCCATAGAAAAGGACGGCAAAGACCAAGACAACAACAAGATCTGCCACAAGAGAAAGAGCATTCCGTGGGAGCTCGAACTTGTCGGTTACGACAAGGGCGAGATCAATACCACGGTTAGAAGTATCGACTGGATCACGTATAGCAGCTACGTCGACGGACCATGCTGGATGAAATACGTCGACGGCAACAAATACCTCGACGAGCTGAGCATCCCGGGCACGCATGATTCAAGCACCTGCAGCGTCGACAACGACACCGAGCCCCAAACCTCGCTTGCAAAGTGCCAGCAGGATTACATCCCCACGCAGCTGCTCGAAGGCATTCGCTATTTTGATATCCGACTTGGAAAGAACAACGAGAACGGCGACCCCGGCATCGACCATGGAATATGCTACCTGCTCAAAAAAGACGGGGGCTTTATACATCTCTCCGATGTCATCGGTTACTTCAAAACATTTTTGAACGAAAACCCGTCAGAAGCGCTCATCATGCTGGTGTCACGAGGCAACGACGAAGCCACCGACGACAGTGTTACGACGGCTTTCGCCAATGTTATGGACAATAACTCCGATCTGTTCTATACGTCGAGCCATGTCCCCACACTGAACGAGGTGCGCGGAAAGATCGTCCTGCTGCGTCGATTTAAACTCGCCGGCGACAGTGTAGACGGCCACACGTGGGGCCTCGACCTCACCGAATGGGACGACAAAATCAAGGCGCATTCCGGAAAGTCCATGTGCCTCGTGAAATACGAGCAAGGCTTTGAGGCTGCGGGCAATACGGGCGACAAAGAGCCCTATAGCACAGCGGTATATGCCCAAGACCATTACAGCTGCACGGGATCCAGTAAGATCGACTGGGTCGATATGGCCCTGAAGGCGGCGGCCGAGTTCGAGCCCAGCACCGTAGATATCACTGCCGCGGACGGGACAACGGTGCAGGCAACGGAGCGCTGCTGGTTTATTAACTACACTAGCTGCACGCAAAACAACCCTTTTACCGCAGCGCGAGTGGTCGACGAGCACCTGTACAAGAGCTCGTATATAAACAATACCGGAGTTGAGGGCACAAAAGAGAACTGCCGTAAGCGCATTGGCATCATTGCGTCCGACTTTGTTGATGCCGCACTGGCCCGGAGCATCTACCAGCGCAATTACGATACGCAGCACAAGCAGACAGCTTCGTGCTACCTCCCAGCCCGCATGCACATGACATATGGCGACTCGCTGAGCGACGCCTCGCTCCAGGACGGCAAGACCGTTGGCGAGGGTCATTTCCGCCTCGTCGACAGCAGCAACGTACTCAACGTGGCGGCTTCGGGCCATGCGTTTGCCATCGAATATGTGGATGTCGACGCCTTGGGCAACGAGACCGTTACGGAGCTGCGGGGCTCCGTGCCCATCGATATCGATCCACGCGCGCTGACGCCCCATTTTGAGGGACTCGAAGGCCTTAAGGCCGGCGAAGACGTGCGCGCCAAGATTGCGGCATCACTCGAGGGCAAGCTCGAAACCGATGCCTGCACGGCCCAGCTCGAGTTTGTGCACGACGCGAACGGCGCTCCGGGCACGGCAATGGCCGAGGGCGAAACATTTGCCGCAGGGACGTACTGGGTGCGCGCGAAAAGCCTTTTGGGCGACGCGGCACAGAACTACACGCTCGCCAGCGATGGAGCCGCAAGCTTTACCGTAGCGGCCTCGGGCAGTGCAGGCGGCGCCGGCACCGGCAGCGGCACGGGTTCCAACGCAGGCAGCGCTGATAAGAACGGTAAGGGCAACAAGGGCAAGGGCTCGGGCGGAAAGCTCGCCGACACGGGCGACGGCTCTGGCGTTGCCGCCGGGCTCGCTGCCGCCGCCGTGGCGACAACGGTCGCAGGCGCAGCAATGCTTGCCAGTGATCGCGAAGACAGCGAAGGCGCTAGCGAATAGGCAAGCCGGCCTTTTAGACACATCGACTCAATCGGGGGCGCAGAACACCGTTCTGTGCCCCCGATTTTTACCTTGGCCCGAACGCCGCTATCGGCTACATCACCATGTTCAGCGCGTTCACAAATTCCTGGGCCTGGGAGCGGCTGCTCAGGCTAAAGACACAGGCAGTCAACAGCCTGTTACGTAGGAAAACGTCGCGGCCCTTGATCCTGCTGACCCCCGTGATGTCCTTAAGGTAGACAATCTCGGTGTGCTTGCCGCCAAAAGTGCCCTTCTTGAGTACCTCAATGCGGTTAGGGTAGATCTTGACGTCTTTAAACCTACCCGAACCTTTGTCCTGGAACAGCAGCGTGTTGTTGTCCATACGCGTCACTCCCGTGGGGTTCGCTAAAACTGCCTCCATGGTCACATTTTAGTCACTCGGGAATCCTGCACGAAGGCGCTAGGCGACATTGGAATTCGAGTCCGCGCGAAGATCTTTAATGAAGTGCCCAGCACTTCCCCGCAACACAAAAACGGGGCAGTCCGCACTTCTGCGGACTGCCCCGTTCCTCTAACTATCGCATCGCAGCGCCAACCGGCTGCGCTTCCCTACTTCCCAAATAGCGCACCCAGCAGACCGCGGCGTTTGGGCTTTTCTTCTCGGTAGGAACCCTCGGCAACCGCTGCAACCTGGCGCGGTTGCTCGCCGCCTCCACGGCGCACGATCTGGTACAGAAACGGCGACTTAACGTATTTGACCTCGATGGGCGTGGCATGCACGGTGCTCTCACCGGACAGATGCAGGCTCGGATTGAGCGGCGCCACGACGTGCGTTTCGCGCTTGTCACTAAACACCACCGCGGCCGCGCGGCCCGTCTGTCCGTTTACGGCAATGCGCACCTGCTCGCCATCGCGGCTGTCCGTCGCCGGACGATCGACAAAGTAGGCCGGCACCATCACCAGGCCATCCTTATGCTTGCGGGCCTTGCGCGCCCAGGTTCGGATGCTCTTTTTATTGAGCCCCAGTACGGCCTCGGCATCGTTGCCCGCAACGTCGAGCGCCAACTTATCAATGACCACCTGGTCCTTGGTAGATGCATCGACGGAGACGACGCGGAAGTCGCCTTCCTGCATGGCGGGATCGAACGGACCGACCTTGGCAAAGTCCCACGGTTCCAAAATGCCCATGAGGCGAACGTCCAGGTAGTTTGCCCTGGGGTATGCCCAGTCGAGCACCTCGTAGTACACCAGGGTTTCCTTGCTCAGGCCCTTGCCCGGGAAGCTCGCCATCATGCGCAGGTCCGCCAGCGCCATGGGGAAATAGAAGAGCATCATGTCGTTTTGGATCGCATCTTCCACGTCGTGCCCGGCAAAGGCATCCGGGTACTGGCGCACCAGCTGCAGCGCGTTGGCACGTGCCTGCTGCGGCGAGATTTCGCAGGGAATACCCTGATCCGGCACATACTCCGCACCCACGCCCATGGTCAGACGCTTGCTAAAAGTCCCCGGCTTGAGCAGGTCGGCAATGCCGATCTTGTTGCCGCAGGACGGGCACTCAAACACGCGCTGGGTCGACTCGCCCTCAAAGGACGCACCACAGAAGGGGCAAGGAATGCTCACATGCGTGGCCTCTTGGAACTCCTGCGCCGTGCCGCGATCCTCCCACAGCAGATGTTCCAGGACCGACTGATTGCGCCAGTGCGAATTGAAGAAATACCAGTCCGGGTCCTCCGGGCGCTCGAGTTGCGACACATGCGTGAGCTTGAGCAGTCCATCCACCACCGTCAGCGGCGTATGGCGAATGCCCAGGGCGCTCTTGGGCTCCCCCGCATCAGCCTGCCACGGAACGACCGTGCCGCAATAGGCGCACTCAAAGCTGCGCTTAGCCTGGTGCGAGTACATAGGGCCGCCGCAGTTTTGACATTTAATGGCAAACATCTCGTCCATGGAAACGTCCTCCTTTGCACAGGGGCTGTCGACATTAAGTATGTCGAGCAAGCAGGCACATGCCCATACCCATGTGGCCCAAAATGGACCACCCAGGCAGACGAGAAGGCTCGCTCGTTAGCACCGGCAGACTATTGCTGCATTTTCTGAGCATCGGTGCACGGCGCCCCCGCGCGAGCTACACTATCCCCTTAAACATGATTGTGAGGACGACCGCTATGCTATTTGTAAATCGGCTGGTACATACGCTTGTTCCCGGCAGCGAGAGCGAGCCGGTCGATGCATCTTGCCGCACCAACGCGGGCTTTTCCGCAAGCCTCGTCTGCATTGGCCTCAACATCACCCTGTGCCTGGCCAAGGGCATCGCGGGCCTGCTCGCCGGCTCCGTCTCCCTCATCGCCGACGCTTTCAACAACCTCTCCGATGCCTCGAGCAACATCGTGAGTCTGCTCGGGTTCCGCCTTGCCAGCCGCCCGGCAGACGAAGGCCACCCCTATGGCCACGGTCGCTATGAGTACCTAGCCGGCCTGTTCGTCGCCGTCCTGGTTTGCGCCGTCGGCATCAATCTGATCCTCGAGTCGGTCACTAAGATCATCAAGCCCTCGCCCACCGCTTACACGTTTATTTCCCTTGCGGCACTGGCTACGTCCATGCTCGTTAAGCTCTGGATGGCAGCGTTCAACCGCACGCTGGGCGATCGCATCGACTCCGAAACGCTCATCGCCACGGCGCAGGACTCCAAAAACGACGTCATCACCTCGGGCTCGGTCTTGGTGGCGGCGCTTATTTCGCAGACGACCGGCTTTGATCTCGATGGCTGGGCAGGCCTGGGTGTGGGCATCTTCATCTGCATCAGCGGCCTGGGCCTGGTGCGCGACGCCATCAGCCCGTTGCTGGGGCAAGCGCCCGACCCCAAGCTCGTCCAGGCAATCCGCGACAAGATCATGTCCTATCCGCAGGTCTTGGGCACACACGACCTCATGGTGCACGACTACGGCCCCGGTCGTCAGTTTGCCAGCGCCCACGTGGAAATGCCCGGCGAGGGCGACGCGTTTGAACATCACGAGATCCTGGACACCATCGAACACGATATCAAACGCCAAATGGGCATTGGCATTACGCTGCACTGCGACCCCATTGCAACAACCGGTGACGACCTGCGCGGCTGGGTCAAGCGCGGCGTAGCGCAGATCGACCCTGCGCTCTCCATCCACGACTTGCATGAGCACGACGACTTTGTTTCGTTTGACCTGGTGCGTCCCGACGGCTTTGACATATCCGACGAGGAGCTGCTGGAGCTCGTCACGCGCATCGTGCACGAGCGCCGGCCCGATGCATCATGCGTCGTTACGTTTGACTCGGGCTTTAGCTCGCCCGACCGTCCGGCCGAGCAGCTGTAGCCTGCTTAACAGCTAGTTTCCCTGCGCGCCCGAGATGCCGTTTTGCAGGGCGTTCCAGGCATCCGTCGCCAAGCCGCCCAAGTTCTGCGCGGTATCGCCCAGGTTTTGTGCCGTGTCGCCCAGCTCTTGCGCCTTGTCTCCCAACTCCTGCGCCTTGTTGCTCAAGTCCTCCAGCGCATTGGAGCTCGAGCTGTCGGTACCGCTTTGGCCGTCGGACGAGTTGCCCGAACTGTTCTTGTGCGTGAGCTGAATTTCGAGGTTGCCGCTGTCGTTATAGTAGGCAGAAGTAACGACCCAGTTGGCATCGACGACGGGCGTTGAGCCATCATCAGTCAGGACCACGGCATTCGAAAGATCGGCGCCGCGCGACTTGAGGATCTTCTTGGCGTTGGACCAGTACTGCCCTGGGATATCGCTCAGATCGACGGTGCCAGAGGAGGCGGACTCGGTTTGCTCGGCAGTGGTATCGGCCGTTGAACTCCCCCGCTTGTTGAGCATGCCCGACACGATGGCAAACACAACCGACAGCGCAAAGAAGATCGCCAGCACGATGAGGATCTTCTTGATCACGCTCGACGAACGCGATGGCTTCTTCTCCTCGTCCTCGCCATATTGCGGAATCGACTTGGGGAACTCGCGATACGGCTCGCGCGACTCGTAGCGAGGCTGCGCCGTGCGAGGCATATACGTCGTCTGCTGAGGCTGCGGAATGGGATTCTGCGGCAGGTCATCATAGAGATTCGGCGTCGAGGCGGCATAAGAATCCTGCGGCGCGTAATCAAACGGGTCCGGAGCTGCGTTGCCATAGGGGCCTTGCGAAGATGCAGCGTAAGAATCCTGCGCCGTGTCGCCATAGCCCATAATCCGGGTGGGCTCGGCAGAAGGCTGCGTCGCCGCGGGGTCGGTATAACCGGGGTTGGGAACAACGCGGGTCGCATCGGCGCTATCGCCAGCCTGCGCGGAACCGTAGCCGCCCATCACGGTTGTCTTGTCCTGATCCATGCAACGATTCCTTTCCGTCGCGCGTGAGCCTCAAGTTATCCATGCATTCTACCCGCGCAAAAGCCTATGATGGGCAGAGCCCGTCGGTATCTACAAGACATGCGCGGGCCTAAGGATCAAAAAGCCCCGCCGGGCCTTGTGGGCACGGCGGGGCGGACAAGCAGCTATGGACAGCAGACTTAGAACAGGCCGGTGATGTTGCCGTCGTTGTCGACGTCGATGTTTTCGGCCGCGGGCACCTTGGGCAGACCCGGCATGGTCAGAACACTGCCGGTCAGTGCGACCACAAAGCGGGCGCCGGCAGAAACCTTGAGCTCACGCACGGTGATGCGGAAGTTCTCGGGAGCGCCCAGGGCCTTGGCGTTATCGCTAAAGCTGTACTGCGTCTTGGCGACGCACACCGGCAGGTTGCCAAAGCCATTCTCGCGCAGCTCGGCGAGCTGGCGCTTGGCGGCCGGCGTAAAGTCAACGCCGTCGGCGCGGTAGACCTTGGTGGCAACGGCCTCGAGGGCATCAGCGACATCAGCGCCGTCCTCATAGGCAAACTTGAGCTCACTCGGCTGCTCGATCAGACGCATGACCTCATCGGCCAGCTCGAGTGCGCCCTCGCCGCCCTTGGCCCAGACCTCGGACAGCTTAACGTTGACGCCGAGCTTCTGGCACTCGGACTCGATGAGCGCAAGCTCGGCCTCGGTGTCTGTCGGGAAGCGGTTGATGGCGACCACGCAGGGCAGACCATAAACGTTCTGGATGTTGTCGACGTGACGCAGCAGGTTGGGCATGCCGGCCTTGAGGGCCTCGAGGTTCTCCTCGTTGAGGTCGGCCTTGGCGACACCGCCGTTGTACTTCAGCGCACGAGCGGTCGCGACGATCACGACAGCGCTGGGGCGAACGCCCGTCATGCGGCACTTAATGTCGAGGAACTTCTCGGCACCCAGATCGGCACCGAAGCCGGCCTCGGTAATGGCGACATCGCCAAAGCGCATGGCCATACGCGTGGCCATGATGGAGTTGCAGCCGTGGGCGATATTGGCGAAGGGGCCGCCGTGGACAAACGCAGGCGTGCCCTCGAGCGTCTGAACCAGGTTGGGCTTGAGCGCGTCCTTGAGGAGGGCCGCCATGGCGCCCTGGGCCTTGAGGTCACGGGCGCGGACGGGCTCGCCGGCAAAGCTGTAGCCGACGACGATCTCGCCCAGGCGCTCCTTAAGGTCGTTGATGCTCGTGGACAGGCACAGGATTGCCATGACCTCGGAGGCGACGGTGATGTCGAAGCCGTCCTCGCGCGGCACGCCCTGGGCCTTGCCGCCAATGCCGTCGATGACGTGGCGGAGCTGACGGTCGTTCATGTCGACGACGCGCTTCCAGGTGATGCGCTTAACGTCGATACCGAGCTGGTTGCCCTGCTGAATATGGTTGTCGAGCATGGCTGCCAGCAGGTTGTTGGCGGCACCGATGGCATGGAAGTCGCCGGTAAAGTGCAGGTTGATGTCCTCCATGGGGATGACCTGGGCCCAGCCGCCGCCGGCAGCACCGCCCTTCACACCAAACACGGGACCGAGCGAAGGCTCGCGCAGGGCCACGGCGCTCTTGACGCCGCGACGACGCAGACCGTCGGCCAAGCCGATGGTCGTGGTGGTCTTGCCCTCGCCCGCGGGCGTGGGGTTGATAGCGGTCACGAGAACGAGCTTGGCCCGGTGATCAGTTGGCTCGTTGAGCAGGGAGTAGTCGACCTTTGCCTTGTCAAAGCCGTACGGAATCAGATGCTTAACGTCGACGCCGGCGTTCTTGGCCACCTCGGTAATAGGCAGCGGCGTTACAGAACGTGCGATTTCGATGTCAGTAGGCATGGGCGGTCCTTTCGTTACCGGATGAGAAAAAGACCAATCCAGCATAGCACGCGCGCGCAATAGAAAAACGCCCGTAACCGACGAACGGCGATATGTTTACCCGATGCCCAGCGATAGCCTACAGACGCGCTGGCACAAAGGTCCTTACAGGGTCGGCTCGATTCCCAAGTGCTCAAAGGTACGAAGGGTTGCCTGACGGCCCTGCGGCGTACGAATCATCAACCCGCACTGCAGCAAATAGGGCTCATAGACATCCTCGAGCGTGCCCGGGTCCTCGCCCACCGCGCTGGCAAGGGTCGTAAGTCCCACGGCGCGACCGGAGAACGTCTTAGCGAGCGTCTCCAAAATGCGAATATCCATCCAGTCCAGACCAAGCTCGTCGATCTCGAAGAACTCGAGTGCCTGACGGCAGATATCGAGCTCAATGGGACCGTTGCCGCGCACCTGCGCATAGTCGCGCACGCGCTTGAGCAGGCGGTTGGCAAGACGTGGCGTGCCGCGCGAACGCGAGCCGATCTCGAGTGCACTGGGGTGGTCGATCGTCACGCCCAGGATAGTCGCCGAGCGCGTCACAATCTGCGCGAGCTCCTCGACCGTGTAGTAATCCAGGCGATATGAAATGCCAAAGCGGTCGCGCAACGGGCCTGTCAACATGCCTGAGCGGGTCGTTGCCGCTACCAACGTAAACTTGGGAATATCCAGGCGAATCGAGCGCGCCGCCGGACCCTTGCCAATCACGATATCGAGGGCAAAGTCCTCCATCGCGGGGTACAGGACCTCCTCGACCGAACGGTTGAGGCGGTGGATCTCGTCGATAAACAGCACATCACCCGGCTGCAAGTTAGTAAGGATGGCCGCCAGGTCGCCCGTGCGCGCGATGGCAGGGCCACTCGTGGTCTTGATCTGAGCGCCCAACTCGTTGGCGATAACGGTGGCCAGCGTGGTCTTGCCCAGACCCGGAGGACCCGAGAAGATCACGTGGTCGAGCGTCTCGCCACGGCTCTGTGCCGCTTCGATCAACACGCGCAGGCTCTGCTTGATGTGCTCCTGGCCGCAGTAGTCGTCCAGGCGCTGGGGGCGCAAAGTGCGGTCGACATCGAGGTCCTCGGCCGTCAGCTCCGAGCCCACCATGCGCTCGCCGTGCGCCATGGATGCCGCCGGCGAGTTGCCGGGCGTCGCCCACAGGTCCTGAGAGTCATCGGCTTCCCACATCACGCATCCATTCCGAGTCGCTTAAGCGCCGCGCCGAGCAGATCCTCGACACGCATATTCTGCCCATCATACCCGCTCAGGGCAACATCGGTCTCCTGCGGGCTAAAGCCCATGGAAAGGAGCGCCGCACGGGCATCATCGATGGCCGAGGGAGCAGCAGCGGGCACGGGCATCGCAACCTGGCTGGGAATCACGTCGATCGGCACAAAGCCCTTGTCCTTGGCAAAGGTGCTCTTGAGCTCCAGGATCAGACGCTGAGCTGTCTTTTTGCCCACACCGGGCACCTTGACCATGCCCTTGTCGTCCTCGGCCATCACCAGCGAATACAATTGCCCCACGGTATAGGTGGAAAGCACGGCGAGCGCCAGGCGCGGGCCAACGCCCGAAACGGACACGAGCCGGTCGAACATCGTGCGCTCATCCTTTGAGGAAAAACCGAAAAGTGTCATGGCGTCCTCGCGCACCTGCATACGCGTGTAGAGGCGGACCTCGCCGCCGGGCGTCGGCAACGTGGCCGCAGTGCTGCCCGAGATGCCGAGCTCAAAGCCAACGCCCGATACATCGACAACGGCAGAGCTCATCGTGGCCTCGACAAGCGTTCCATGGAGCTGGGAGATCATCAGTATCCGGTTCCTCTCTGTTGATAGAACTCGCCACCGGTGAGGGCGCGGGTGCGGCTGAGGTTTACGTGGCAGATGGCGCAGGCCAGGGCATCGGCGGCATGGTCGGGATGCGGGTCGTGGTCGAGCTGTGTTAGCGTGCGTACCATGTAGGCAACCTGCCGCTTGTCCGCGGCGCCGGTGCCCACCACAGCCTGTTTGATCTGCATGGGCGTGTACTCGCCAATCTCGAGCGCGCACTCCGAAAGAGCCACGAGTGCAGCACCGCGGGCATGCGCCGTTGGGATGGCCGAGCGAACGTTGGCGCCAAAGTAAATGCTCTCGATAGCAGCGGTATCGGGTCGATAGCGCTCCACGACACCCTTGAGGTCGCGGGCGATGTGAGACAGGCGCACCGCGAGCGGGCTTCCGGCACTGGTCTCAATACAGCCGTAGGCACGGCAGCGAACCTCGCCGCGCCGCTCCTCGATAATCCCCCAACCCGTATGGGCCAAACCGGGGTCGATGCCCAAAATGACCAAGCCAACCTCCCCTCGCCACAAGCGCAGCACAAGGCAACGCCCCGCGCACTATTCACGAACGTCTGTTCTAGAATAACACAACAACGACCGTATCTAGCAAGCAAGGTTGAACCATAGGTTGAACATACGCCAGCGAGCGAGTCCCTGCCGTGGCAAGGTGTCGCGAAAGAGGAGCGCCGCGTACTTCTGTACGCAAGCGACGGTTTGAGCGGCAGATTGCCCGGCAGGGGCTCGCGCAGCGTCGACTTGTTACGCGGTTTGGTAAAACCGCGTAACCTTTTTAGTTCTGCGAGAAGAATGGGAACTGTCGGGGATCAACCGGCGGATGCGGCATCGGGCCACCCTGGGGACTACCTTGCGAGCCGCCCTGACCGCCCATCATCTTATCGATGGCGTCCTGGACCTCTCCCTCAAACTTCTTCATGCCCTCATGTAGGCGACGCTGGCCATCCTCGGAACGCAGCTCCTCCATCTGCTCGGGCGAAATACCCAACAGGTCACCCAGTATGCCCATCATCTCGCCACGCATGCGCTCGCTTGTATCCTCGTCGGCAAAGCGGTTCACCTCGGCGCGCGCCAACGAATCGACCGTCATGCGTTCCTTGCCGCTCAGCCCCAGGTCGGACCACGCGAGCATGTACGGCCAGGCGCGCTCGACAAACGAACGGGCCGAGACAATCGGCGCCGTCGGCAGCTGGCGGCGAGCCGCCTCGCCCTGGCGCACGAGCATCAGCAGCAACGAACATGCCTCGGGCTTGCCAGCGGCCATCGGGATGTCGTCGAAAGATCGATTGCGGTCCACGTGCGCCTCGAGCGCGCCATCGACCTCACCCGGCTCAAGCCCGCCGAGCAGCTGTGCCGCGCGGTCGAGCATATCGACCGGACCGTCGAGCGTCGAGAGCGCCTGCGCCAGCACGCGCTCCATGCAGTCTTCCACCGCGTTGAGCGTCACGAGCTCTTGGGGCACCACGGCAGACGTGCGGTTGCGCACGCGCGCCACAAACTCAAGCGTCGACAGGTACACATCGCCAAAAGGCGCGTAATCGCCCTGATAGCCGCCGCAAAGCGCCGGCGCCGCCAGCGCGTACTCGGTTTTGGACAGCGGGCTCAGCGCCATCGCACCCAGCTCGAGCGCCGTGTCCTCCAGCATGAGGCCCAACGTGCGCGAGCGCAGACGCTCGGCATCGCCCGCCGACACGTCGCGATCGAGCACACGCGCCGCATCCGGTGCATCGCGCTCGACGGTGCGAATGTGCAAACGCTCGGCGATGGCGCGGACGGCGGCACAGCGGGCAGCCTCGGCCTCTTCCTGCGCCGGCGTAAAGATACGGTTGCGCCCCAGCACCAGGCCAATCACATTGCGCGGGCCCAGAGCGTCGACGGCCAGCGCCGCCAGCAGGGACGACGGCAAGTCACCCTCGAGTGCCATCACAGCACGCGACGCACCGTGGGCTCGGGCGTTGTCGCGCACGGCGAGCACCAGCGCCTGCCACAGCCACTCCTCGGAACGGAACTCGGGCAGTTCGTGATCTTCCAGGGCATCAAGCATCACGCCGCGCTGAATCTCCTGGACCAGCAGGCTCTCCTCAAAACACGGCGCCTGGGCCACCACGCGACCGCAGTCGTCGAGCACAAACGAACCGCCGGTATACACCGACTCGTCATAGGCGCCGACCGGCGCCATACAGGCAAACCACACGCTGCGCTTGGATGCGATCTTGCGGTAGGCTCCGCTGCGAACGGCGGCAATGGCGGCAGTCTCGCGGTCGGTCATGTCAAACGCGTTGAATTGGAAATACGAAATGAGGTCAACACCGGTCGGCAACATCTCGAGTTCGCGGTGCAAGTCAAAAATCACGGCGATGCGCACGCCGTCCACATCGAACACCGGCGGCGCCCAACGTGTGTCGTTGTTCTCGCCACGCTGCAGGGCAATGCTCGAACGCGCCGGCACCACATGACCGTCCTTGAGCATCATGTAGTCGAGCAGCGGCTGGCCCTCAAATGAAACCGCCGCGGGCACGATGCAGATCATGTCAAGCTCCTGGATACGCTCGGCGACACCAGTCAAGCCGGCAAGCATGTCGTGCTCAAAGTCGGCAGCGCCCACCAGGCCACCGGGCATGGCGCCCATAAAGAGCGGAGCCGGAACGCACAGCACGCGCGCCCCGCGCTCGTGGGCCAGACGAGCCTGGTCCTCGATGCGGCCGCAAATGCCCTCAATATCACCCAGGCGCATATCGATCTGTGCAAGCGCGAGCTTCATGGCCCAGCCCTTTCCGTCGTAAACCATCGAAATCGTAGTAAAAGCGCCGGCCGCATAATGCAGTCGGCGCTTGCATGTGCATATGCTAGCTATGATACCCCGAGCGGGGGCGCGCTCCTAGAATGTAGCGGACCACAGCCCGTGCAGGTTGCAGTAGGCATAGACGGTACCGGTCTTGGAGCCGCCCGCGAAAAACGTCGCGGGCTTCATGCCGGGCTCAAGGTAATGGACCTCTAAGCGGCCCTCGGCCTCAAGGGCGATCCACTCAATGTAGTGCTCGGGCAGGCTGGGGTGCTCGACCGAGCCCACGCGTGCGCGGATCACGTGACCGTCACGCTCGGTCTCGACAACAGGCACGTGCTTCTCGTGCGCCGCGTCCTCAGTGTTTGCAGTCAGTTCCGTGCAGCCGGCAGGGGTCGCAACGTCGTCGCCAAGGGCGGCGATGAGCTTGCCGTCAGGGTCCTTAAAGAATTTCGCCATGATGTTCTCCTTTGCTGATGTGCCAATGTTCTTGATGGTTCTTATGCCCAAAGGCAGACAAACCATCCACGGCATTGCAAATGAACACATAACGGATCAGGCAAGCGGTCAGGCCAAAATGCGTCGACCGTCCTGCCCACTCCAGCAGTCCCACCCCGAGCGGGTTAGCGCCCGTCGCCGCCCAGCAGCGCCAGAACATCCTCGCGGGTAAACAGCGCCGACGAGATACCGTCGCCGCCAAGCACACTGTTGACCAGGTCGCGCTTGGACTCCTGCATCTGCATAATGCAGATCGGAAGAGCGTCGTGTAGGGAAAGAGTGTAGATCTC
>UQMV01000043.1 GCA_900542315.1 uncultured Collinsella sp.
CGTCACCGATAACGTGATTTCGCCTAAGGTCATGCAGAGCTCGGTGCAGGTGCATCCCATCATGAGCCTCACGGCGCTCGTTATTGGCTCGGCACTCATGGGTCCCATCGGCATGATTATTGCCATCCCTCTGTGTGCGGCCCTCAAGGGTATCTTCGTGTACTACTTCGAGAATGAGACCGGCCGCCAGCTTGTGGCCTATGACGGCGCCGTGTTTAAGGGCACACCGTACCGCGATGCCGATGGCAACCCGGTCGCCGCCTACGACGCGCTCGGCGACGACACCTTCATCTACGAGTCCGAGCTCATCGGCAACGAGACCGCTCCCGAGGCCCAGGCGATGCCTAAGCCCGAGTTCGATAATCCCTGGATCAAGCTCTCGGGTTTGCAACCCGATGCCACGGGCTTCTTCAAGAATCCCTTCGCCAAGGACGATGACTCCAACTCGGACGACGATACCAAAACCGGCATCGACGGCTCCATGGACGATTTGGATTCTAAATAAGCCCCGTTAGCGTTTCTTGAAGTTGTAAATGACAAGAAACGCGAGCAAAGCGATTGATAAGGGGCCGGCTACGTAGAAAAAGAGAACGTCAATTGCGCGTAGAGTGTAATAAGCCTTATCGCCTGACATTACTGCATACAATACGTAGCCAAATGCTGGTTGGTTTGCGTACCAGCAGGAGAAGGCCAAGAGCGCTAAAAGTGCTACTATCAGAAGTGCATTCAGGACAAATCGTTTGGTATTCATCGTTCGCTCCTTCCGGATGATTCTTATATGGTATTTTACTAGAACTATTTTTTAAAGGATTGCTTAGTCCAAAATAACATGCACTTTCGCTGGAGGGTCGCTGTTTGGCGGCCCTCTTTTTTGCACTTGCGCGGTGGGATGGTAATATCGTTACGTTTGAACTGTTTCGATGTGAAACCGAGGAGATTCCCTCTATGAGTGCTGACTACCCGTCAATGACTACGGCCGAGATTCGCTCCAAGTTCCTCAACTTCTTTGAGGAGCGCGGTCTTAAGCTCTATCCTTCTTCGTCCCTCGTCCCCGACGATCCTTCGCTGCTGCTTGCCAACGCCGGCATGAACCAGTTTAAGGAGTACTACCAGGGCAAGAAGACCATGAAGGAGATCGGCGCGATCTCCTGCCAGAAGTGCGTCCGCACCAACGACATCGATTGCATCGGCGAGGACGGCCGTCACTTGTCGTTCTTCGAGATGCTCGGCGATTTCTCTTTTGGCGGCGTCTCCAAGGAGCAGGCTTGCGCCTGGGCCTTTGAGCTCATCACCAAGGAGTTCAAGCTGCCGCTCGACCGCCTGTACTTCACCGTCTTTACCGAGGACGACGAGACCCACGACGTGTGGCGCTCCCTGGGCGTTGCCGAGGACCACATCTCCCGCTTGGGCGAGGACGACAACTTCTGGGCCGCTGGCCCCACCGGCCCCTGCGGTCCGTGCTCCGAGATCTACTTTGACATGGGCGAGGAGGTCGGCTGCGGCAGCCCCGACTGCAAGCCCGGCTGCGACTGCGACCGCTTCCTTGAGTTCTGGAACCTCGTGTTTACCCAGTACGACCGTCAGGAGGACGGCTCCATGCCGGAGCTGCCGCACCGCAACCTCGATACGGGCATGGGCCTGGAGCGCATGGCCGCTATCATGCAGCACAAGACTGCTAACTACGACGGCGATCTGATGCAGCACCTCATCAAGCTCGGTGAGGAGATCAGCGGCAAGACCTATGACGCCGACGATTACTCTGGCGCCAGCCGCTCCCTGCGCATCATCGCCGACCACTCCCGTGCTGTCGACTTTATGATCTCGGACGGCATCCTTCCCGGCAACGAGGGTCGCGAGTACGTCCTTCGCCGTCTGCTCCGCCGTGCCGTGTTCCACGGTCGCCTGCTGGGCATCGAGGGCGCCTTCCTGACCAAGTTCATCGACGAGGTCAACGCTCAAATGGGCGAGGCCTATCCCGAGCTGCTCAAGAACGTCGCGCTCGTCAAGGGTATCGTCGCCTCCGAGGAGGAGCGCTTCTCCACGACGCTCGACAACGGCCGTGTCTACCTGGACGAGGCCCTGGCAGCGCTTGCCGAGGGCGCTGTGCTTCCGGGCGATGTCGCCTTTAAGCTGCACGACACCTTTGGTTTCCCCATCGATCTGACCGTTGAGATCGCCGGTACCGCTGGGCACGACGTCGACATGGATGGCTTTACCGCTTGCATGGAGGACCAGAAGGCCCGCGCCCGCGCCAACGCCAAGGGCGATGCCTGGGGCAGCTTCAACGACGTGTGGGTCGAGCTTTCCGACAAGGTCGCCGCGACCGAGTTCGACGGCTATGACAACGATGTGATCGAGGGCGCCAAGGTCGTCGCCATCGTGCGCAACGGCGAGTCCGTCGATTCCGCTGCCGCCGGCGAGGACGTCGAGGTCGTGCTCGACCGCACCCCGTTCTACGCCGAGATGGGTGGCCAGCAGGGCGACGCCGGCAAGCTTTCCGCCGAGGGCGTTGTTCTGACTGTTGCTGACACCAAGAACCACAATGGCCTGTATGCCCACGTCGCGCACGTTGCTGAGGGCACGCTGACCGTCGGTGCTACCGTGACCGCCGCGCTCGACGCCGAGCGCCGTGGCTTCCTGCGCCGCAACCACACTGCCACCCACCTGCTCGACGCTGCGCTTAAGCAGGTCCTGGGCGAGCATGTCTCCCAGGCCGGCTCGCTGGTGACGCCCGAGCACCTGCGTTTTGACTTCACGCACTTCGAGGCCCTGTCCTCCGAGCAGCTCAAGGCTGTCGAGGACCTGGTCAACCAGCAGATCTTCGCTTCCAAGCCGGTTGTGACCCGCGTTATGGGCATCGATGAGGCCAAGGCTGCCGGTGCTGTCGCCCTGTTTGGCGAGAAGTACGGAGACGTCGTCCGCGTCGTTTCCGTGGGTGCCGAGGACCAGCCGTTCTCTCGCGAGCTCTGCGGTGGCACGCACGCTGCCAACACCGCCGAGATCGGCCTGTTCAAGATCATTTCCGAGTCCTCCACAGGCTCCAATGTCCGCCGTATCGAGGCCGTGACCTCTAAGGGCGCCCTCGACTACATGGCCGACCGCTTCGCGCTCGTTGACGCCGCCGCCGCTGCGCTCAAGTGCCGCGTCGACGAGGTTCCCGCCCGTGTGGAGAACCTGCAGGCCGAGCTGCGCGAGACCGCCGGTAAGCTCAAGAAGGCTCTGACCGGTGGCTCCTCCGATGCGATCTCCAGCGCCATCGACGGCGCTGTCGAGCTGAATGGCTACAAGCTCGTTGTCGCTGAGCTTCAGGGTCTCGAGGCCGCAGACCTGCGCAACGTCTGGGACACCGTGCACCAGAAGGTCGCCGGCCCCGTCGCCTGCGTTGTTGCTAGCGTGACCGAGAAGGGCACCCCGGCCCTGCTCGCCGCCGGCTCCGATGACGCCGTGAAGGCCGGTTTCCACGCCGGCAACGTGATCAAGCAGATCGCGGGCCTGGTCGATGGCCGCGGTGGCGGTCGTCCCAACATGGCCCAGGCCGGTGGCAAGAACGCTGCCGGTATCGCCGATGCCCTCGCGGCCGCCAAGACCGCGCTCGGCGCCTAAGAACCTAAGTAGTCGCTGTGGTCGCGCTCGCACTGGACATAGGGGAGACCAGGATTGGCATCGCCGTTTCGAGCCGTGATGGCAAGATGGCGATGCCTGTCAAGGTGCTTCCGGCTGCCGAGGTCACTGGCATGGCAAAGACGTTTCGCTACCTGGTCGAGGACTATGAGCCCGATATCCTGGTAAGCGGACGTCCCTTGACCATGGCCGGTGAGCCCGGTCCCCAGGCCGAGCGCGTCGCCGCCGTGGCCCAAAAGATTGCCGACGAACTCGATCTTCCGCTGGAGTTTGAGGACGAGCGCCTTTCCTCGCAAGAGGCCAAGCGTATCCTGCGAGAGCAGGGGCTCAACGAAAAGCAGATGAGGGGCAAGATTGACATGATCGCCGCCAGCCTGTTCTTGCAGACATGGCTCGATCGTAAAAACGAGGAGGTTCAGCATGCCTAGCGCTTCCGATCCGCGCCAGCAGAATCGTACACGGAAGCCCGTGCCGCGCCCTGCTCAGCCTGGCCAGCGCCCGGCGCAGCCGACGCAGCGCGCAGCTCAGCCTGCCGCGCGCACGGTGCAGTCCTTCTCTCATTCGGCCAAACCTGTTCAACGGACGGGTCAGCAGCCTTCTGCTCGTTCGGTTCAGCATGCGGCTTTTCACGCGGCTCAGCAGCCCACTGCTCGTACGGCCCAGCCTGCAGGCGGTACCCGCTTTAAGCAGCAGGCACCTACCCAGCGAACTCAGGCCCCTCAATCGCATTCGCATCACGCTCGCGGTTCGCATGGCGTTGCTCCGGCGACCCGCTCGAGCAACAACACGCATTCTCGTCGCGGTGCTCAAAAGAAGAGTTCTCCGGTTCCCATGATCATCGGCGTTGTGGTGGCGGTGCTCGCGCTTGTTGCGATCGCTTTCTTTGTCGTGCCGGCCGTCAAGGGCTTCTTTGCCGGTGAGGATACGAAGGTCACGGCTGGTCAGCAGGTTACGGTGACCATTCCTGATGGTGCTTCGGGCGATGCGATCGCCTCGATTCTCTCCGAGAACCATATCGTCGAGAATCCTAAGGATTACTATGCGGCGGTGAAAAAGCTTAACGCCGATATGTCGCTCAAGCCTGGTACCTATTCGTTCGCCACACTCATGGACGCGACCAAGGTTGTTCAGCAGCTCATGGAAGGTCCTAACGCGGGCTCCAATGCGCTGACTATCCCTGAGGGCCTAACGGTCGATCAAGTCGCCGACCGTGTGGCCCAGGCCTACGACGGCATCTCTAAGGAAGACTTCCTCAACCAGGCCAAGGCCTCCAACTACGTGGACGACTATAGCTTCCTTAAGGGCGCCGCCAATGACTCGCTTGAGGGTTTCTTGTTCCCCAAGACTTATTCGTTGGGCGATTCGCCGACGGCCGATGACGTGATTCGCGCTATGCTCGATCAGTTTAAGACCGAGTATAAGTCGCTTGACTTTGCGAGCTGCGAAGCCAAGATCAAGGAGCGCTACGGTGTGGAGATGTCCGACTACGACATCGTCAATTTGGCCTCTATCGTTGAGCGCGAGGGCCTCAACGCCGATCAGCGTGCGCACGTGGCCTCGGTCTTCTACAACCGCCTTGCCGGCAAGCTCGATGGTTTGCGCTATCTCAACAGCGATGCGACCATGATGTATGTCACCGGTGGCGAGGTTACCGCCGACGACCTGCAGAGCGATAGTCCGTATAACACCTATAAGCACGAGGGTCTGCCACCCACGCCCATCTGCTCTCCGTCGCTCGAGGCACTCAAGGCCACGCTTGAGCCGACCGACTCCGATGACCTGTATTTCTACATTACGCAGGACGAGGAGTACTTCTCGCAAACCTACGAAGAGCATCAACAGTCTTGGAATTAGCATGAGGATTTTTAGCCCCAAACGATACGTTTCCTCGGTCGATCGCATCGACCTCGATACCCTGTGGGCCGACGGCAAACGCGCCATTCTGCTCGATCGCGATAACACCCTGGTGCCGCGCGACACCGAGCAGGTTCCCGCCGCGGTTTCCGCTTGGCTTGACGCCGCCCGCGCCAAAGGCTTCAAGCTGTGCATGGTGTCCAACAACTGGCATCGCGACCAGGTCATGAGCTCTGCACGCGAGCTGGGACTCGAGGCCATCAGCCACGCCATGAAGCCGGCGCCGTTTGCCCTTAAGGCGGGTCTTAAGCGCCTCGGCGCCACGGCCGACGAGGCGGTGCTGATCGGTGATCAGCTCTACACGGACGTGTGGAGCGGCAACTTCGCCGGCGTCGATACCATCTTGGTAAAGCCGCAGGCGACGCAGGACCTGTGGTATACGCAGATCTTCCGTATCTTTGAGCGCCGGGCCCTGCGCGACCTTCCCTGCGAGGATTAGGTCTCGCTATGTCCCAGCACACCAAACACGGCTGCGACCATATCTTCTTTATCGGCTTTTTGGGCGCGGGCAAATCGACGCTCGCGCGCAACGTCGGCACTATGTTTAAGCGGCGTTTTGTCGATACCGACCGCCTGGTCGTGCGCCGTTGCGGCAAGTCGGTAACCGAGATTTTTGAGACCGAGGGCGAGGATCGTTTTCGTGAGCTCGAGACCTCGGCGCTCCGTTCGCTCCAAAGCGAGCGCAGCCTGTTGGTTTCGTGCGGGGGCGGTATCGTCGAGACGCCGGTGAATATTGAGCTGATGCACGAAATGGGTACTTGCGTGTACCTCGAGGGCGACTTCGAGGATTCGATTCGCCAGATTCGGCGGTCCGATACGCGCCCCGATTTCCGCTCTCCCGAGCATGCCGCGCGCCTGTTTGAGCATCGCCGTCCGCTGTATCGACAGGCCGCCGACCTTACCCTTGATATTCGCAACAAGTCCTTCGAGGACGTTTCCTACCTTTGTGCCGAGATGCTTTTGGAGCGTGGACTGCTATGATTCGCCGTCAACTGATCAATTTCCAAAACCGCAGCGTCGATGTCCGTGTCGGATTGGGTGCGTTCGATGAGCTTTCGCGCATGTTTGCCTCGGCCGTGGGCAAGCCTAAGCGCGCGATGGTGGTTTGGAACTCCGCCTCGTCAGAACGTTTTGATGAGGTCGTCGAGCATGCGCTGGTCGACGCCGGCTTTGCCGTGTCGCTGCTCGTCCTCGAGGTTTCGCCTGCCGGTGCTACGCTGGCCGATGCCGATACCGTCTTTGGCGCCCTGTCGGCTAACGGCATTACCTGCGACGATCTGGTTGTCGCCGTTGGCGATGCCGCAACCTGCTCGGTTGTTAGCTGGTGTGCCAATCAGTGGTGCGGCCGCACCGAGTGCGCGTTGCTGCCGACGACGTTCGACGCCATGCTCACGGTCGCGACGACCATGAAGCCGCTCGTCGCCTCGTCGTCGAATGCTCTTCCCGCTATCGCGTTCCGTCCCGAACCGGGCTTGGTCGTGTGTGACCTCGACCTTGTTCGCGAGGCGGACCCCGAGGACCTCAAGCTCGGCTATGTGGTACTTGTTGGCACCATGCTTTCAAGCAGCAGGTCCCGCTGGAATCAGTTTACTGAGACCGTCCCCGAGATTCTCGCGGGCGAGGAGGTCGCGCTCGTTAATGCCGTTCAATGGTCTCAGACTGCCCGCAAGGACGTACTAATGGCCACGAACCCGAGCGCCCGCCATGCGCTCGATTTTGGCAAGACGGGGGAGCGTACCCTGCGCGCTTGCTTGGGCGATGCCGCCTCGCAGGTCCCTGCCTACCAGCTGTTGTCCGAGGGCATGCGCTTTGAGGCGCGCGTTGCCCACGATGCCTGCGACTTCGATATCGATTACGTTTTTGAGGTCGATGACTGTCTGGAGGACTTTGGTATCGAGGAACTTGCCTTCGATCTGGAGCCTGCCGCATATATCGAGGAGTTCCGTAGGCAGCAGTTCGCGCGCTCAAACCGCAGCATGTTGCCGCTGCCCGCGGCACTCGGCGCCATTCGCCTAACGAACGTCGAGGACGAGGTTCTTGATCGCCATGCTCACGCCTACTTGGCTTCTCGCAAAGAACTTCTCTAAGATTTATTGACTTCCATCGTCTTTCGTATCATGTTGAGGGGCGGGTTTCCAATCGGTTGCGGATCGCATGCGATTCCGTCGTTCGGTTGAGGCCCGTCCCGTCTATATAGAGACAACAAGAAAGGAATCTGCATGTCTGAGTTTGCTGCCGGTCCTGCCGGTCGTATCGAGCGTGTCCGTGCCCTGATGGCCGTGCGTGGCTACGACGCCATCGTGGTTCGCGACGAGGCCAACCTTCGTTGGCTTACGGGCGTGAAGGGCGTCTTCGACTACACCTTCGAGTTCCCGCACGCTGCGTTTATTACGGCCGACCAGTGCCTGTTCCACACCGACTCGCGCTACCTCAACAGCTTTGAGGAGAACACGCCCGCCGGCAGCCCCTGGGTCTACGACATGGATGAGGGCACCATCCCCGGTTGGGTCGCCGGCAAGATCGCGGCCAACAAGTGCCGCGTCTGCGCTGTCGAGGACGATATGCAGATTAATTTCTACCAGGGTATTCAGCGTGGTCTGGAGGACCGTTCCGTCGCCTGCATGTTGCCGCTGATGCACGACGACATCCGCAAGATGCGCGCCATCAAGGATGCCGAGGAGATCGAGCTCATGCGCCACGCACAGTCGATCACCGACGCCGCCTTCCAGCACATGCTCGGCTTTATTAAGCCTGGTATGACCGAGAAGCAGGTTCGCAACGAGCTCGAGAACTTTATGTTCGCCAACGGCGCCGACAGCCTTGCCTTCGGCTCCATCGTGGCGAGCGGTCCCAACACCGCCAACCCGCATGCCGTGCCGAGCGACCGCGTGATCGAGAAGGGCGACTTCGTCCTCATGGATTACGGCGCGGGCTACTGCGATTATCGTTCCGACATGACGCGCACCGTCGTGATGGGCGAGCCTACCCAGGAGCAGCTCGACCTGTACGCGCTCGTGCGCCGTACGCACGAGGAGTGCGTCGCCGCCATCCATCCGGGCGTCGAGGGCAACGACATCTTCAAGCTCTCCAAGAAGATCATCGGCGATGCCGGCTATGGCGATTACTATAACCATGGCTTGGGCCACGGCGTCGGTATCGATATTCACGAGCTGCCCAACTTCAACCGCAGCAAGAATACCATCGAGATCGGCTCGGTTGTCACCATGGAGCCCGGCGTGTACCTGCCCGGTGTGAGCGGCGTGCGCCTGGAGGACTACGGCGTGGTCACCGAGAACGGTTACGAGCCCTTCACCAAGACCCCGCACGACCTGCACGTTATCGACTGCTAGTCTACTTCGGTAGATAGTTTGGGGCGGGACGTTCGGATCGATTCGGACGCCCCGCGTTCTCTTTTTATGCGCTCGCTGCAGGCGCCGTCTGCAAGTGTATAATTTCTGTCGTATGTAATTTGGACGCTTGTGCGTTCTGCCCATAACAAGAAAGGTCGCTATGCCTACCATTTCCACCGCCGACTTCAAGAACGGTCTCGGTCTCCGCATCAAGGACAAGGTCTACACCATCGTCGAGTTCCAGCATGTCAAGCCGGGCAAGGGCGGCGCGTTTGTGCGCTACAAGACCCGCGACATCAAGAGCGGCCGCGTCGTCGAGAACACCTGCAACGCCGGCACCAAGTTCGAGAGCGTCATGCTCACCACCCGTGAGTTCCAGTACCTCTACAACGATGGCGCCGACTACATTTTCATGGACAACGAGTCCTATGAGCAGGTTCCCGTTCCCGAGGACATGGTGGGCGAGAACTCCAAGTGGCTGCGCGAGAACGACGTCTGCCAGCTGCTCTTCGCCGACGATGAGCTCATGGGCGTGACTCCGCCGATGTTCATCGAGACCACTATCGTCCAGACCGACCCGGGCTTTAAGGGCGACACCGTCCAGGGTTCCACCAAGCCGGCCACGATCGACACTGGCGCTGTCATCCAGGTCCCCATGTACCTCAACGAGGGCGAGGTCATCAAGGTTGACACCCGCGACGGCAAGTTCGTCTCCCGCGTCTAGCAACCAAATCTTCTAGGAGGACTCATGCCCCAGGAAATCAAGATTGACGGCATCGGCATTTCGCCCGATGTTTTGACCGCCATCGTCTCGCGCGCCGTGTCCGATGTCGAGGGCATCGCCTCCGTTGGCGTCAAGGACCTTGCCACCAACCTTGTCTCCATGATGCTCTCGTCCAAGGCCCCGGCTTCCGAGCCGGCGGTCGAGGCCGAGGTCGTCGGCGACAAGCTCTCACTCACCGTGCGTGTCGTGGTGTTCTTTGGCTATCCGTTCAAGAAACTCGCCGAGGCCGTTCGCGCCGCCGTGGTCGCCGCCATCGATGCCCAGGTTGGCGTTGAGGTCGAGCGCGTTGACGTTTGCATCGACGGCCTCGTTTTCCCCAAGGAGTAACCTTTGAGCCTTAAGGTTTATCGCGGGCGTACACTTGCCCGCAGTCAGGCGCTGCAGCTGCTGTTCCAGGCCGAGGCCACTGACAGCCCGCTCGAGCGCGTCCTCGAGGGTGATTTTCTGATCTCGAAGGGTCCCCTCGATCCCTATGCGCTGGAGCTGTGTCGCGGTGCCTACGAGCATATCGACCGCATCGACTGCGCTCTGCGCTCCGTTGCCAAGAACTGGGATCTTATGCGCATGCCCGGCGCCGACCGCAACCTGCTGCGTATCGCCGTTTACGAGATGCGTTTCCTCACCGACGAGGAGGTCTCGGACGCCATCGTGATCAACGAGGCCGTCGAGCTTGCTAAGGCCTATGGCACCGACCAGTCCGCGTCGTTCGTCAACGGCGTGCTGGGCAAGATCGCTCGCAGCGAGGAGCTGCCGGGCGAGGACCTGTACCAAGAACTGCTGGCCGAAGATCGCGCTCGCGAGGAGGCACAGGCTGCCGAGGCTGCCGCAAAGGCTGCAGCTGCTCAGGCCGAGGCTGGCGTGCTGGCCGAGGGCGCGGACGCTGCTGAGGCCGTCGAGGCCGACTCCGTCGAGGAGTAGTCATGCCAGAGGGTTCTGTCCGCAACTTTGACGAGATCTCGGACCGTTTGGATCAGATCATCGCTACCGTTCGCTCCAAGGATACCTCCTTGGAGCGTTCGCTCGATCTGTTTGACGAGGCGATTGAGCTGGGCTCCCGCGCGGTCGACATGGTCGATAAGTTTGAGCTGACGCCGCGAGAGGCCGACAAGCTCGAGCAGGAATACGATGAGGATGCGGCAAACGAATCCCAGGATAGCTAGGCCGCATCTCCGGATACGAATGGTTGATGGCATTCATGAAACGCGTGCGTCTCGATGACGAACTGATTTCACAGGGCATCTGCGCCGATCGCGCGGATGCCCTTCGCACTCTTATGGCCGGCTTGGTCTCGAGTGGCGGCGAGCGTTTGACTTCGCCGGGCCTTAAGGTGATCCCGGGCCTGCCGCTGCACGTGAAGGGACGCATTCCCTATGTTGGCCGCGGCGGTCTTAAGCTCGAAGGCGCGCTTGATGCGTTTGGTATCAATCCGACGGGCCTTGCCTGTCTGGATGTGGGCTGCTCTACCGGCGGCTTTACCGATTGCCTGCTCAAGCGTGGTGCCGCGACCGTTGTCTCGGTCGACGTGGGCCGTGCCCAGTTCGACTGGTCGCTGCGTCAGGACGATCGCGTGACGCTGCATGAGCGCACAAACGTGACGCAGCTGCCTGAGCTTGGCTATGCCGGCGCCATCGACCTGGCTGTGTGTGATGTCTCGTTTACCAGCATCGCGAACATTATCGATGCGGTGCTGGCGTGCCTGGCGCCTACGGGTGCATTCTGCACGCTTGTAAAGCCGCAGTTTGAGGCTCCGGCGGCGCTGGTGGGCGAGGGCGGCATTGTGACCGATCCCGCCGTGCGCCGCGATACACTCGTTTCGGCAGTTGAACTCTTTGCCTCCAAGGGGCTGTTCCCAGTCGATGTGTGCGTGTCGCCCATTCATGGTGCCAAGGGAAACGTTGAGTTTTTCCTGTACGGCACGAGATTTGCCCCCGGTGAACGTGCCGACGATGAGCTGCAATCCCAGGTATCGGTTTTGAGCGAGAAAGCTGCAACGCTATGAAGGTCTTTCTGGTTCCCAATTACTACAAGCAAGAGGCGGTCGAGAGCGGCCTGATGCTCGAGCTTTGGTTGACGCGCCAGGGCTATGAGGTCGCATGGGCTGCCGACCAGCGATCGAAGATTCAAAGCACTCCTGATATTGACGGCTCCGATCTGGTCATTACGCTCGGCGGTGACGGTACGTTGCTGCGCGCTGCCCGCATCCTCAACCATCGCGAGATTCCCATCCTCGGTCTTTCCTACGGCCATCTGGGCTTTTTAACTGCTGCGAGCCCCGAGGAGCGCGACATTCTGCAGGTCGTGAGCGACGCCCTTTCCGGCGAGCTGCACGTGAGCCGTCGCGCCACCATCGCCGCGGATATCGTGTCCGTGCGCGAAGACGGTACGCAGGATGTCGTGCGCACCTTCGCCCTTAACGACATGGCGCTCACGCGCGGCCCCCTGTCCGATATGGTCGAGTTTGACATCACGGTTTCCGGCCACCATATCGATCGCCTGCGTGGCGACGGCGTGGTCGTGTCCACGGCGACCGGCTCTACGGGCTATGCGCTTTCGGCCGGCGGCCCCATCGTGAGCCCCGATTACACGGGCATGGTCTGCGTACCCATTGCGCCGCACACCATTCAGGCCCGTGCCTTCTTGACTTCGCCGAGTGATGTCGTCGAAATCTTTATGTCCGATGACCGTCCGAGCGTTCCGGCGATCGCTATCGATGGACAGTTTATTACCTGCGATGGCACCGTCGAGAGTGTGGCGGTGCGCCGAGGTCCCGGTGATGTGCTGCTGCTCGACTACGGCCCTGAGAGCTTCTATAACTCGGTGAGCCGCGTATTCTACGGAGTCCGTCATGATCGATGAGCTGCAGGTTTCTAACATTGCACTCATTCGTGAGGCGACGCTGGTGCCGAGTGCCGGCCTGACTGTCCTGACAGGCGAGACCGGTGCCGGCAAGACCGCGCTGCTCTCGGCCCTTAAGCTTATTTTGGGCGAGCGTGCGGATTCGTCTACGGTGCGCGAGGGCGAGGCGCTGGCGAGCGTCGAGGCACGCCTGTTTGACGGCCCGCACGACACGGAGGGCTTCACGGTACAGCGCAGCCTTTCTGCCGAGGGCCGCAGCCGCGTGAAGATTGACGGCTGCATCGCCAGCGTGCGCGAGCTCTCGGAGCGCGTCGGCGTGATGATGGATCTGTGCGGTCAGCATGAGCACCAGCGCTTGCTCGATCCGGCGCATCACGTTGCGATGGTCGATGCCTGGGCAGGGCGCCCGGCACTCGAGGCACTCGAGCACTACCGTGCTTGCTTTAAAGCCTCGCGCGCGGCTGCCAAGGAGGTCCGTCGCGTCGAGGAGGCCTCGCGTGCGCAGGGGAGTCGTGTCGAGGAGGCGCGCTTCGCCCTGGAGCGCATTGCCGAGGTCGACCCCAGGCCGGGTGAGTATGAGGAACTCGAACAACTGCTGCCGCGCTCCGAACATGCCGAGGTACTGGTTGCCACGGCTAATGATGCCCATGCATCGCTTGCTGCCGAAGGTGGAGCGCTCGATGCCGTGAACAGCGCCGTGGCAGAGCTTTCCCGAATGGCTACCGTCGATCGCAAACTGGGCGATATTGCCGATGCGCTTTCGGATGCCTGTATCTCCCTTGAGGATTGCGCGAACGAGCTTCGTGCCTATCGTGATGGCGTCGCCTTCGACCCGTGCGAGCTCGCTCGCATGCGTGAGCGGTATTCCGACCTCAAGGGCCTGTTGCGTCAGTGGGGTCCCACCATGGACGATGTTTTCGCCATGCGCGAACGCTCGCAAGAGTTGCTGTCTCTGGTCGATGATGGCGATGAACAGATCAAAAAGGCGCGTGAGGCACTCGGGAGCGCCGAGCGCGAGTTGTTTGCCGCCGCCAAGGCACTTAAGCGCGCGCGGAATACCGCAGCCCCGCGCTTTTGCCACGAGGTCGGCCGTCAGATGGCGCGCCTGGAGATGGGTGGCGCCGAGCTCGTCTGGGAGTCGCGCGATCTTCCGCGTGCTGAGTGGACGCCCGTTGGTCCTTCGAGCTACGAGCTGCTATACCGCAGCGGTGCCGGTTTGACGCCGCGCCCCCTGCGTCGAATTGCGTCGGGCGGCGAGCTCAGCCGCGTCATGCTGGCAAGCAAGGTTGTCCTCGGTAACGCGGACGGTGTCGATACGCTCGTGTTCGATGAGGTCGATGCAGGTGTCGGCGGCTCTACCGCACGTGCCCTCGCGAGCGTGCTGGCAGATCTCGCCGCTACGCATCAGGTGATTGTCGTAACCCACTTGGCGCAGGTCGCCGTCATGGCTGACAAGCATTATGTTGTCAGCAAGGAACCGGGCGATGTTCCCCAGACGCATTTGGACGAGGTAACCGGTGAAGCGCGTATCGCCGAGATTGCCCGCATGTTGAGCGGCGATCAATCCGAGGCAAGCTTGGCCCACGCAAAGCAGATGCTCGAAGAAGCTCGAGGTTAGATCGTATCTGCGGTGTTGGTGGGACAAAATAGACTGAAATTTTTGTCCCACTACGCGTTTTACTCAACGACCTTGTCCGGCTGGATGAGCTCCTCGTAGTAGCTGATATGTTCGCGAGCGTCTTCAATCTCGGGCAGCAGGAAGTTGTAGATGACTTCGATGATCATCGTGGCGCTGATCTTAGAGAACGCAAAGTCGCCTGTCGTCAGCAGCGCTTCGTGGTTGACGGTATTAAAAGTGTAGTCTGACAGACGCGCGAGCGGGGATTTGCTGTCGCTGCTGATGACGACTACGGTTGCGCCGCAGTTGCGAGCCGCTTTTGCCATGCGATTCAGTCGGCGCGATTTGCCGGAGTTTGAGATTAGCACGATGACGTCACCCGGGCGTAACGTGAGCGCAAAGCCGATTGATGTCTCGCTAATGGTGCTCGCCATGCAGCGCAGGCCCAGCTGCGAAAACTTAAACGTCGCATCGAGCGCGACCGCGTTCGTATTGCCCACAGCTGCAAACTCAATAACCCCTGCATGCTTAAGGGCGTGCACAACAGCCGCCAGCGTATCGTGGTCGATTCCGTCGATGGTCGCATTAAGCTCGCTCACCTTGGCAGCCAGGATGTTTTTGAGGCTCTGCTCCATATTGTCGAGCGAGACCTCGTCAGTCAGGCCCTCGTTGCGCTGGCTTTCCAAATCCCTCGCCAACGAAAACTGAAAGCTGCGGAAGCTGCCAAAGCCAAGCTTGCGGCAGAAGCGCGAAACGGTCGCCTCGGACGTGGCGGCGGCGCGTGAGAGCTGAGCGGCCGTGAGGCGCGGCGCCTCGGACTGGTGCTCCAATATATAGTCGACAATGCGCTGCTCGGACTCGCTGTATCCCTGATGGGTGCTTATGAGGGAAAGTGCGCTCTTGCTACTATCGGTCATGGATGGCTCCTGGTTGGCATGAAAATCGGACTTGTTTTTCAATGCCATAGTATACGGGCATTTTCAAGTACAAGATACACCTTGCCGTTTCAAGCGTTGATGGTAAACTTTCATCGACCGTTTACGGTCGTGAAAGAACCTTTCACCGGAGAATTGCACCTTGTCTCTTCTCACGCGGACGGTAGGTTGGTATCTTTCAGTTGTGGAAAAACGCGCATCGAAGCGCGTGTAGGGGAGCGCCCGCGGGCGCTGTACTCAAGAAGGAGGGACACATGGCTAAGTTTGACATCATCGCCGCGACCGGTTGCCCGACCGGCATTGCGCACACCTTCATGGCGAAGGAGGCGCTGGAGAAGGCAGCTGCCGAGCGCGGTCTGACCATTAAGGTTGAGACTCATGGCCAGGTCGGTGTCGAGAACGAGCTCACCAAGAGTGAGATCGCTGGTGCCAAGGCCGTCGTCGTCGCAGCCGACAAGGATGTCCAGGCTGAGCGATTCGCCGGCAAGCCCATGGTTTCCGTTGGTGTTTCCAAGGCCCTGTCCGTTGAGGCCGCCGGTAAGCTGATTGACCGTGCGCTCGCCGCCAAGGGCGACAGCACGGTTGCAGCTGCTGCCGATATCGAGGATGAGGTCGAGGAGAAGGAGTCCATCGGCCACATCATCTACAAGCACCTCATGAACGGCGTCAGCCACATGCTGGTCTTCGTCGTTGCTGGTGGTGTTCTGACCGCTGTCTCGTTCCTGTGGGGCATTACGTCCTTCGATTCGACGGCGTCTGACTACAACAGCTTTGCTGCGATGCTCAAGATCATCGGCGGCATCGCCATGAACCTTATGGTTCCGGTGCTTTCCGCCTACATCGCCGAATCCATCGGCAAGCGACCGGCGCTCGTCCCCGGCTTCGTTGCCGGTATGATCGCCATCCAGGGCCTGCCTGTTAACGCCGAGACCGGCATGATCGACGCCGGTGGCGCCGGCGTGGGCTTCGGCTTCCTGGGCGGCATCGTCGGCGGCTTCCTCGCTGGCTATGTCATCCTGCTGCTCGAGAAGGTTTTTGCCGGTCTGCCCAAGAACCTGGACGGCCTCAAGGCTATCTTCCTGTATCCGCTGTTCTCGACCGCCATCGTCGGTCTGGTTATGCTCGGCATTTCCGGCCCCATGGCTGCCATCAACACCGCCATGATGGACTTCCTCAAGGGCCTGTCCGCCTCTGGCGCCGTTGTTCTGGGTCTTGCCATCGGCTGCATGTGCGCCTTTGACATGGGCGGCCCGGTCAACAAGGCTGCTTACGTCACCGGTACCGCTATGCTCACTGAGGCACTGGCTGCTGGCGTTGGCACCGACACCTACAACTTCGGCACCAACTTCATGGCTGCCGTCTCCGCCGCCTGCATCGTTCCGCCGCTGATCACCACCTTTGCCGTCGTTGTCGGCAAGAAGTACTTCAGCCAGGAGGATCACGACGCCGGTGTCGTCAACCTCATCCTTGGTTGCACCCACATCACCGAGGGCGCCATTCCGTTCATGACCAAGAACATCTGGCCCGTCATGCCCATCATGATGCTCGGTTCCTCTATCGCTTCGATCCTGACCATTATGTTCAACGTTCACGATCCGGCGCCTCACGGTGGCTTCCTGGTCCTGCCCGTTGTCGAGAACGGTCCGCTTTGGGTCCTCGCGATCATCATCGGCGCCGTGGTCGGTGGCATCCTGTTCGTGGCCTTCAAGAAGTACGACTTCGAGAAGAACCAGAAGGCCGCTCCTGCAGCCAAGCCCGTTGAAGCCCCCAAGGCCGCTGCCGTCGAGGCCCCCAAGGCCGAGGCTGCCGACTTCGTGAAGGTCGAGAATGTCTTTGTCGCCGAGGACTTCGCTTCTCGTGACGAGGCTCTGAGCTTCGTTTCCAACCAGGCTGTCAAGGCCGGTATCGCCAGCGACGCCGACGCCGTGATGAACGCCTTCCTGGCCCGCGAGGCCGAGGGCACCACGGGCATGATGGAGGGCTTCGCCATCCCGCATGCCAAGTCCGATGCCATTACCGAGGCTGCCGTCATCGTCGTCAAGGACGAGTCCGGCGTGACCGGTTGGGATACCATGGACGGCGCTCCCGTCAACGTGGCTATCGCCCTGCTCATTCCCGGTGCCCAGGCCGGTACCACGCACCTCAAGATCCTGTCCAAGGTCGCCGAGGCGCTCATGGACGAGGACTTCCGTGCCACCGTCAAGGGTTCCACCGACGCCGCCGAGATCGCCAAGACGATCAACGCCCGCCTGGTCTAATTCCACGGTACGCGAATAACATCGCCCCCTGTAACAAAGGCGAGGACTCCACTCGGGGCCCCCGCCTTTTTTTCATTCCCTTCTGTAAGGTGCGGTGAAATAGGGACTGTTTAAACGTTTCAACCGCAAAATCAGTCCCTATTTCACCGCAACTTACAGAAGGACATAGAGGGAACTGCCCATTGAGTCTTTGTCGCGAACATATCCTCAGCCAGAATTCCGTTCCGCCGATATTGCTCTGGACCGACCGAGTTTCCGCAGCTCGCCCGCCGGGCGGGGCGATTAAGTTTGTCGCGAGTTCCGCACGCAAAGGAAAGCACTTAATGTGCTTTCCGT
>UQMV01000044.1 GCA_900542315.1 uncultured Collinsella sp.
GGGAAAGATCTTCGTGGTGGCCGAGAGCTTCTCGGCGGCAGCGGCCTTATCGGCCTCAAGCTTGGCGAGCTCGGCGGCATTTTCCTGCTCGGCTTTTGCCTGTGCCTCGCTGCGGAGCTGCTGGGCCTGCGCCAGCGCATCCTCGGCGTTTTTCTGCTCTGCTTCAAGCTGGGATTTGGCCTGCTGGAGCTCAGCTTTGTTCTGCTCGAGTTCGGTTTGCATGTTGTTGAGCTCTTCGATCTCATCGACGCTCGAGCTCGTGATCTGGTTGGTGTATTTGCAGGTGGTGATGAACTCACCCAGGCTCTGCGCGTTGACCAGGAAGCTCACGATGGGATTGGTGCCCTTCTGGTACTTGTACAGATCGCGCATGGCGGAGCTTGCCTTGGCCTGCTGCTCGGGAAGCTTGGCCTCGATTTCCTCGATGCTCGCCTCATTGGAGTCGATCTGCTTTTGCAGGTCGTCGAGTTTGGTGCGGGCATCGTTGTAGGCGCTCGTGGCGGCTTCGATTTTTTGCTGCGCGGCGGAAAGCTGATCCTGCGTTGCCTGCGAGGCGGCATATGCCGCAACGGGGGAGAGCATCGGCGTGGCAGTCAGTGCGACAGCGAGTGCGGCGCTCGTGATGATACGAGCCGGCTTCGACGCGATGAGCGCTGCGACGCGATGATTCGAATGCTGCATCCAATCCCTCTGCAATCAATCGTAGGTTATGGTTCGAACGGTATTCTACTACTGCTTTCGACCTCAACTTGAACCTTAAAGGTTCCAAAGGGTCAAGTTAAACTTGAGGCTTTGGCTTTGACCTGCAGTTATAGTGAATTGTTGAGAAACCATAGAGTTCAACTTTAACGTTACGGAACTCGGTCTGATCGCAGATTCATGCCTTAAGGGCTACTCCAACATGGGGTTTTGCACCTATAGGGTTCCCTCGCGGCGAGCCTGCTCAATTTCTTCGAGCGCCTCGGCTGGGGTGAAAGAACATGCGCCGTTGCCGAGCTTGACTGTCTGGATATCGTCTCCGACATGCACCTCTCCGCCTCGAAGCACCACGCCGAAAATGCCCTCATGGGGAAAGATGCAGTCGCCGGCGAGATGGTAGATAGCGCAGCGGGTGTGGCAGACTTTGCCGATCTGGCTGATCTCGACCAGAACGTCGTTGCCGATCTTGAGCTGTGTGCCCAGGGGGAGCGAAAGCAGGTTGATACCTTGTGTGGTGAAGTTCTCCCCAAAGTCGCCTTCGTGCACATCGAGCCCGCGATGTTGCGCCGTCTGGATTGATTCTGCGGCCAAAATCGAGACTTGGCGGTGCCAGTGCCCGGCGTGTGCATCGGAAGCGAGGCCAAACTGCTCAATGACGGTATCGTGCCCATCGGCGACGGGCGACTTGCGTGTGCCTTTGTGCGCCGACGTGTTAATCGAGACGATGCGGGCGGGTCCTTCGTAGGCGTTGCTGGCGGTGCGTAGGGGAGCGGTCGTCTGAGAACGTTCCGCTAGCTCGCGTTTTGCAGCATCAAGGATGGGGTTGTCGGTCAGATGTTCTTGGGGCACGCGTGCGCCTTTCGCTTATAAGATTGACAATATGTTGAATCCTACAACAACGGTAGGTTCATTGCCCGTTGTCGTACAGCGGTGAGCGCTGTCTTTGCGCCGAGTTTGATCCTCCGATTGCCATAGATACGGTGGAACTTTGGGTGCTGGCGGTTTGGCACGCTAGAATGAATCGGTTGCACTAAGACCGCCCGTTGTGCGGGCAGTTCATGATAGGAAGTTTCCATGGCATTGCAATTTACAGAGCGCGAGTTCATTCCCGTGCTGCTCGGTGGCGACATCAACGCCTATTCGGTGGCGCGCGCCTTCTACGAAGAGTATCAGGTCAAGAGTCTGGTCTTTGGCAAGTATCAGACGGGTCCCGCGTACCGCAGCCAGATTATCGACTACACGCCCAACGTGGATATCGACACCATGCCCGTGATGCTCAAAACCGTCAACGGCATTGCCCAAGCGTATGCCGACAAGACGATTGTCCTTGTGGGCTGTGGCGACAACTATGTTGCCCTCGTGGCTCAGGCCAAGGATGCCCATGAGTTGGCGGATAACATCGTCGCGCCTTACGCTCCCTATAGCATGCTCGAGCGGTGTCAGAAGAAGGAGATCTTCTACGAGCTGTGCGAGAAACATGGCGTGCCCTATCCGCATACCTTTACCTTCACCATGGCGATGCTGAACGCCCAAGGCGAGGCACCTGCCGAAGTGCTCGACCAGATCGATTTTCCCTACCCGATGATCCTGAAGCCTTCCGACGGCATCATGTGGTGGGAGCACGAGTTCGAGGGCCAGAAGAAGGCCTATGAGATTGCCGACCGCGCCGAGCTGGAACAGGTCATTTGCGATTCGTATGCCAGCGGCTACACCGACGACCTGATCTTGCAGGATCGCGTGCCCGGCAACGACGAGTACATGCGCGTGCTCACCAGTTATTCCGACCGCAACGGCAAGGTGCGCATGATGTGCCTGGGCCATGTGCTGCTCGAGGAGCATCAGCCTCACGGCGTCGGCAACCACGCCTGTATCATCACCGAGCCCAATGACGAGCTCATGGGCGGCGTGCGCAAGTTGCTCGAGGACCTTCACTTTGTGGGCTATTCCAACTTTGACGTTAAGTACGACGAGCGCGACGGCTCGTTTAAGTTCTTCGATTTCAACACGCGCCAAGGTCGCAGCAACTACTACGTCACCAACAGCGGCTTTAACGTTGCCAAGTATGTGGTGGACGAGTATGTGTTCAATCGCCCGTTTGAACCGGAGTTTGTGACGGCGCAGGACGAGGCGCTGTGGATGGTCGTCCCCATGGGCGTCGTCGACAAGTACGTCAAGGATCCCGAGCTGCGCGCTAAGGTGCATCGCCTGGACAAGGAAGGCAAGGGCGCCGACCCTTCGTTTATGAAGGGCGACTTTGTCTTTAACCGCTGGCTGCGCATGTGGCACACCAAGCTGCGCCACTTTAAGCTGTTCAAGACGTATTACAAGTAGATGAGCGCGGCGCCCGTCCGGTTTGCATCGGGCGGGCGCGGGTATGATACGCGCAATTGCGCAAGCGTCACCAAGGAGGCGGCGATGGAAAAGCTGGGAGTTATCGGCGGCATGGGCGCCGAGGCCACGTCGTATTACTACGACCAGGTGGTGCGTCATACGGCTGCTGCCTGCGATCAGGAACATATCGACATGGTGGTGCTCTCCAAGTCGACCATGCCCGACCGCACGCTGGCCATTAAGACCGGCGAGCATGCCAAGCTGCTGGCGACCATGAAAGAGTGTGCCCAGGCACTCGAGTCGCTGGGCTGTGCGCACATTGCCATTCCCTGCAACACGTCACACTACTTCTACGACCAGATTCAGTCGTTTACGAAGGTGCCGATTATCCATATGCCGCGTGAGTCGGTGCGCTATGCTCTGGCCGGTGCGGTGATGGGGGAGTGCGAGTTCGATCCCAACCTGAGTATGCCGGCCGAGCCGGTGCACAAGATTGGCATCATGGGCACCGACGGGACCGTGGGCGCGGGCGTCTACGGCCGCGAATGCGAGGCTGTGGGCGTCGAGGTCGTCTACCCCAGCGAGAAGCGTCAGGCCGACGTGATGTCGCTTATCTACGACGACGTGAAGGCCGGACGCGAGCCCGATATGGACAAGTTCGACCGCGTGATGTGGGAGTTCGCCCGTAGCGGCTGCGACCGCGTCATCCTGGCCTGCACGGAGCTCTCGGTGCTGCAGAAGTACCGCGAGATGCCCGAGATTACCCTCGACGCCATGGACGTCCTGGTGCGTGAATCCATCATTCGCAGCGGCGCCTCTTACCGCCTCTAGCCCCCTACCTACCAAAAAGGGACAGGTTTATTTTGGTAGGTTTTATCTGGGGAAACAGTAAAGGCCTCGGCTCGTTTGGTGCGAGCCGAGGCCTTTTGCGTTAGGCGGTTGGTGCTGGCGATGAGCTAGAACAGGAATCCCAGGATGATGAGGACGGCGCTGATGGCGAGCACGGCGATATCCAGACCCTTGATGGGATAGCGCTTGTACGAGCTGGCACGCGTACGCAGGTAGAAGCCGCGCTGCTCGGCGGCAAGCGCGGTGGCATCGGTCTTGCCCACGCTCGAGATAAGCAGCGGCACGCACAGCGGCAGCATGAGTTTGAGCTTCCTGATGGGGTTCTTGGTGTCGTACTCGACGCCGCGCGCGGTCTGCGCCTCCATGATGGCATTCATCTCTTGGCCAAACACCGGCACAAAACGCAGTGCCGTGGTAAAGGTGAAGGCGTAACGATACGGTACGTGCAGTACCTCGACGCAGGCGTTGGCAAGGTCGTTGAGCTTGGTCACCATGAGCATGAGTATGAGTGGCAACGCTACGCCCAGCAGGCGCAGGCAGGCCTTAGATCCGGTGATGAGGCCGGTATCGGTAACGAAACCCCACACCACATTGCCATCGCGCATAAAGGCCAGCTGGAGCAACAACATGATAAGCGCGAGCGGAATCAGCAACTTAAGCAGCGAGAACAGACGGTCGACGACGCCGGCATAGGCGCCCAGCGCAAGGGTGAGTGCCAAAAAGCCCAGCAGCGCCACGTAGGTGTCGGACAAGAAGATGCCGACGATGATGGCGGCGGCGAGGCCCAGTTTGACGACGGGATTCAGGCGATGCAGCAGCGTATCGCCCGGCATGTAGTCGATGACGTTAACCACGGTGGACCATCTCCTTGGTAATTCGAACGACATCGGTGACCTCGCTCACCTGCGCAAAAGCGGGCGAGACGGAAGATGCCAGACGGCGCGAGAGTTCAATAACCTGGGGAGGCTCCACGTAGGCACGCTGCATGAGATCGATGTTCGAGAATAGCTCGTGCGTGCGGCCGCGGTCGAGGATGCGACCGTCGGCCATTACCACAATGCGCTCGGCAAAATCCGAGACGACTTCCATATCGTGGCAGACCATGATAACGGCGCAACCGCGCTCGGCCATGGTGCGCACTGTTTCCATGACGGTCATGCACTCGCGGTAATCAAGGCCGCTCGTGGGCTCGTCGAGTACGACGATCTTGGGCTCAACCACTACGACGGAGGCAAGCGCCACCATTTGTCGCTGGCCACGCGAAAGCGAGAACGGTGCCTCGTCGGCGGGCAGACCAAAGCGGTCGATGACCAGCTGGGCGCGACGCAGAGCCTCGGCGCGGTCCATGCCGCCCAGTTCCAAGCCAAAGGCGACCTCGTCTAGCACGGTGTCCTTGCAGATCTGACGGTCAGGGTTTTGGAAGAGGGTCGCGACCTCGCGGGCAATGCGGCTCGTGGGGACGGTTGCAGTATCCAGTCCCGCGACGCGCACGCTGCCCGAGGCGGGTTTGAGCAGGCCCGTGATCAGCTTGGTGAGCGTGGTCTTGCCGGCACCGTTCTGGCCGACGATGCCCACGAGCTCGCCAGGATAGAGCGTCAGGCTAAGGTCGTGTACGGCGGCGCCGCCATTGGGATAGGCAAACTCAACATGGTCGAAGGTGAGTGCGGGCTCGGCGTCCTTGGCATGAGGGCGCAATGACGGTGCATGCGGGGAACCGGCGGGCGCCTGGGCTTCGATGACCGCGTGTGCGGGGTCGACGATGCCCGAAATCAGGCGTTCGGCCTCATCGACATCTAAGCAAGGGGTACCGCTTACCAGGCCATCGGCCTGGAGGCTATTGAAGATGCGTGTGACGCGGGGGCAGTCGACGCCGATGGTGCGGAGCTCATCGGTATGCGCAAAGACCTCGTGCGGCTCGCCCTGCAGCGCGATTTCGCCATGGTTGAGCACGAGCACGCGGTTGCAGTACTCCGAGAGCAGGGCGACCTTTTGCTCAACGACCACGATAGTGATGCCAAGTGTGCGGTTTGCCTCGCGCAAGGTCTCGAAGACCAGCGTGGAGCTGGCGGGGTCGAGTGCTGCGGTGGGCTCGTCGAGCACCAGTACGCGGGGGCGCATGGCGAGGATGGCGGCGATGGCAACCTTTTGTTTTTGGCCACCCGAAAGCGTGGCGATCTCGCGGTCGCGCAGGTCGCTGATGCCGACGGTCTCGAGCGTTTCGCTCACGCGCTGCTCGATCTGGTCGTGGGGAACGCCAAAGTTCTCGAGGCCAAAGAGCATCTCGTCCTCGACGACCGAAGCGACCATCTGCGTGTCGATATCCTGCAGCACACTGCCGACGATTTGCGACACGTCGGTGAGCGAGACTTCACAGGTGTCGTGGCCGTCAACCATGACGGAGCCAAAGAACGTGCCGGTGTAGTGGTGGGGCACAGCGCCCGACAGGCAGGCGGCAAGCGTGGACTTGCCGGCGCCCGAGGGCCCGATGATGCCGATGAAATCTCCCTTGTTCACGCTGAGCGAGATGTGGCTGAGCGCCTGCTCGGTCTGCGTGCCATAGGAGAACGAGACATCGTCGACATTGATGATCGTTTCCATGGATACCTTTCATAGTCATTGGGGACAGTCTTAAATGACCAGTTGTTTAAGACCGTCCCAAAAAAGCTCGTTGTTTGGGACGGTCTTTGGTGGTGAAGCACGGAGACGGCTTTACGAGGGGCCCCAGGTTGGCGCGAAAGAGGAGCGAAGCGTACTTGGGTACGCGAGCGACGAATGAACGCCAAGATGGGGTGGCTCGTAAAGCCGAGCGGGTTAGTTGAGCCTAAGGGCCTTCTGGATGGGCAGGTAGAGGGCGCCGACCAGAATGGCGTTAAAGACGGCGGTCATGGCGACGACGGGCAGCATGGCGGCGGCGAGCTCGCCGACCACGCCGAGCATGGCCATCTTGATGACCATGAAGATGACGCCGGAGACAAAGGTGGTCAGGAAGGTTGCGACAATGGCGATCGCGGGCTTGACCTGACCGTTCTTGCCGGCGGCGTTGACGATGCCGGCCATGAGCATGGCGGCGATGCCCTCGGCGGCAAAATCGACGAACGGCGAAGTGGTGGTGATCTGGATCACGGCAGCCGAGATAAGGCCAATGACGAGCGCCTGGCCGATGTTGGGGCGAACGACCAGGATGGTGAGGCAGAAGGCCGAGATGATGAACTCGGGGCTGATCATGCCGCCCGAGATGCCCGAGATGGCCTTGCCGACGGTGAAGTTGAGGATGAAGCCTGCAGCGAGCAGGATGGCGAGCAGGACGAGAGCGCGGACGTCGAGTTTGCCGCGGTCGGCGGTCTGGACGGTGCGGGGCTGGGTGGCGGTGGTGTTCTGAGACATGGTGAAAATCCTTTCAAAAAGGGGAGTGTAAGAGAAAAACGGAGGCGCGTGATGCGAATGCGATCGGGCTCGAGATAGAAAAAGGCCCCCGGTCGAAACCGGAGGCCTTCCAATCACCTAGAGCGCAAAAACAGGCGTGAGGGACTCACTGTCGACCGATCGTATTCGCATCACGCCACCACCAGTTGTTGAGAGACTTCATCGTGTTCTTCATGTCGGTGGCTCCTTTCGTGATACCGTGGCGCAGTCGCACCTAGTTGCTGTTGCGCTGCACTATAGCACAGCGAAGTGTGTGCGGGGAAATCTTTTTTGAAAAGATTTCAGCGGTGTTTCCCACCGGTCAAAAAGGCGGGCTGAGCGGGTGGGGCAACCCGTGTCGTCCCACCCGCACCAGCGAGGGATTACTCCTTGTTGCGGCGATAGAGGATATAACCGCCTGCGGAGATGACGGCAACGCCAGCGATGGCGAATACGGCCACCATGCGGCCATCAAAACGATCGCCAGTGGTGGGCAGGCCGCCCTTGGTGTTCGTCTTGTTGGTGGTTACCGTGGTCGTGGTGTTGTCCGACTTGCCGGGCTTCTCAGGCTTGGTGGTGGGCTGCTCAGGCTTCTCGGGGGTACCAGGCTGCTCGGGCTTGCCGGGCTGCTCGGGGGTGCCGGGCTGATCCGGGGTGACCGGGTCGGTGGCAAGAGCGTCCTGGGCGTAGGTAATGGACACCTTGAGGCCCTTGGTCTCGGTGTTCAGATCGCTTGGGGTGAAGGGCTGTTCGAAGTTTCCGGCCTTCTGATAGGCGCGCATCTCCTGGAGCAGGGCCTTGCACTTCTTGTAGGTGTTCTCGGTGGCAGCCTTGCCGGCCTTGTTGGCTAGGGCAGTGCGGCCCTCGGTGGTCGTTTCGGCCAGCATGGCGGCGTCAACTTCCTTGTTCTGCTCGATGAGCTCATTCTGGAGGGCGTCAAGATAGGCATGGACGCCAGCACCGAGGGTGGCACGATTCTCGAAGGCAAGCGAGCTGATGTCCATAAAGACGTAGTTAATGGAGTTCTCAGGCTCTTCGTTGTTTACGACGTCTGTTTCGTCGCAGTGGTCGAAAGATACGGTCTGGTCGCTGAAGTAGGGGCTGACCTCGGTCATCAGGGCGGAGTACAGCGGGATGGCGATGGAGAATTCAGCTCGAGAGAGCATCTCCCATTGGATGGTCGCAATTTCAGGGTTGAGGCCGTTGCGAATCTGGAAGAGATGGGCCTCACCGTTGCGCTCGGTGCCGATGCAATAGGCACCATCGGTGTTGGCGCTGAGGCCGGGAACGTTTTCGCCACGATTGCCAAAGGCGCGAATAAGTTCAAAAGTATTCCAACCGGACTTTTCGGGTTGGAAGAACAGCGGCTGCATTTCATTTACCATGGCGCCAACCTTAGCGCGCGGTTTTTCGCTAGTGTCCTGGACGATTTCATAGTCGGTGCCCTCAGTAAGCGGAGCCCCAAGGTAATCGCGGCCCTGGACGTAGCGCGACCAAGCGTGAACGGAAGTTTTGTCGATGGGCGAACCGTAGGTCTGGGCAACATCGAACTGTCCGTCGTCGAAATACTTGGCGAAACCCTTTTCTTCAGGTAGGGACTTAATGCCTTCGGAGTGAATGCAGTTTACGGTGTCATCGAGGTTAACCTTGAAGTTGAGATTGCTGATATTGGGATTGAGCGACGCGATATCATCGGTCAACTTCATGGCAATCCACTGATGGCCGGAAAGCGCGGCGAACAGCCAGGTCTCATTGTTGTCGGCAATGATGAGCTGGTCGTTGGCGTTGGCGCCCTGTTCGTTAATGAGCCTGCCGATGAGCTCGACTCCCTCGCGGGCCGTGCCGCTCTCGCCAAGGATGACGCCGGCGTAGACGTATTCGCTGATGCCTGTTTTGGTCAGGGGATCTGCGGCCTTTGCTTCGTCATTCATGCTCGTGCTCAGCGTGGCAGAGCAAGAAACGCCCTTCTCGTTAATTCCCGCTTCGGAGTAGGCGTCCCAGCGTCCGTGCCACTGCGAAGGGTGGTCGCGCACGTAGCTATAACGATATGTGGTCTTGGTCGAGGTGTATGCGAAGTCGGACTCGTCTGAGCCGTAGATATGGCCGGGACCATGCGAGGGTTCAATGCCATAGTGCTTGAGGTAACGTGTGCCAACGTCCTCGGTGCGGCCGTAGTACGTGTTGCCATCGGCCGTTAGGTTTTTGCCCATGTAGATCTGCGTGCAGGCGAGCGCAGAGGTCGGCATGGACATGATGGTTGCGGCTCCAAAAGCAAGGCCAATGCCAAGCTTTTTGAGCGCGTTGACGGGGTGAGTTTTCCTCATAATCCCTCCCAGCGTGCGAAAGCCCTCTGTCGCCAGAGGGCTTCAGCCAATAAAGACACTCCATTAGCGTAACGAACTGGAAACAATATTCATCTATGAAAATAACTTACTCGATAAGCGTGATGAAATATGCGATGAGCGGCTAAATATACTCAGTTTGTAGCTTTACTTTAATAAAGACTCCCTGCAATTACTGCATCTGAATAAAGCGTCTGAAAATACCGAAATGAAAAATCCCCCGCTGTTTGGCAAATGCATAAACGGCAGGGGAGACGATAATTGGATGAATATCATACCAATGTAGATTTACTTCTTTCGGCGGTGAATCACGTTGATGGCGTAACCGACGAGCATGGCCAAAACGATGATGATAAAGCCGATCAGGGGATTGTCGTTCATGGGGTCCTCCTATTTACCAAGCGGTGAGAATTCATCGACGATGAGGTCGAGGCATTGCGGAAGTGCGCGGGCACCAAAGACGCCCGAGTTGCTGGAGATGATCTCGCCATCGAACTGCATGCCCAGCGACGGGGTGCAGGTGATCTTGGCTTCCTTGGTCTGGATGATCTTAAACTGCGGGCGCCCGAGTACCTTGCCGGCGGGGTCGAGTGCGGCGGTGATCACAGTAGGCAACAGCTGCACGGTGCGCACGGGTTCGATGACCGCAATGTCGACCATGCCATCGTTCATGCGGCAGTCGGGGAACAGGTTGATGTCGTTTTGGATGACCGAGGTGTTGCCGGCCATGCAGCAGATGCCGTCGAGCTCCTCGACAATGCCGTCGTGCTCAATAGTAAAGTGCGCCACCGTGGGGTTGGGCGTGGCGAGCGCGGAGAGGAAGTAGGCGATCTCGCCGATGTCGTTTTTGGTGGGGGCGGCCTTCATCATGATCTCGGCGTCGAAGCCCGAGCCGGCGATGATGATAAAGCCGTGGCGCTTCTCGTTGCCGTTCTCGTCGAGCCAAAGGAGCTCGCCCATGTCCACTTTGACCGTGCGACCGGCGCGGCAAGCCTTGGCAAGAGCCGCTGCCTCGGGGGCATTGCCGATGTTGTTGAAGAACAGGCAGGCCGTACCGGAGGGGAAGACGAGCGTGGGGACACCGCACCCGCGCATCTGGTCGAGCACGTTGGAGACGGTGCCGTCGCCGCCCGAAACGACCACGCGATCGAATTCGCGCACGTCCGCCACGGCGTCCTCGGGTTCCATACCATCGCCGATAAAACGCATCACGACCTCGTCGCCGCCCTGCGCGAGGGCGTGCGTGAATGCGTAGATTTCATCTGAGCTGGGGCCCGATGCCGGGTTGTGGATGATAAGGCAGCGCATACTTACGTTCCCGTTCTGTGACTAACCGAGTATAGTTGTAAGGCAATGCCGATATCCTACCCGTGTTTTTCGGGCCTAACCTTATTCGATGGGTTGATATGTACATTTCCACACATCAGGCTCTACTCGACTTTTGCCAGCGCGCCCGTGAGTTCGACGCGATTGCCGTCGATACCGAGTTTTTGCGCGAGCGCACGTTCCATCCGCGTCTGTGTTTGGTTCAGATTGCCACCCCTGCCGAGAGCGTAGCGGTCGATCCCCTGGTAATCGACGACCTATCGCCGCTGGCCGAGCTTATGGCCGACGAGAGCGTGACCAAGGTCT
Organism: uncultured Collinsella sp.; assembly: GCA_900542315.1. Taxonomy (GTDB): domain Bacteria; phylum Actinomycetota; class Coriobacteriia; order Coriobacteriales; family Coriobacteriaceae; genus Collinsella. Next base: position 11,256 of record UQMV01000044.1, read on the forward strand.
TCCACGCCTGCTCGCAGGATATGGAGGTCATGCTCCATACCGTAGGCGTGCTGCCGCGTCCGATTTTTGACACGCAGGTGGCCGCCGCCTTTTTGGGCGAGCGCCAGCAGATTTCGTATGGCGCGCTTGTTCAGACGTTCTGCGGTGTATCGCTGCCCAAGACCGAGTCGCTGACCGACTGGTCGCGTCGCCCGCTGACCGATAAGCAGATTGAGTACGCGATCGATGACGTCAAGTACCTGATTGTCGCCTATACCGAGATGATGAGCCGCCTGCGCGAGCTGGGCCGCGTGGACTGGGTGCTCGACGAGCTGCGCCCGCTGGCTGACGAGTCGCACTATCGCGCCGATCGCCACGAGGCGTTCCGCAAGGTCAAACGCATCAACTCGTGCAGTCGTCACCAGCTGGGTATCGCGCGCGAGCTCGCCGCCTGGCGTGAGGACCGCGCCGAGCGCCGCAACATCCCGCGCAAGTGGGTCATGTCCGACGACACGCTGCTTGCGCTCGTTAAGCGCAATCCCGTGCGCGTTGAGGAGTTCCGCAGCATTCGCGGTACCGATCAATTGGGGGAGCGCGACGTGGACGGTGCGCTCATGGCCATCAAGCGCGGCGCGAGTTGCCCGCACGATCGCCTGCCGCTCATGATGCGCGGGCACCGTCAGATCTCGCCGGAGCTGGAGAGCGTGACCGATCTTATGTATGCGCTCATTCGCCTGGTTGCCGAGCGCTCGGGCGTGGCGACCTCGGTCATTGCCTCGCGCGACGACCTGGCCGACTACATTGAGCATCCCGAGCAGAGCCCCTTGCGCGAAGGCTGGCGCTTTGAGCTCGTGGGCTCACGCCTGGACGATTTGCTCTCGGGCAACATGGGACTGACGGTCAAAGATGGCAAAATCGAGCTACTGTAGGTATATAGTTACGCGGTTTTACCAAACCGCGTAACAGCTCGACGCTGCAAACGGCCGAGAGCGGCAATCTGACGTTCAATCGTCGCTCGCGTACCAAAGTACGCGTCGCTTCTCTTTCACGTCACTTTGCTCGCTCTCGGCCGTTTTCGCTGACGATGCCAAAACATCGATGCTGTCTCGTTGGTTGGGCGAATGGGTAAAATGCCTCCAACGTGTAACTCAATTCGGAGGAATTCGCATGCCCTATTACTATGGATACGGCTTTGGTATCGACCCGCTGTACCTACTGGTTGTTCTTGTCTGCACGGTACTTGGCCTTGCCGCACAGAGCTATATCAACTCGACGTACAAGACGTGGTCCAAGGTACGCTCGGACGGCGACACGGGTGCTACGGTCGCTCGCCGCATGCTCGATGCCAACGGTTGCAACGCCGTGGGCATCAAGGGCGTTGCCGGCGAGCTCACCGACCATTACAACCCTCAGGATAACAATCTGTATCTCTCGGATGCCAACCGTTCGGGCGGGTCGGTCGCAAGCGTCGCCGTCGCCTGCCACGAGGCGGGCCATGCCGCTCAGCGCCAAAGTGGCTATGCCATGATGAAGGTGCGTACCGCCCTCGTGCCGGTCGTCAACTTTACTCAGAATACCTGGACGATCGTGCTGCTCATGGGCCTGTTCATGAACATCGCGGGACTCACGACCCTCGCACTGATCTTCTTTTCGTTTAGCGTACTGTTCCAGCTCGTTACGCTGCCGGTCGAGATTGACGCCAGCCGCCGCGCTGTGGCCTACATTGAGCAGTCGGGCATGAGCTCCAAGCAGGTCAACGGTGCCAAGAAGGTGCTGACGGCGGCCGCTCTTACCTACGTGGCGGCGGCGCTCACCTCGATTATTCAGCTGCTCTACCTTATGGCTCGCTACAACAGAAACTCCAACCGATAAGAACTTGGGCTGACAGGCGCCGCGGGGATTTGTGTCCCCGCGGCGCTGTACTATGTGTGGGACTTGAATTTGCACAGGGCTGGAGCCCGTGTGCACAATGACGAAAGGAGGCTGCGTGGCAGGCTGGAATCTAACCGGCAATAGTGTTTCTGCCGAGTTCGACGGCTCGGACGAGCAGGAGCGCAAGGAGCTCAGCGTGAGCCAGGCGGTGGAGATCGCCGCCGGCGCGCTCGATGCGATTCCGCAGCTGAACGTCCTGGGCGAGGTCACCGGCTTTCGTGGCCCCAATGCCCGAAGCGGCCACTGTTACTTCCAGATCAAGGACGACTCGGCCGCCGTCGACTGCATCATCTGGAAGGGTGCCTATCTTAAGCGCACCTTCGATTTGCGCGATGGTATGCAGGTGAGCTTTAAGGGCAGCTTCAATCTCTATAAGCCCACGGGCCGTATGAGCTTTGTCGCCCGTTCGTTCTCGCTGGCGGGGGAGGGCCTGCTGCGTCAACAGGTGGCACAGTTAGCCGAAAAGCTGCGCCGCGAGGGGCTGATGGACGAGTCCCGCAAACGTCGCATTCCGGTGTTTTGCTCGCGCGTGGCGGTCGTCACCTCGCTTTCGGGTGCCGTGATCGACGACGTCAAGCGTACGCTGCGCCGTCGAAACCCACTTGTCGAGCTCGTTTGCGTGGGTGCCAAGGTCCAGGGCGAGGGTGCGCCAGCAGAGCTTATTGAAGGCTTGCGCCGCGCCGCCACCATTACGCCGGCGCCCGATTGCATTTTGCTCGTGCGTGGCGGCGGTTCCTTCGAGGATCTTATGACCTTTAACGACGAAGAGCTTGCTCGCGCGGTGGCGGCCTGTCCCGTGCCTGTGGTGACCGGTATCGGCCACGAGCCCGATACCTCGATCTGCGATATGGTGAGCGACCGTCGCGCCTCCACGCCAACGGCGGCGGCAGAATCCGTGGCACCGGCTATGACAGAGCTGGAGGATGTGCTCGAGACGCGCCATCAGCGCCTAGGTGCTGCGATGGCTTCGATGATCGGGTCGGATCAGGTCGATCTGGAGATGCTCGATCAGCGTGGTCGACGTGCCTGGGATACCTATACGGCGCGCTTGGGCGATGCGCTCGATGCGGCCGCGTGCCGCCCGTGCCTGAACGATCCAACGTTTATGGTTGAGCGTCGCGAGTCGGAGCTTGCCCTGACCGCTGACCGCCTGTCGGGCGCCATTGCGCGCTCGGTCGGGGTGTTCCGTTCGAACTATGAGCGCCTGCCCGAGCACTTGGTCGCAAGCACCTCGGGGCTCGATGGCAAGCACCATGCGCTCACGCTCGCGAGCTCCCGTCTGGAGCATCAAGGGCGCACGATGTTGAGCAAGCCTGCGTCTGACTTAGGCCGTGCAGCGGCCTCGCTCGACGCCCTGTCGCCGCTCAAGGTGCTCGCCCGTGGTTACTCCATCGCGTACAGCGATGACGGCGTGGCTACGAGTGCTAAGACGTTTAAGCCTGGTGACGCTATCCGCGTGCGCATGGCGGACGGCAACGTGGCGGCAACCGTCGATGCGGTTGAGTAGGCCGCGTTTCACAGTGACAGACCTTTAGGAAAGGAAACAGATATGGCAGAGAAGACCCCGGTCGAGCAGCTTACGTACAAGCAGGCCTCGCAGGAGCTGGAGCTCATCATCCGCAGCTTGGAGTCGGGCGACATGGAGCTCGAGGAGTCGCTCGAGAGCTACACCCGCGGCGTCGAGCTTCTTAAGAGCCTGCGTACCCGCCTGACTGATGCCGAGCAGAAGGTCTCGGTGCTCCTTAAGGACGTCGACGGCAACGACGTGCTCGCCGACGGCGAAGCCGCCAACACCGACGACAACCTCTCGTTCTAACCATCTCGCAGTCCACTTTGGGGTAGTCTTTTTGGGACGGGGCTTTTTTGACTACCTCTTGTCGGCTGCCTCGCCGAGCACTTGCGTTTGCGAAAAAGTAGTCAAAAAAGCCCCGTCGCAAAAAGACTACCCTGGTGGCTTGGCCATTGGAGGTGAATGTTGCTTGCCTTTTGGCGTGTTAGGTGAGTTGAGGCGCTATCGCTGGTCGATTTCACCGGGTTCAACCATTATTTCTAACGTGTGTAAATATTCATCTTGATTGTCAGATATGTATTCGCTTACATACCAGAATTCTAGAAGAGGCCCTGCGGCAATGAGATGATTCTGGTCCATGAATTCATTCATTTCCCTCCATATTGTCGGCGTTATTTCTGCAGGTCCGGTGGTTGTCCTGCAAAGATAGTCGCCTTCTGGGAAAATCTCGCCCCCTTTATCGTCGATTGATCCGAGTGAAAGCAGCGTCTTCTCTGCTACCAGGCAACCGTCGGCGCTTCTGTGCGATGGGTCAAGGATGAAGCATGGAACCGTGTGTATCGAATCGATTTCCATCCCGAGTTCTTTCATGCGCTTAATGGTGGCGTAGGGAATTATGTCGCCGCTTAGCTCATCCTCGCTTACGATGACATATCCTCGGGGTCCCTTATGAACCACCCTCGACTGTTTTTCCTCGCGTGCTCTTAACGACATGGATATGTTCTGCATGCAATGCTCGATTTTTCGGCGCCGTTGCGATAGTTTTGCTATGGCTGCGTCGATGCTATCAAGTTCGTTGCTGAACAGTTCAAAGCTCGTTTCGAGTGAATGGTTATCTAGGAAAGATCTGATTTCGCTAAGCGTGTAGTTCATATTGAGCATTGACATGATGATGTTGAGTCTGCCGAAATCGTCCTTCCTGTATTCACGGTAGGCATTCGCCCCGCGCTTTGGGGCAACTAAACCAATTGCCTCGTAATAGCGAAGAGTGTCTGCGCTTACGCCGTAGAGGCCGGCCGTCTGCTTGATATTAAGGGAAAACTCGCGTTCCATGTCACACCTTCCGACTGCCCTAGGGCCACTCAAAACCTTGGAGCTATTCTAATTTCAAGACTTTAGTCTGCTGGCCGCGCAGCGGCCAGCTTTAAACCACCCGCTACG
>UQMV01000045.1 GCA_900542315.1 uncultured Collinsella sp.
CTGATCATCAAGGCCGACGTCCAGGGTTCCATCGAGGCCCTTCAGGACTCGCTCGACAAGATGGATCAGTCCGAGGTTCGCATCAACACGATCCACTCCGCCGTTGGCGCCATCAACGAGACCGACGTCGTCCTAGCCGACGCCTCCAACGCCATCATCATCGGCTTTGGCGTCCGTCCCGACGGTAAGGCCCGCTCCGCCGCCGAGCGCGAGGGTGTCGAGATCCGTTGCTACGACGTCATCTACAAGTGCCTCGAGGAGCTCGACGCGGCCCGTATCGGCATGCTCAAGCCCACCGAGGTCGAGGTCGCCACGGGTACCGCGACCGTCCTGGACACCTTCAAGGTGCCCAAAGTCGGTATCGCCGCCGGTGTCCGCGTCGAAGAGGGCGAGATCGCCGCGACCGATTCCGTGCGCCTGGTGCGCGACGGCATCGTGGTCTTCAACGGCAAGATCGCCTCGATGCGCCACTACAAGGACGAGGCCAAGAGCCTCAAGAGCGGTTCCGAGGGCGGCATTGGCCTGGAGAACTTCCAGGACATCAAGCCCGGCGACCAGATCGAGGGTTACCGCATCGACCAGGTTGCCCGTACCGAGTAGGGGGTAGCGCTATGAAGCAAACGCAGGCAACCCGCCGTCTGGGCGAGCAGCTTCGCGAGAAGCTTGGTTATATCCTGCTCTTTGAGGTTTCCGATCCGCGTCTCGACCTGGTTACTTTGACCGCGGTCGAGGTCGCGGTGGACCGTTCGTTCGCGCGCGTGTACGTGTCGTGCGATGCGAGCCGCTACGACGAGGTCATGGAGGCGCTCGCCAGCGCCAAGGGCCGCATTCGCAGCCTGCTGGCCCGCTCGCTCGATTGGCGTGTCACGCCCGAGCTCGATTTTCGCATCGATCGCTCGACCGATGAGGCCGAGCGCATCACGCGTGCGCTGGAAAACGTTCCGGCCACGCTGGCGATCGAAAAGGACGAGGACGGCTACCCCATAGCGGATGCCGCCCAGGAGGCAGCTTTAGATGACTAATTCCGCTGATCTCGCCGCTGGCGAGTCTGCAGATATTACGCGACGCATCCTCGAGCTCATCGAGGGTGCGTCCTCCATTGCGATTTCGGGACATACGTCTCCCGATGGTGACGCCCTGGGCTCCGTGCTGGGCATTGGCTTATCGCTTATGAAGTTTTTCCCCAACAAGGACATTGCGCTGCTGCTGGCAGACGATGACCCGGTGCCGCGCATCTACCGCTTTATGGAGGGCGCCGATCGCTTGGTGCCCGCATCTGCGTACACCGGCAATCCGGACCTGTTTATCTCGGTGGATGTGCCGGTCGTCGAGCGCCTCAACAACTCGGCCGAGGTACTTCGCCGCTCCAAGCATGTGGTGTGCTTCGACCACCATCCGGCGCGCGAGGAGTTTACCGAGCTGAGCCTGAGGCGTGTCGATGCCGCGGCCTGCGCCATGATCATCGACCGTTTCTTGGATAATTGCGGCATCGTTGCCCGTGATGGCGTTGCGACTTGCTTGCTGTGCGGCTTGGTGACCGACACTGGTCGTTTTCAGTACCAGAACGCCGATGCTGCCGCGTTCCATGCCGCTTCGCGCCTGGTAGCACATGGTGCCGATCCGGCTCGTGTCGCGCTCGAGGTCTATCAGAGCATGCGCGTCGAGTTTTTGCACCTCAAGTCCATTGTCATGGGCCGTATTAAGACGGTCGCGCACGGGCGCGTGGCGTATAGCTATGCCTTCCAGAGCGACCTTGAGGCCTGCGGCGTCACCTCGGATGAATGTGACGGTCTGGTCGATGTGGTGCGTTCGGTAATGGGCGTCGAGGTCTGTCTGTTCTTAAAGGGCATTGACGGTGATACCAAGGTGCGCGGCAACCTGCGCTCCAAGGGTGACCTCGATGTGTCCGAGATCGCTGCCAACTTTGGCGGTGGCGGGCATCATGCCGCCGCCGGCTTTACCAACAACGGAACGATTCGCGAGACGCTCGCCGTGGCACTTCCCATGCTGGCCGAGCTGGTGGGGGAGGATCCCGCTTCGGTGACCGTCGAGCTCTAATTTTTTGGATGGTACATGGCTCGTCGTACGCCTTCTCAATTGAATATGCTGCTCGCCGTCGATAAGCCGGTGGGCTGCACGTCCCACGACGTGGTTTCGCAATGCCGACGCGCCCTCCACGAACGGCGTGTCGGTCATGCCGGCACGCTCGACCCCACGGCATCCGGTGTCATGGTGGTGGGCGTGGGTCAGGCCACGCGTCTGCTGGGCATGCTCACCCTCGACACGAAAAGCTACGTCGCCGACATTTCGTTTGGCGTCGAGACTAATACCGACGATGCGGAGGGCGAGGCCGCTCGCACCGTTTCCGTTGCCCCCGAGTTGCATGACATGGCCTACGCCCGTGAACAGCTGGCTGCTATGCTGGGGCCGCAGATGCAGGTCCCGCCGGCGTTCTCGGCCATCTCGGTCAACGGCGTTCGCGCGTACAAGTCTGCTCGTGAGGGCAATGCCGTTGACCTGCCCCCGCGTCCCGTCGAGGTGTATGCCGCCGACTTGGTCGCCATGAGCGGCGAGGGCGATACTTGTGTTTGGACCGTGGCATTTTCGGTGAGCAAGGGCACCTATATCCGCGCACTCGCTCGTGATTTGGGTCGCGCGTGCGATAGCGCCGCACACATTTCCGCGCTACGCCGGACGGCATCCGGCGTGGTTTCCATTGGCGTCTGTCATGCGGTGGAGGAACTTTCTCCCGAGTCTGCGACTGGCTTTGCTTTGGACCCCATCGCGGCCCTGGGCGCCACGCGTGTCGACTTGCCGGGCAACCTTGCCGATGACCTGCTCTGCGGCAGGCGTATTCCCGTTGACCGCGCGCTTGTCGACTTCGATGCTTCGAAGGCACCGTTTGCGCTGGTGCTCGATGGTGGGCTCAAGGCGCTTGCCCGCATTGAGGACGGTCGCTTTGTGATGGAACACGTGTTTCCGCAGGCAATCGGCGGTGTTCGATGATGCTGGCCCCCCACGAGCTCGCGCGTATCTTTTTTGCAGGCGAGTCGGGCGGGGCGCGCATCGTTTCCGCCGCCGCGTTTGATGGGTGCGGGCGTTTAGGTGCTGCCTCAATCGCCATCGGCGTGTTCGATGGCGTACATCGGGGACACCGCGAACTAATTGACGCCGTGGTGCGCGACGCCCGTGCCCATAACTGCCGCGCGGTCGTGGTCACCTTCGATCCCGATCCGGACGTCGTGGTGAGTTCTTCGCCCGCCCAAAAACTGATGACGACGGCCGACCGCCTGCATGCCCTGGCTCTCACCGGGGTCGATGCGGTTGTCGCCGTTCCTTTTACGCCCGCGGTGGCGGCACTCGATCATGTCGGTTTTCTCTCACTGCTGTCGCGCGTCGTCGACATTCGCTCGATTCGCGTGGGCAGTGATTTTCGCCTCGGTCGTGGTGGCGCCTCGGGCGTTGCCGAGATGCAGGTATGGGGTGCCGAGCGCGGTGTTGATGTCTATGGCCACGAGCTGCTGTGCGTTGATGGCCAGACGATCTGCGCCACCCGTATTCGCCAGGAACTGCGCCAGGGCCATGTTGAGCTTGCCACCGAACTGCTCGGTCGTCCGTACATGCTGCGCGGCGTGGTCGCCGGTGGCCGTCATCAGGGCTCTGACATGGGCTTTCCCACGGCAAACATTCAGCTGCCCGAGGGCATTCAAGTGCCTGCCGATGGTGTTTACGAGGGCCTTGTGCTGGTCGACGATACCGTGTGGCCCGCTGCGGTAAACGTGGGCCTGCCGCCGACGTATGCCGATGATGCCGCCTCGGCGCATCTGGAGGCTAATCTGATTGGGTATACGGGTAACTTGTACGGTGCGTCCGTCTCGCTGGCGTTTACGCGCTGGCTGCGCCCGTCGCGCGTGTTCGATTCGCTGGACGAGTTGATCGCGACCGTCGAGGGTAATATTGACGATATTCGCCACAACTTGGGTGAGCAGGGGGTGAGCATCCGTGATTAGCGATGAGGAGAAAGACCAGGTACGCGCTGCGTCCGACCTGGTCGCCATCGTGCAGGAAACGGTTGAGCTCAAACCCCGTGGTCATGAGTTTTGGGGTTGCTGCCCCTTCCATGGCGAAAAGACCCCGTCGTTTCACATTATCCCCGCCACGCAGGTATGGCACTGCTTTGGCTGCGGTGAGGGCGGCGACGTCTTCACCTATATTATGAAGCGTGAAAACCTGAGCTTTCCCGAGTCGATACGCTACCTTGCCGATCGTGCCGGCATTGAGCTGCACGATACCGGTGCCCGTCGCGAGCGTGGTACCAAGCGTGCCCGCATCTACGAACTATGCGCCGAGACGGCTCAGTTCTACCACACCATGCTCATGCGCGGTAAGGACGGCCGTCCGCGTGAGTACTTTGCCAGCCGCGGTATGGGCGGCGATGTCTGTCGCCGCTACTGTCTGGGCTTTGCGCCGGGCCGCAACATGCTGGTGGCTCATCTGTCCCAGGCGGGCTTTACCCCACAGGAGATGATCGACGCCAACGTGGCTGTCAGCCGCGGGCGCGGACAGCTCTCCGACCGCTTTTACGACCGCGTGATGTTCCCTATCTTTGATGAGCAGGGGCATAACATCGCCTTTGGCGGGCGCATCATGGGTGACGGTCAGCCTAAGTACCTCAACACCGCCGAGACGAGCGTGTTCCATAAAAAGCGAAACCTCTATGGCTTTAACTGGGCCAAGGAGTTTATCGTCGCGCAAGATACCGCCATCGTGGTTGAGGGCTATACCGACTGCATCGCCTGCTGGGAGGCGGGGATTAAAAACGTCGTCGCCACGCTGGGCACGGCGCTGACGGAACATCATGTAAAGACCCTCATCCGTTTTGCCAAGCGCATCGTCTATATGTTTGACGGTGATGCCGCGGGCCAGAAGGCTGCCCGACGCGCGATTCAGTTTATCGAGCAGGATTCGATGGACCTTCGCTGCGTGGTGCTGCCCGACGGTAACGATCCCATGGAGTTCATCACGGCACACGGCGGAGAGGAGCTGCAGAAACGTATTGACGCCGCCGAGCCGCTCATGGACTTCGTGTACCGTTCGCTGCAGGAGTCGAGCGATATTACCACGCCGGGCGGTCGCGCCAAGGCGCTGGAAGATGCTCTGACGCTTATCTATCCGCTGCGCGACAGCTACATGATCGACACGTACTTTATCCAGATTGCCGATCTGTTGGGCTTGGACCTTGAGACCGTGCGCGCGAGCTCAGGCCGCGTGTTTCGCGATGTCGCCAAGCGCGAGGATGCGGAGCGCCGCCGTGAGCAGAACTATGAGCGCCAGCGGGCACGGGCCGAACGCTCTGAAAACGCAGGCGGTCGGACGTCTGGTTCGCAGGGGGCGCCTCGCGGCGCTTGGGCGTCGGGCGCGACGCCGATAGTCTCTGCGCCGGTCGAGGAGGAGCCGTACGACTACGTTCCGCTCGATGCTTATGGCGCCGCGCCGGTAGAGGTTGACGACAACCTGCCTCCGATTGATGTGCCGGCAGGGATGGATGGTGCGATTTCGGTTGCCGATGCTTCGGCTGGCCCCGCAGCTCCGGCGATGCCGATCGTGCTCACCGATCTGGAGCGGAAGTCGCTGGCGGGGGAGCGCGAGTTGCTGACGATGCTCACCAGCTACCCCGACCTGTTCCGCACGTATGCCGATCGCATCTGCTCCATCGAGTGGGTCGACCCGCGTCACGAGTCGATTGCATGGGCCGTACTGGCGACGCCCCCGGGCACCGATCCTGCGGCCTGCATGGATGCGGCTCGCGCGGTGTGTCCCGAGGCGGCATCGCTTGTCAGTGCCGGACGCATCTCGGCGACGAGCAAACACCCCACCGAGACGAACATCGTCTTTATGCTTGACACGCTCGAGCTCTATACCATCAAGCGCCGCATACGATCCGCACAGGCTAAGCTGCGCCGGGACCATTCGCTCGATGACGAGGCGCGGCGTGTGCTGACCATGCAGGCGGTGCAGGACACGCAGCGTCAGCGCGAGCTCGAAAAGTCGATTGGCGGCGTGGCCGACCCGTTCCGTTTGATCGGTTTGGAGACTGCGGGCGCCGACCAGGCCTAGATGTTGTGGTCAACCAGCGTATTCTCGCCTATATCCAGACCTCTTTTTGGGTATAGACGTCACTGCGTGTGCTAAAGTATTGAGTCCTGTGGACTATGAAGGGAGAATCTGTGCCAAAAAAGACTGAGAGCACGGGTACTGGGCTGGAATCCTACGTTGCAAAGCTCATGGGCAACGGCTCAAACAGGACTTCGGTAACCGAGGACGAGATTCAGGTCGCCCTGAAGGATATCGATGTAACTGATGAGCAGCTCACCGCGGTGTATTCCGCGTTGCGCAACAGCGGCATCCAGATTATCTCCGCGAGCGGTAACGACGACGCCCCCATGGACGATGACGATAACGATACCGATACCGACGACTTTGGTGACGACGACGAGCACGATTCCGGCTCGCTCGACGATCACGAGCTCAAGATGGCCCGTCAGGCCGATGCCGAGATGGGCTCCTCCAAGAGCAAGAAGAAGCGCACCGTGCGCACGTCCCGTTCGCGTTCGCGCGTGCGCGGTATCGACGCCTCCACGGTGATGCTGACCGGCGACCCCGTCCGCATGTACCTCAAAGAGATCGGCAAGGTCGACCTGCTGACCGCCTCCGAAGAGGTCGATCTGGCTATGAAGATCGAGGCGGGTCTCGAGGCCACTGAGAAGCTCGAGGCCGCCGAGGCGGGCGAGCTTGAGCTCACACGTTCCGAGATGCGTCGTCTGACCCGTATCGAGAATGTCGGTCTTGAGGCCAAGCAGGCGCTCATTAGCGCCAACCTGCGTCTGGTCGTCTCCATCGCCAAGCGCTACGTCGGTCGCGGCATGCTGTTCCTGGACCTGATCCAGGAGGGTAACCTCGGTCTGATTCGCGCCGTCGAGAAGTTCGACTACCAGAAGGGCTTTAAGTTCTCCACCTATGCCACGTGGTGGATCCGTCAGGCCATTACGCGCGCTATCGCCGACCAGGCCCGTACCATCCGTATTCCCGTGCACATGGTCGAGACCATCAACAAGCTCGTCCGCGTGCAGCGCCAGCTCCTCCAGGACCTGGGCCGCGACCCGACCCCCGAGGAGATCGGTGCCGAGATGGACATGAGCGCCGACCGTGTCCGCGAGATTCAGAAAATCTCGCAGGAGCCCGTGTCGCTCGAAACTCCTATCGGCGAGGAAGAGGATTCCCAGCTGGGCGACTTCATTGAGGACTCCCAGGCCATCGTTCCGCCCGATGCGGCCAGCTTTTCCATGCTGCAGGAGCAGCTCACCCAGGTGCTCGATTCGCTTGCCGATCGCGAGCGCAAGGTTATCGAGCTGCGCTTTGGACTTGTTGACGGACATCCCCGCACGCTCGAGGAGGTCGGTCGCGAGTTTGGCGTCACGCGCGAGCGCATTCGCCAGATCGAGTCCAAGACCCTGGCCAAGCTCCGTCACCCCAGCCGCAGCAGCAAGCTGAAGGACTACATCGAAAGCTAGTCAAGCAAGAAGCGCCCTCAAGCACATCCGCTTGAGGGCGCTTTCATGTAGTCATTGGGGACGTTCTTGAATGACTAGTCGTTTAAGAACGTCCCCAATGACTATTGAATGACTAGTCGTTTAAGAACGTCCCCAATGACTAGGTCGGAAAATTTCTCAAAAAAGTTCTTGCCCTTCTCCCGATCGTCCGTATAATAAACTTCGTTGCTTGAGAGCACGCACCTATTCCTCGGTAGCTCAATGGTAGAGCACGCGGCTGTTAACCGCGCTGTTGTAGGTTCGAGTCCTACCCGGGGAGCCAGGTTGTAAAACCCGTCGCTTATGCGGCGGGTTTTTTCATGCCGCGATCGGCTGTTACGAACGTTACCTTATCAACATTTCGTGTCGAGGATGTAATCGTGAACCCCGCCGCCCTAACATGGCGTGGTCGTTGTAGAATATTGCAATGATTGCTCCCACGACATGGTGCCGCGAGCACCAGAAAAGGAGATTCTTGTGTCTGAGACCATTAACGGCAGCTTGAGCGTCTCGAATGACGTTATTGCCGATATTGCCGGTTATGCAGCGATGACGTGCTACGGCGTCGTCGGTATGGCCGAGCAGCTCCAGGGCGCCGAGAGTGTGCGCCTGCTTGCCGGTCAGCGCCTCCGCAAGGGCGTGCTTGTCTCCGCCGATGAGAACGGCCTCACGGTCGACCTTCACGTCGTGCTCGAGAACGGCGTCAACATGAAGTCCGTCTGCCACAATCTTTCGAGCTCCGTTGCCTTCACCCTGCAGGAGATCGCCCAGATCGATCCCGCCAGCCTTAAGATCGGCATTCACATCGACGCGCTCAAGAGCCGTCTGAACTAGCATCCGAAAACGGAGATTCTAACACCCATGATTGCAAAGACCATTCGCACCTGTTTTCCGATCGCTGCGGCTGCCGTTTCCGACAAGGCCGAGGAGATCAACAAGCTCAACGTCTTCCCTGTACCCGATGGCGATACCGGCACCAACATGTCGCTCACGCTCGCCTCGGTGACCAAGGAGCTTTCTGCTCTTCCTGCCGACGCCGACATGGAAGCCATCGCCGGCGCCATCACCCACGGCTCCCTCATGGGCGCTCGCGGTAACTCCGGTGTCATCACGTCGCAGATTCTGCGCGGCGTGGCCGAGGGCCTTGTCTCTGCCGACGAGCCCATTACGTCCGCCGATATTGCCTTCGCCTTCCGTCGCGCCGTCAAGGTCGCCTTCCAGGCTGTCCGCAAGCCCATCGAGGGCACGATCCTCACGGTCCTGCGCGATGTTTCGACCAAGGCCGATGAGTGCGAGAAGAAGAAGTTCTCGGCCGAGGATGCGCTCGATGCCATCGTCGTCGAGGCGTACCAGTCCGTCGCCCGCACGCCCGACCTGCTGCCCGTTCTCAAGGAGAACGGCGTGGTCGACTCCGGCGCCTTTGGATTTGCCATTTTCCTCGAGAACTTCGTGGCTGCCGCTCTTGGCCGCAGCACCGTTGTCGAGGATTTCTCCGCTACGTTTGACTCCGCCGGCTCTGCCCGCGATGCCGCTCTTGGCCGCGTTGAGATCGAGGCTAACGACGACTGGGAGGGCTCGGAGTTCCGTTACTGCAATGAGTTCCTGTTTAAGGCCGACGCCCCGTTTGACGAGGACGAGTGCCTTAAGTTCCTGGGCTCCATGGGCGACTGCGAGCTGCTCGTGGGCGCTTACCCCGATTACAAGATTCACGTGCACTCCAACACCCCTAACTTGGTGCTCGAGCACATGCTACAGCTTGGTCAGATCTACGAGGTCTTTATCCACAACATGGAGATGGAGGCCCACGACCGTACCGCCAAGATTCATGAGGACCAGGAGAAGGCTGCCGAGCCCGCCAAGGCGCTGGGCTATGTCGCCGTTGCCGCCGGTTCGGGCGAGGCCGACATCCTCAAGTCCCTCGGCGTTGACGTGATCGTCTCGGGTGGTCAGACCATGAACCCCTCGACCGCCGACCTGCTGGGCGCCGTCGACCAGGTCAACGCGACCTCGGTCATCATCCTGCCCAACAACGGTAACATCCGCATGGCTGCCGAGGCCGCTGCCTCTGCCTGCACCGATAAGAAGGTCGCCGTCGTTCCCACCAAGACCGTTCCCCAGGCGTTCTCCGCGCTGTTCGCCGTCCTGCCCGATTCCGAGCTCGAGGACGCCGTCGCCGCTATGGTCGACGCCATCAGCGAGGTCCGCGATGGCGAGGTCACCCGCGCCGTGCGCGACTCCAGCGCCTCGGACGGCTCTCCGATTCACTCCGGTGACGTCATGGGTATCATCGCCGGTTCCATCGACGTAGTCGGCTCCGATGTGAAGCAGGTCACGCTCGACTGCATTAACCGTATGCAGGAGGAAGAGGAGGGCGACGCGCTGACGATTCTGGCTGGCGAGGAACTGTCCGACGAGGCCTTCCAGGAGATCGTCGACGCCATCGAGGAGGCTCAGCCCGACTTGGAGATTGATGCCCATCGTGGCGAGCAGCCGCTCTATCCCGTGATCTTCTCGATCGAGTAGGCATCTGAACATGTCCGAGCTATGCTCCGTGCCGCGCGTCTCGGAGCGCTTTGCCCAGAGCAATGCGCTCGGCGAGGATATCGCGCGACTCAAATATGTTTCGGGTAAACGTGAGGAGGCCCTTCGCCGTCTGGGAATTCGGACGGTGGGGGACCTCCTTCTCCATATCCCGCATCGATATCTGGACTTCACCCGCTCGTGGTCCATCGAGATGGCGCCCATCGGCACCGTATGCACGATTATTGCCACGGTCGATCGCATTGTTCAAAAACAGCCTCGTCCGCGCATGCAGGTGACCGAGGTATCGCTCGTTGATGACACGGGCGTGCTGCAGGTCGCCTTTTTCCGCCAGCCCTGGATTGCCCAGCAGCTTAAGCGGGGCGACCGCCTGGCCGTGATGGGCAAGGTCGAGTTTGCCTACGGTTTTAAGCAGATGGCCTCGCCGCACTTTGAAAAGCTCGAGGACGGGCGCGCTGCCGGCACCATCCTGCCGGTTCACTACGTGAGTGACGGCGTGAGCCAGGCATGGATGCGTCGCATCGTGAGCGGTGCTCTTGAGCTCGTCGGTAATCCCTTTGATCCCATTCCGGCACCGCTGCGCGCAAAGCGCAAGCTCATGAGCAATGCCCGTGCGCTTCGTTCGATTCACTTTCCCTCGAGTATGGCCGAGCGCGACATTGCGCGCCGCCGTTTGGCCTATGAGGAGTGCCTGTACCTGCAGCTCGCGCTGCGTCTGCGCAATGACGGCGGCTTGGTCGAGGTGGTTCCCTATGCCCATACCGCGGGCGAGCACCTTGCTGCTCTCAAGCAGGCCCTGCCGTTTTCGCTGAGCGACGAGCAGGAGGCCGCATTCCAAGATATTTTGCGCGATATGTGCGATGATGCGCGCGTCATGAACCGTCTGCTGCTGGGCGACGTCGGTACCGGCAAGACGGCCGTTGCCGCCTGTGCGTTGGCCGTAGCCGTCGATAGCGGCACCCAGGCCTGCGTCATGGCGCCTACGGGCGTGCTGGCTCGTCAGTATGCCGATAAGACCGGCCCTTTGCTCTCTCAGGCCGGCATATCCTGGGCACTCCTGACGGGCGCCACGCCGGCGGCGGAGCGCGAGCGCATCCATGTGCAGCTGGAATCGGGCGAGCTTGACGTGCTCTTTGGCACGCATGCCGTGCTTTCCGAAGACGTGAATTTTAAGCACTTGTCGCTCGTGGTCATCGACGAACAGCACCGCTTTGGCGTGGGCCAGCGCAACGCCTTGCGCGCGAAGGGTCCCGGCGCGGACCTGCTCGTCATGACGGCGACGCCCATCCCGCGCACGCTGGCGCTGTCGGTCTACGGCGACCTGGAAACGAGCATCATTCGCCATCGTCCCGTCCCGGGCGCCGGCGTGACGACGCGCGTTCTCACCGAGTCGAGTCGCGACCTGGCCTATGGTGCCATCCGCGAGGCGCACGAGAAGGGCCAGCAGGCCTACGTGATCTGTCCGCTTGTGGAGCCGAGTGACTCGGCCGACGAGCTCGAGGATGTGCCCGGTATCGCCCGTGACGACGAGGGCCGCGTGACCGTCCCCGTGCCGCTGCACGATACGGCGACTGAGCTTGACCGCCTGCGCCTGGCGCTGCCGGGCCTTACTATCGAACGCCTGCACGGCCGCATGCGGGCGGGGGAGAAGGATCGCGTGATCGATGCCTTTAAACGCGGCGAGATTGACGTGCTCGTCTCGACCACCGTGGTCGAGGTGGGCGTCGATGTGCCCAACGCCACCGTCATGGTCATCGAGAACGGCGAGCGCTTTGGTTTGGCCGCCCTGCATCAGCTTCGTGGTCGTGTGGGCCGTGGCGGCGTGACGGGCACATGCCTGGTCATGACGCACTCCAAGGGCAACGGCGGCACATCGGCGGCGCAAGATCGCTTGCAGTCGCTCGAGAAGACTGCAGACGGCTTTACGCTCGCGCAGATGGACCTACGCCTTCGCCACGAGGGCGAAATCTTGGGTTACCGTCAGCATGGTGGCGTGACCCTACGTTTTGTCGACCTCGATGCCGACGAGGACCTCATCGAATGGGCGCATTTGGACGCGGTCGAGCTCTTGCGGTATGCTAGCAATCTTGACTCTGTGGCGACGCGTCCCCTGCGCGATGCGGTTGCCGAGCGATATCGACATATTTTTAAGGAGGTCAGCGGAGGATGAGAATCATCGGCGGTGAATGGCGCGGTCGCAAGATCGAAGAGCCGCGCGGTCGCGATGTTACGCGTCCGACGACCGACCGCGTGCGCGAGGCGTGCGCATCCATGGTCCTATCGGCCTTCGACTTCGATTTGGACGAGGTTCGCGTACTGGATGCCTTTGGCGGCTCCGGTGCCCTAGGCATCGAGATGCTCTCGCGGGGCACCCGTTCGCTCACGACGTTCGAGATCGATCGCAATGCCGCGAGGCTCATTACCAAGAATATCGAGTCGCTCTGCCGCGATCGCGCGCGTTGGCGTGTGGTGACGGGCGATGTCCTTGCGAGCGCTTCGCGCGGCCGCGTGCCGGGCGGCCCCTTCGATCTGGTCTTGCTCGACCCGCCCTATGCTTTTGGTGCCAAGCCGGTCGAAGAGCTGCTGCAGAACCTGGCCCAGCAGGGTCTGCTCATCCCGGGCGCCTATGCTCTGTTTGAGCATGCCGCCGTCGACGCGGGTGCACATCCTGCCGGCTTTGTAACCGTGCGTGAGAAACGCTATGGCATCACCTCGGTCGACCTGCTCCGTTGGGTCGGCGAGGGCGAGGATGACGATTCCGCCACCGATGCCGATGGCAGCGACGGCACGACGTCTCAGGAGGATGCCCATGAGTGACACCATTAACCGCGTCATCGTTCCGGGCACCTTCGATCCCATCACGTTTGGCCATATCGACGTCATCCGCCGCGCCCGCCGCATCTTTCCCAGTGTGATCGTGGCCGTTGCCGAGTCGCAGGGCAAAAACGGCGTGGGCACTACTTTTACGCTCGATGAACGCGTGGCGCTCGCCCGTGAGGCGCTCGGTGATATTGATGGCGTCGAGGTCCTGCCCTTTACCGGACTGCTCGTCGACTTTGCTCGCGAGCAGGGCGCTGGTGCCGTGGTCAAGGGCCTGCGCGCCATGACCGACTTTGAGTATGAGCTGCAGCAAGCCGACCTCAACTACCGCTTGGATAACGAGCTAGAGTCCATCTTTGTCATGAGTGCTCCGCAGTATGGCTACATCTCGAGCTCGGTGGTACGCCAGATCGCCTCGCTCGGTAGCGATGTTTCGACGTTTGTGCCGGCTAATGTGGTCGAGGCGCTTAAACATCGCTTTTCGTGACGTTTTTTATTGCCAGGTGGCATGTGGTAAACTAGCACGATGATATGTTACCTATGAAAGGAGACCGGATGCCGGGCGAGAATTTTCCTGGCGACAGGATCGTGAGCCTTGTCGACGAGCTCGAGGGGCTCATCCAAGAGGCTAAGACGCCGTTCGGCAAGAACGCCCAGATGAAGGTCATCGATGCCGACGTCTTCTTTAACATCCTCGATGAGATCCGCATGAGCTATCCCGAGGAATGGCAGAAGTCTCGCCGTATCCTCAAAGAGCGCGAGGAGCTTATGGCTTCCGCCGCCGCTCAGGCCGATTCCATCATCGCCGACGCTCAGCAGCAGGCTCTCACCATTGCCGGTGAGCAGGAAATTGTCCGCCTTGCGCAGCAGCAGGCCGACGATATCCGCGACCGTGCCCAGCAGTATGAGCGCGAGACGCGCTATGCTGCCGAGGATTACGCCGAGCAGGTCTTTACGCACCTCGAGGAGAACCTCAAGAGCCTGACCGGCACCGTTACCCGTTGCCGCCAGCAGCTCAACGAGGGTGCCGCCCAGCAGAATGGTCAGTGGTAATGGCTGAGTTCCCGAGCGTTACCGTCGATCTTTCCGAGCAGCTCGAGTTTCCCGGAGACTCGTATCCGCTGACCGGCAAGGTCGATGTCGCCGCCTACACGGTGGGCGAGAAGGAGTACCAGCTGCAGGACGGTATCGACTATGACGTGGTCTTTACCAATGCCGGCACCGGTGTTCTGCTTACCGGCATGGTTCGCGCGCACGCCACCGGCGAGTGCGACCGTTGCCTGGAGCCTGCCTCTTTTGACATTGCCGGCGAGATCGAGGAGTTCTATCTCTTCCATGAGCCCGAGGACCCCGAGGCCTACGAAGACGGCTACGAGCTCCTGGGCGAGGATCGCGTCGTCGATCTGGGCGAGCCCATCAACGACGCCGTTGTCATGGACACGCCGTTTGTAGTGCTCTGCAAGCCCGATTGCCGTGGTCTGTGCCCCACATGCGGTTGCAATCTCAACGTCGAGCAATGCGATTGCGCCGCCCAGGCAGAGGCGGAATGGGCCGCTGCCACGGAAAATCCATTTGCAGCATTGAAGAATCTCAAGCTCGATGAGTAAAACTGTGGTAGTATCGCTACTTGCGCGTAATCGCCACACTGGATAGTTCATAAGGAAGGTCACTATGCCCGTACCTAAACAAAAGCAGGGTCGTATCCGCACTCACACCCGTCGTTCCGCCAACATGAAGATCTCGGCTGCGGCTCAGTCCACGTGCCCCCGTTGCGGCGCTGTCAAGCTTCCGCACCACGTGTGCCCCAGCTGCGGTTTCTACAAGGACCGCGAGGTTATCGTTACCGAGTAACGATATACTCTGGATGCGATGCCGTTCCAAATGGAACCACAATGGCCGGCTCAATGAGTCGGCCATTTTTGTATAAGGAGCATGTATATGAGTAACGTTCGCGTTTGTGTAGACGTTGTGGGCGGAGATGAGAAACCTCAGGTTGTTCTCGATGGTATCGAGGCTGCGCTTGCCGCCGATCCCGATATCGAGGTCTTGGCAGCTGGCCCCGCCGAAATCGTCAATCCCTTTGCCGCCTCCCATGCGCGCGTCGAGGCTCTGGAGGCACCCGACGTTATCGCCATGGATGACGATCCCATTCGCGCCGTGATGACTAAACGCAAGTCGTCGATCGTGCTGTCGTGTCGCGCCATTAAGAAGGGCAACGCGGATGCGTTCTTCTCCGCCGGTTCCACCGGTGCCATGACCGCCGCTGCCACCGCCTATGTGACGCCGTTTAGGTATCAGGCCGAAGGCAAGAAGCAGCCGGTGCGCCCCTGTCTGACCAATGCACTGCCCAATCGTGCCGGCGGTCTGACGGTGCTGTGCGATATGGGCGCCAACCCCGATGTCGAGGTCGATGACATGGTGCGTTTTGCCCAGATGGGTAGCGCCTATGCTCGCGTCGTCCTGGGCATCGAGCATCCCCGCGTGGGCCTGCTTGCCAACGGCACCGAGGACGAGAAGGGCTCCAACTTTACCAAGGCTTGCTTCCCGGCTATGAAAGCCGCCGTTCCCGGCTTTGTTGGTAACTGCGAGGGAACGGACATCACCTCGGGTAACTTCGATGTCGTCGTTGCCGATGGCATGTCGGGCAATATTGCGCTCAAGGCCACCGAGGGCGCTGCCAAGTTTTTGCTGCAGGAGCTCAAGGGCGTCTTTATGTCTTCGCTTGGCACCAAGATCGCCGCGCTGCTCATTAAAAAGCAGATGCGCGAGATAAAGGCCAAGCTTTCGGGCGACGCCAAGGGCGGCGCGATTCTTTTGGGCCTGCGCGGCGTGGTCCTGATCGGCCATGGCGCCACCTCGGTCGAGGCTGTCAAAAACGGTACGCTCGCGGCGGCCGAAGCCGTGCGCGCGGGGCTGGTCGAGAATGTCGCCAACTCTATGGACGGTATCGTTTTATAACAGCGGCGTTATGCGCCTCGGGGC
>UQMV01000046.1 GCA_900542315.1 uncultured Collinsella sp.
CCGATGTCTTTGGCGGGCGCATTGCCGAGGTCTTGCTCGATATCCTCGATACGCCGGTGTCCCCCGAGCTTCTGCCGCCCACGGGCGACGGCGAGATTGCGCAGAAGACCGAGGATTTGGTGGGCCCGTATGAGCTGCACGACTACTTCCTCTACTACCTGCTGCGTTTTGGCTTTGAGCCGGGCAAGATCTACCGCATGGCGCTCAAGAGCTTCGAGGGCGTCTACGACGCCAAGACCGTCCACACGTGGCTGCGTACGTTCTACCGTCGCTTCTTTGCCCAGCAGTTTAAGCGCAGCTGCCTGCCCGATGGTCCCAAGGTGGGCTCGGTGACGCTCAGCCCGCGCGGCGATTGGCGTATGCCGAGTGACGCTAGCTCGCGTCTGTGGCTTGCGCAGATCGACGCGCTCAATCCAGTTGACTAAGGTTGGCTAAATTGAACCAATACGGGGGTTGCAAGCGTTACACTTTTGCAATCTGATGGCCCGTATCGCGCGGCGCTCTTGTCGGAGCGCCGCGTTTTTTATATCGAAAGGTGGCACCATGCAGGCATCGCAGCGTCTCGACCGCTTTGGCGCGGAGGTCTTCGCCTCGCTCAACAACAAGCTTCTCGCGCTGAAGGCTCAGGGCAAGACCATTTACAACATGAGCGTGGGCACGCCCGACTTTAAGCCGTACGACCACGTGGTCGAGGCGCTCACGCAGGCAGCTCAAGATCCCGAGATGTGGAAGTATGCCCTGCGCGACCTGCCCGAACTCAAGCAGGCCGTGTGCGATTACTATGAGCGCCGCTTTGGCGTTTCGGGCATTACGCCGTCCATGGTGCAGTCGTGCAACGGCACGCAGGAGGGCGTGGGTCATTTGGGCCTGGCCCTGCTCGATCCGGGCGACACCATTCTGGTTCCCGATCCGTGCTACCCGGTCTTTGAGGCGGGTGCCAAGATCGCCGATGCCAAGCTCGAGTACTATCCGCTGGTTGCCGAGCACAATTACCTGCCCTATGTGGCGGGCATCGATCCCGAGGTGGCCGATCGCGCCAAGTACATGATCGTTTCGTTGCCCGCGAACCCGGTCGGCTCGGTGGGTACGCCCGAGGTCTACGAGGAGATTATCGCCTTCGCGCGTGAGCACGATCTACTGATTGTTCACGACAACGCGTACTCCGACATCGTGTTCGACGGCGAGCCGGGCGGAAGCTTCTTGCAGTATCCCGGTGCGCTCGAGGTGGGCGTTGAGTTCTTCTCGCTCTCCAAGTCGTTTAACGTCACCGGTGCGCGTATCGGCTTTTTGGTCGGCCGCGAGGACGTGGTCTCGGCCTTTGCCAAGCTGCGCAGCCAAATCGACTTTGGCATGTTCTTCCCGATCCAGAAGGCCGCCATCGCCTGCCTGAACGGTCCGCGCGATGAGGTCGAGGCGCAGCGTCTGAAGTACCAGGAGCGCCGCGATGCCCTGTGCGACGGTCTTGAGGGCCTGGGCTGGGAGCGTCCCAACGCACATGGCTCTATGTTTGTGTGGGCCAAGCTTCCCGGTGGTCGCACCGATTCCATGGCGTTTTGCGAGGAGCTCATGGAGAAGGCCGGCGTTGTGGTGACGCCGGGCGCGAGCTTTGGTCCTTCGGGCGAGGGACACGTGCGCATGGCGCTGGTCCTGCCGCCCGATCAGATCGCTTTGGCTGTCGAGGCCATTCGCGAGGCGGGCCTGTATTAGAAAGTTATTTCGACTCGTCAATAGCTCGAAATCGATTTCGTGCAGTTATTTTACGAATACTGCAAACAATTTCGGTAAACGGTCGATTTTTGGCTGCGAATAGGGGCATAATCAAAGTCCCGATTGGATGTATTGGGATTACGGCAAGCCGCTCGGGTCGTTCCCGGGCGGCTTGTTTGTGGAGAGAGATGGGAGTTTCTAATGGTTAACGAGAAGAAGGTCGCTATTGTCGGCTGCGGTTTCGTCGGTTCGTCTTCGGCGTTCGCACTGATGCAGAGTGGTCTGTTCTCCGAGATGGTCCTCATCGACGTGGACAAGAACCGTGCCGAGGGTGAGGCCCTGGATATCGCGCACGGCATGACGTTTGCCGAGCCGATGAAGATCTACGCCGGCGATTATTCCGATGTCGCCGACGCCGCCATGATCGTCGTCACCGCTGGCGCTGCCCAGAAGCCCGGTGAGACCCGCCTGGACCTGGTCAACAAGAACGTAAACATCTTTAAGTCCATTATCCCCGAGATTAAGAAGTCCGGCTTCGACGGCATTCTGCTAATCGTCTCCAACCCGGTTGATGTTCTGACCTATGCTGCCATCAAGATGTCCGGCCTGCCCGAGGGCCATGTCATCGGCTCCGGCACCGTGCTCGACACTGGCCGTCTGCAGCAGATGCTTGGTGCCCACGTCGAGGTTGACCCGCGCGATGTCCAGGCCTATGTCATGGGCGAGCACGGCGACTCCGAGTTTGTCGCTTGGTCCAGCGCTCAGGTTGCTGGCGTTCCGCTGAACACCTTCTGCGAGCTTCACGGCCACCTGGAGCATGAGACCGCCGAGAAGCGCATCGCCGAGGACGTCAAGAACTCCGCCTACACCATCATCGAGAAGAAGCACGCCACCTACTACGGCGTCGCCATGGCCGTCAAGCGCATCTGCACCGCTGTCATGCGCGATGAGCAGACCGTTCTGCCCGTTTCCTCGCTCATGGTGGGCGAGTATGGCCTGTCCGATCTGGCTATCTCCATGCCGACGGTCGTTGGCCGCGACGGCGTCGTCTGCCGCGTCCCCGTGCCGCTGAACGATGACGAGCAGCATGAGCTCACCGCCTCCGCCAAGGCCCTCAAGGACATCATCGACAGCGTCGACTTCTCCTGCTAAATCAAGCTCTTTTGGGCAACAGGCTACAATGAAAGGCGTCCGGGCCACACGGTCCGGGCGCCTTTTTGGTGCGAGGGGGTCAGGTTACTTTGCACCACCCCAATGCACCATAGTTGATGGGAGGGCCATGTCGGATTCGCCTAATTTTTTGACCTATGCCCAGACGGCGTTTGATCCGTTTGAGGAACGGCCGTTCTGCGCGGTGGATAGCCTGGTCTTTGCGTGGTTGTCCTATTTGCGTTTGCCGTGTGATATGGCGGAGCTGACGAACTGGCAGGGCCTAGACGTACGCGAGCTGCTGCGCGCCGAGTGCTACCAAGACATGATTGGCGACCTGTGGGATCCGGAGGGGAGCCGTGCCCTGTTGGAGGCTGTGGCAGCAAGCCCTCGCTACCGTGGCGTTCGTGTTTGCGGCTATCGTAGCGTGAGTGATGCCGAGACAACGGAGCAGTTTGCGGCCATGACGTTCCGATTTCCGGCGGGGTTTAGCTATCTTGCCTTCCGGGGGACCGACAGCACGATTGTGGGCTGGAAAGAGGACTTTAACATGGCGTTCCGGTGTCCTGTGCCGGCCCAGGAATCCGCGGCGCGTTATGTAGACGAGGCGGCGGATGCGATTGACGGGCCGCTTTTGTGCGGAGGTCATTCCAAGGGTGGAAACCTTGCGGTGTACGGTGCGGCGATGTGCCCCGATGTCGCCCGTGAGCGAATCGAACGGGCGTATTCCCATGATGGTCCGGGCTTCGTCGAGGAGTTTCTGAGCGGCAACGCCTTCGCCGATCTATCCGGTCGAATCGACAAGACGCTACCTCGGTCGTCGATCTTTGGCATGATGTTCGAGACACAGGAGGACTATGCCATCGTTGAGAGCACCGAGTTCAGCCTGCTTCAGCATAATCCCTTTAGCTGGGTGGTTGATGGTCGCGACTTCGTGTACTGTGAGCGCCTGTCCGCCGGTGCTCGATACGTTGATGGCTCCATTCGCGAGATGCTGCTTGCGGTGTCGCCTAGCGAGCGCGAGCGTTTTGTAGATGCGTTGTTCTCCGTGCTTGAGGCTACGGGTGCTGAGCGGTTTGCGGATATCGCTGGGAATCTGCGCGAGAGCCTGCCCGTGATGCTCCAGGCTGCGCAAGGCTTTGACAAGGATACGCGACGCTTTGTCTCGCAGACTATCGTTGCGATTCTTAAGTGTGCGCTTCTGCCCAAACGTCCCCAGATCGACATGCCCGCTGCCGGCAAGAGCTTGGCAGAACAGCTCGAGGCTTGGCAGTCCGAGCTCCTGCGCTAACCATTGGTGCAAAGCAACCTGTCCCCGATGCACCAATCTTCGATGCGCCTGGGGCGGGATCGACCGCTATACTGGTTCGTGCCGAAATCGATCTAGAACGGAATGCCGTATATGAAAATCAATCACGCGATTCTGCATATCCTGGACTTTGACTCTGCCGTCAACGTTATGAGCCAGCGCGAGCTCGATATCGAGAGCCGCACCGTGCGTAATTTCGTAACCACGCACCTGCGGCGCGCTCGTACCTCGGCTGATAACAAGCGTGCCACGTTTGCCGAGAACTCCGCATTCGGCGGCGAGCTCAAGGGCTATTTCTTTGGTGAGCGTGAGTTCGTGGATCTGTCTCAGCAGATTGCGGAGTTCATCTCTTCCGAACTTACCAAGGCCGAGAAAGCCGAGTCCACTGACGTGCTTGTGGCGGACTTTGATGACGATGAGGATGCCCGCTGGTTTGCCGTGATGCTGCTGGGCTCCAAGCAGGCTTTTATGCACGAGGTGGGTCGCGAAGAGGGCGAGGTGCGCAACGACATTGCGCGCCACTACGCCATTCTGCCGAATCCCTCGCAAAAGGTGCCGAGCTATGCAATCGTGCGTGCAAGCACCATGGAGATCGGCTATGTGGATAAGAAGCGCAAGATTGCCGGCGAGGATCGCATGCTCATTCCCGATGGCCTGCTGCAGTGCGACACGGGGGTATCGGGCAAGGAGGTCATCGACACCGTGACGCGTGTGGTCGAGGAAGTCGCCGAGGAGCACGGTGCCAACACGGCTGTAGCACTCGCCAAGGTTAAGGCTGCTGTTGCCGAGAAAGTTGAGGATGACGAGGAACTGCCCCCTTGGGATATCGTCGATGAGGTCTTTGAGGACGAGCCGGTTATCAAGGAGAGCGTGCGCGCGGCACTGACTGAGGAGAAGGTGCCTGAGCGTGTGCCCGTGGAGCGCAAGCAGGTCGAACGCGCGGCGGTGCGCAACCACAAGATCCGTACCGACACGGGCATCGAGATCAGCTTCCCGGCCGAGATGGGTTCGAATTCCGAGTACATTGAGTTCGTCAATGAGCCCAACGGCCTCATCTCCATCGAGCTTAAGAATATCGGCAGCATCGAGAATCGATAGGGCTTTTTTCGAATAAAAGTCTGGATTATATTTTGAAGTATACTTTGAAATATAATCCAGATTATTTTTTGGAGGTCAAAATGTCCCCACTTGTTCTGGAAAAACCGGTGTTTACAAAAGACCAGGTTGTTTCGGCTACCGAAGCAAGCAAGTCTTTATCTGCCATTCGTAAACGCGCAAAACGCGCACCACAGTTCATTGCCGATCATAACGATATCGATACCGTGATTATCGACTATGCCGCCTATGAAGAAATGTACGGTGCGCTGCAGTATCTGCACGAACTTGAGATAAATCGCATCGCTGCGGATCGAGTCAAGCATGGTCCGCATGAATTTGTTCCGTTTGAGGACGCCCTAACTACCGAGGAGCTCGCGGAGTTTGAATCGATGGATCCGGACGTGATCCCCGATGAGGATCTTTTCGAATGAGTGGGCATTTTGTCGTCGGCTTTTTGAATCGAGACGTCGAGAAGGAATATCAAAAACTAGATGGATCTCAGCGAAGACTCGTCCGTATTGCAGTCGCGAAATTAAAGACGCGCGCTGATGAAATTGGAACGCCGCTTCACGGTGAGCTTGCCGGCTGCAAAAAGATCAAATGGCGGAATGCAGGACTCCGAATGGTTTTTCGAATCCGAGAGGACGGAACGGTTGAGATTGCCGAGATCGTGGCAATAGGGCGGCGCGACCGTTCCGAGGTCTATAAGACGGCCGCAGGGCGCCTGTCAAAGCGACCCGCCATGGTTGAATACGACGGAACCCTGAGATGATGAAGGCCGAAGCCCCGATGGTGCTTCGGCCTTTTTTGTTTTCGGCTTGGTTGCTGACATTGCGCCGCAGGTTGAGCATTAGTCAGCGAAAACGCCCCTAGGCGAGCAAGGTGACGTGAAAGAGGAGGGAAGCGTACTTCGGTACGCGACCGACGATTGAACGTCAGATTGCCGCTTAGGGACGTTTGGAGCGTCGAGCCGTTGCGCGGTTTGGTAAAACCGCGCAACTCTACAGCTGGCGCAGACCTTCCTCGAGGCCGGTCTTGCTGTCGGTCTTCTCGTCGCGCATCTTGATGACGCGGGCGGGGACACCGGCCACGACGGCGCCGGCGGGGACGTCCTCGACGCACACGGCGCCGGCGGCAACGACAGCGCCCTTGCCCACGCGCACGCCTTCCAGGACCACGGCGTTTGCGCCGATCATGACATCGTCCTCGATGATGACGGGCGTGGCGCTGGCGGGCTCCACAACGCCTGCCAGCACGGTGCCGGCGCCGATGTGGCAGTTCTTGCCCACGGTGGCGCGACCGCCCAGCACGGCGCCCATATCGATCATGGAACCCTCGCCGATAACGGAGCCGATGTTGATGATGGCGCCCATCATGATGACGGCACGGTCGCCGATCTCGACGCGGTCGCGGATGATCGCGCCCGGCTCGATGCGGGCGTTGATGCCCTTAAGGTCGAGCATGGGCACGGCGGAGTTGCGGCAATCGTTTTCAACGTCGTAGTAATCGATGGAATCGGCATTGGCATCGAGGATGGCCTTAAGCTCATCCCAGTCGCCAAAGACGGTCTTGCCACGACGACCGCCGTAGACATGTGCGTCGCCCCAGGCAACCTTCATGCCCGGCTTCTCGCGCACGTACAGCTTGACGGGCGTCTTTTTGGGCGCGGTGGCGATGTAGTTGATAATCTCCTGTGCATCCATCTCGGCTGCGTTGCTCATTTGCTATCTCTCCTTTGGATGGATTCGGTTGATACCTGGTTAGGCAAACATGACCTTGTCGAACGTATAGAAGCCGGGTTCGCGGGTGACGAGCTTCTGCGCGGCTGCCAAGGCGCCGTTGACAAAGATCTGACGGCTCGTGGCGCGGTGGGTGAGCGTGACTTCCTCGTCCTGGCCAAAGAAACCCACCTCGTGTACGCCAGCTACGGTGCCGCCGCGCAGCGAGTGCATGCCGATCTCCTTGGGGTCGCGCGCGCCGCACATGCCCTCGCGGCCATAGACGGGGTGGTAGCCTGCCTCGGGTTCAGCTTCGACGACGGCGTCGAGCAGTAGCTTGGCAGTGCCGCTCGGGGCGTCGACCTTTTGGTTGTGGTGCGTCTCGACGATCTCGCAGTCAAAGCCGGGCAGCTCGCGTGTGGCCTGGGCCACTAGATGACGCAGGGCTGCGATGCCGATGGAGTAATTGCCCGAGTGCATAACGCGGGTGTTCTGGCCCAGCTCACGCAGGCGGTCCATCTGCTCAGGTGAATAGCCCGTGGTGCCGGAAACGAGTGCGGCGCCCGTGCGCTCGACATAGGCGACGACGGCATCGAAGGTCACGACGTTCGAGAAGTCGATAATCACATCGGCTGCCGGGGCGCTCTCGAGCTCGCTCAAATCGAAGCCAATCTGGGCCACGATATCAAAAACGGGCTCTCCGGCGGCGTCGACAACAGCCTCGGCGGTAGTGCGGATGAGTGAGCCCATGCGGCCCGTTCCCATAATGACGGTCTTAATCAAGCAGACCAGCTCCCTTCAGAGCATCGGTAAGTGCAGCGCGCGTGTCGTCTGCCATGGGGCACAGCGGCATGCGGTAGTTTGCCTCGATCATACCCATCTGAGCGAGCGCCTCTTTGACGGGGATGGGGTTGACCTCACTAAAGAGGGCATTGATGAGCGGCTGGCCGGCAATCTGGATATCGCGGGCACGTGCCACGTCACCGTCCAGATATGCGCGACACATGTCATGCACGAGCTGCGGCTGAATGTCTGCCCATACGCTGATGGTGCCCGAGGCGCCCAGGCTCATGAGTGGCACGGTAAGCGCGTCCTCGCCCGAGTACATGCGGAAGTCATCGGACAGCAGGTGGGCGATCTTGGCGGCGTAGGCGACGTTGCCCGAGGCCTCCTTAATGCCCATGATGTTGGGGTGTGCGGCCAAGCGCCCTACGTTGCGCTCGCTGATGCCGCAGCCGCAGCGGCCGGGGATGTTGTACAGGATGCAGGGGATGTCCACGGCATCGGCGACGGTCTTAAAGTGCTGATAGATACCCTCTTCATTGGACTTGTTGTAGTAGGGGGTGATGAGCAGCAGACCGTCGGCTCCCAAGCCCTGGTAGGTGAGCGACTTGGTGAGCATGGTTTGCGTGGAGTTGGAGCCCGATCCGGCGATGACGGGGACGCGTCCTGCAACTTGCTTGACTACTGCGGCGACGACGGAGTTGTCCTCGTCGTCGGTCATCGTGGCGCTCTCGCCGGTGGTGCCCAGGGTGAGGATGGCATCGGTGCCATTTTGCAAGTGGAAATCGATAAGGCGCTCGAGCGCGTCAAAGTCGACACTGCCGTCCTTTTTAAACGGCGTAACCAGGGCGACGATTGAGCCCTCGAGATTGCGGATGTCCATGTTCTTCTCCTTCGCCTCCGCGATCTGGATGCGTTTGTTCCATTGAGCTGCGACTGCCAGGCACTCGTCTTCGGCGCGACGGCGGGCACTTTCGGCGCGCGACTTGGCCAGCAGCTCTCGGCCGCACGGCAGCACGTCGAGCGTGGCAAAGTAATCGCCCGGGCGCTCGGCGCGGCGGATGAGGTCGGCCGCGCCATCGGGGCGCAGCAGGACCTCGGCCGAGCGCAGCCGTCCGTTGTAGTTGTAGCCCATGGAGTAGCCATGCGCACCGGTATCGTGGATTACAAGCAGGTCACCCATGTCGATATGCGGCAGCTTGCGATCGATAGCGAACTTGTCGTTGTTCTCGCATAGGTTGCCCGTGATGTCATAGGTGTTCGTGACGGGCGCCGTGGCCTTGTCGGCGCCGCCCGGCTGACCCATCACCGTAATGTGGTGGTAGGCGCCATACATGGCAGGGCGGATCAAATCGACGGCGCTTGCATCGACACCGATATAGTCCTTGTAGATCTGCTTCTCGTGGATAGCCTTGGTGACCAGACAGCCGTAGGGGCCCATCATAAAGCGGCCCATCTCAGTGCAGATGGCCACATCGCCCATGCCGGCGGGAACCAGGATCTCGTCGTATGCCGCGTGTACTCCCTCGCCGATGGCGCGAATGTCGTTGGCCTGCTGCTCGGGCAGGTAGGGGATGCCGACGCCGCCGGACAGATTGATGAAGGCGACGTGTGCGCCGGTCTCGCGCTCCAGGCGTACAGCAAGCTCAAAGAGGATACGCGCGAGCTCGGGGTAGTAGTCGTTGGTGACGGTGTTGCTGGCAAGGAATGCGTGGATGCCAAAGTCCTCGGCGCCCTTGGCTTTGAGCATGCGGAAGGCCTCGAAGAGCTGCTCGGTGGTCATGCCATATTTGGAGTCGCCTGGGTTGTCCATGATGCCGTTGGAGAGCTGGAACAGGCCGCCTGGATTAAAGCGGCAGCTGACCGTCTTGGGGATGGGCCCCGCAACGCGCTCAAAGAACTCGATGTGGCTGATGTCGTCAAAGTTGACGATGGCGCCCAGCTTGTCGGCGAGCTCAAAGTCGGCAGCCGGCGTGTCGTTGGACGAGAACATGATGTCGTGTCCTGTGATACCCAGCGAGCGGGCGATCATGAGCTCGGTATAGCTCGAGCAATCGCAGCCGCAGCCGTATTCGTTGAGAATGGAGATGAGCGCCGGGTTGGGGTTGGCCTTGACGGCAAAGTATTCCTTAAAGCCCGGGTTCCATGCAAAGGCGTCGCGCACTTCTTGCATGTTGCGGCGGATGCCCGCCTCGTCGTATAGATGAAACGGCGTGGGGAACTGCTCGACGATATGCTCGAGTGTCTCCTTGTCCACAAACGGCTGCTTGGCCGCATATGCCTCGTTGGGGGTCAATGCCATGTCCCGTAAACCTCGCTATCCAGACGGCGCCATCTGCGCATCGAATCCGCATAGCGTGGACCCAATGTCCGGATAGCGCTCCCGCATTGCTGCAGACAGTCCTGTGGGTGTTTCCCACAGGCCCACCAGGTTGTTCGTGCCCGAAAAACCCAGTTCGGCGGGTTTCGCCTCCCCACGGGGTCAAAGCCTGCCGGCTCGCCCGCGGCTCTTCGTGCCCGCGCCTCTATCAAGTGGTAAAGACCCTATCACGTTGCACTTTACCAAACAAGAGTATTCGTATATAACGTTTAAAAAATGCAGGGATATGCTGGAAACATGTGCGCCACAATCCTGTATCACAATAAGTTGCAACAGATGTGCCTCACGAAGGGATCCTCTATGACCGAGCTCCAAGAACTCCGTCGCTATCGCCGCGATCTCCATCGCATTCCGGAGCTCGATTTCGATCTTCCGCAAACCATTGCCTATATCGAGGGCGTGCTGGCACCGCTCACCTGCGAAGTGACCCATCCGTGCCCCAGCTGCGTCTGTGCTTTCTTCGACGCCGGCGTTGATGCCGCGCATGCCACGGCGATTCGCGCCGATATGGATGCGCTGCCCATCGCGGAGGCGACGGGAGCGGCCTTTGCCTCGACCCATCCCGGCAAGATGCACGCTTGCGGACATGACGGACACATGGCCATGGCGCTTGCCGCCGCGACGTATGTTGACCGTACGATTCGCGAACAGCCGGGCGCCATTAGGCGCAACGTTCTCTTTGTGTTCCAGCCGGCCGAGGAAACGACCGGTGGTGCCAAGACGGTATGCGAGAGTGGTGTGTTCGAGCGCTATGGGGCCGACCGCATTTTTGGCTTCCATGTGTGGCCCGATCTGCCTGCCGGCACGTTGGCGAGTTGTTCCGGTCCGCTGCTGGCGCGTTCGAGCGAGACGCATATCCATATTCACGGTACGAGCATCCACATCGCTAAGACCTATGGTGTGCCGGTTGGGGAGTCGCACGATGCCGCGTTGGCGGCAGCAAAGTTTTTGGTTGCCGAGCGCGAGCTGATGGACGAGCTGGGCGCCGACGAGCCCTGCATCGGCAAGTTCGGTCTGCTGCAGGCAGGCACCGTCTGCAATGCGGTGGCGGGGGAGGCCCATGTCGCCGGTAGCCTGCGCGTGTTTACGGACGACATGTTCGATCGTGCGCGCGAGGGTGTGCGCCGCGTGTTGGATGATGCCTGCGCCGCAACGGGCTGCACGTACGATCTCGATTTTGCCGAGGGCTATCCGCCGGTTGATAACGATCCCGAGCTGTTCGCCCGTATTGCGCCGGCCTTGCCCGAGCTGCAGCTGGTGGACGAGCCGCTGTTGATTGCCGAGGACTTCGCGTTCTATCAGCGTCATCTGCCGGGCGTGTTCTTCCTGTTGGGCACGGGCGTGCCGGAGGGCCAAGACAATCCGAGTGACGCCGAGGGCTGCCCCGCCTATGCCACGAGTGCCCTGCATACTGATACCATGCTCTTTGACGAGCAAATCCTGCTCAAAGGCCTCGATGTCTACAAACGATTGCTTTCGCTTGTCTAGCGAGCAAAGAAGTAATTACCCAGAAAATACGAACAGATGTACGGTATAATGAAGATGTAAGTCTATAGAAACGTTTGACGTTATTAACGTAAGGCGATGCTATGATTGCATCTTATCGGGTCTGCTTTGAGTGGAGGCAGGGGATGGCTTGGAATGTCGAAATCGTCGATTACCACAAATGAAGAGGCTGCGACTGATTTGCTCTCACCGGTGACTCCTGGCGAGCTTCTCAAAGAGGAATTTCTTATTCCTATGGGTATTTCTCAATATCGCCTTGCTAAGGAGACCAGGATTCCGGCTCAGCGTATCGGGCAGATTGTCTTGGGAAAACGCCGTGTGACGGCTGACACGGACCTTCGTCTTTGCCGTTACTTTGGCCTGACGGATGGTTATTGGCTGCGCGCCCAGATGGCGTTTGATCTCGAGGCCGAGAAAAGGCGGATTAAACCTGAGCTCGACAAGATT
The DNA here is from genome assembly GCA_900542315.1 of uncultured Collinsella sp. Taxonomy (GTDB): domain Bacteria; phylum Actinomycetota; class Coriobacteriia; order Coriobacteriales; family Coriobacteriaceae; genus Collinsella. The sequence continues at coordinate 12,098 of UQMV01000046.1, forward strand.
GTTCCTGTCCAGCAGGCCATCGCATTGTAGGGCCCAAAGACGTTGAGAATGGAGTGACGATGAAGCGACGTCGGCAATCTGTTGTATATAGCCCGGGTGGTTGCGGGTGTGGCTTGCTTCTGCTTCCGGTTATTGCTGTGAGCATAGGCGTGATGTTTGCGCTTGCTGGGCTGGCTGCGGTGGCACTCGTGCTACTTATCGCTGCCATTGGCGTGACGATCTGGCTCTATCGTTGTCGCGAACAACGCCGCGCCGACGGCAAGACCAATGTGGGATGGATTGTCTTTTTGGTTATCGCCTATCTGCTGAGCATGAGCTACCTTGCGTTCTTTGTCTTGTTGATGATCAGTGCCTTTACCGGGAAATCCGTCACGGTGGGTTGATGCGCTGCCAGCAGACGGTCGCGCAAAGTGCGTTTGCTCGGCGTTTGGATAACTGCATTGGCCGTTTACCGCAACCTTAGCTCTCAGCTAATGAATTCAAGTTTAATCCTTCCTACGATGTGCTGTGTGCCGGCGCGGTAGCCGGATCGTAGGAAGGATGAATAATGGCAAAAGAGGGAAAGAAGCCGATCGGCAAGATTGTCCTAGGCATCATCGTGGTGCTGGTTATTGTCGGTGCCGTGGGCTCTATGGGCGGCAACTCAACCGATTCGTCTGCGAGCGATTCGGCAAAACCTGCCGAGACGACACAGCAGGCTGAGGAGCAAAATGAACCGCAAGAACCGTATACCATTGCTGACGAGGCTGAAGACACCTCCAATCAGTTTGCCTATAAGATCACGGGCACGCTGACCAATAACACGGACAAGGAAAAGAGCTACATTCAGATTGAATATGTTCTGTATGATGCCGATGGCAACCAAGTTGGAACGGCTCTTGCAAACACCAATCATCTGAAGGCGGGCGGCTCCTGGAAGTTCGAGGCGCTGGGTACGGTGTCTCCCGACCAGGTTGCTAGCTGGGAGCGTTCGGACGTAAGCGGTTTCTAGCATGTTGCATGCACTGGGGGAGGTGAAGTCGTATGCCCGATAAAAAGCTGACTGACGAGTTACTCAATGAGCTTCTCGACGCGCCAAACATCGATGGCTATATCAAAGAACACGACTTTGCCGCCCCGTCACTTTCGGACTACCTGAAGCGGCTACTGCAGGAAAAGGGCTTGGAGCGCTCGCGCGTGGTTCGTATGGCCGATCTCAATGAGACCTTTGGCTATCAGATCTTTACCGGTGCGCGTCATCCGAGTCGCAATAAGGTGCTGCAGATTGCCTTTGCGATGGCGCTAACACTCAAGGAGACCAACCGTGCGCTGACGGCTGCCGGGGTAAGCGTCCTTAACTGCAAGGACCGCCGCGATGCGATTATCATCTTTTGTATCGATCGCGGATGCAGCCTCCAAAAGGTCAACGAGGAGCTGTATCGCTTTGGCGAGGAGACGGTGAGTTAGCGGTTGATATCTGAGCTGGCGGAGCTGCCGAACAACGACGCAAACGAACGGGGCGCGGATGCCATGGGGTGTCTGCGCCCTGCGCTATGATGGAGGCTATGGATACTCAGACCCCAACATATTCCGATGACGAGCTGACCGCAGCGCTTGTCGAGCACCTGGCGTCGCTCGATCGCGACGACAGCTATCGCGTGGAGCGTGTACTTAAGCGCTCGTCCGTTGAAACAACCGAGCTCGTGTACTTTGAAGGAACCGGCGGTGGTTCGCTCGGCCCCTTTGTCCGTAAACGCATCGATGCTTCGGCTCAAATCGGAGGGGCATACGAGCGTCTATTTGCCGCTCAGCGGGCAGGCAGGCGTTTTGAGCACCTGCCCAGAATCGTCGATTGTCGTCGTGTGGGCGACGAGCTCAACGTGGTTATGGAATACATCGAAGGGGAGACACTCGGGGCGCTGATGGACCGTCTGGGAGCCACCCCCGATTATGCGCGTGAATTGTATCCTGCCCTATGCGATGCCGTGGGCGAGCTCCATGCCGGTTTTGCAATGGCGGGGGAGACGTCGGCGCCGGTGATCCATCGCGACCTCAAGCCGTCGAATATCATCGTGACAGGTGCCAGCTATACGCCTGATGACGGCCTGACATTTTCATCGCTGGTGATTATCGACCTGGGGATCGCGCGCGTATGGCGCGATGGCGCCGATGCCGACACCGTCAAGTTTGGCACGCGACCCTATGCGCCGCCTGAGCAGTATGGGTTTGGGCAGACGAGTGTGCGCAGCGACGTCTACGCACTTGGCGCCCTGTTGTTCTTCTGCTTGACGGGAGTCGACCCTAAACCAGGGCTTGACATGCGAGAGCAATGCGAGGCGCGCGGCATTCCCTCTCCACTTGCCGATGCCGTCTGCATGTCGATGGCGCTCGACCCGGCCAAGCGTTTTGCGAGCGCGGAAGCGTTGGGACGGGCGACGCGCGCGGCATACGATCTAAGTCGCCCCGTACGGCCTCCTGCGCCTGTGCTTGTCCGTACTCCGGCCTCGGAGACGGTGTTGACGCCCCAAGGGCTCCAGAACCCCACAGGGCTTCCTAGGCCTGCCGCCTTCGCTGCATGCGGTCTGCTCTCTCGCGTTCCGGAGTCTCTGGGGCGTATTTGGAATACGCTCGTCTGCTTCTCGCTGCTTGTGTTCTTTGCCGGAAGTCACTTTGCCGTCTTTCACCCCACCGGAGCAAACCAAAGCTACCCGACGTGGCTTCTCATAATCGAGTATTTTTTCTTTGTCGATGGCCTTATGGTGCTTATGCATTTTGCGCTGCTCGATAAGCGCCGTCTTCGTCGGCGATTCGCACTGCTCGACAGCTATCGCGGCAAGAAACTCGCGAAACTCTGGTTCAAGGCATTGGGTGTGCTGCTCCTATGCATGATCGTCATAGTCGCGGTTGCCAATGCGACCGGCGTCGTTGATACCTCCGCTACCTAAAAGAAAAGGGCCCCATTGGGGCCCTTTGCAGTTGCACTTAGATGCGGTTCATCTGAGCGGCGACTTTGTTGTACCAGTCCTGCCACGTGGGCGGGCAGTATTTTTTGGCCGCTGCCGGGGTAAGGGTGGAGCCGTAGTTGGCGCCCAGGTAGGCAACATGAGCGGAGATGCCCTCGCTCCAGCTGCCAAAGCTGCGCCAGCCGCCGCCACGAGCGCTCCAGCCCCAGGCGTTGTAGGAATTGGCGCAATAAGTGCCCTTGGTGCTCTCGATGCAGGCGATGGCGGGGGACCAACGTGGGTCGACACCGGTATTCCAAGCGGCGACGGCAAAGTTATAGCCCTGACCTGCCATGGGGGAGCCGGCAAGATAATTATCGATGCGGCTCGTCCACTCATTAATGAACGAATCGTAATCGGAGTTACCGGTATTGGCGTTGTTCACCGTGGTGTCGATGGTGGTGTTGGTGTTGGTGGCCTGGCTGCTGGAATTGCTGCCGCTTAC
>UQMV01000047.1 GCA_900542315.1 uncultured Collinsella sp.
AATAAGCGCGGCAACGACCAACGCAGCAGCCGCCATACCCGTGGCAGGTTCCTGCGTTTTATTCAAACCTTGCAAACAAAGTGCGGCGAGCCTTTACAATAGGACAGTCCAATGGACGTATTCGATAGCTTCCGCGTAGCACTCGCCCGCCGCGCGTGAAAGGATATATTGCCCCATGCCTTCAACCCTTCCCGCCCCCATCGACAAGCTCGCCATCGTCGTCGTCACCTATAAGCGCCAGGAACTCTTGGCCAATCTGTTCGACTCCATGGCCGAGCTCACGGCTGCGCCTTGGCGCATCGTGATTGTCGATAACGAGAATTCGCGCGAGACCGAGACCATGTGTTCCGCGTTCAACGAGCGCTTGGCGAACCTGTGGGGTATCGACGCCGAGCAGCCCGATGCACAGGGCGGCACCGATCGCGTCATCTACGCTCCGCAGCTCGAAAACGGCGGCGGTGCAGGCGGCTTTTCCGCCGGCACCAAGTGCGCGTACGACCTGGGCGCCCAGTGGTTCTGGGTGATGGACGACGACGTACTCGTCATCCCCGAGGGCATCGAGCGTCTTGCCAAGTGGACCGACCGCTACGACGTCATCCAGGGCTCGCGCCTGGACTTTGACGGCGGCGCGTTCTTTTGGCAGTACCAGCTCATCCTTTCGCTCGGCATTCCCAACCCCGTCGCCAAGTGGGACTTGGGTCCCGAGGGCTATCGTGCCATGAACCAGCTGTGCTTTGAGGGCGGCATGTTCTCGCGCCGCGTGGTCGACAAGATCGGCCTGCCCGACGCGCGCTTCTTTATCTACGGTGACGATGCCTGCTACGGCTATGTTGCCAGCCAGCACTTCCCCGCCGCCGTGGTTGCCGACGTGGTGCTCAAGCGCGCCCGCGCCGTCTCTAACTGGGATATCGCCGGCAAGCGTCAGCTCAACTCCACGAGCGACACCAACCGCTACTACATCATGCGCAACCGCGGCTTCTTGGCGCGTTACATGCAAATCTACGGCGACTACCACCCCGTGCTGTTCCGCTTGGGCAACGCCGCGACCTTCTGCAAGGAATTTATTCGCCTGGCTGCCGTCGACAAGTGCTTTAAAACCGGTATCCCGGCACTGCGCCGCGGCATGAAGGACGCCCGCAAGATCGTTAAAGATCCCAACTGGAAACCCATGCCGCCTATGAAGGATACCGAGTAGCGAAAGCTTTCTTCTAGCCCTTGCCCTAGCTTAGAGCCGCTGGCACACCACGGACACGTGCTGACCGTCAAAGCCGAAACCCCAGCGCATACGGCCGACGGCGGGCCGAGGCACGCGAACATCGTCGATGCCATTTCGTTCAATTTCCAGCAGCGCGTGAACTGCCAGCAGCTCCAAGCCCAAAGCATCGACGCCGGGGTCATACATCATGTTGATCGTGATGAGCGGGCGCTCATCGAGCATACCGAGCGTGTCGGCCACGTCAAGCACGCGACGGGCTGGAATCACCTGGATATACCAGCAATCCGGGCTGCCGTTTCGCTTGGAAGTGGGGTTGCAATAGCCGGGCAGCCCAAAGCAGAGCCCTTGGAGCGCCAGGTGATAAGCCGTACGTATATTTGACTGGTTTGCATCAAGACCCAGATCGCCGAGAACGCAGCTCAATGCTTGTCTTACAGCACCCTCATTGCCTCGGCACAGCCCGTCACGGAACGCGTCAATAGCCCCAACGTCCTCGACAGCACACTCAAACCACTCCAGAATGACAAGTCGGAGCGCCTGGTGCACCTCGTTGTTGGGCAGACGCAGGGCACGAAGACGCGCGCCATCCTCCGGTTGCTCCGTCATGTCCGTTGTCAGGAATCCGGATAGATACAGCGCAGTCCAGATATCGTCAGGCTCGGCGGTATCCGGCCCATCGGCATGCACATGCACTGACGCGTCAATAAATCCATGCGGCTCAAGCAAATCGAACAACACGGACAGGCGCATGAGATTCCAATCGTCGACACATGCGCTCAGACGATCGGCACAGCTATACAGATCGGCACGAACGGGCGCAGTGCAACCCCGACGCAGGAAGTCCATCACGCGCTCCGGACTCGAGCAATAAAAACTACCGAACCGGTATCCCTCAAGCCACTCTCGAGCGTCATCCAGACAGTCGTTGCGACCGATGCGGTCCAGCAGTATCTGGACTTCGTCGTCCGAAAAACCAAACCGCCGATCGCACCAGGTCGACAGCGGCGTTGCCAATCGATAGGAAACGCCGCGCTGGGCCAACGCCAGCTCGACCGGACCTGGACGCTCGCCCATCAGGCATGTCAATCGCAACGAGGCGCCGGCATGAGCGATCGCATCAAACAGCACCCGATCTAAGTGCTCGGCACAAGATGCATCGCGATGGCTCTTCATCTCCTTGTGGCCTGGCAACGCCGCATCGTACTCATCCACGAGTAGAACAACTTGTTCGTCGCACGACATCTCTAGCAGCGCTATGAGTGCGCCGAGCACAGAATCAATCTCGGCATCGTCAGCCACGCCACGTGCGACGCGTTCGACATGGCGCAGCTCGCTTCGAGGCAAATCCGGGGCGTCCAACAACGGCAGCAGACGGGCACACTCGCGCTCGAGGACGCCACGCATGGTTGTGGAGGCATCAGTGCCGCACCTCGCAGCCGCAGAAAAATCAAGCGTTATCACCGGGTAGCGCGCATACTCATCTCGATAACTACCGCCACCCGCCTCCCAAATCTGTGTGTCGGCGAATACGCTGCAGTCTGCTCGGCGGTGAGCAGGTCGCTCCAAATAACATTTGAGCATCGATAGGTTCATGCTCTTGCCAAAACCCTTGGGCCGGCAGCAGAGTGCGACAGATGTCTCGCAATCCAACATATCGGCAATAAACATGGTCTTATCGACAAGTACGCAGCGATTAATTGCCTCGGAGAAGTCATGTGCTCCGACCGGCAAAACCGTACTATCAGCATGGTTGACCAGTCGCAAGCCAAAAGCATCATTAGCTCTATAGTTCGCCTGTTCAGACACCGTAGACTCTCCTTCAAACGCAGCACGGCGCCTATTGTAACGAGCGGCTAAAGCGCAATGATATCGATGCGCAAACGTTTCGGGCAACGGTAGCAACAGACACCCCGAGGGGGCACAACAAATCGTTGCGCAACAAAAACGGGGCCCGATGCAGGCGCACCGAACCCCGTCCTAACTCGTATAGGAAACGATTTGGAAGATTACTCCTCAGAGCCGTCCTCCCCAGAAGCACTCTTCTGCTGATCGAGCTTGTGCTTACCGCTCACGATGGACGTAGCGCCCAGCGTGGCCAAGCTCGCGCTGGCAAGGCTCGCCATCACGATCAAATCGCCCGTCTTGGGCATGTTGCCGCCCGAGGACTTGGTCGTGGTGGTTGTAGTGGTCACCGTCTCGGACTTATTTTGATCCTTTTTCTGGTCGTCGGAATTGCCCTCGTCGCCGGTATCGGCGCCTTGCTTCTCGCCAGTCTCGGCCTGCTTCTTTCCGTCCTCAGTCTTATCCTCGCTCTTGTCCTTCTCCTCAGATTCAGACTTCTTGCCCTCGTCCTTCTTCTGATCGGACTTGTCGCCCTTCTCCTCAGAGCTAGAACCCTTATCAGAATCGGCCTTCTCGGAAGCCTCGCCCTTGGAGTCGGCCTTTGCGACATCAGTCTTTTCAGCGGAAACCTGATCAGAATTACCCTTGTTCGGGGTCGAGCCGTTATTGACGCCAGCCATCAGCGAAGAGCCCAGCGTGGAACCAAGCTGTCCGGCGAAAGAGGGCTTCTTGTCCGTCGAAGTAACGGGCGCGTCCGGTGCCTTATTCGAGTCGTCCTTGGAGGCATCGGAACCAGGAGCAACGTCAGAGCTCGATCCGGCATCAGGGCTAGAGCCGTTATCGGCAGAGGAATCGTTCGAGCCAGTGGAAGAATCAGACGAGCCAGTGTTAGTTGAGCCGGAAGTCGAACCGTCCGTATCGTCGGCAGAGCTATCTTTGCCGTCATTGGTCGAGGGCGCGTCAGTCGAAGGCGTATCAACCTTGTCGTTATCGTTCGCGCCGCCGTTCACCTCGGTGCTCGCACCAGGCGTTGGGTCAGCAGGTGTGGCGGGAGTCTGGCTCGGCGCAGGCGCCGGCGTTGGCTCGGGCTCCGCAGGCGTCGGCGTGGACTCGGGCTGCACGGGATTCGCAGGCGTCGAAGGCGTCGAGGCGGCCTCATCCTCGGCAATATAAGCCAAGCAGTCCTTCAGCTCGTTCTTATAACGATTCTTCCAGCCCTCGTGATACTGGGGCTGGCTCGAAAACTTGGTTGCAACGTTATTGACCACACTATTGGAGAGCGCCGTCACAAACTCGCGGTCGGACATATCGTTGGAAAGATTCGCCCAGCGGAAAAAGTCCCTGCAGCCACCGGTGCCGCACATGTTGGTGATGCTCCAGACCATGCCCTTGACGCAGTCGGCGCGGCCGGAGATATCAATACCCAGGCCGCTCTTGAGCCACGCCTCGGTCACCGCATAGTACGAGTTATACGCATAGGCATCCTGAAGCGCCGAAAACTCGGCAGGATCGGTATTATAGGCGCCCTGGAAAGCCTCCTGCGCGATACGGCCCAGCTCGGTGAGCTGACCGTTCTCGGACATGGCATTACTCGCGTTGGAAATCTCGCTGCCGCAATCGATCGCGTCCTTGAGCATGCTGTATTTTTCGGGGTTGTAGTTGTAGGCCTGCTTCATAAACGGGATGAGCGACCAACGGCGATCGAACTGGTAATAGCCCAGCGCGTTATAGCCGTCTCCATACGAAAAGCCCTGGTTGTAGTTGCCATGGCTCTCGTACTTGGTAAAGTACTTCATCTCGGTGGTGACGTTGACAAACGAAACGCCCTGGACCGACCTCAGTACGCCCGAGAAAGACTGCTGGGTGTAAAGACCCTTATCGATATCGGTGGCATCCGAGGCAACGCCCGGCATGGGCTCCTCGGCAGCAGCGGGTGCCGGTGCGGCGACGGTACCAAACGAAAGCGCCAGCGTCAGGCCCGCCACAATAGCGGAATGCTTGGGCTGCATAAGATCCTCCCTGCATTGGTGTAGTTAAAGTGCAGTTTGCAAAGATAAGAGTAAGTATTGCAGCTCGCCCGTTGTTGCACAACAACCCCTCGGTAAACGGCAACAACCCTCCGCGAAATCTTAAGGAATTAAACAAACTGGTCGTCAGGTACCAGAAGAAGCTCGCCGTAACGATCCATCAGGCCGTCTCTCAACCGACAGAAAGCGGGGATATAGACGCTCAAGATGTGTTTGATCAAATCCTGTGCCAACTTATTGTCATAGATATGAACGTTCGTATTGCGGTCTCTGAGCATATCTAGCCAGGCCGCCTCATCAATAAAGTCGTAGAATCGGTACGACTCCTTCAAGATGGCACGAGGAGACCCCGACGCGGCAAGCGTGGCGCCCTCATACTCGAGCAGACGCTTAAGGAGCGTAATTGAGATACCGAAAACCTGCTCATAGATATACGCACATCCGGAGACAACATAGTCGTTGTCGAAATCTTGGAATCGAGCTGTCTCTAGCAGTGCCAGACGCGAATCAAAGGCTTCGTACGACTTCACGAAAGCCAGCCCCTACAGCTTAATGTCAAAGTTGATTTCGGGGACGGTGGCTAGGTCGGCCAGTGTCACGCCGTCGACGTACTTTTCGATCACGTCGTCCAGGCCGCGCCAGAACTTGACCGTGGAACAAAGGTCGCTGCGGGTGCAGCTGTTGTCGATACCGTCGCACGCAACGGGTGCCGTGCTGCCCTCGACGGCGCGCAGGATGTCGCCGGCACGCACCTCAGTCGGGTCCTTGGCCATCATGTAGCCGCCACCCTTGCCGCGCACGCTCTTGAGCAGGCCCGCCTTCATAAGTGGACGAACCAGCTGCTCCAAATATTTCTGCGAGATATGCTCGCGGTCGGCAACCTCGCGCAAGGCAATCTTGCCCTCGGCGTCGCCCAGCGCCGCGATATAGATCATCAGTCGGAGGGCATAGCGGCCCTTGGAAGAAATGAGCATACCTACCCTCCCGTTGTTCCTGGGACAAAATCAGGCTTGTTAGTCCCAAATCCTATGCACGCGGGGCAAACAAACCTGATTATTATGTCCCACATCTAAAAAGTCGAGTGGATTAGTCGGGTTTTCCCTTGACTAACGCCGAACCCATAGTAACTTTATTCCGAGAAGATTCCTAGGGTTTAGTACACCTATGAGTACACCATATACAGAGAGGGACAGCATGAGCGCAAATCCGCTGCTTTCCATCGAAGGTCTGACCGCCTCCGTGGACGAGAAGACCATCCTTCACAACGTCAACCTTAACGTCGCCACCGGCGAGACCCACGTGCTGATGGGCCCCAATGGTGCCGGCAAGTCCACCCTCGGCCATCTGGTCATGGGCGACCCGGTCTACACCGTCAACGACGGCCGCATCGTCTTTGATGGCCAAGACATCACCGAGCTCACCACCGACAAGCGCTCCCGCGCCGGCCTGTTCCTGAGCTTCCAGGCCCCGGTCGAGATCCCGGGCGTGCCGCTGTCGAGCTTTTTGCGCGCCAGCATCGCCGGCCGCCCCGGCCTGGAGATGAAGGGCAAGGAGTTCCGCCGCCGCGTAAAGGAGCTCGCAGCCGAGCTCAACATGGACACCGCCTACCTCAACCGCGAGCTGGGCGTGGGCTTCTCGGGCGGCGAGAAGAAGAAGGTCGAGATGCTCCAGCTCCTGCTGCTGCAGCCCAAGCTCGCCATCTTGGACGAGACCGACTCCGGTCTGGACGTCGACGCCCTTTCCACCGTCAGCCATGGCATGGACGCCTACCGCAAGAGCTGCGACGGCTCCATGCTCATCATCACGCACAACACGCGCATCCTGGAGCACCTGAATGTCGACCGCGTCCACGTTATGGTCAAGGGCCACATCGTGCGCGAGGACGACGCCTCGCTCATCCCCTGGATCGACAAGAACGGCTTTGAGACCTTCGAGCGCGAGGCCGCCGAGCAGCGCGCCAAGGCCGAGGCCGCCGCTGCCGAGCAGCAGGCGTAAAGGGGCGACGCAATGACCAAGAACCGCACCGAGGTCGCGGACATCGACCGCAGCCTCTACGACTTCACCTATGGCGAGGAGGGATTCGAGCGCCTGGACGCCGGCATCACGCCCGACATCGTACGCGAGATCAGCGCCAAGAAGGACGAGCCACAGTGGATGCTAGACTTGCGCCTCAAGTCCCTCGAGATCTTCAACCGCTTCCCGGATCCGACGTGGGGCCCCTCCATCGAGGGCCTGGACATGGATAACATCGTCACCTACGTCAAGCCCAACACCGACCAAAAGCACGACTGGGAGTCGGTGCCCGACGACATCAAGAACACCTTTGAGCGCCTGGGCATCCCCGAGGCCGAGCGCAGCTACCTGGCAGGCGTCGGTGCTCAGTACGACTCCGAGCTCGTCTACCACAACATGCAGGACACCGCGTCCAAGATGGGCATCGTGTACTCCGGCATCGAGGAGGCCCTGCACGACCCGCAGTGGGAGCCGCTCATCCACGAGAAGTTCATGACGCTCATCCCGCCCACCGACCACAAGTTTGCGGCCCTGCACGGCGCCGTATGGTCGGGCGGCTCATTTGTCTACGTGCCCAAGGGCACCAAGTTGGACTTCCCGCTGCAGAGCTACTTCCGCCTTAACGCCAAGGGCGCCGGCCAGTTTGAGCACACGCTCATCATCGTCGAGGACGATGCCGACCTGCACTTTATCGAGGGTTGCTCCGCGCCCAAGTACAACGTGGCAAACCTCCACGCCGGCGCCGTCGAGCTCTTTGTGGGCAAGCGTGCGCACCTGCGCTACTCGACCATCGAGAACTGGTCCAAGAACATGTACAACCTCAACACCAAGCGTGCGCGCGTGGACGAGGACGGCGACATCGAGTGGATCAGCGGCTCCTTCGGCAGCCACGTGGGCTACCTCTACCCCATGAGCGTGCTCAACGGCCGCCGCGCCCGTTCGAGCTTTACCGGCATCACCTTTGCTGGCGCCGGGCAGAACCTCGACACCGGCTGCAAGGTCGTGCTCAACGCGCCTGAGACCTCGGCAACCGTCGAGACCAAGGGCATCTCCAAGAGCGGCGGCATTCAGACCTTCCGCAGCTCTATTGTGGCGACGCCCAAGGCCGAGGGCTCCAAGGCAACTGTGAGCTGCCAGTCGCTGATGCTCGACGACCAGAGCCGCTCCGATACGATTCCCGCCATGGACATCCGCGCCAAGAACGTCGACATCGGCCACGAGGCCACCATCGGCCGCATCGGCGACGATAAGGTGTTCTACCTGATGAGCCGCGGTATCTCGGAGGAAGAGGCCCGTACCATGATCGTCAACGGCTTTGCCAACCCGGTCTCCAAGGAGCTGCCGCTGGAGTACGCCGTCGAGATGAACAACTTGATCAAGCTCGAGATGGAAGGAGCGATCGGATAATGACACAGACCACGAACACCGCTGCTACCACCCTTGAGCAGGTCAACGCGATGCCGGCGGCCACTTGGGGTTGGCTCAAGATGAACCAGACCAAGCTCGAGCTCTCTGACGAGCTTGCCGCCGCTCCCACCGAGGCCGTTGAGGTCGAGGGCTTGGACGAGCAGTTTACTGGCGTGGCAGACGCGTTCGAAGCCGCCATGGACGCCATCGCCGAGCGCTTCCCCGAGCGCCGCGCCTCCGCCCCCGGCGATGCTGCCGACCGCGCCCGCATCACGCCCGAGACCGAGCTCGACGTGCCCGCCACCTCCGTCTACCAGGCCGGCGCCATCAAGCTCGAGGAGGAGCTCTCTCCTGCCGAGGCCTTCGAGACTGGCATGGGCGAGGCAGCCTACACCTACCTGGCCGACCACGCCACCAAGCGCATCGTCATCGATGTGCCCGCATACAAGCGCGCCACGGTTACCGTGCGCGTGAGCGGTGTCGATGCCGCCGCGGCCATCGCCGCCATCGACATCGTCGCTCGCCCGCAGGCAACGCTCGACCTGCATATTGCCCTAGACTCTCCTGTTACCGGCGAGGGTGTCGTGGGCTCCGTGCTACGCGTGTGCGCCCACGAGTACGCCACCGTCAACGTGACCTGCACGCAGACGCTCGACGATAGCTGGATCGCGCTCGACGACACCGGCCTGTTCCTGGACGAGGGCGCGCGCGTCAACGTGCAGCACACCGTCCTGGGTGCCGGCGCCAGCGCCACCGGCCTTGCCGGCGACCTGCTGGGCGATACCGCCAAGGTCACCATCGATACTGACTACCTGGGCGCCCGCGAGCAGGTGCGCGACTTTAACTACGAGCTGCGCCACCGCGGTCGCAAGACCGAGTGCGAGATCGACGCCAACGGCGTGCTGACCGGTACGTCCAAGAAGGTCTACCGCGGCACCATCGACCTCGTTCACGGCTGCAAGGGCGCAACCGGCACCGAGCGCGAGACGGTGCTCTTGGCCAACAAGGGCGTCGACAACAAGACCGTCCCCGTCATTCTCTGCGACGAGGACGACGTCGCCGGCAATCACGGCGCCACCATCGGTCACGTCCGTGACGAGCAGCTGTTCTATCTCGCCTGCCGCGGCCTTGACCAAAACGCCGCCGAGGACCTGTTCATCCGCGCCAAGCTGGAAGACGCCGCGCTTTCCGCCACCGACGAGCGCACCCGCGCAGCCGTCGTCCGCTTGGGCAACAACCTGATCGACAACTTTGAAGAGGAGCTCGCATGATCGACACCGAGCACGTTAAATGCGACACCTGTACTGCCCCCGAGCCCATGGAGCTCGACGCCAGCGACGAGGCTTCGCGCGGCTGGCCCACCGTGGACATCGAGACCAACCCCTACAAGGGCCAGTTCCCGCTGTTCCAGCAGCACCCCGAGATCGCCTTCCTCGATAGCGCCGCCACCGCGCAGCGCCCCGCCTGCGTGCTCGACGCCGAGCGCGACTTCTACCAGCGTATGAACGCCAACCCCCTGCGCGGCCTGTACTCGCTGTCCGTCGAGGCCACCGATGCCATCGCGAAGGTCCGCCAGCAGATCGCCGACCTCATCGGCGCCGCCCAGGCCAACGAGGTCGTCTTCACCCGCAACACGAGCGAGTCGCTCAACCTGGTCGCCAAGAGCTTTGCACCCACGGTGCTCGAGCCCGGTGACGAGGTCGTCATCACCATCATGGAGCACCACTCCAACCTGATTCCGTGGCAGCAGGTCTGCCGCGAGACCGGCGCCAAGCTCGTCTACCTCTACCCTACCAAGACCGGCCAGCTCACCACCGAGGAGGTTCTTGCCAAGGTTGGTCCCAAGACCAAGATTCTGGCCGTGGGTCAGGTTTCTAACGTGCTGGGCGTCGAGAACCCGGTCAAGAACCTCGGCAAGCTTGTGCACAAGTACGGCGGCTATCTGGTCGTCGACGGCGCACAGTCGCTGCCGCACATGCCGGTCGATGTGGCCGACCTGGGAGCCGACTTCTTTGCCTTTAGCGCGCACAAGGCCATGGGCCCCATGGGCATCGGCGTGCTGTGGGGCAAGATGGACCTGCTGAACGCCATGCCGCCCATGCTCACCGGCGGCGAGATGATCGATTCGGTCACCGAGCAGGACGCCGTCTGGGCGCCCGTCCCCGAGAAGTTCGAGGCCGGCACGCAGGACGCCGCCGGCATCTTCGCCACGGGCGCCGCCCTTAATTACCTAGTCAACACGGTGGGTTACGAGAACATCCGGGCCCGCGAGCAGGCACTCGTCCACTACCTGATGGGCGAGCTCATGCAGCTCGACTTTGTCCAGATCATCGGCTCCATCTATTGGGACAACCACCACGGCGTCGTGAGCTTTAACGTCAAGGGCATCCACCCGCACGACGTCGCGAGCATCATGGATATGGACGGCGTCTGCATTCGCGCCGGTCACCACTGTGCACAGCCGCTGCTCACCTGGCTGGGCGTCGAGAACCTCGCCTGCTGCCGCGCCAGCGTGGCCTTCTACAACGACAAGGCCGACATCGACAAGTTCATCGCCGGCCTGCATCACGTTTGGAGCACGTTCAATGGGTAATCTGTACACCTCCACCACATTTATGGAGCACAACTCGCACCCCGACTATAAGTACGAGATGGAGGCTCCCACGCACGAGCACGACGGCATCAACCCCAGCTGCGGCGACGAGCTCACCTTGCAGCTGCGCGTCGAGAACGGCGTGATCGAGGAGGCCTCCTTTACCGGCCACGGCTGCGCCATCAGTCAGGCCAGTGCCGACATCATGGCCGACCTCATCACCGGCGAGACGGTCGAGGAAGCGCGTCGCTTGGCAGGGCTCTTCCTCGCCATGATCCGCGGCGAACAGCTCTCCGAGGAGGACTTGGAAGATCTTGACGAGGCCGCCCAGCTCCAGGACATCTCGCACATGCCCGCCCGCGTCAAATGCGCCGAGCTCGCCTGGCGCACCCTCGACGGCATGCTCGAGGGGCAAACAAACCAGTAGTTTATGCCCCGAATCCAAGGTTTTTGATTACCGAGCCGCCCGATACGGGCGGCTCGGTTTTTCCTAATGAGCACGAACACACAAAATCAGCGCGTCCGGCGCCCCGTCTGTCATTTGCCACACGGCCAGACGCGAACACGGGCGTTTTCCACAGCACCAAAGGCCTGCGGCAGGGCCCCGGACCCGCCAAGCAAAACGCCAAGTCCCGTTCTGCTGAGCTCCGACTCGCTTCGCGCCTGCAGCAGAAGGGTCCCATAGGATGCGGCGTGCATTTTTGCGAGTATTCAGCACGCCAAGCTGTATGTATACGCATCGAAAGCGTTAATCAACGTCTCCAGGCGCATATATATATTGTGTTTTAGAGCAAGCATCGCGGTCTCAGGGATCACATACATGCGCTTCGGAGGCGCATCGAAAGGCATAAATAGCTTCGGAACCCGTATGTTGCAAGATTGCGGCAGTGCCGACAGCACCACGATGCTGAAAACTCCGTTTTTTGCACGGCGCAGACAGGGGTAGGCACGGGCAAACCCGGACTGAGCTGTTATTTTATGCAAGATGACGATTGTTCTATGCATATTAAGAAGTGCAGTTACCGTACCAAGCTTTTGAACGCTGGTTGCGGCGTATGGACGACCCCAGCTGCGGTGAACAGGCGACCTTACATCACGTTTCCGCCAGCCCGCATCGCCGTTCGCGCGCGGGCGTGCACGATACGAGAGACGGTACTTTTGCCAATCCCGGTATACCGTTCAATCTGGCGCACCGTAAAGCCGGCATTGTTCAATCCAACAATAACGGTATCGCGCTGCGCCGGCGGTGCAGTTTTAACCCCGTTGAGCGGAACCCCGAGGCTCTTCGTCAACTTGCCGGCAAAGGCATGGCGTTCCCACTCCGTCTCTTTCATATCGCACAGCGCTGGTTCACTGCCGTCGGGCGTCGAAAGCGAATAGGCAATAAAGCCCTCGGCAGAACCAAAGAGCTCAAGCACGCAAGAAGGATCGGAAAATCCCCTCGCGACATCAGCCGCGTCACCGTCGTAAGCGCACAAATGCTCCGCAAAGCTGCTCCAGGGATAACGCTCGATTAGGCTAACGCCCGCCTCCTGCGGATCGGCGTGTACGGAACGAATAGCCTCCATCACCTGCCAGTCGGTATCGAGCGAGCGCCGGTCAAAACGGTTCTGGAACAGATGGCCCGTGCGCCCCGTGTGTTTATTGAACCGCCGCGCATACGTCAAGAGCAGCCGGTGCATCGCAGCGCTCATCCTGTCCTCGTAATCTGCAAGCACCAAATGCACGTGATTGCCCATAAGGCACCAGGCGATAACCGTCACACCCTCCTCGCGGCAGCACTCGCGCATCAGCTCCAAAAACTCCCACCGGTCTTCATCGCCCTCAAAGATGAGCTGCTTGCCCGCACCGCGAGCACAGACATGGTAAAAGCCGGTAACCGTTCTCCAAACGCGCTGCATGGCGCTCCCTTCGCCGGGATCTGCTTGCCATCCAATACAGCACGATTGAAGCGTGCCATCAAAACATTCACGCAAAACAATACACTCGCGCGGCCAAAGGCAGTAAACAGGCGGCGAACGGCACCGTTGCAACAGATCAACCCCTGCAACACTTACAAGAGCCGACCAAAAGCTTGCCCAAGACGGACCCCCTCTACGGAAGTTCACGACCACAGAACATAGAGTTAAACCGTTTCAATTAAAACTTCCGGACTTCTCGCTACGAAAACTGAGCCGTTCGCCGAATATTCCGTGCATTTCGCGGTATTATAGGGGCTGCATGTCATGTCCCTTTCGAAGGGTCGCCCGGCAATCGCCAGCCACGACCCCCAGACGGGACGCCAACACGATAGAGAGGAGAGGCATGCAGTACTCACAGGAAGTGGAGAACATGTGCCCCGTTGCCAAGGGTGCATACCACGGCCCCGCACCCATCCCCGAGGAGGGCAAGTGGGTCCAGGCTAAGGAGATTTCCGACATCTCCGGTCTTACGCACGGTGTGGGTTGGTGCGCACCTCAGCAGGGCGCCTGCAAGCTCACGCTGAACGTCAAGGACGGCATCATCGAGGAGGCCCTCGTTGAGACCATCGGCTGCTCGGGCATGACCCACTCTGCCGCCATGGCTTCCGAGATCCTTCCCGGTAAGACCATCCTCGAGGCCCTCAACACCGACCTCGTCTGCGACGCCATCAACGTTGCTATGCGCGAGATCTTCCTGCAGATCGTTTACGGCCGCAGCCAGACCGCGTTCTCCGAGGGCGGCCTGCCCGTGGGCGCTTCCCTCGACGACCTCGGCAAGGGCCTTCGCTCTCAGGTCGGCACCATGTTCGGCACCAAGGCCAAGGGCGCTCGTTACCTCGAGCTCGCTCAGGGCTACGTCACCCGCATGGCTCTCAACGACAAGAACGAGATCATCGCATTCGAGTTCCTGAACCTCGGCAAGTTCACCGACGCCGTCAAGGCCGGCAAGACCCCCGAGGAGGCCATCGCTGGCGCTATGGGCCACTATGGTCAGTGGGAGAACGCTGCCAAGTACATCGACCCGCGCACCGACGAGGAGACTCACTCCGTCGCCAGCGTGTTCCCGGTTCACGAGTAGAAAGGGAGGGAAATAACTATGACTGTTACGTTCGAAGGTTACGAGCGCCGCGCTGACAAGATCAACAAGTGCCTCGCCGACAACGGCATCGCCTCCCTCGAGGAAGCTCTGCAGATCTGCACCGACAAGGGCTTCAACCCGCGTGAGATCGTCAACAACACCCAGTCCATCGCCTTCCAGAACGCCGAGTGGGCCTACACCCTCGGTTGCGCTCTCGCTGTCAAGCGTGGCGCCAAGTCCGCTTCTGAGGCTGCCGCCATCATCGGCGAGGGCATCCAGGCCTTCACCGTCCCCGGCTCCGTCGCTGAGGACCGCAAGGTCGGTCTGGGCCACGGCAACCTGGGCGCTATGCTGCTCTCCGACGACACCGAGTGCTTCGCCTTCCTGGCCGGCCACGAGTCCTTCGCCGCCGCTGAGGGCGCTATCG
>UQMV01000048.1 GCA_900542315.1 uncultured Collinsella sp.
TTTCCACCGGCTAAGGGGGCTCCAAACAACGCATAGATATTGTCGTACTCCGCCGTCACTAATCCGGTGTTGAAAACAAGATACTGGTTGTCATTCGATATCGTAATTCGATTGGTCTTGTGAGCACTATCTTCTTTAAGTAAGCGCGAATAGGTAACGCCCAGGTAATTTTCGAGAATGGGATAGGGCCGTCCAAAATTACCACGAGCGGTAAAGGACCAAGGCTCATCCATGGCCAGAGATGCCAAGCGGCGCATTGTCCCAGCCAGACCGTTTTCGCCAAAATCAAATGAATCATAGAGGTCATCGGTAACGCTACGCCTTACCTTACCTGGGGCAGCATCTTCAGCGGGAGCCGAATCTTCAACCTTGGTTTCCCAAGTATACACAGCTGTATACGACTTACCTTGCCGCGACGGGACCAAAGCAACCTCAACAACACGTTGCTGGGATCCAGCAAACTTCAGACCGATTGGGAACATAACCTTGCCGTCATATTCCCTAAACACACCAGTCTTACGCGCCGATAACCAAGCCTGATCCAACCGAGCTTCCCAATTCTCGCCTGGTGAGCAAATTTCCGAAACTGATTCCTTGCAGCGAGGCGACACGTAGCAAAATTCTAGGAAACTCTTATCGAGATAAGCCTGCAGCTCCGCGGGGCAGGCGTGTCCACGATATACAGCCAGCAAAGCGGCCGCAGCAGTATAAGGTTTAGGACAAGCGTCGCTCTCATCATAAGCACCAGAGCCGTTACTAGAATTATCTTCTGGCATCGAGCTGCCCACCAAGCGAACCATAGCCCCATGACGCCCCTGAGGATCGAGCGAAAAGCGAATAAAGCCACCCTTCGATTCATCAAAAGCATCGAGCAACTCCCTGAAGGATACGAAGCCCAAATCTTTTGCACGAATCCCCGCGACATCAAACTCATGGGCGACCTTAGCCATGGGATAATCCGTATTGGGCAAGAGCCGCATAAGAAAGACCCGTTTAACCCTGTCCGCTAAATCAGGAGTGACAACCGGGGACGGAGCGGGCGGCTGTATTTTTACAGGCAAAGTAGCACTACTCGAATCCTCAATCTGGCGACGTTCATTGTCCAACGCATCTCTAACTTTACCCGCCAGATCATCAACGCTGTCAAAATAATCAGGAGTGTGGCTTTGCTTAAGCATTGCCTTGAACTGTTCGAGCTTTTTGGCGCTGGGGCCTTTATCCACCATCAGATCAGTCGTTTTATACGAGTCAGAAGGCAGAAAAACCAGCACACGGAGCCCGTTTTTAATCGCTTCGCGATATTCAATCTCCGTAATCGAAAGACCCATATACTCAGGATGATCGACCTGCATATATAGCATGCCGTACATGTACGCAGAGATAATAACGACAACGTCGCATTTCTTAACTCCATCGATGCAAACATCGATTATCGAACGATGATGAGCACCAAAGTGCTCCATACATACAGGCAGAAAACCGCATCGCACCGCAGCATCTTTAACAGCATCTCTATAGGGCCGCAAATCATACGCTGTAGAAGCAATAAAAACCTTTAACTGACGAGAGCCCTTATCGTTACCCGGCATGACAACCCCCAATAATCAGTCGACCAAATTCAATGGTCAACAAGTGGATGTTAACGTCATGCACCAGGCAGTGAACGCCTGAAACAATATTACTCCCCAACACTTTAGAAGAGCGCAGCAGTCTATTAATATTCGTCAAGCGGTAGCCTGAAAACCAATCTGCCCAATTCAGATTCTAGGATGAGGGCGGCTCTTTGCTATAGGTTCGCCTCAACGGCCCGCTATATACAGAGAGGCTCCCTGGCCGCCGGCAGTTCATGACGGCTGGGGAGCCTCTCTGCTCAAAAGAGCGCTATTCTCGCCCCGATGTCATCGAGACATTCAGCACGCCGCATGCTTCTAGCGCTCAGTAACCGACGGGCTATAGAGGTCGATGAGTTCCCTGCACTTGTCCAAGTAGGCCCGCGCCGCCCTCTTCGTGGGCAAAAGACCATCGTGTGTCACAGCATTACGGCCGTCAAGAACTGACTCGTGGTAGTCAGTTACGGGAATCGAAATTTCAAGCTCTTCGAGCCATCGGAACTTCCCGCCGAGCATCCGGTGCTTCGCAGCATCTTTCTCGTAGAAATCCATGCCATGGGCTCCGTAGTAGCCTGTGATTACCTCATCAATGGCAAACTCTAGGGCACTGCCGCAGAGCATGACAGAGCTTCTGAAATCAGAGCTGAAAAACGCACGGTAAGCGTTGAGCACGAGCTCGTAGACCATTGTCAGCTGGGTGCCATTTCCAGTGCGCTCGAACAGGAGACGCAAGCCGTCGGCCCCGAGGCTCCGACTATCACCTATCATGTCGAGCTCCAAGTGGATCACGGACCTCATTCCCTGGAGCCTAATGTTGACCTTCTTGTCCTTAAGGTCGAATAGCTGGAGCCCGTCGTAGAACCCTCCGCCTCTCAGCAGACTCCCTCCTTTGGGGCTAGGACTGGCATAGCCGCGCGTCTCAATTGCATATAGCCTCTCGACCAGATCCTTCCAAGCCGGAAAGGCTTCATACAAGGACGATTGGTCTACGTCATCCCCAAACGTAACAACAAGGCGAGAGGTTTCGAAAAGCCCGTCTGGACACCTGCATACCCTTCCCCAATCAACCTTCTCGATTGGGACGCCGAGCGGAGGGAGAAGGCGGTCGGGTATACCATCCGATTTAAGGTCCGGCAGGACAGGCAAATGCACCTTCGCATTGAACCCGCCGAGCTTTGTCGGGAACGCCATGCCGGACGCCTCGCCCTGGCAATAGATATTGTTCTCGAGCTCAACGTAGCCATATAGCATGACGCCATCTCCTCTCCCAACCAAAAGGCCCGCAGCGTTTAAAAGGGCCAACGCTGTTCAAACAATCATAGGATTGCAACTGCCAAACTAGCAAAAAGCCTTCAAAAGAAAACAGAACGGCTCGACTCCAGCTTAAATCGAGCCATCCGGATTGAACACTTTGACAAAATTGAATCGGGCCATCCGGATTAAACACTTTAACAAAACTTGCCACGGACCCCTCGCGCCCCACAACAAGTCTTTTAACAGAAACCGCTGCAGGCAGCATAGAAATGCCCGACCGTTTCAGAACTCCAAATAGATACAAAAATGCCCGTTGCCGGGACAGGGTTCTCAAAGCCGTATGGAAACTGCTTGGATTATTCGACGCGCCACTTGGTGTTTCGACATTTGCAGCTTGGGTGCCGGCTCTTGCTGGATCTAATTCGCTTGTGTCACTTTGCGGTCGTTATTTGCCCGAACGAATTCGCATCGATGTGGGATTCTAAATTGACTTTCGATATCGCCGCTCTTCATAGCGTAGTAGCAAAGTGAGCCCGTTACTGGCCTGATATGACAGAGGCAGATTCCGAAAGAGGCGTTGCCAAGGTCAGGGCACTCTCGGTCATGGGAAATGGCGTCGCGACGAACGAATGGCATGCGCAGCGCCTCCACGGCTTACCCTAAACAAGAGAGGCTCCCCGGCAACCGCGTGGTGACTGGGGAGCCTTATCGCTCTGAGAAAGCTCGCTAGTCGCGCTTGAAAAGGTCGCGTGTGTACACCTTGTCGGCGACGTCCGCGAGCTCGTCGCTCCAGCGATTGGCCACGATGATGGAGCACTCGCGCTTGAAGGTCTCAAGTTCATGTGTGACCGCGCTGCCGAAGAAGTCGGGGGCGTCGAGCGTGGGCTCATACACGAGCACAGGCACGCCCTTGGACTTGACGCGCTTCATGATGCCCTGGATGCTGGAGGCGCGGAAGTTGTCGGAGCCCGTCTTCATGGTCAGTCGGTAGATACCTACGACAGGGGCATGGATGCCGGAGTAGACCAGCTGATTCACCTTCTGCAAGATCTCGTCGGCGATAAAGTCCTTGCGCGTGCGGTTCGAGTCCACGATGGCCTCGATAAGGTTCTGGGGCACGTCACGGTAGTTGGCGAGCAGCTGCTTAGTGTCCTTGGGCAAGCAGTAGCCGCCGTAGCCGAAGGATGGGTTGTTATAGAAGGAGCCGATGCGCGGCTCCAGGCACACGCCCTTTATGACGTCGCCGGTGGAGAGCCCACGGGTCTCGCAATAGGTGTCCAACTCATTGAAGTAGGCGACGCGCAAAGCCAAGTAGGTGTTGGCGAAGAGCTTCACCGCCTCGGCCTCCGTCGTGCCCAGGACGAGCTCGGGGATGCCCTTGGATCCGTCCTCGTTGGTGCGGTCGTGCTCGGCAGGGTCGACGCCTTCGGCCAACAGGGATGCAAACTTCTCCGCCGCTGCGACAGCCTCGACGTCATCTTTCGGTGCGCCAACCACAATACGAGAGGGATGAAGATTGTCGTAAAGCGCATGGCCCTCGCGGAGAAATTCCGGCGAGAAGAAGATGTGCTTATCCCCGCGCATCTCACGCAAGGAAGCTGTGTAACCCACAGGGATAGTGGACTTGATGACGACCCAAGCGGCGGGATTCACCGCGCGGACGGCGTCGATAGCAGCCTCGACGCTCGAAGTGTCGAAGAAATTCTTGTCCGAGTCGTAGTTCGTCGGCGTGGCCACCACGACGTAGTCAGCGCTGGTGTAGGCCTCGGTCGCGTCAACCGTCGCGCTCAGATTCAAATCCCGCTCTCCGGCCTTGGCCTCGGCCAGGAACCGCTCGATTTCCTCGTCGCGAATGGGCGACTCGTAGTTGCGCAGCTTTTCAACCTTCCCGGGAATGATATCGAGGGCGTGCACCTCGTTGTGCTGGGCCAAGAGCACGGCCAGCGATAGGCCCACGTACCCGGTGCCTGCGACTGCAATCTTCATGTTCAGCATTCCTTTCTATCGAACGACGGCGGAATCGGTGCGCCCGCCGTCGGATTTACGACCTATGGCCTCGACGATGCGCCGGAAGCGCCTAATGAGGTCGTTGTAGGTGATCACGTCGACCGTTCCGGCGTACTACCGGCAGATGAGGTCGAAGTCACGCAGGCGCTCGCCCTCCGAGTCCCCGCCCATGATCACGAGCCCCCTTCGGGGACGTGAACCTCAGGGGGAGATCGGACGGGATGAGCCCGTCGCGGGCGAGCCTCTCGGTCAGCCTCGCCTCCAGGGCGGCGCCCCCGTTCAGCAGGTAGACCACGTACTTCTGGCACCGCATCACGGCGCCGCTCAGCTCCCAGGCGGGGATGTAGCTGTCGCGGTACGTGGAGCTAGCGAACATGACCTCGTTGTCGAAGGTCCTCTTAATCTCGAGCACGTCCACGTTGCCCCGCACGTCGACCATAAGGTAGTCCGACCTTCGCCCGGAGCCGCCGGAGTCGGGTATGCGCGCCTGCTGAACGAAGCCGACGTACTGCGAGAAGAGGAGTTCCGGGTAGGGCAGCAACATGCGCTGGAAGTCAAGCTCGCCAGGGCGTTGCGAAGCAACTTAAGCTAGTCATCGCCCTGAATTCCCGCAAAACTCGTCCTCGTCTATGCTTAATAGAAGCTCCATATACGATCAACGTTGCTTAATGTGGACAAACAATCAGTCGTAATCTGATTGCATTCAAAATCGCTCACAAGTCTCATTAAGCACGTCGGCAATACGCGACGAAGCAAGACCGTCTCCATAGGGGTTGGAGGCGCAGGACATGGAAGCATATTCCTTTTCATCAGAGAGGAGCTTGCTGAACTCCTTATAAATTACGTCTTCATCAGTGCCAACAAGTTTCAAAGTACCGGCCGCAACGCCTTCGGGGCGCTCCGTCGTATCGCGCATGACAAGAACCGGCTTACCAAGAGCGGGAGCCTCCTCCTGTATGCCACCAGAGTCGGTAAGGATAAGATAGCTGCTCGCCATGAAATTATGGAAGTCAAGGACTTCGAGGGGTTCAATGATATGAAGGCGGTCGAAGCCATCAAGTTCCTCATGAGCGGCTTTTCGGACGATCGGGTTCATGTGAATAGGGTAAATCGCCTTAGTATCAGGATGCTCGCTCATAACTCTTCTGATGGAACGAAACATCCTGTGCATAGGTTCGCCAAGGTTTTCTCGACGATGCGCAGTAATAAGAATAAGCCGTGAGCCGTCCGCCCAATCCAGCTCGGGGTGCGAGTACCCCGCATGAACCGTTGTGCGAAGGGCATCAATTCCGGTGTTTCCAGTAACCCAAATGTGGTTGATAGGTTTGCCCTCATTAAGCAAGTTCTGCCTAGATGCTTCAGTGGGAGCAAAGTACCATCTAGACACGATGTCGACGGCCTGACGGTTGAACTCCTCGGGCCAGGGGCTGTAAAGGTCGTAGGTTCGTAGACCCGCTTCAACATGCCCCACTGGAATTTGCAAGTAAAAACACGCCAGAGCTGCGGCAAAGCTTGTAGTGGTGTCCCCGTGTACAAGCACAGCATCCGGTCTCTCGGATTCCAGAACACCCCTCAACTTAAGAAGCACATTGCAGGTGACGTCAAAGAGAGTTTGACCAGGCTTCATGATGGCGAGATCGTAGTCGGGTTCAACACCGAAAACTTTAAGGACCTGATCAAGCATTTCGCGATGCTGCCCTGTCACAGCAACGACAGTGGTGAATTCATCAGGTCGAGATTTCAGCTCGTTAACAAGGGGGCACATCTTTATAGCCTCAGGGCGTGTCCCGAAAACAAGCATCACTTTTTTTAGGCCGAAGCCAGTTCCCGTCATGATTTAATCACTTCCATTCTCATCGGAGGTCGATACATTAAACGCGCCCCTAACCATCCCGCAGACGGCCAGCAGGGAACGGCGGTTGTAGAAGTAATAAATGAATACTCCGATGATGGTCAGAGAGAGCGATTCAAAGAAAAAGGCTGAGACAACGAACCAAGCGGCCAAAAGCACATCGCCGACGATTGGGCGAAAATCCTTTATGCCAAATAGGCTATTCAAATAAATCTCGGAGACAACACTTCTGAATCCGATGGAGGCGACCATAGCGACTGCGGTCAGAAGTATGTCAGATACAACGAAGGCGCTGATAGAGCAGGTAAGCAAAGATAGACCCAGGGTAGCTGCGTTGAGCCAAAATAGTGCGTTCTCTTTCCTATATGTTTTCAGATAGGTATTTACAAGGAGCTGCATCTTGCAATCAAAAAAGCAAACCGGCAGGATGATTGCTAGATAGAGAAGACTCTGTTCGTATTGGGGCAACCACAATTTCAGCAAATAGCAACCTGGAAAGTAGAGAACGTACATCAAAGGGAGAATGCCAACAAGGCCGTTTCGAAGCTTGAGATAAACATCAGACTGTGAGTCCTTACCCATTCGCCTGATAACGGGAAATATGACCATCGACACCTGTGCCATAAAGGTCAAGAGAAAGTTAACCAGTGATACAGAAAAAGAGAAGATTCCGAAAGCTTCGAGTCCCCATTTTCCGTCAATCAGCATACGGGCAGAACCTACAACAAGGGAGCCGGCATAGTAGGCCAACGTGACCTTCAGGCCTGCAACACAATCAGTTTTCAGATTGGAGACGACAAGCCGTGGGGAGCTGGGCCGGCAGGCAAATACCTTGCGGAAGTGGAGGTAGCAATAACAGGAAGAAACAGCTTGGCAAACGATGTAAACAACAATGTAGGGCAGAAAGCTATCAGCACCCACGATAATCAGCGCAACGAGAGCAGCGGCCCAAATCGATCCGGACAACACGCTGGCAGTTGAATAGATGTTCGGCAGGTTGGCCGCCCTGAGCACATAGAAAAGAAAGGCGGCTGGGTTAACGACAATGCCAAATATAAGCACGGCGAGAAATACAAAAGTGCGCTCATCTGCGAGCCCAACCGCAAAAACCGCCAAGCTCGCCGCAACAGCAAGCAACAATTGACCAATTAGAACAAGAAAGAACTCACCCTTAACGCGTGGCCAGTCGATATCGTCAACCTTGATTCCGCCAATCCGCAGAAATATACCATCGTGGATCCCGAAAAGCGCAAGCCCAACATAACTGGAATAGAGAATGAAAAGTTGCCAGTACGCATAGTCCTCGACGCCTAAAGCTTTTGGTACCAAGAGGGACATCGCGATACTGGACAACAGGGAGACACCCTGCGCCAATACAGCGTAGCCCAAATTGCCCCCAAGGCTACCACGCTCCGCCAGGTCGGATTTACTTGCCATAAGACGCTCCAAAACTGTTGAAGTGGGATTCGTCGCGAATCTGAGTGGTCGGTATGGCGAGAGTCAGATTTGCGTAGGATCGCGTAGCCGAGGGATCGAGCTGGTTGAGAGGAGTCGAGTAAAGCAGCGTCGAGAAAGCTACGAGGAAATAGTTGGCATCGAATCTGACGCCCCAAGTCTCAGAAAAGCCCAGAACGACCATGATGGCCAATCCGCAAAGAGCCGCGTTAAAACACCCCTCCTTCTTAGCCTTCAGGAATACCAGGACAACGGTAACGCAGAGTAAAATCGCAGTCAGTAACCCGAACTGAACAAGCGTGAAGCTGTAGGTGTTATCAACGATAAGGCGGATGGCCCCCTGGTTCTCACGAAGATGAAGAGGGGCATCAGCAAAATCGTAACCGAACAGCGTCAGCGGCCAACCGGTAAAAAAGTAGTTCGAATAGTAAAGCCTATTGGAAAGGGCCTCGTTGAGTGTCGCGTGCAAGGTATTGCCCGGATCGTAGGCAGCCATGAAATAGTAGCTAGCAACAATTATCGCAACGGAGATGCCCAGAGAAATCAAAGGACCCATCCTCTTCGCAAAGGAGCGCTGGAGAATGAACATTAGTGAGGCGGCAACTAAGAGGGCAAATGCAGAAGTCCTTGTGTCTACGAGAAAAATCATAGCCCCGATAGAAAGCAAGGGCGCGATAAGGTCATGTATGTTGATTTTGCCAAATCTCAATGTCAAATAGGCAAGATTCGCCTCAAGGAGGCATTTGCCAAAGCTATTGGGATGATTGAACCCGAGGGAGGAGCGGGCTCCAACGGAGGACCCCCGAAGATAGGTGATGTCATCGACAACGCCAGAGAAACAGCAAATTACCGTCAAAAAGACCGTTAGTGAGTAGACGACGAAAGCGATAGCGGCAAGTGGTCGTATCTCAACGTCCTTACCGAAGACGATAAACAAAACAGTCCAGACAACAAGGGTGTTCCCAGAGGCCCGCCAACAAACAACAGACAGTACGACAAGAAGAAGAGCGAGTATCCCCCGTCTGAAAGAACTTCTTTGGAAAAGGATTTTCAGGGCAAAGCAAGCGATGACCAGATAGTTGCACAGCCTAGTAAATGTAGGTATGTCCAAGCCCAGCACATTGTCAAAGGCCGTGCGGCAAACCGCCTCATTCAAACAATAGAAGAAAAAGGCGAGGTAGTATACCGCCTGCCCGGCGCGCATGCCCGTCGTTTCAGCGACAGAGTCAACTAGAGAGTTCATCTTTGTGGTTACGGGATGGTCATTAACGTGTTTCAACGAGGATCTTCCCAACGAAAGTGGCAATCGAATCTGCTTGTGCTTCATAGTCGAATTGACTCAAAAAATAAGCCTTATACGAGGATAGAAGTTGATTAGAGTCCAGCTCCTTCATTTCAAACTCAGAGAAGTCATCAGCGAACGTCTCTTCACGGTACTCGAGTCTCTCTATATTTGCCGAGCTCTCGGAAAATGCCTGAAGTGTGGGGCTGTAAACGGGAATGACACCGTTGGAAATATAGCTAGATATCTTCGTAGGGGTGGCTACCCTGTTGACGATACTGTCGTCTCTAATCACGAAACCATACTTCGCTTTGGCAAGAATCCCATCGAGTTCGTCGGGTTCGGCATGTCCTATTACGACATTGTCGATACGGGCTTCGTCGATAAGGGCGCGCGCCTCATCTTGCTGCGCAGTATAGAAGAGAAGCTGGGCAAGGGGGCAAACAGACTGGACTTGTTTGAAGGCGTTTAGCATCTCGCCTATGCATTGATATTTGGCCAAGCTGCCAGCATAGACAAATACAGGCGCGTCATATTTCCCCGGGTACAAGAAGGAATCCTCGTGAAATACCTCATTGGAACAGGGCATTAGAAAAGTCTTGTCTGAGAGACAAACACCATATTTACCTTCATAGTAGTCCAGTTGAGCATGGGAGACGAGGAAAAGGAGCCTTGCTTTTTTCAGTGCCAAATTCTCGACGAAGTTACAGGCAGCGAAGCGCAGGCGAGACCCATGCTTCTGAAGCGACTCCTCCGGCCAAACACCTTGACTCCAAAAGACCACATTAGGTCTACCGGAAATCAATAGCTTAAAAGCGCTAAATGCCAGAGAGACAACATAAATGTCCTGTTTTCCACCCCTGCAGTTTGCAATGTCGTATTCATAACACACGTTGCAACCCAAGCGCTGGAATGCCCTGCCGATTGCCTTCATGTAATCGTCGGTGACCACACCGTTGTAGTCCGAAAGCTCAACCCAGACCCTATTAGCCACTCAAGCTCCAATCAAATAACAAAACGCCCTATCTGCGATAGGCTTCATTGCACGATTACCGCATCCGACTTCTCGGTGAGCTTCTGGCCCACCTTCCTGGCGACGGCCCGGACACGGTTGAGGCCAACCCCTTGGTATCGCGAGAGCTTCTCGGCGAAAGCGGAGAACACCGTCATGCCAGTGATGGCCGCGAGCTCTTCCATCTGCGCAATGTGAAGCTTGTGGTAGGCCGGGCTCGCCATGCGGTGTTCCAGGTCGTAATAGCTCCAGAAGCCCGCGTCGTAGTCACCCAAGTGCTCGGCAAGCGTACCCGCCGAGCACACGAAGCTCTCGGCGTAGGAGTCGTCAGTGAGAGACATGTCGTAGAGGCCAAAAAGCGAGAACACCCACCCATTCATGACGGACCGCCGGGGGACCTGCGGGTACTCCTCGAGGAAGAGCAGCCCCTCCTCATGTACGGAGCAGCCACCCTCGGCGAGCGGTCTCAGCATGAAGTCAACCGCTGCCTTTGCCCGCTCCTCGTAGGAGGGCTCGTCCAGAAGGCGCGCGGCACGCAGCAACATTGAGGCCCCCTCGGCCTGTGCCATTGAAGATACGGTGTACTTAGCACTGCCTATGGGGCCGAACGCGTCCCACGAGCCGTCGGGGCGCTGGGCCGCCGCCGCCCACGAGGCGCATGCGCCCAGGGCGTCCAGATGCTTCCGACCCCCATCGATCAGGTACAGGTCATTGCAGCCGAGCGCATACTGGAAGATTGCTATCGGGAAATGTACGCGCTCGCCGCCGGCGATGACGGAAAGCGGCACGCCGTCCCCGTCAAGCAGGGTGTCGGGCGACACCTTGCCGGTGAGGTCGTTCCAGTAGCCGCGGAGCTCGCCGGGCACGCAAACGCGGCCCCGACCTTGCTCCACGGCCACCGCCGTCCCGCCGCCGAGCATCTTCGCCCAGCGACGCAGCATGGTAGTCTTCTGAGAAAGCTGTCCCAATGGTCAGTTCACCTTGCCTCGAAGGGCATCCAGCAAGATGCCCACGTTGTCTTTAGTTTGAAAGCGCTCGACCCAGGAACGCCGGGCCGCTCGGCGATAGCCGGCAAGGCCTTCCGAATCCATGTCGTAAAAGCGTCGGATCGCAACCGCAAGTCCAGCGGCGTCAA
Organism: uncultured Collinsella sp.; assembly: GCA_900542315.1. Classification (GTDB taxonomy): domain Bacteria; phylum Actinomycetota; class Coriobacteriia; order Coriobacteriales; family Coriobacteriaceae; genus Collinsella. The sequence continues at coordinate 11,608 of UQMV01000048.1, forward strand.
CACCCTCGGGAACGAGGACGCCGCTCGCGCCGTCGCGGACGATCTCTGAGGTGCCGCCAACGTCGGTCGCCACTACGGGCACGCCGTGCCCGCTCGCCTCCATAATCGAGATGGGGAGCCCCTCGGAGGCCGAAGCGTTGACGAAGACGTCGATGTGCCGGGAGGCGTAGATACCGAGCAGCTCCGCATTGGGCACGTTGCCGGGGAACTCCGCCCTGACGGACGAGAACCCGGCCGCCCCGTCCCTGACGGCGGCCAGATCGGGCCCGTCGCCGTAGTGCGTCCATATAATGCGCGCGCCCTCCGCATCAAGCAGCGCCATGGCGTCGCGAAGCAGAGGCAACCGCTTCACGGGCACTGCCCGCGAGCAGCTGACAACGCGGAACGGATCGCCTTTGGGATCGCAGCACCTGTCGGGCAGCTCGCGGGTTCCAAGGTACGCGCGCACCACC
>UQMV01000049.1 GCA_900542315.1 uncultured Collinsella sp.
TGTTCGGTGTGCCGGTGTCCGAGGTAACGCCCGACCTGCGCAGTCGCGCCAAGGCCGTGAACTTTGGCATCGTGTATGGTCAGCAGGCCTACGGCCTGTCGCAGTCGCTGCATATCGCGATGGCCGAGGCGCGCGACATGATCGACCGCTACTACGAGGCCTACCCGGGCGTGCGTACGTTCCTCGACAACGTGGTAGCACGTGCCAAGCAGACGGGCTACGCCGAGACCATGTATGGCCGCAGACGCCATATTCCCGAGCTCAAGGCCAAAAATCCGCAACTTCGCGGCTTTGGCGAGCGCACGGCCATGAACCATCCCATGCAGGGCACCGCGGCCGACATCATCAAGATCGCGATGGCCCGCGTAAGCCGCCGCCTGGAAGAAGAGGGCTTTGCCGCCCACATGATCCTGCAAGTGCACGACGAACTGGACTTTGAGTGCCCCATCGACGAAGTCGAGCGCCTGGCTGCCATGGTCCAAGACGTCATGGAACACGTCGTAGACCTACGCGTACCCCTCATCGCCGAAGCCAGCACCGGCATAACCTGGGCTGACGCTAAATAGGGAAGCGCCCACAATTCCAAAGTAACCAAAAGCAGAAGGGGGCTCCTTGCCAACAAGGAGCCCCCTTCATTCCGAAAAATCAGCCAAGTATCTAGACACTCAAGACACCATCTAGACGGCAAGCAGGTAAACCTAGGACCTGGCCGGGCGGCGCGGATTAGTTTTTCGTAGATTCCGCACGAGCCGGAAAGCACTTAATGTGCTTTCCGAGCGAGCCCAGGACCTGACCGAACGAAAAACTAATCCGCGCCGCCCGGCCAGGTCCGACGAGCCACGTTACCGAGCCGCCAGGATGGCGTCGATGAGCGTCAGTACGCCCCCGTCGTTGTTGCTCGGAATGCGCCACTTGGCGTGCGCGTTCATGTGCTCCTCGGCATTGTCCACGATAAAGCTGTGCCCGACGCGCTCCAGCATGGGGATGTCGTTGTAGGTGTCGCCCACGGCGGCAGCATCGGCAATATCGATGCCCAGGTGCTCGCACAGGTGAGCGACGCCGGCGCCCTTGTCGACACCCAGGTTCATAAAGTCGATCCACTCGCGGCCCGCATTGGTGACGTAGAGCTTGTCCGAGAACTCGGGGTTGTAGGTCTCGCGGAATGCGGGCTCGGCATCGTAGCCGGGGAAGAAGACCGAGATCTTATTGGACTCGATATCAAGGCCCTCAAAGGTGTCGACATAGTTGATCGTGTTGTAGTACACGCTGATTTCGTCGTGGTACTGATGGTCGCGGGCGAGCACATAGAACTCGTCGTAGCAGCACAGGACGGGAACGGCGCGCGGGTCCTCCGAGACACGAGCGAGCACCTGCTGATACAGCGCCACATCGATGTTGCTCTTATAGATAAAGTTGCCGCGGTAGATAACGCAAGCTCCATTGTCGGGGCAAAAAGCAAGGCGGTCCTTAATGCCCTCGAACATTTCTTCGAGTTTTGGGGCGGGGCGTCCGCTGGCGGGGCAGAATACGATGCCAGTCTCGGCGAGCTTGTCTAGGCGCTCATCAAGACCCTGCGGCAACACTCGCTCGTCGGTCAGCAGCGTCTTGTCCATATCGACGGCGAGAATCTTAATGTTGCCGATGTTGGCGTCCGATTCGTAAGTTTGCATAAAAATGCGCCTTTCGTTTCGAGATTGTTTCAGACGTTATAACCATCAACTAGTAGTCGAGCGTATTTTCGCAGGAATGGTGCGTATTTGCACTGCAATTCACAAACTAATGAAAAAACTTTTCAGAAATTTGAATTTGTCGCTTGCGCAGCGTGCACTTTATCGTAATATAGCGAACATCGAAAACGGAGACGGCAAAAGAGCCGTTTACCGAGGAAAAGGTACCGTTTGCGATATTTGAATTGCGCCCGGCGATACGTGAAAGGAGAGGCAGATGCAGTTCGTAAAGATCATCACCACTGCAGATAATGCCATCCGACGCCAGCGCGCAATTTCCCGACGACGATAACAATCGTCTCTGTCCGCATGGGGCGCAATGCCTCAACAGAGTCATTTTGAGGTCGTTGGGTTTAAGCACGACATAGCCGCATGTTTCTAGGGCATGCCTGTGATGCATTCTGCTGAATAACCTGATATTGCACGGTTTTTGACCTCAAGGTGACTTGCAATTGACCGATGTTCTAACTAGCTACCAAGGGCGAAAGGAAACAGCCATGAGCAAGGAAAAAGTCGTTCTCGCATATTCCGGTGGTCTTGATACATCCGTATGTGTCAAGTGGCTTCAGGACGAGAAGAATCTCGATGTCGTTTGCGTCTGCGGCAACGTGGGCCAGGAGGAGACCGGCCTGGATGCCAAGAAGCAGAAGGCGCTCGACCTGGGCGTTCTCGATTGCCAGGTGCTCGACCTGCGCGACGAGTTCTCCGATGAGTTCCTGACCAAGGCCATCGCCGCAAACTCCATGTACGAGAACAAGTACCCGCTGCTCTCCGCCCTGTCTCGCCCGCTGCTCGCCAAGAAGCTCGTCGAGGTCGCTCACGAGTTTGGCGCGACCTACGTCGCCCACGGCTGCACCGGCAAGGGTAACGACCAGGTCCGCTTCGAGGCTGCCGTCAAGGCCCTCGACCCCGAGCTTAAGGTTATCGCCCCGGTTCGCGAGTGGGACCTGAAGTGCCGTCCCGACGAGGTCGCCTATGCCCACGCCCACAACGTGCCGGTTCCCGAGGGTGCCAACGACAACCCCTATTCCATTGACGACAACCTGTGGGGTCGTGCCATTGAGTGCGGCCACCTGGAGGATCCCTGGAACGAGCCGCTCGACGACGCCTGGGTTATGACCAAGAATCCCGAGGACACGCCCGATACCCCGACTTACACCGAGATTGAGTTTGAGGCGGGCAAGCCCGTCGCCGTCGACGGCAAGAAGATGAAGCTCTCCGAGATCGTCATCGCCCTCAACAAGATTTCGGGCGACAACGGCTTTGGCCGTCTCGACCTGGTTGAGGATCGTCTGGTGGGCCTCAAGAGCCGCGAGTGCTACGAGGTTCCCGGCGCCCTGACGCTCATCACCGCCCACAAGGCACTCGAGGACATTTGCGTCGAGGGCGACCTGCTCAAGACCAAGATCAAGCTCGAGCAGGATTGGGCCACCGCCGTGTACAACGGCCAGTGGTACAGCCCGCTCAAGAACGCGCTCGACGCCTTTATGGCCGACACCCAGAAGTTCGTGACCGGCACCGTCCGCCTGAAGTTCTTTAAGGGCAACTGCCACGTCGTCGGCCGCAAGAGCCCCTTCAGCCTCTACGACTACGGTCTGGCTACCTACGACCGCGACACCACGTTTGATGAGAAGGCCAGCGCCGGCTTTATCGAGATCGATACGCTGTCGCTCAAGACGTGGGCCAAGGTCCAGGGTCCCAGCTCTGCCGCTGTCCAGGCTTAAGTCTTCCTTTCCTTGGTATCCGCGCGGCCCATCCGCGTGATACACAACGGGCGCATGGGGTCCCTACCTTTCGTTATGCTTGCTGACACTTCTTAACATCGGTGGCCCCTACGTTCCGCCCGCATATATGACGCCGCGACTGCGGCTGAGTCCGAGCCCCGCCGGGGTTGTCCGGCGGGGCTCCTTCTATCAATTTGGCGGCTCTGCGCCTATATATGAGGAGTATCTATTATGTTCAATGCTATTGCGCATGCTTTGCTTGCCCTCGCGCCCGAGATCGATGCTGCAAAGGTCGAGGATGTCCCTATGAGCCTGAAGGCCTGGATCGATTGTTCGCAGGGCAACATCCGGAGGGAGACGTTGGGCGCCAAGTGCATGGTGCGTCACTTCTTTGCAAATTAGCTACATGGCCCCGTGCACGGTGGGGAATGTGCAAAACTAGCGGTTGAAAAATCGCTTTAGCGATATGGCGCATTGCTTTGGGCGCTTGTTTTGGTATTTGGAGAAAGGGGACGGTTCCATGGCTCTTTGGGGCGGTCGTTTTGAGGCGGGCGTGGCCGAGGTCACGCAGGAGTTTGGCGCGTCGCTGCCGGTCGACAAGCATCTCTATAAGCAGGATATCGCCGGCTCTAAGGCGCATGCCAAGATGCTGGCGGCCCAGGGCATCATCAGTGCCGAGGATGAACAGGCGATTGCCAAGGGCCTGACCGGAATCGAGCAGGATATCGATGCCGGCAACTTCACCTTCGATATCAACGACGAGGACATTCATATGTCCATCGAGAGCGAACTGACGCGCCGCATCGGCGAGGCCGGTAAACGCTTGCATACCGGACGTTCGCGCAACGACCAGGTGGCGACCGATACGCGCCTGGGCGTCAAGGCGCTGGCCAAGGAGCTCATGGAGGCCAATCTTGAGCTGCGCCATGTGCTGGTGGATGCGGCCAAGAAGTACGACAAGGTGATTCTGCCGGGCTACACGCACATGCAGCATGCTCAGCCCGTGCTGCTGTCGCATCACCTGCTGGCGTATTCCTGGATGTTCGCGCGCGACTTTACGCGCCTGAAGGCCGCCTTTGATGCTGCCGACAACTGCCCGCTGGGTGCTGCCGCGCTTGCCGGTACGAGCTATCCGCTCGATCGCCAGATGACGGCTGCCGAGCTTGGCTTTGCGGGCGTGATTCCCAACTCGCTCGATGCGGTTTCCGACCGTGATTTCCTGCTCGATCTGCATTACGCCGGCTCCGTCATGGCCATGCACCTGTCGCGTCTTTCCGAGGAGATCGTGCTGTGGTCGAGCTCCGAATTTGGCTTTATCACGCTTTCCGACTCGTACTCCACCGGCTCGTCCATCATGCCGCAGAAGAAGAATCCCGACTTTGCCGAGCTTATCCGCGGCAAGAGCGGCCGTGTGTATGGCAACCTGGTGCAGCTGCTCGTGACCATGAAGGGCCTGCCGCTTGCTTATAACAAGGACTTGCAGGAGGACAAGGAGGGCGCGCTCGATACCGCCCATACGCTCATGCAGTGCCTGTCGGTTATGGCCGGTATGATTTCGACTTGGACCGTCAACGAGGATGCCATGGCGCGCGAGTGCGGCGTGGGGCACCTTGCCGCCACCGATGTTGCCGATTACTTGGCTAAGCGTGGTCTGCCGTTCCGCGAGGCACATGCCGTGGTGGGCCATCTGGTCCTGATGTGCGAGAAGCGTAGCTGCAATCTTGAGGACCTGCCGTTTGAGGTGTTCCAGGAGGCAAGCCCGCTCTTTGAACGCGATATTACCGAGGCGCTCGACATCCCGTCGATTGTCGCTGCACGCACGACCGAGGGCGGTACCGCCCCTGCCGCCGTTGCCGTGCAGCTGCAACGTGCCGAGGCACAGCTCGTGGCCGACGAGGGCGTGTTTGGATCGCTGACCAAGGTCGTCGAGATGGGCCACGGGATAAAGTAAGGGTTTGGCTGAAGCCGTTTTTGCCATTTATTGAGGAATCGTATTTTGCTTTACGGGCGTCTGCTGATGTGGGCGTCCGTATTTTGTTGCTATGGGGGAGGGGCTTGTCGAGAAGTTCTGTAGGACCTTTGGGCAGGTTGTGAAGGGGGTACGTTCGCGGGCGGCAACCGACCGTCTGCTCTGCTCGATGCGGTTGATGGGCAGTCGGATGGTACTCTAATCGAGCTTCGAAACAGAAGTGACACATATGGAACGCTTCAATAAATTGCAACGTTTCAATAAACAGCTTTTTGTTTAACTGCAGCTAAAACTCTGTTACGATGCAGTCCAGGCGGGTGCCGGAATGGGACTTGGGCACGCGCGAACCTACTTGAAAGGCTACCTTATGGCTATCGAGAAGACCTTCATCATGATTAAGCCCGACGCCGTGCGCGACCGCAAGATCGGCGAGATTGTTGCTCGCATCGAGCGCAGCGGCCTTGTCATCGAGCGCATGGAGATGACCACGCTCGAGCGCGCTACCGTCGAGGAGCACTACGCCCATCTGGCCGACAAGCCCTTCTTTGGCGGTCTCTGTGACTTTATGACGAGCGGTCCGGTCGTCAAGATGGTCGTTTCCGGTCTCTCCGCTGTTGCTAAGATGCGCACCCTCATGGGCGCTACTAATCCGCTTGACGCTGCTCCTGGTACCATCCGCGGCGACTTTGCCGTCGATGTCAACGCCAACGTGATCCACGGCTCCGACTGCTTGGAGAACGCCGAGATTGAGATCAAGCGCTTCTTTGGCTAAACCAGCTTTGACTCCTTAAAGCTGTTAGCGTGTGGCTTGGGCGCCGCGGAACTCCATCCGCGGCGCTCTTTTATACCAAAACCTATGAAGGGGCCCGCTCGGATATGAGTTCCGAGCGGGCCCCAGCTGTTAGCTTGCGGCACTGAGTAGTTTAGGCTTCGTCGACGACCTTGAGGCCACGCGTGTGGTCGATCTCGTTGAGGAGATTGACGCGACGCTCGTGGCGACCACCCTCGAACTCGGCGTCGAGCCACTCGTCGACAATCATCTTGGCGAGTTCAGATCCCACGACGCGGGCGCCAAAGGCAAGCACGTTGGTGTTGTTGTGCATACGGGAGAGCTTGGCGCTGAAGGGCTCGGAGCACACGACGGCGCGCACGCCCTCTACCTTGTTAGCAGCCAGGCTAATCCCGACGCCGGTGCCGCAGATCAGGATGCCCAGGTCGACGTCGCCGTTGGCAACGGCCTTACCCACCTTGTAGCCGGCGATGGGGTAGTCAAAGCTCTCGGAGGTGTCGGTGCCAAAGTTCACGACCTCGCAGCCGCGCTCCTTCAGGTGCTCGGAGATGATGTTCTTGAGCTCGACGGCGGCGTGGTCGTTACCGATACCGATCTTCATGGATGGTTCCTCTCTGGTCTGTGCGGCGCAAATGCTAAAGGTGTTTACCGCGTTCGACTGCATGATAGCGCGACTTTTGCGTAAACGCTCGAGCGTTTTTTGATCAAACGCTTTAGCATGCAACAAGACCGGCTTCTCATGAATGAATGCTGTCAGTTTGTGCTTGAGCGCCGTCCGCCGGAACCATGGTTGCGGTTTTTGATGCATTGTTATCAAATAAAGGAGCTAACTTTTTTGAGAGCCCAGCCCGTTATGCAAGCAGGAGATACCTATGCCTACCGATTCCATCCGTGATGCCGCGTTTTGCGATGTTTTGAACCGTGAACTTGTCTGCGCGCTCGGCTGTACCGAGCCCATTGCCGTTGCCTATGCAGCAGCGCTGGCGAGCCAGACGCTCGGTTGCGAGCCCGATCATATGGATGTTGCCTGCTCGGGCAACATCATCAAGAACGTCAAGAGCGTGACCGTGCCCAACTCGGGCGGTATGCACGGTATTGAGGCCGCGGCCGTGCTGGGTGCCGTGGGCGGCGACGCTAAGAGCGCGCTCGAGGTGCTCGAGAGCGTTAACGATGAAGACCGTGCTCGCGTGGCCGAGCTCCTCGCCGACGCCGGCTACTGCGATGTGTCGCTTGTCGAGGGTGTGCCCAACCTCTACATCAAGGTGACTGCCACGGCCGGGGGCCATACCGCGGTCGTCGAAATTACCGATCACCACACCAATGTCACGTGCCATACGCTCGATGGTATTCCGGTATGCGGCAAGTCGGCGGGGGAGTGCGCCGCCTGCGCCGAGCGCGTTGTGGCTGAGCGGGCGGCAGATAACGCCGACACGCCCATGTCGATTGAGACCATCATCGACTTTATCGAGTACGGTGACATTGAGGACGCCCGCGCTGCCGTTGAGCGTCAGATTGAGCTGAATGGCGCAATCAGTGCCGAGGGCCTTGCGCACGCTTGGGGCGCCGAGGTGGGTCGTACGCTGCTGGGTGCTCGTGCCGATGACGTCGCCTGCCGTGCCCGTGCCCGTGCGGCCGCCGGGTCCGACGCTCGCATGAACGGCTGCGCGCTGCCGGTCGCCATTGTGTGCGGCTCGGGCAATCAGGGAATTACCTGCGCATTGCCCGTCATGGAGTATGCCGAGTACCTGCGTTGCGACCACGAGCGCCTGGTGCGCGCCGTGATGCTGTCCGATCTTATCGCCGTGCATATCAAGAGCTATATTGGTGCGCTCTCGGCGTTTTGCGGTGCTATTTGCGCTGCGTGCGGCGCCGGCGCTGCGATTACCTGGCTGTGCGGTGGCACACGCGAACAGATCGGCGCGACGGTCTCGAACACGCTCGGCAACGTTGGCGGCATTGTGTGCGATGGCGCCAAGGCGAGCTGTGCCGCCAAGATTTCCGCTGCCGTCGATGCGGCGATTCTGGGCCATGATATGGCCATGCAGGGCCGCGGCTTCCGTGCCGGTGAGGGCCTGATCCAAGATACCGTTGAGCAGACAATCGCTAGTATGGGCTACGTAGGCCGCGTGGGCATGAAGGACACCGACGTCGAGATCCTCAACATCATGATCGGCAAAACCCGGGTCTGTTAAGACAGCTCGTCGGCTACTTGGTGTTCGTAGAAGGCTTCTACTACGGCGTTGAAGTCGCGGGCGAAGTCTTCCATGGTTCCGCTCCAGGTGGCTCGGCCGGGTTTTCCCTGGCCAACATAGGCAGTTTGAATGCCGCAGGCGGGGCTGGGGAAGTCGCGCTTGGGATCGTTGCCTACCATAAGGACCTCGTGTGGCTCGAGCCCCATCACCTGAAGCTGCTCTAGATAGTAGGTGGCATCGGGCTTGCAGCGGGTGGTGTTTCCCATGTGCGTGACGAGCTCAAAGGGAGCGTCGGCCAGGTCGCCCCAACCCATGCGGCACTCGATGGCCCCCTGGGGAAAGCTGGGGTTGGTAAAGAGCGCGCAACGCAGCCCTGCGTCCTGTACGGCCTGGAGCGCGGCGTGTGCGCCCGGCATGGCGTGGGCGTTAATGACATCGTCGTTCTTGTACGGAAGAACTTCGCGGTCATAGTAGGTAAACGCCTCGTAGATGAGGGGATCGGAGAGGCGGATCCCGCATCGGCGCTCGACCTCTTCTTGGTAAAACTCAAGATTGGTTCGGTTGTCCGTGCCGCTGCGGCGATTGGCGTTGAGGTCGACCAGGATGGTGCCGAGGCGTGCCATCGTGCCACCGCGGCTGCGGCGCCCGATATCCGCGAGCATCGAAGAGACATCCTTAAAATAGCGAAGGATGAACGCGTTGAGGTTGATGCTGAGAAGCGTCTCGTCCATATCGAAAACGACTGCTTTGAGCACGCGGGCACCTTTCTCGAAAAATCGATCTAGAATCGTTGGCTCCGGATACTTTACCCCAAAGCCGAATGCCTAGCCGGTTATCGTCAAGTTGCGGAGACGTGTGTTCATAAGATTACGAAAAAGTCTCCACACGAGTAAAAAATCGCAGTTCACGCTTGAAATCGAACTCATTTCCCCGTAACCTATACGAACGTGATTGCATAAGCGTCACATTAGTATCTGTCGGCTCCCGAGTGTTCCTAAACGTTGTGTGCTTGTCGCACCCTTCTGTAGGTCCTAGCAATCGGGGCCCCGTAGTTCGAAAGGGGTCCACCTTTGAGTGAGATTCAGAACTCGTCCATTTTCTCTCTTGACGATGTCAACGAGGAGGAGATGAACAACCTCATCGACGGTACGATTACCGACTTTGATGAGGGCGATCTCGTTAACGGCACTGTCGTTAAGATCGAGCATGACGAGGTGCTCGTTGACATCGGATTCAAGTCCGAGGGCGTTATCCCGGTCCGCGAGCTGTCCATCCGCAAGGACGCTAACCCTGCGGACATCGTTGCACTCGGTGATCCCATCGAGGCTCTGGTTCTCCAGAAGGAGGACAAGGACGGTCGTCTGGTCCTGTCCAAGAAGCGTGCCGAGTACGAGCGTGCTTGGAACCGCATCGAGGAGAAGTTCAACTCCGGCGAGAACGTCGAGGGCGAGGTTATCGAGGTTGTCAAGGGCGGCCTGATCCTCGACATCGGCCTGCGTGGCTTCCTGCCTGCTTCCCTCGTCGACCTCCGTCGCGTCAAGGACCTCACCTCTTACATGGGCACCCGCATCGAGGCCCGCGTCATCGAGATGGACCGCAACCGCAACAACGTTGTCCTCTCCCGTCGCGTCGTGCTCGAGGAGTCCCGTAAGGCCGAGCGCTCCGAGATCCTGTCCAAGCTCAAGTCTGGCATGCGTCTCCAGGGCACCGTTTCCTCCATCGTCGACTTCGGCGCCTTCGTCGACCTCGGCGGTATCGACGGCCTCATCCACATCTCCGAGCTCTCTTGGAACCACGTCAACCATCCTTCCGAGGTTGTCAAGGTCGGCCAGGAGGTCGAGGTCGAGGTTCTCGACGTCGATCTCAACCGCGAGCGCATCTCCCTGGGTCTCAAGCAGACCACCGAGGATCCGTGGCGCGCACTGGTCAAGAAGTACCCCGTCGGCGCTATTGTCGAGGGCACTGTGACCAAGCTTGTCCCGTTCGGCGCTTTCGTCGATCTGGGCGAGGGCATCGAGGGCCTGGTGCACATCTCCGAGATGGCCAACAAGCACGTCGATCAGCCTTCTCAGGTCACCCACGTGGGCGACAAGGTTCAGGTCAAGGTCATGGAGATCGACCTCGACCGTCGTCGTATCTCCCTGTCCATGAAGTCTGCTGCTGAGACTCTGGGCGTCGAGATCGAGGTTACCCCGCTGCCTTCCGAGAAGAAGGACGAGGAGACCGACGCCGAGTAAATCGGTTTGACGATCACTTGTTTAAGGGATCCGTCCGCAATGGACGGGTCCCTTTTTGCATTTGGTGCCGAGATGCATGATGCTGCCCATGCTATCCACAAGCTATTTGGTTGTCGGTGCATGAAAAAATGCCGACATCCCGCCTCGGGGAGGAGGCGGGAACGCACCGAGTAGACGGAGGGGTGCGGAGCGCGGTCGCGTCTCGACTGACGACGTTGCCCATCGACAGGATTATTGTAGCGCATGGCGGTTCTTGGTATATCGTGTCGAGCGTTTGCGTTGTGCCATTGCCTGCGGCAACGGTGTGTTACACTCTTGCACTGCTGAGTGGGCCAGACGGTCGCGCGATGTGCTGCTTGCAGTACGCGTGAGGAAAGTCCGGGCTCCAGAGGGCGGGATGCCGGCTAACGGCCGGGCGGAGTGATCCGACGGAAAGCGCCGCAGAAAAGAAGACTCCCACCTGCGCCGCAAGGCGTAAAGGGAAAAGCTGAAACGGTGGTGTAAGAGACCACCAGCGTCGTGGCAACACGGCGGCTTGGCAAGCCCCATCCGGAGCAAGCGCGAATAGGAACGCTATGGGCCGGCCCGGTCCGCGTTCGGGTAGCGTGCGTGGAGCTGCATGGTAACGTGCAGACAAGATAAATGACCGTTCACGACAGAACCCGGCTTATAGGCCCACTCGGCAACTATGTTGACGCTGCGAACCCGTCAGCGCGGCAATCTGCCTTTCAAGCCTTCGGGCATGACCAAAAGGTCAATGCCCTTGTCTTTCAAGGCACCTTGCTCGCGCTGACGGGTTCTCGCTGTTGGCGACGGCATCATTGGCGTTTCCGTTCTTGTTGGCGAGGGCAATGGTACTGCCTTTGCCGTATTATTGAGGCTGTTTGTTGCTTTGCTTGTTGTTGAGGGGCTTTGTTGGACAGCTATTTTACTCTGCAATCGAATATTGAGGTTTCGGGCGAGTTTGTGGACCGCAAGAGCCGGTTTATTGCCCAGCTGGTCCATATTGAGTCCGAGGATGAGGCGAATGCCTTTATCGAGATGGTTCGCAAGCGTCATTACGACGCTCGACACAATGTTCCCGCGTGGATTTTGGTCGATGGACGCGAACGCCAGAGCGATGACGGTGAGCCGAGCCGCACGAGCGGTATGCCGACGCTCGAGGTGCTGCGCGGCGCGGGGCTCAAAAATGTTTGCTGCGTGGTGACGCGCTATTTTGGTGGCACGCTGTTGGGGCCTGGTGGCTTGGTACGCGCCTATACCGCGGCGACGCAGGCGGCGGTGGCCGCGGACGAGCTGCGCCGCTGCGGTGCGGCGCTGCGGGTGACCGACCCGGCCATGGCCGACAACGGCC
>UQMV01000050.1 GCA_900542315.1 uncultured Collinsella sp.
CGAGCGTGACGTGCTTGACGCGGCTCTGCTCCTCGATACGGGCCTTGAGCGAACGCTCGTCGGCAAGGGCGCGAGCCTCGCGCTCATCCTCGAACACGCGGAACTCGTCGCCGGCGTTGGGCACGGACTGCAGGCCCAGGATCTCGACAGCGTCGGAGGGACCGGCCTCGGTGACGGCGCGACCCTTGGGGTCGAGCATGGCGCGGACGCGGCCGTAGGTGAGGCCAGCGACCAGCGTATCGCCCACGTGCAGGGTACCGCGGGTCACGAGCACGGTAGCGACCGAGCCGCGGCCCTTGTCGAGCTTGGCCTCGAGGACGTTGCCGGAGGCAAAGGTGTCCGGGTTGGCCTTGAGCTCGAGCACGTCTGCCTGGAGCAGCACGGTCTCCAGAAGGTCATCAATGCCGATCTTCTGCTTGGCCGAGATGTTGACGAACATGTTCTGTCCGCCCCACTCCTCGGGGATGACGCCGTACTCGGTGAGCTCCTGGCGCACGCGGTCGGGGTTGGCGCCCGGCTTATCGATCTTGTTGACGGCGACGACGATGGGAACGCCGGCGGCCTTGGCGTGGTTGATCGACTCGACCGTCTGGGGCATGACGCCGTCATCGGCAGCCACGATCAGAATGACGATGTCGGTCACCTTGGCGCCACGGGCACGCATGGCCGTAAAGGTAGCGTGACCCGGGGTATCGATGAAGGTGATCTTGCGGTCGTTGATCATGACCTGCGAAGCGCCGATGGCCTGCGTAATGCCGCCCGCCTCGCCGGCAGCAACGCCAGTGTGACGGATGGCGTCGAGCAGCGACGTCTTGCCGTGGTCGACGTGACCCATGACGGTGACGACCGGGGCGCGCGGCTTGAGGTCGGCGGGATCGTCGTAGAACGAGAAGGTGTTCTCCTCCTCGGGGGTGATGATCTTGATCTGACGGCCCAGGTCGTCGGCAACAAGCTCGACGAGGTCGTCGGACATGGACTGCGTCATGGTGAGCGGCGTACCCAGCAGGAACAGGCGCTTGATAATGTCGTTGGCCGGAACGTCGAGCGCCTCGGCAAGCTCCTGGACGGTAACGCCCTGGGAGACCTTGATGGCGTCGAGGTCCTCGGGGTTCACGCCCTGGGCCAGCGCCTCCTCTATCTTGCGCTCCTCCTGAGCCTTGGCAGCCTCGCGCTCGCGCTTCTCCTTGCGCTTCTTGCGGCGACCGGTGGACTCGCGAGAGGCCTCCTCGACGGCAGCACGAGCCTCCTCGAGCACCTTCTCGCGGCTGTACTCCTCGGCCTCGCGAGCCATGCGGCTGTAGTGGTCCTCTTCGTTGTTGTGACCGCCCTTGCGTTTCTTGCCCTTGCCCTGCTTGTCGGGGTTGGGGAAGTCCATGCCAGCAGCGACGTTGTTGCTGGCGTTGGTGCGATGGCTGTGCGGACGGCTCTCGGAGGCGTTGCGCTCGGAGTTGTTGTCGGAGGCGTTGCGATCGTTACGACGGCCACCGCGGCGGTCGTTGTTGCCGCCACGACGGTTACCGCGCTCGGCGGCGCGCTCGGCCTTGGCCTTGTCCTCGGCGTCTTTCTTCTCCTTGAGCACGGTCTCCTGTGCGGCGATCTGGTCGAGCAGCGAACGGAAGCGCGAACCGGAGTCGGAAGCGGGAACGGCGCGGCGCTGGGCCTCGCGGGCAGCCTCCTCCTTCTCGCGGGCAAGGCGCTCCTGCTCGGCCTTCTTCTTGGCCTCGGCCTCGGCGCGGGCAGCCTCCTCGGCAGCCTGGGCTGCGGCAAACTGGCGGCGCTCCTCCTCGCGGGCCTTCTCGGCGGCGATGCGCTCGCGCTCGGCCTCAGCGGCGCGAGCGGCCTCCTCGGCGGCAGCTGCCTGCTCCTCGGCCTGCTTGGCGGCCTCGACTTCCTGAGCGCGGGCCTCGATCACCGAGGCGAGCTGCTTGCGGACCATGGCAACGTAGGCGTCCTCCAGGGTGGAGGAAGCGGACTTAGCGGGAATCTTCATATCGGCGAGATGACCCATCAGTTCCTTGGAGGTCATGCCGAACTCTTTGGCCAGGGTGGACACACGGACTTTTGCCATATGACTTCACCTACCCTTTCTGGCACCTTGGGTGCCTAGAGACTGAACGAGCGTGGGAGATGCACCGGGACCTACCCGGCGCGACCGCGCGCTAGATCAGGTCCTCCGCATCATCGAAGGCGTCGGTGTCATGGACACCGCAGAAACGGGAGCCGGGACGAGCCTGGTTGCGGCACTGGATGCCGTCCTCGGACACATACTCGCAGCGGCGGACGTCCTCGTCCTCCTCGTCACCGATCAGGTCGGCGGCGGGCTCCTCGTGAACGGGAACGTTCTTGAGGATGTCGGCGGCAAGCGTCTCGGACTTGATGTCGATGTGCCAGCCGGTCAGGCGCGCGGCGAGGCGGGCGTTCTGGCCCTCCTTGCCGATGGCGAGGGACAGCTGGTCGTCGGGCACGATGACGCCGGCGTAGGCCTTCTCCTCGTCAATGAGGACGCGGGTGACCTTAGCGGGCGACAGGGCGTTGGCGACGTAGACGGCAGGATCGGCATCCCACAGGATGACGTCGACGCGCTCGCCACGGAGCTCGCCCACGACAGCGCGAACACGGCTGCCCTTGGGGCCGACGCAGGCGCCCACGGGATCCAGACGGTCGTCGAGCGAGTGGACGGCGACCTTGGAGCGCTGGCCGGGCTCGCGCGCGATCGACTTGATCTGGACGGTGCCTTCATAGATCTCGGGCACCTCCTGCTCAAACAGACGACGCATGAGCTCGGGGTGGGTACGGGAGATGACAATCGGCGGACGGCTGTGCTCGCCACGAACCGGCTGCAGGTTGGAGTTGGGGTCGCGAACGTCGATGATTACGGCCTTGATGTGCTGGTTGTGCAGGTAGCGCTCGCCCATCGGACGCTCGTTGCGCTCATTCTCGTAACGGCGCTGGTCGAAGTGCGGAAGCTCGGCCTCGACGCCCTCGCGGATCTTGACGATCGTGAAGTCGGGCGTGGACTGCAGCACGGTGCCGCTGATGAGGTCACCGATGCGTCCGGAGAACTCCTCGTAGATCTGCTCGCGGGCGGAGTTACGCACGATGGCGTTGATCTCGGCCTTGGCGTGCTGGGCGGCGATGCGGCTCGTGTTCTTGGGGGTGACGTCGATCTCCTCGAACTCGGTGAAGTTGCCCTCCTCGTCCATGGAATCGTCGATCGGCTCCAGGCGGTAGACGTAGATCTTGCCGGTGGTGCGGTCGATGGTCACCTTGGCGCCCCACTCAAGATGCAGGATCTCGGCATAGCTCTTGGCGAGCGACTGCTCCAGGCGGTCGATCAGGTAGAGCTGGTCGATGTGCTTCTCCTGGCAAAGCTCCATCAGGGCGGACATCATGTCGGATGCTGCCATCTTACTTTCCTTCCTTCGCGGGCTTGAAGTCGTAGGTGGGCTTCAACTTGCACTTTTTAACATCAGAAAAATCGAGGGTAACGGACTCGCCGTCCTCGAGCTCGAGGGTCACGTTCGTCTCGGTAGCGGCGGCAATCTTGCCGGCGTACTTGCGACGGCCCTCGGTGGCGGTGGAGGTGAGCTCACAGTTTTCGCCCACAAAGCGGGCAAAGTCACTCGGGCGGCGCAGCGGGCGCGCCATACCCGGGCTCGACACCTCGAGCGTATAGCTCGAAGAGATGGGGTCGAGCTCCTCAATCACATCGCCGACCCACTTGGTGTTGGCCGTGACGTCGTTGAGCGACAGGCTCTGACCCTCGGCACCCTCGATACGCACGCGCACGCAGGGGGCCTTGGTGGCACCCACGAGCTCGACGTCGACGATGTCGATATCGTGCTGGGGAGCGACGGCCTCGAGCGCGTCGATGATCGCCTGCTCGGTCTTGGTCTTGACCATTGCGGCACCTCCATCCATACAAAAAAGAAGCGGGGCCGAAACCCCACTTCTTTCAATTACAACTTCATTTGCAAGCAAACTATACCAATAGCTGCGGAAACGTGCAAGCACAGTACGAATCTGCAGGTCAGCGTGCGCACAGCTTCTCCACAAGAATAGGACAATTGGACTAAAGACTCCATGAGGCAAGCGTCCGAGGATCCAAGAACGGGCCATGCGTCCCAATCCGCAGGCCCGTTCGAACCCCAAGGGCATTCCTCCCCGAGCCCCAATCGATCAGACTTACGCTAAGGGACATTCTGCAACAATCCGGCTAGCAAGTCGCACAACGACAAACCTTTCCAAATCCTGTACGGCAAGGAGGCACCCATGAATCGCCTAGGCACCCTCTGCATGACTGCGTTCGCCATCGCAACGTGCTCGTTGGCCCTAGCGGGCTGTGGCAAAACGAACAGCAAAACCGGAACATGCGAACCGGATCCCGGCAGCACCAAAGCCATCGAGAAAACCGAACCCCCGGCGAGCTTCGACAAAATAGACGAGGACATCGTCGATCCCCAGAGCTTGGGTCCCGATTCCCAAGAACAGTTCCTCATCGACCTTGAGGCAGACGAGAACGTCCATGTTACCTGCGTGGGCAAGGACACGGATGGCTACGGCGACGCCGCGCTCGTCTTTACGGTGACCAACAACACCGGTGTCGACATGATGTTTGGCGATGTGGACTCCTATGCCTACGTCAACGGCGTGGTCCGCGATGTGCACATGCGCCAGCAGGTCGCAGCGGGCGAGGAAACGCGCGCCATGCTCACCTTTGTGGGCACCTACGACGACCCGGACTTTGATGTGAACAACGACCTCAACGACATCTACCTCAACATATGGATGTTCGAAGAGGCAACGGGCAACGTTTACTTTAGGGACCTGGTACACATCCCATAGAAAACGTTGCGACGCAATGACTAAGCAGGGCATACAACACAAAACGAGGGACGACCCAACCGGATCGCCCCTCGTCTTTTATGCGTCAGTTAAGCGCGCAGTGCCTACTTGACCACCAGGTTGACCAGCTTGCCGGGCACGCAGATGGCCTTGACGACCGTCTTGCCCTCGAGCCACTTGGCGACGGCGGCCTCGGCGGCAGCCTGCATATCCTCATTGGAGGCATCGCGGGCAACGTCGACGCGGCCGCGGACCTTGCCGAGCACCTGGACCACGATCTGCACCGTGTCCTCAACGGACTCGGCCAGGTCGAACTCGGGCCAGGCGGCGGTGTAGGCGTTGCCCTCGCAGCCGAGTGCCTCGTGCCACAGCTCGTCGGCCCAGAACGGACAGATGGGGGCAAGGACGCTCACGATATCCTTAGCCACGCCGTAGCACAGCGCCTTGTCGCGGGCGGTACCCTCGGTGGCGTTGAGGTAGGCGCTCGCCGCGTTGACGAGCTCCATGACGGCCGAGATGGCGGTGTTGAACTGGCCGCGATCGAAGTCCTCGGTGCACTTGGCGATGGTGCGGTGACGCTCGCGATAGAGCTTCATCGCGACCTCGTCGAGCGCGGACTTGTCGAAGGCCACGTTGGCGTCGCCGGACTGGACGAGCTGCCAAACGATACGCCAGGCGCGCTTGATGAAGCGGTTAGCGCCCTCGACAGCCTTGGGATCCCAGTCGAAGTCCTTCTCGGGCGGGGCGATAAACAGGATCGCCAAACGCATGGTGTCGGCGCCGTAGGGCTCGATGACCGAGCTCGGGGGCACGACATTGCCCTTGGACTTGGACATGGTGTCGCCGTTCTCGTCCTTGACCATGCCCTGGCACAGCAGGTTGGTGAAGGGCTCGTCCACACTCAGCAGGCCCAGGTCGCGCAGTGCCTTGGTAAAGAAGCGGCTGTAGAGCAGGTGCAGAATGGCGTGCTCGATGCCGCCGATGTAGTTATCGACGGGCATCCAACGGTCGGCGGCCTCACGGGAGAAGGGCAGCTCGGTGTTGTGCGGATCGGTATAGCGCAGGTAGTACCAGCTGGAGCAGGTAAAGGTGTCCATGGTATCGGTCTCGCGCTTGGCCGGGCGACCGCAGACCGGGCAGGTGGTCTCGTAGAACTCCTTGCACTCGGCGAGGGTTTCACCGGCGCCCAGGTCCAGGTTCTCGGGCAGCGTCACCGGCAGCTGATCCTCGGGCACGGGCACGATGCCGCAGTGCTCGCAGTGGATGGCCGGGATGGGGTTGCCCCAATAGCGCTGGCGGCTGATGAGCCAGTCGCGCAGACGGAACTCGACCTTGCGACGACCACAGCCCATGGCCTCGAGGTCGGCCACGATGGCAGCCTCGCCCTCGGAGTGCTTACCGCCGCGCATGCCGGTGTACTTGCCGGACTGGACGAGCGTGCCCTCGGCAGCGTGAGCGCAATCCCAGTCGACGGTCTCGGCATGGAAGGTATCGATGGTCTCGCCGCTGGCCTCGACGGCAGCGCGATCGCCATCGTCCAGGATGATCGGTACGATCGGCAGGTCGTACTTGCGGGCGAACTCAAAGTCGCGCTGGTCGCCACAGGGAACGGCCATGACGGCACCGGTACCGTAGTCGGCAACGACATAATCGGCAACCCACACGGGGACCTTCTCGCCGTTGACGGGGTTTACCACATAGCGGCCCGTGAAGGCACCATGCTTCTCGAGGGTGCCCTGGGCACGCTCGACGGCAGAGATATGCTTGGAGTCCTCGACGATCTTGGTCACGGCCTCCTCGTACTCCGTGCCCTCGACGAGCTCGTGCAAGCCGGCGTACTCGGGAGCCAGGACAAAGAAGGAGACGCCAAAAAGGGTATCGGCACGCGTGGTAAAGACGGTGATCTTGCCCTCGTCGCCCTCGATGGGCTCGCCGTCCTTGTCGCACAGGGTAAAGTCGACCTCGGCGCCCTCGGAGCGACCGATCCAGTTGGCCTGCATCTGCTTGACGCGCTCGGGCCAGCCGGGGAGCTTCTCCAGGTCGTCGAGCAGCTCCTGAGAGTACTCGGTAATCTTGTAGTACCACTGCTCAAGGTCGCGCTTCTCGGGCTCGGTGCCGCAGCGCCAGCACTTGCCCTCGGTAACCTGCTCGTTGGCCAGAACGGTCTTGCAGGTGGGGCACCAGTTGACCGGGTTCTTCTTACGGTAGACCAGGCCCTTTTCCCACATCTTCTCAAAGATCCACTGGCCCCAGCGGTAGTAGTCGGGGCTGCAGGTCTTGACCATGCGATCCAGATCGTAGGAGAAGCCCATGCGCTTCATCGTGACGAGCGCCTGGTCCATGTTCTTATACGTCCAGGCGGCAGCCTGCGTGTTGTGCTTGATGGCGGCGTTCTCGGCAGGCAGGCCAAAGGCGTCAAAGCCGATGGGATGCAGCACGTCGTAGCCGCGCATGCGGGCCTGACGGGCCATGGCATCGCCGATAGTGTAGTTGCGCGCGTGGCCCATGTGCAGGTCGCCCGACGGATACGGGAACATCTCGAGCACATACTTCTTGGGCTTACTGTCGTCGGTGTCGACGGCAAAGAGGTTGGAGTCCTCCCAGGCCTTCATCCACCGGGACTCGATGGCCTGCGCGTCGTAGGCAGGGATCTCGTCCTTATGATCTGTGCAATCGCACATATCAGCTCCTTTTAACTTGATTGGGGCCGGTCGGCTAGGCTTTACTCGCTGCTGCAGACAGTCCTGCTCGCACGAAGGCCACATTAAGTGGCCTTCGGCTCGTGCGGAACTTGCAGCGAGCAAAGCCTAGCCGCCCGACCCTAGGGTTAACTTGGATGATTCTAGCAAATACAACAAGCGAGATGCCTGCGACTTGCAGGCATCTCGCTTTATCTAAATAACGTGGTTGTGAATCAACCACTAATTGTTACCCGCCCAAGTATGGTCGGGTTTTCCAAGTGCCGCAGATTGCCGTGAAAGAGGAGCGACGCGTACTTTGGTACGCGAGCGACAGTTTGAACGGCAAGGTGCGGTGCTTGGGAAAGCCGCTTAGCGGTAGCTGACGCTTTGCTGGGAGTCCTTGACCACAACGTCGTGGGCGCCGCCTTCGACGATGGAGGTGGAGCTTACCAGGGTCAGGCGTGCCTTTTCCTGGAGCTCGGGGATCGAGAGGGCACCGCAGTTGCACATCGTGGACTTAACCTTGTAGAGCGTGCCGCCCACGCCGTCCTTAAGGGATCCGGCGTACGGGACGTAGGAGTCGACGCCCTCGACGAAGCTGAGCTTCGCGGCGCCGCCCAGGTCGTAGCGCTGCCAGTTACGGGCACGCGCAGAACCCTCGCCCCAGTACTCCTTCATGTACTGACCGTTAACGTTAACGCGCTCGGTCGGGCTCTCGTCAAAGCGAGCGAAGTAGCGACCCAGCATCATAAAGTCGGCACCCATCGCAAGGGCGAGCGTCATGTGGTAGTCGTAGACGATACCGCCGTCGGAGCACACGGGCACATAGACGCCGGTCTCCTCGTAGTACTCGTCACGGGCGCGGCAGACGTCGATCAGCGCGGTGGCCTGGCCACGGCCGATACCCTTGGTCTCACGGGTAATGCAGATGGAACCGCCGCCGATACCGACCTTAATGAAGTCGGCACCGCAGTCGGCCAGGAAGCGGAAGCCCTCGGCGTCGACGACGTTACCGGCACCGACCTTGACGTCCTCGCCGTAGTTGGCGCGAATCCACTCGATGGTGCGCTTCTGCCACTCGCTGAAGCCCTCGGAGGAATCGATGCACAGAACATCGGCACCGGCCTCGATGAGCAGCGGCACGCGCTCGGCATAGTCGCGGGTGTTGATACCGGCGCCGACCATGTAGCGCTTGTCGTTATCGAGCAGCTCGTTGGGGTTGGTCTTGTGGCTGTCGTAGTCCTTGCGGAAGACAATACCCATGAGGTGATCATTGTCGTCGACGATGGGCAGGGCGTTGAGCTTGTTGTCCCAGATGACGTCGTTGGCAACCTTGAGGCTGATGTTCTTGTCGCCCACGATGAGCTGCTCACGCGGGGTCATGAACTCGGAGACCTTCGTCTGGTGGTCATCGCGACTGGGGCGATAGTCACGGCTGGTGACGATGCCCAGGAGCTTGCCCTTGGGAGTGCCGTCGTCGGTAACCGGCATGGTGGAGTGGCCGGTCTTCTCCTTGAGCTCAATGACCTGCTCCATGGTCATGTCGGGGGTCAGCGTGGAATCGGACTGAACGAAGCCGGCCTTGTGATCCTTGACGGCCTTGACCATAGCGGCCTCGGACTCGGCGCTCTGGGAACCGTAAATAAAGGACAGGCCACCCTCGGTAGCGAGCGCGACACCCATGTCGACGCCCGAGACGGACTGCATGATGGCGGAAACCATGGGGATGTTCAGGGTGATTGCCGGCTTCTCACCGCGCTTAAAGCGGGTCAGCGGCGTCTTAAGAGAGACGTTGTTGGGGATGCACTGCGAGGACGAGTAACCAGGGACCAGCAGATACTCCGAAAACGTGTGGGACTCACCGGGAAAGAACGTAGCCATGTTTCTCCTTTTTCCATGCGACCGGTCGGCTGCAGGCCTCGTAGGACCCAGCCCAACCTTGGGCGCCCAATACTGGGGAAGTATCTTAACGCACTTTGACTGCTACAATGCATGATTTAAGAAGAGCACACGAGGGTTTGACGCAGGCTTTGCGTTTGCCCAGCAAACACTTTAGCGGGGAGACGTGGAGCGTATGAAGTACAAGACGACGGCAAAGTTGGTCATTCAAGCGTGCGACAAGGATTTGCCGGGCGTCTTCGGCCACGGCTGTGTCTTGCTGCTGCAGGGTATCGCCCGAGAGCACTCGCTCAACCGTGCCGCCAAGAGCATGGGCATGGCGTATTCAAAGGCCTGGCGCATCGTGAACGAAGCCGAAGGCCAGCTGGGCTGCAAGCTCATCGAGCGCGACGGCGCCCGCGGATCCACCCTCACCCCCGCCGGCGAGCGAGCCATAGCGGTCTACGAGGAGCTGCAGGCCGACATCAACAACGTCATCGCCACCAAAGCAAACGACCTCATCGCCAGCATTAAAGAGTAGCTAATTTACGAAGGGCGTTGTCTAGGGCGGACGCTACGACCAGAGGGTCGTCAGTGCCGGCGAAGAGGCGGATGGTGCTCCCTTGCTTGCCGCGTGGGGACGAAAGGCGCGTCGTTGCGCCGCCGGCAGGCGATGTGCGAAACTCCCCCGGCAAAGCGTCGAACAGCTCTCCCGCGCTACGCTCGATAAGGTCAAATTCAACTGCCGGGCCAAAGCCGTGCTCCAGGATTCCCGTTGCAACCGCATAGTCGGGATGCGAGCTCAGTCCGGGATAGCGCACGTTGCGCACCATCTCGTTGGCGGCCAAATACTCGGCCAGCGCACGGGCGCGATCGAAGTGCGCCTGCATGCGGGCATCGAGCGAGGAAAGCCCGCGCTCCAGCACTTGGGCCTCCTCGGTAGAAAGGTCGAGTGCCAAAGCACCGCAGCCCGCAAACAACGTATGCGCGCACTCGGCAGCAGCATCCACACGATGGCGCTTGAGCTGCGAGCGTGCCACCGAAGCGGCAACGAACTTGCGCGGCGCCTTACCAGCACACACGCGGTCGAGCGCCTCGAGCGACAGCACGGCACCCAGCCGCAGCGGATCGCAGCCAAAAGCCGACGCCACGGTGTTGTCAACAACCAGCAGCGCATGGGCCTCACGCGCCGCCCGACCCAGCGCACGCAGATCGGGCACACGCAGGCCAAACCCGCCGATGGAGTTAACGAACCACCACAGGTGCGGCCCCTCGGCATCAAACGAAGCATCAAAGCCCTCGGACGCAGCGGCAAACGCCTCGGCGGACGGCGAGCCCACCAGCGAGACATCGCAGCAATCAAAGCCGCTCGCAAACGCATCGGCAAAGTCATCCGCAAAGGCCACCAGGCGGTCACCGGGGCGCACAATCCCCAACAGAGACAGCGCCGCCGGCACATGCAAGGCCGCAAGCAACTGCGTCTCACGCGCGCCGATCCTCAAAGCCCAAGCCTCTTCTAGCTGCTGTACGCCCACACGGCACCATCCCTTCATAAGCAAAAACCCACGATGCGGGTGTTCCCCGCATCGTGGGCAACGGCTGCAGTATAGCGCCGATATGCGACGAATCGCCTAGATGATGAGCGTGTGATAGTTCACGCTCGCACCCGGAGCGTCAACGGTCACGCCATAGGCCTCGGGATAGATGCGCGTCGAAAATACGAGCGCGCCATCGTTCACAAACACCTCGACCGACGAGACATCGCCAACAATGCGCACGTTGCGCACCTCGTCGACGGGCTCCCAGCGCACGGTACGACCACAGCCGGCAGAAGCGCAACCCTCATCGGTAAATCGCATCTCAAAGCGCGAGGGCAGTTCGCCCTCGGCGGGCATAAACTCCAGCTTCAGCTCGCCATCAACCATCGCGGTAAACGCGCCATCGACACCGTTGGCAACAACGTCAAAGCAGGTATCGCCGTCAACTTCCAACGAGCCCTCTCCCACACGCACCGAGGCATAATGACGCTCGATCTCGCGCGCCGGCTGCTGCAGCACCACGCCGCCGGCACCGGCTGTGAGCTCACGCGGCACTGTCATGCAGTGCTGCCAGCCACACGCCACGGTGGGTGTGTTGCCATAGGTCGGCTCATCGGGCATGCCCATCCAGCCGATCAGAATGTGGCGACCATCCTCGGACGTAAACTCCTGCGGAGCATAGAAGTCAAAACCGGCGTCCCACAGGCGGAACTCGCCCAGCTCATAAGCGTCCTTGCCACCAGTGATGTCGCCCGATACAGGCATGTAGCCAGCAGCGTATACGTTGCCGCGGTCCCAACGGCCGCCCTCGAGCCCCTGGGGAGAAAAGGAAAGGAACTTCGCCGGTACGGCGCCATCCGTCTCAAGCTCCAGATACCCCGGGCACTCCCACATAAAGCCAAAGCGCTCGGGCGTAGACACACGGCTCTCGAGCTGCCAGCTAAACATGTCAGCCGAGCCGTATACCAGGATCTCACCCACATCGCGCCCGGCACCCTCGCCGTGCATCTCACAAAAACGGCT
>UQMV01000051.1 GCA_900542315.1 uncultured Collinsella sp.
CGACCACCGAGATCTACACTCTTTCCCTACACGACGCTCTTCCGATCTCTGCGGCTTTGTCTGCGGAAAACGGGGGTGTGCTCGGGGGTTCCAGAATTTGCCGCATACTTCCGAAAACGGCGGTCCGACGGCAAGCAAAATGTCCTTCAGAACCCTGAGATAATGAACAGATGTAGCCGTTCGCCGCCAAATACCGTCCGTTTAGGGGACCCGCCCTCGCCGCGCGGCCTCCTTACGGTTGAATAAATACACATCTATGGAATTACGTAAGAGAGGACTGTTCCAATGAGCTACAAGACCGTTTGTGTTGCCGGCGGCGGCGTGTTGGGAAGCCAGATTGCCTTTCAGGCAGCCTACTGCGGCTTCGATGTAACGATTTGGCTGCGCAGCGAGGGCAGCATCGGCCGCACCCAGCCCAAGATCGATCATGTGCGCGAGGAGTACATCGCGGCTATCGAAGGCATGGCGGACGGCACGGGTGAGTGGTGTGCCGGTATCGCCGATAGCGGCCAGCCCTTCGACAAGGAGGTGGCACTCGCTGCCGTCGAGCGTGCCTACTCCACGCTCAAGCTGGAGCTCGATCTGGCCAAGGCCGTTGCCGATGCCGATCTGGTCATCGAGTCTATGGCCGAGGACACCCAGGCAAAAATCGAATTCTACAAGAAGCTCGCCCCGGTCCTCCCGCAAAAGACCATCGTCGTAACGAACTCCTCTACGCTGCTGCCGAGCACCTTTGCCAAGTACACCGGCCGCCCCGAGAAGTACCTGTCGCTACACTTTGCCAACTCCATCTGGAAGAACAACATGAGCGAGGTCATGGCCCAGAACCAAACCGACAAGCGCTACTTCGACGAGCTCGTCGACTTCGCCAACGACATTCGCATGTTGGCACTTCCCGTCAACAAGGAAAAGAACGGCTACCTGCTCAACTCCATGCTGGTGCCGTGGCTGCTCTCGGGCCTTGACCTGTATGTCTCGGGCGTGAGTGACCCCAAGAGCATCGACCTCGCATGGACGCGTGGTACCGGCGCCCCCAAGGGCCCGTTCCGCGTATTCGATACGGTGGGCATCCAGACGGCGTACAACATCGTTATGCAGTATCAGAAGGTCCCGGGCCTGGTAAGCCCGCTGCTCAAAAAGATGATGATGCCCTACAACTTTAAGGCCATGGCATCCGTCCTCAAGAAAATGCTCGACGAAGGTAAGCTGGGCGAAAGCTCGGGCGAGGGCTTCTTCAAGTACTAAAAAATGACCTCTCGGGGACGGAGGAAAACGGATCATTTTCGGCCGCCAACAGTGAGAAGATGGACCCAGAAATAGAAAGGAGTGGCAATGGGCCGGCTCGGGCTTTGAGGACAAGCTGCTGCAAGCCCAAGGCGATTTTTCGCTCAACGCGGGCCAGCACAGTGTGACGTATCTGCCGAGTTCTGACACGGCAACGACCGGTCGCTACCAGGTGCTGCTGTACGACAACAACTTTGGCGCGGCCGAGAGCTACCCCAAGTTCGACTGGGGCCAGCTGGGCGCCGCGGTGGTGACCGACTACAGCAAGGGAACGCATTCGTTTGGGCGCATCTTTACAGTGGACGAGGCGGCCCGCACCTACGAGCTTGTGGACCA
This sequence comes from uncultured Collinsella sp., assembly GCA_900542315.1. Taxonomy (GTDB): domain Bacteria; phylum Actinomycetota; class Coriobacteriia; order Coriobacteriales; family Coriobacteriaceae; genus Collinsella. The sequence goes on from UQMV01000051.1 coordinate 1,621, forward strand.
GATCGCAGTACCGTTTTCAGGTTACGTCAACAGCGCGCAGCGCGTCGGCAATTCGAACAGCATGCTCGTGGCATCGGGCCAGGCCAAGACCTTTACCGAGTGCGATCGGTACGGTCTGGCCATCACCACCTACGAGATGGAGGCCGAGAAGTACATCTATCGCGTGTACAAGTACGAGCTGTAGGGCCGCGGTTAGGTTTGACCAATGGAGTATGAAAACACGCCGTTCGCCGATGCTCCCTCCGCGAGTGGCAGCCATATGGTTTGATGTTAGATACATATAGTTGTCGCCAGCCTGCTGGCGACGTTCCCCCTGATATCGGAGGTTCCAGGTATGTTTCGCGCTCCGTTAAACAACTATCGGTTGGGCTAACATGGGTCGCCGTGCTACTTCGATAACCCTTGCAGTGGTCTGCCTGGCTGTGCTCCTGGGCGCTACAGGGCTGTTTGCTATAAGCCGAGAAACGTCCTATATGCAGGAATGCGCTTCCGAAGGGTTTGCCATTGATGGTTGCTATCGGGATGACAAAACGAGTCGGGAAACCCTGGCTTTTCTTGAGGAGGACAACTGTCGATGGCAGCTGGTCGACCAAGACGGAATCTGCGCAGACGGGCAGTTTAAGCGTATGGACGACCCCAATATTCTGGTGTTAAAGAGGGAAAACGGCGAAGAATTCGGTACGGTCCACGTGGCGTATATGTCACGCCGACGCGAGCAAGGCCAGCTCTATCTATTTAGAAATAGCAAAGTGACCCGATTTTATCTGGTGAGCACCAGACCTGCGTTTACGGTGGAGTCTGGCGATGTCGATCCGGACAGTTGATTCACGGCAATAAAACGGCGAGCGGGGCGCGGGTGTGAACTGAACCCCGCTATTTGCTCGTGTCCGTATCGCGTCTGCGCCTCGTCATAACTTGCGTCCGTGCGAGCGCTCATCCCGCGCCGGCATTACTTCACGTCAAACTCCACGCGATCGAGCTCGGGCACATTGAGGTCGATGAGCTTGCGGGCGACGTGACGGTCGTGTGCCCCGAGCGCCTCGCTTGTCGTCACATGGGCGACAATCTCGCGCTCGACGATACCCTCCTCCTTGCCTTCGGTAGCCGAGGTCTCGACGGCGACGGTGTAATCCTTAAAGCCTGGCAGCACCGCCGCAAGCTCGCGCGTGGTTTCGGTGACGCCGTAGCCGTCCTGCACGCCGGCCTGCGCCGAGCCAATGGAACCCGCGGTCATAACGATGCAGGGGATGGCAAAGATCACCGTGCCCACAATGATGCGGCGGCGCACCTTGCGCGATAGCTCGTCGACCTCGGCTTTTTCCTCGGCGGTCACAATACCGTCGCCGTTCAGGTCGCGCTTGAGCGGCACGCGCAAAAGAAGCAGCACGGCTTCGGCGGCCAGTGCGATAAAGACCACGTTGATGCCAAACTCATAAAGCGCCGAGAGAAACAGTGACCCGCTTGCGATGGCGATGCCATAGCCCGCCGCACACAGGGGCGGCATGAGCGCGGTCGCCACGGCCACGCCGGCGATGAGCGTGGCGGGTTCCTGGTCGCGCGAGTTGCCCAGACCACCCGCAAAGCCGCCCGCGAGCGCGACGGCAAGGTCCCACACAGTCGGTGTCGAATTGTCGATGATGGCGGCCGTGGTGGTGCCAAGGGGTGAGAGCTTAAAGTACAACGTGGACGTGACCAGGCAAAAGGCCATCTGTAGGGCCAAGCTCGCGATGGCCTCGACGGTAATCTCGCGGTCGAGCGTGGCGATGCCGTATGCCATGGCAAGGACCGAGCCCATGAGCGGGCAGATGAGCATGGCGCCTACAATGGCGATATCCGAGTCGATATCGAGGCCGATGCTCGCGATCAACATGGCAATGATCAGGATGCATAAGTGCGAGCCAGTCAGCCGCGCCCCGTTTACAAAGCGCTTGCGAATCACGTGATAGGGCGCGCGTCCCTCGCGAATGTTGAATGCCTGCTTTAGAAAGCGGCTTGCGTTCTCCATGGCCTCGCTGTGAGCGGGGCGGATGCCATGGCGCCGATGATGGCGCTCACGCAGTCGCTTGAGCTGTTGTTTGTCGAGTTCCATGTCCACCTCGTTCCAGCGCGGTCCGCGCAACGCGCCCGTTGTCCTAACTCTACACCGTGGCGGGCGGGGTGTCTGTTGGATGCGGAATCCGATAGGGCGGATGACGCGGGAGCAAATGCAAATCACAGGCTCAATTCCATCCCGCGAGAATATGATGCGCCAGCTCCTTCAAATGTGACGAAATTGTGAAGCACAGGAGCACGAATTTCAAAAAAACGCTGGTCGCCAATGTTGCGCAACAGAATTCAAAAATCGACAGCTACCGTTTGATACGTATGGATACATCCGTGTCAAAGGGAGAAAGCCATGGCAAACTACAGTCCACAACACTTTGAGCCTCGGGCCAAGACTGTCAACGTCAAGGGCGTTGCTAACCGCGCCGTCGCAACCGTTTTGACGGCGGGCCTCATCGCTCAGCCGCTCATGTCGCCGCTGGCGGCAATCGCCGCACCGTCAACCGATAACGGCGATTCTGTTCAGGGGGGGTAGTTCTGTAGAGAACACCGTTGCCGCCGGTAACCAAGCGGTCGTAAAGACGGCTGCCCAGCTGGCCGAGGAGTCGGCAAAGCAGCTCAAGGACGCTCAGGCCGCCTACGATGCCGCCCAGAAGAAGGCCGACGCGGCGGGCCAGTCTCAAAAGCAGGCGCAGCAGCAAAAGAATCAGGCCTCGCAGGCTGTGAGCGACAACGAAATCGAGCAGAACGCAGCAGAAGTCGCCGCGCTCCAGGAGAAGATTGACGAGCTCAAAGCCGCCGTCGAAAAGACCGAGCAGCAGCAGAAGAAGCTGGGCGACCTGAACGATCAACTCGATCAAGCCAACAAGAGTGTCGAGGACAAGACCCAGGCGCTCAAGGACGCCAAGGCAAAGCAGGATGAGGCCAAGAAGGCCCTCGATGATGCCCAGGCCAAGCTCAAGGCCATGGGTATGGACGAGTACGAGGCCGCCAAGAAGGCCGTCGAGGACGCGCAGGCAAAGCTCGATGACGCCAATAAGGCCGTTACTACTGCACAGGCCAATCTGGACCAGGCCAAGGCTGCCGAGGCCAGCGCCCAGCAGGAAAAGCAGAATACCGAGGCCGCTCTGACTTCCGCCCAGGCCAAGAAGCAGGAGACTGCCGCTGCGCTCGCAGCCGCAACCACCGCGCGCGATAACGCCCAGCAGAAGCTCAGCCAGGCGCAGGCCGCGCTCGATGCCGCGACCTCGGGCACGGGTATCGACCTGAACGCGCTCGAGGCTGCCAAGGTCACTGCCGCCAGCGAGCTCGCGACCGCGCAGGCCGCGCTCGATGCCGCGACGACTGCAGACGCCACCGCACAGGCGAACCTGCAGGCTGCGCAGACTACCGTCACCGCCGCGCAGGAGAAGGCCAACGCCGCCAACGCTGCTGTGGCATCTGCCCAGTCTGCATACGATGCGGCAAACAAGGAGTACAACGCCGCCGCCAGTAAGCGTGACGCCGCGAAGTCGGCATACGAGCAGGCCCAGCAGACCGAGGCCGACAAGAAGGCGGAGTACGATAAGTTTGTCGAAGTTCGCAAGCAGAAGTGCAGCGAGTGGGAGGCAGCCTGCGCCGCTTCGAACGCCGCGGAAAAGGCTTATGACGCTGCTAATGCCCAGGTTGAGGCTCTTGAGCAGCAGATTGCAGACCTAAAGTCCAACATGACCGTTGACCAGGAAGTCATCAGTCAGGGTATGTTCGGCTTCATGAACTACATCATCGGCGGCAGCCAGTTCACAGCCACGCAGAAGAAGAACGCCCAGGACGCCGTATCGATGCTGACCGGTGCCGATGACAAGGCCGAATGGTATGACCAGTACGTCGATCAGGACATGTCTCGCGACACCAACCCGCTTTCCCTGGAGCAGATGCGCAACGCCCTGACATATCTCGACACCCAGAACAACCTCCGCAAGGCGAACGGTCAGTCGGCGCTCAGCGTCAGCCTCCGCATGACTGTGGCGGCAGCCCTTAATACATCATATTCATCGAACATCTGGGGACACTCGAACTGCTATTTCGACAACGGGGAGAATCTTGCCGGTGGAGGCGGTGCATATACTGGCGGCGAGACTGAGGACACCCTAGGCTGGCCCTACACCGGTCTCTATACCCAGGAGAAGGAGACATTCGATAAGTACGTCGCACAGTATGGCGACGACCTCGGTAGCCACCGATATGATGCCTATTACATCTATCAGAACTACAACAGCATCTACCATGAGTGCGGGCACTATCTCAACATCATTGATTCCGCTACGGAAGCCATCGGTATTGCAACCGGTAGCGGTAAGAACACCGATTCCGAGGTAACCATCTTCGATTACAGTGCTGATGACACTCAGGCTGATTTCACTGTCTCCGAGTTCAAGAAGCTCGTCAACGACTACATCGATTCCGCCTACAACGCAGGCGGCACGCAGGCGCAGAAGGAGCAGCTGAAGCAGCTTCAGAATAAGTTGGCAGAGGCGCAGAAGACGCTTGGCACGGCCGATACGGCATATCTCGCTGCTCTCAATAATCAGAAAGACGCACAAGACGCCTATACCGCGGCCGACACGAACATGAACACCGCCAAGGGCGAGTACGAGAAGGCTAAGTCCGCCACCGCCACCGCCAAGTCCGCCTACACCGCCGCCGAGGCCAAACTTAAGGGTATCGACGTCAAGACGCCCCAGACCAAGCTCGATGCCGCCAAGAGCGAGGCCGCTACTGCCCAGGCAGCTCTCGATAAGGCAAACGCCACGCTTGCTGACAGCAAGACGAAGGCAGCCGAGGCCGCTGCTCACAAGGCGAAGGCTCGCAGCGCCCGCGACGCCGCCAAGGTAAAGTCCGATCAGGCCAACGAGGCGTATGACAACGCTACCGCTTCGGTCAAGGACCTTGCCGCCAAGTGCGATGCCGCCAAGACGGATCTTGCGAACAAGCAGGGCACGCTTAACGATGCCAAGAAGGCCGACGACACTGCCCAGGCTGGCGTTGACAAGGCTCAGGCCGCAGATGTGCACGCCGCGACCGCTCTTTCGGGCGCCAAGCAGGCAGTTGCCGCCAAGACGCAGACCCTGTCCGACGCACAGGCGAAGGCCAAGGCCGCCGAGGACGAGCTTGCCACCGCAAACAAGGCCTTCGAGCGCTTCGCCGGTGCCCAGAAGGCGGTCGACGACGCCAAGGCCGCCTATGACGCTGCCGTCGCCGGTGTCGCCGATGCCCAGAAGCAGCTCGAGGCCGCCAACGAAGCCGTCGTCGATGCGAACTTCGAGATCGTCAAGGCCAAGGCCGAGCTTGCCAGCGATGAGGCACTCAAGGCCGATCTTGAGGCTGTCGACCATAAGGCATCCCTTGCCGCGGGCACGACGGGCAACGAAAAGCTGGTTAAGCTGAACGCTGCCTACGCTCGCTATAAGGCTGCCGTCGATGCCGCCGCTGGTCTCAAGGCTGCTCTGAGCGATGCCGATGCCAAGCTGTCCGATGCCAACGACGCCTATGCCGCCGCGCTTGCCGAGCTTGGCGATGCCAAGGATGCCCTGGCTGCCGCGCAGGCCGAGTACGACAAGTATCATCCCAAGGCTGAGCCGCAGAGCAAGCCGCAGGCCAAGCCTCAGGTTGCGCAGGCTGCTGCAAAGGCTCCTGTCACCAAGAAGAAGGCCACGGACGGTGCACTTGCTCAGACGGGTGATACCTCCGCGCTTGCAGGTGAGGTCTTCGTCATCGGCGGCATTACGCTCGTTGCCGCGGGTGTGACGCTCGGCGATCGTCGTCGCAAGCAGATGTAGCGTTTCGAGCGTAGTTTCTGCAACGAACTTCAATTCATAACGGGACCGTCTCGTTAGCCAAACGATAAGGCCGGCGCGCTGTCATATGCAGCGCGCCGGCCTTTCTTTGTTTCGATATCAAAAAGCCCGGTCGGCAGCCGCAAAAGCTACCGACCGGGCAAGCCGTAGGCAATATGGCTGCGAGCGAACAGCCGCTCGACTTAGCCCAGTAGGCTCAAGCCAACAGAGACAAACGCCAGGATAACGCCGACGATGGACTCGCCGCCGAGCAGGCCGCTGGCAACGACCAAGCCCTGTTCCTGGAAGGCGGCGTCCTTGGCAGCTCTCTCCTCGTCAGAAAGACCAGCGGTGGCGTCGCGGTGGGCGGACCACTTGTCGTAGGTGAGCTTGGCGCAGGAGCCCAGGAATGCCGTGAGCGACATGTAGAACGGCAGGTACACGCCCAGGCCGATCATCATGGCCGGAATGCCGAGCCAGTACATGACGATGCCGGCGATAAAGCCGCCTGCAAACCACGGCACGCTCGGGATGCCCGAGACCATGGTAGCGACGACGCTTGCCTGCGCGGCAACAAAGCTCTTGTCGGGGCCAAAGGCGTCCGGGCCATAGGCGGTGACGAGCGCGACCATGACGGCGGCGGCGACCAGGGCGCCCACGATGCCGCCGATGGCTTGGCCGATCCACTGCGCACGCGGGTTGGTGCCCAGCACGGCGCCGGCCTTAAAGTCGTTCATGACGTCGCCCGCAAGGCCGCACGCCACGGCTACGATGCCGGCGATAAAGAACAGCTTGACCTGAGCGATCTGTGCAAAGGCAGCCACGATGAGCATAACGATGAGGCCAAAGATCTCCATGGGGTCGATGCCCGTCTGGCCGCAGCTCTGTGCGCTCATGATGGTGGTGACAAAGGTGAACAGCGTCACGATGACGGCCGGAACGGGGCCAAGGTCAAGCACGATGGCGATGATCACGGCGATGGCGGCAGCGCCCAGGCCGATGATGCCGGCGTCGAGCTTAAGGGAGCCCGAGATGAGCGACTGCTCGTCGGTGTCGGTGGAGCTGTCGGCGGCAAGGCCACGGACGATGCCGGCGACCTGCGGCAGGATGTCCTTAAGGACGACGGCGACGCCAAAGCCCATCATAAGGCCCATACCCAGGGACTTGACGATGCCCTGTGCGGTCATAACGTCGAACAGGCCGGCAGCGGTGCCGCCGACGATGATGCCAAAGTTGCCCAGCAGCGCGCCGGCAAACCAGAAGGCGACCGGGGCGAAGCCCACGAGGAAGCCGACGGAGAGCAGCATGGGCGAGTTGTAGATACCAAAGGTCACGCCGGGGATGTTGAGCGTGCATAGCATGCTGGGCACCATGCCCAGGGCGTCGCGCAGCACGCTGTAGATGCCGGCGAGGGCCATGGAACCAAAGAGCTGCTTGCCGGTCTTGCCGCCGGCCTCGGTCGCGCGCAGGGTCTGAGCTGCGGCGTTGCCGGTGGGGAACTCAAGCGCGGCGTCCACGATAAAGTGACGGTGGATGAGCGCCGTGGCCAGCAGGCCCAGGATGGTGCCGGCGAGCGCCACGATAAACATGTCGAGCCAGCTGATCTGGTCGGCATAGCCCAGCATCCAGGCGCCCGGGATGGTAAACGCCAGACCGCCGGCGACCATGGCGCCTGCGGACATGATGGTGTGGGTGACGTTGGCCTCGTTGAGGCTGGCGTTGCCCATGAGCTTAAGGAAGAACAGCGAGATGACGGCAGCGAAGACGATCGGCCAGGGGAGTGCGCCCATCTTGAGGGCGGTGTAGGCCGAGCTTGCCGTGATGATCACGCAGCCAAGGACGCCGATGATGACGCCGCGCAGCGTGAGTTGCCCGCGCATCGAAGCGCGGTTCGAGGGATTGCTCATATAGAACTCCTTTGCGTATATCCGCTTCCCCCGGGAGCGCCGCTACGGATACGGCGCGGGAAGTCGGGTTACCAAGGGCCGCCGCGTGAGCTCGCGCACGACCGCGCACCAGTATAGCCGCAAGCTAGTCATTTTGGGATGACTGGTTTAGGTAGGCGATATACTGCTGGGCAGACGAAAGGAGCGCCGACGATGCTTAATGGGTGCGCATATATATTGACGGTCGACGTGGGTAACACGTTCATTCGCTTTGGCCTGTTTGCCGAGGATTCGGCCGCGGCGCAGGAATGCCCGCTTGCGACGTGCGAGATCACCACGCCGTCGAGCATTACGGCCGACGAGGCACGCATGCGACTCGCGCAGGTCATGGGCGCGCTGGCGGCCGATGCGGGTATGCCGGGCGCGCTTGTGCCCGCGGCGGCCGTGCTGAGCTGTGTGGTGCCGGCGCTCGAGCGCCCGTGGAAGGCAGCTCTTTCCCGCACCTGTACGGGGCGCGTGCTCACCGTGGGACCGGGACTTAAGACCGGCATGCCCGTGCACTACGACGATCCGGCCGAGATCGGCCCCGACCGCATCGCCGATGCCGTGGCGGCCCGCGCCGTCTACGGCTCGCCGTGCATCGTGATCGATCTGGGCACCACGACCAATATCGAGGTTATCGACGCGCACGGTACCTTTGTCGGTGGCGTCATCGCGCCGGGTCTGGCGCTTGGTGCCCGCTCGCTCTCGGCCGCCGCGGCGCGCCTGCCGCAGGTCGAGCCCTCGGCACCCACGCATGTTATCGGTCGCAATACGCGCGAGGCCATGCGCTCGGGCGTGGTTTTGGGCGAGGTGGCACGCATCGACGGCATGCTCGACATGGTGCTTGCCGAGATGCGCGCGACCAAGGCAGCGGGGGAGGGCGATGTGCCCATCGTCATTACCGGTGACGATGCCGAGGCGCTCGCGGCGTTGGTCGGCCACAGCCTGACGGTCGACGACGCGCTCACGCTGCGAGGTCTGGCCGAGCTCTACCGCATCAACCAAAAGCCCCGCCGCGCGTAGGACGAGGAAGTCGGTGGGACAAACGCCCCCACCACCTACCTGCTACAATGGGTCAAAATGTTGCGATTACGGAGGTGTCTGCCATGTCGGACGATCTTCATCAAACTGCGTCGGGCAAGCGCCGCGACGTCATTAGCTGGGACGAGTTCTTTATGAGCGTGGCCATTGCCGCGCAGCGCCGCAGCAAGGACCCCAACACGCAGGTGGGCGCGTGCATCGCCAGCACCAACCACCGCATCCTTTCGGTGGGCTACAACGGTACGCCCTCGGCGCTCAACGACGACTTTTTCCCGTGGGGCACGAGCGACGACCCGTTGCAGGACAAGCACAACTACGTGGTCCATGCCGAGGCAAACGCCGTGCTCAACTACCGCGGTTCGCTCAAGGATCTCGAGGGTTCCACGGTCTATGTCACGCTGTTCCCGTGCCACGACTGCGCCAAGATCCTGGCGCAGGTAGGCGTGGGCGAGGTTGTCTACCTGGACAATAAGTACGCCGACACCGACGACGGCCGCATCAGCCGTCGTATCCTCGACTCGTGCGGTATCAGCTACCGACAGGTTATCGTCGATGTCCATATTGGTACCGGGGAGCAAGCTCAGCAGTAGCGCGCGCCAACGCCAGCTGGCGGCAAAAACAGCCAAAAGAGCCCCGTCCCAAATTGACTGCTCGTGAAAGTCGTGTCCGCGCGCATGGCTGGCGCTCAAGCGGGTACATGGCTGTAGTAACATAGCCCCTGTCCGCGGGCGTGCCCGCGCTATTGTGAGAAAGGAGCCCCTGTGGCTGTTAACGAAGAGCTGCTTAAGAAGGTTCTTGAGGAGATCCGTCCCAACCTGCAGGCCGACGGCGGCGATATGGAGTATGTGGGCGTCGACGACGATGGTGTCGTCAAGCTTGAGCTTCAGGGCGCCTGCGCCGGCTGCCCTATGAGCGCACTGACCCTGTCCATGGGTATCGAGCGTATCCTCAAGGAGCATGTGCCCGGCGTTACCCGTGTTGAGCAGATCAATGCCTCCGGCGAGACCGACGACCTCTACGACGAGTACGCGCCGTTCTAAGATTCGAAAGCTGCGGACGGCATACTCCGTATAGACGTTACGCCCAAATATGCGGCTGCGAGCGCAAGGCCCGCGGCCGCATTTGTATGTAGGGAGCAGGGGGACCGATATGCTCAACGACCTCTACCATATGCTTGATCCCGTCGCCATTTCGGCGGGGCCCATCACCATCTACTGGTACGGCTTGGCCTATGTGGTCGGAGCTTTGCTCACGGCGGTCGTCATGTACCGCACGCAGCGCCGTTGGGGTTTTGACATTACGGTCGACGACCTGACGAGCGTTATAGATCGTG
>UQMV01000052.1 GCA_900542315.1 uncultured Collinsella sp.
GATACGGCGACCACCGAGATCTACACTCTTTCCCTACCGACGCTCTTCCGATCTCCGGCGTCGGCCAAAGCCATGTACTCGACGGAGGTATCGCCACCGATCTCGCCGGAGTCAGCGACAACGGGCAGGGCCTTGATGTAGCAGCGCTCGCAAATGTTGGCATAAGCCTGCTTCATCTTGTCGTACTCCTCCTGCAGGCTCTCCTGCGTTGCGGAGAAGCTGTAGGCGTCCTTCATGATGAACTCGCGGCCACGCATCAGGCCAAAGCGGGGACGGAACTCGTCGCGGAACTTATCCTGGATGTGGTACAGGTTGACGGGCAGCTGTTTGTAGGAGCGCAGCTCGTTGCGCACCAGGGCCGTGACGGTCTCCTCGTGCGTGGGGCCCAGCACGAACTCGCGACCGTGACGGTCGTCAAAGCGCACAAGCTCCTTGCCATAGGCGTCGATGCGGCCGGACTCGCGCCATAGCTCAGCGTCGACCATAATGGGCATCATGAGCTCCTGGGCGCCGGCGGCATCCATCTCGTCGCGCACGATGTTCTCGATCTTGCGAATCGAGCGCCATGCGAGCGGCAGGTAGGAATACAGACCGGCGGCCTCCTTGCGGATCATTCCGGCACGGAGCAGCAGGCGGTGGCTGGCGAGCTCAGCGTCCGCCGGATCCTCTTTAAGCGTCGGCGCATAGAGCTTAGACATATACATTGCTCGGGTCATTTATTTCTCCTCAATAAGTTTGTCGACCTCTGCCATAAGCGCGTCGACAATTTGGTCCTCAGCTACTTTACCAATGATCTGGCCATGCGAAAAGAGCAAGGCCTGACCACGTCCGCAAGCAACGCCCAGGTCGGCATCAGAAGCCTCACCGGGGCCATTAACGGCACATCCCATCACAGCGATAGAAAGCGGCGCGGAGTAGTTCTTAAGCCGCTCGGTGACCTCCTCGGCGATGGGAATGAGGTTAACCTGGCAGCGGGCGCACGTGGGGCACGAGACAATCTCGGGGCCACGGCGACGCAGGCCCAGCGACTGCAGAATACCCCAGGCAACCGGCGGCTCCTCAACCGGATCAGCTGTGAGCGACACGCGCATGGTGTCGCCAATGCCTTCGGAAAGCAAGATACCCAAGCCTACAGAGCTCTTGATGGTGCCCTGAAGCTTAGTCCCCGCCTCCGTCACGCCCAGGTGAAGCGGAACATGGGGAATCTCGCGCGACAGGGCGCGATAAGTATCAAGCGTCGTCTGTACACTATGGGCCTTGGCGGAAAGCACGATGTTGGTAAAGCCGCGGTCCTCAAAGTGCTTGACGAAACGCTCGCTCGACATCACGAGCTTTTCGGGCTGCGTAAGGTCGTCGCGCTCGGCGATATCCTGCTCAAGCGAGCCCGCGTTCACGCCAATACGAATCGCACAACCCGCAGCGCCGGCGGCATCGATAACGGAATCGACCTTGGCCCAATCACCGATATTGCCGGGATTGATGCGCAACTTGGCGGCACCAGCCTCAACGGCGCCAATGGCAAGCTTATGGTTAAAGTGGATATCGGCAACGATCGGCACCGGAGACTCGGCACAGATGGTGCGGAAACCCTCAAGCGCGGCCTCGGTGGGCACGCTCACGCGCACGATATCGCAGCCAGCCTGCGCCAACGCGCACACTTGCGCAAGTGTTGCCTGGGCATCAGCGGTATCGGTGCAGGTCATGGATTGGACCACCACCGGCGCACCGCCACCGATCTGCACACCGCCCACATGCACGGGGCGCGTCAAATCGCGAGGCAAAGGATGGGATAAAGACAATCCAAACACTCCCCTACAGAATAAATCGAAGGATGTCGGAACGAAGCATATAGACAAACAGCAGCGCAAAGAGCGCGATGCCCACATAGCTCACAATCGTCTGGACCTTGAGCGGAAGCTCGCGGCCTACAATCTTTTGAATGATCTCGATGACCAGCTTGCCGCCATCGAGTGGTGGGATGGGCAGCAGGTTCATAAAGCCAAGCGAGAACGAAATGAGGGCGGCAAACGAAAGGAACGTGGCAGGACCGGCAGCAGCAGCCTGTGAGGACATGACGCTAATACCCACGATCGAAGAAGACTGATCGAGAATCTCCATCGTATGCTGCGGCTGGAGCAGGCGCATCACGCCCTCCGCGGTCTGCACGACATAGGAGAATGACAGACGCGCCGAGGTGATAGGGTCCAAACGGACTACCTCCGTAGAAGCATACACACCTAACCGCTCGTCCTCTTTGAGCGCAACCGTGGTCGAATGCTGCTTGCCGTCACGCTCGTACTCGATGGCGATATCGTCCTTACCGGCGGCCTTGCCGATAGCATCGTAAACGTCCATCCAGGTGGAGCACGATACACCGTCAACCGAAAGGATCGCATCACCAGCCTCGATACCCGCCTTGGCGGCAATAGACCCCTCGTCAACCTGACCGATCACGTTGGTATCGATCGGCACGGTGACACCCGCAATGGAATAGATGCTCATAAGCAGCAAAAAGCCCGTCAGGATATTGACGAGAATGCCCGCGAGCAGCATAAAGGCACGCTTGAGAAAGCCCTGGCCAAGATAGGTGTGCGAACGTTCTTGCGCAAGGAACTCGGCCTCGCCGCACGGCAGCTCCCACACATCGCCCTCGGCAGTCGCATGTTCGCGATCGAAACGACGGCCATCAAAAGTGGTGTAGCCCGCCGCGTCTCGCGGCAGCGTCTGATACTTGGTGGGATAGTAGCTCGGCGAGGGCTGCTCCCCTTCCTCATACCAGGGCGCGATGGAGCCCCAGCCTAGCAGCAGCGCGCAAGCCTCGAGCACTTCCTCCTCGGAAAGCTCGAGCTCGACAGCAAGGTCGGCCACGGTCACGCGACCATGACGATAGATAGCCGCGAGCACGCGATCGGCGCACGAGACATCGGTCGGATCCATACCGCAGATGGCAGCGTAGCCACCCAGCAGCAGCGGGGTCACGCCAAACTTGGTGCCAATGCGACGCGACGTGTGATGGATGTCAAAGCGGCACGGCAGACCCAAAAAGAACTCGGTCACACGGACGCCGCAGGCACGCGCCGCCAAAAAGTGGCCGCCCTCGTGCAAAAACACGAGGACGGAAAGCATCAGCAGGCCCCAAAAGACCGATGAGAGAACGCTCAGAACAGTATCCATAAAACGAAAAAGCAATCCTTATGGGTTAGGAACGGGTTGCGGCGAGTACCTGCGCAGCCTTTTCACGCGCCCACGCATCGATGTCACGAAGCTGCTCAAACGAATCGACCGCCTGCATATCGTGGGCATCCATGCAGGATTCCACAATGCGATCGATATCGGTAAAGCTGCAGCCATCGTGCAGGAAGGCATCGACGGCGACCTCGTTGGCGGCATTGAGCACGCACGGCATGGTGCCACCCGTCTTGCCGGCACGCTCGGCCAGTGCAAGACAGCGGAAGGTATCCATGTCGGCAGCATCAAACGTGAGCTGCCCCAGCTCGCGGAAATCGATACGAGGCGCCGGGGTATCCCAACGCTCGGGATACGAGAACGCGAACTGGATGGGAATACGCATGTCGGAAGCACCGAGATGCGCCATCACAGAGCCGTCGGCGAACTCGACCATAGAGTGAATCTTGGACTGGCGCTGCACGACCACGTTAATGAAATCGAGGTCGCAGTTAAACAGATGCATGGCTTCAATGCGCTCCAGGCCCTTGTTCATGAGGGTGGCGGAGTCGATGGTGATCTTGGCACCCATGGCCCACGTGGGATGTGCGAGGGCATCGGCACGCGTAACGCGATCGAGCTCGTCGCGCGTGCGACCAAAGAACGGACCGCCCGAGCAGGTGAGCCAAATACAATGAGCCTCGCGCGGGTTCTCCCCCAGATAGCACTGGTAGATGGCGGAGTGCTCAGAGTCGACTGGAATAAGCTGGCCCGGTTGCGCCAACGGCATAAGCAAGTCGCCACCGACGACGAGGGACTCCTTGTTGGCAAGGGCAAGGCGCTTATTTGAGGTCAAGGCCGCATGGCTCGCCTCGAGACCGGCGGCGCCCACAATAGCGACGAGCACGCAGTCGACATCGTCGCGACGTGCGAGCTCGCAAACCGGCTGCGCGCCAACGCCGAGCTTCGTTCCCTCGGGCAACTCCTGTAGCACGGCGTCATCGCCATGAGCGACATCGGCCACGGCAACCGCCGGAACCGAGAACTCGCGGGCAGCGGCAACGAGCTCGGAGGTACTGGAGTTAACGGACAGCGCCGTGACCTGCAAGCGATCGACATGCTGACGGCACACATCGAGCGCCTGGGTGCCGATAGAGCCCGTACAGCCCAGGATGGCAACACGGAGACGTCCATCGGGGCCATACGTCGTCTGGAAGGACATTACAGCACGCCTCCGATCATCAGCATCAGCTGCGCGGTGATGCAGCCGAAGATAAGCGAATCGCTACGATCGAGCATACCGCCGTGGCCCGGGATAAGGTTGCCGGAATCCTTGACGCCCACACCGCGCTTGATGCGCGACTCGATAAGGTCGCCGATAACGCCCAGAATGGACACGACAACGCCGCACAGCAGCGCATAGGGCAGGCTGAGCTTGTAGAAGTGCGTCACCCACAGGATGAGCCAAATCAAAACCGAACCCAGGATGCCGCCGACAAACCCCTCCCAACTCTTTTTGGGAGAGATCTTGGGAACCATCTTGTGCTTGCCGATACGACTGCCCACGATGTAGGCAAACGAATCGGAGACCCAAAGGGAAGCGCAAACGCCCACCGAAAGCAGGGCGCCGGCAAAACCCGGCACGGCATCGCGCAGCAGCACGATAGCCGACAGCATAAAGCCAGTGTAGATGGGACCCATGAGCGTCACGGCCACATCAGAGATGCGGGTACGCGGCGACCAAACATACCAAATGCCCACAGCGAGCATCAGGGCAAAAAGCAGCGCATTAAGCAACATCGAATCGCCCAACGCCGACAGCGGAAAGAGTACGGCGGCAGCGATACCCATGCGCTCGTTAGCCATCTTGCCATCAAGCCTTGTCATACGGAAAAACTCATAGCAGCACAGACCGCTCATGACAGAAACAAAGATGGCCGTGGGCACGATACCCAAAACCAGGCACAGGATAAAGACAACGGCATAAACGATACCGGCGGCGGCACGGGTAATAAAGCCCGCAAGCCACGAACCGGTGCCATTCTTCGCTGCGGGCGCTCCCGCAGCGACAGCCTTGCGCTCAGATGTCTTGGGAGCAGTTGCCTTGGGACGATCGGACACGATTAAGCCTCCTCGGTCTTGCTCAGACCACCAAACCTACGGTCACGGCCCTGATAGGCCAAAATGGCGTCGACAAGGCCCCAACGATCAAAGTCGGGCCAATAGGTATCGGTGACGTAGAATTCGGAATAAGCCACCTGCCACAGCAGATAGTTCGAAAGGCGCAGCTCACCAGAAGTGCGAATCACAAGCTCAGGATCGGGAAGGCCGGCGGTATAGAGGTGGGAAGCCACCATGTCGTCATCAATTGCGCCAGGATCGATCTTACCGGCAGCAGCGTCGAGTGCGATCTGACGGACAGCGCGGGTAATCTCGGCACGCGCGCCGTAGTTGACGGCAAGCGCCAGCGTCATGCCGGTGTGATTGGCGCACTCGGCAAGACCGCGTTCAAAAACGTCGCGGGTCTTCTTGGGCAGCGCGGAAATGTCACCCAAAAAGACAACGCGCACGTTTTCGCGCTTCAGAAGCGGCAGCTCGTCGATAAACGTCTTGGCAAACAGGTGCATCAAGACGTTGACCTCATGCTGCGGGCGGTTCCAGTTTTCGGTAGAAAACGCATAGGCCGAAAGCACGTCGACGCCCAGACGCACGCAGGCGGTAATAATCTCGCGAAGGGAGACAATACCCGCCTTGTGGCCCTCAGTGCGCGCAAGACCGCGCGACGTGGCCCAACGACCGTTGCCGTCCATGATGCACGAGATATGGTGCGGAATGTTATTGAGGTCAAGGTCGGAAAAACCGACGCCCGCAGGGGCGTCGGCAAAGTACTCGACCAGTTTATGCTCGTCGTATTGCACCTTAGATCTCCATGACCTCGGCTTCTTTTTCCTTCAGAAGCTCCTCGACCTTGGCGACATACTCATCGGTGTGCTTCTGGACCTTGGCCTGCTCGCGACGGACATCGTCCTCGGTGAGCTCCTCATCGCGCTCGAGCTTGTTGTTGAAGTCGCGACGGATGTTACGGATAGACACCTTGGCCTGCTCGGCGTACTCGCGGCACTCCTTGACGAGCTCGCGACGGCGCTCCTCGGTGGGAGCCGGGAACGGAAGACGAACGACGGTGCCATCGGAGTTGGGGGTAATACCCAGATCGGAAGCGCCGATGGCCTTGACGATAGCATTGATGAGCGCCTTGTCCCACGGCTCGATGAGCAGCATGTGGGCCTCGGGGGTCTTGACGGCGGCAACCTGCGTGACCGGCGTGGGAACACCGTAATAATCGACGGTGATGTCGGACAGAATGTTGGCATTGGCGCGGCCGGTACGGACCTTGGAGAAGTTATGCTTGAGGGACTCGAGCGACTTGTCCATATGGGCGGTGATGTTCTCTGCCATGCTTAATCCTCCTGATAGACGAGCGTGCCGACGGGCTCACCCGCGAGCGCGCGCTTGACAGTGTCCTCGCCATCGATGTTGAGGACCAAAATCGGCATACGGTTATCTTGGCACAGTGCCGTAGCCGTGGAATCCATAACCTGCAGACCGCGGACGAGCACCTCATGGTAGGTGATCTTGTCAAAGCGGACGGCATCGGCGCACTTGACGGGATCCTTGTCATAGATGCCGTCGACCTTGGTGGCCTTGATCAGAATCTCGGCGCCGATCTCGCACGCACGAAGAGCCGCGGCGGTGTCGGTCGTAAAGTACGGATTGCCCGAACCGGCGGCAAAAATAACGACGTTGCCCTTGGAAAGGTGATTGATGGCGCGACGGCGAATATAGGGCTCGCAGATCTCGTTCATCTGGATAGCGCTCATAACGCGGCAGGGAACATCGTTGTGCTCGAAGGCATCCTGCAGGGCAAGCGCGTTCATAACGGTTGCCAGCATGCCCATGTAGTCGGCCTGAGCACGCTCCATGCCACCGGCAGCGCCGGCCATGCCGCGGAAAATATTACCGCCGCCGACAACGACGCCCACCTCATGGCCAACGGCGAGCAGCTCCTTGACCTGCTTGGCAAGATGGTCGGTAACCTTGGGGTCGATGCCATATTGGCCGTCGCCCATCAGTGCTTCGCCGGAAAGCTTAAGAAGCACGCGTTTATATCGGATGTCGGACAAAGCGATCCTCCTTTAGATTGAACTCTCAACATTCTATCAAAGGCTCTAAGAAGAGCCATGAAAAAGCAGGCTGTGAGTAAAACCCACAGCCTGCTCATTACCAGCTACAAGAGCTTATTTACTCGCCACGGACCAGACGGTCAAAGGCAACGACGGTAATGGTGTCGCCGAGCTCCTTGGAGACCTGCTCAGCGTACTTCTTGATGGTGAGGGAGCTGTCCTTGATGAACTCCTGATCGGTGAGCACGGACTGCTTGTAGAACTTCTCCAGACGGCCGACAGCCATCTTCTCCTGGATAGCCTCGGGCTTGCCGGACTCGGCAGCCTGAGCCATGTAGATCTGCTTCTCGTGCTCGACGGTCTCGGCCGGAACCTGATCGCGGGTAGCGCAGATCGGGGCGACGGCGGCAACCTGAAGGGCAACGTCGTGAGCGAAGGTCTTGAAGGACTCAGCCTGAGCGGTCTCGGCCTTCTCGAAGGCGAACTCGACGAGGACGCCGATCTTACCACCCATGTGGATGTAAGAAGCGAGCGCGCCGTTCTCAGCCTTGCGGGCAGCGAAGCGGGAGATCTTCATGTTCTCGCCCATGATGTGAATCATCTCGGTGAGCTCGGAGGAAACGGTCTCCTCGCCCATCGGCTTCTCGAGCAGAGCGTCGACGTCAGCAGGCTCGGTGGTAGCGACAACCTCAGCGACCTTGGAAGCAAAGCCGGTGAACTTGGCGTTAGAGCCGACAAAGTCGGTCTCGCAGGAGAGCTCGAGCAGAGCGCCGGTCTTGCCATCCTCGGAGACGAACGCGGCGACAGCGCCCTCGTTGGTCTCACGGCCAGCCTTCTTGGCAGCCTTGGCAAGGCCGTTCTTACGCAGAACGTCGACAGCGGCGTCCATGTCGCCGTCAGCCTCGACGAGAGCCTTCTTGCACTCCATCATCGGGGAGTCGGTCATCTCGCGGAGCTGCTTGACCATAGCGGCGGTAATCTGGGCCATTGTGGTTCCTTTCAAAGAGATGAAAAAGAATTAACTAAGACTGATTTACTCGGCCTTGGGCTCAGCGGCCATCTCGGCCTCGGAGACCTGCTCCTTGCCGGAGCCAGCGAGGCAGGCGTCAGCCATGAGCTCGCACATAAGGGTGACAGCGGAGATAGCGTCATCGTTGCAGGGGATGCCGTACTCGACCTCATCGGGATCGGAGTTGGTGTCGATCAGAGCGACGACGGGGATGTTCAGGCGCTGGGCCTCCTTGATGGCGTTCTCCTCGCGCTTGGTGTCGATGACGAAGAGAGCCTGGGGCAGACCCTTCATGTCGCGGGCGCCACCGAGGTTGGTCTGGAGCTTGGTGAGCTCCTTACCGAGCACAGCCTGCTCCTTCTTGGGGAGCACTGCCATGCGACCGTCCTCGACCATGGCCTCGAGCTCCTCCATGCGGTTGATGCGGGAGCGGATGGTGACGAAGTTGGTCAGCATACCGCCGAGCCAACGCTGGTTGATGTAAGGCATGTTGGCGCGCTCAGCAGCGTTCTTGACGGCCTCCTGAGCCTGCTTCTTGGTGCCGACGAACAGCACGTTGCCACCCTTGGCGACGTTCTTGACAAAGGTGTAGGCCTGGTCGGCGTCAAGGATGGTCTGCTTGAGGTCGAGGATGTAGATGCCGTTGCGCTCACCGAAGATGAACGGCTTCATCTTGGGGTTCCAGCGACGGGTCTGGTGACCGAAGTGGCAGCCGGCCTCGAGCAGGGTGCGGATATTAATCTTGGTAGCCATGTTAAACCTCCTGTGGTTTGCCTCCGCGCGGGGTCATCCTCCAAAACCAACCCGGACATGTGCTACCAAAGCCCGAGCACCACGGTATGAAGTAGCCGCGCGTGCGTGATAAAAACCTGTTGCCGTGAAGCAACCTGATGAATGATAGCAGGAATGCATCTTCCTGCCAACCCGCAATCAAAACCACACACCTGAGTGCAGCGCGGGACGTCCCAGCAACTATTCGCCGCGGGGATGGGCTTGAGCCACGGCACGTTTGAGCCGATCGGGCGTGAGATGCGTGTAGATTTGCGTCGTGGACAGGCTCGCATGACCCAGCAGCTCTTGAACCGAGCGCAGGTCCGCACCGCCCTCGAGCAAGTCGGTCGCAAAGGTATGGCGCATCGCATGCGGGGCGATGTCGGCCGGAATGCCGGCGAGCGTCGCCAGCGTATGGAACCGCCGCCGGAGCATGGCGGCGCTCATGCGATTGCCGCGCGCCGATATAAGCAGCGGATGAGGCCCGGTAGCGGGGTCACGGCGCTTTGCCTGAGCGAGCAACTCCGGCCTCCCCTCCTCAATATAGAGACGCGTCGCCTCGAGCGCACGACGATACAGAGGGACGATACGTTCCTTGCTCCCCTTGCCCCAAAGGCGCAGCGTGCGTTCGGACCAAGCGATGGACTCCACATTGAGTGCAGCGAGCTCAGAGATACGAGCACCCGAGGCATAGAGCAGCTCGAGCATCGCCGCATCGCGCAGTCCCGCGGGCGTCGAGGTATCAGGCGTCTTGAGCAGCGCCTCGACCTGATGGGTCGTAAGGACGCCCGGCAGGTCACGCGGCAGCTTGGGCGATGCGATCGCCGAGGCCACATCGCCCTCGACTATCCCCTCGGCAGCCATCCAGCGATAGAGAGATCGGATAGCCGACAGGTGCGCCGCAAGCGTTCGGGGAGCCACCTGCTCACGCGAAAGCTCGGCAAGATAGCGACGAATGGTGCGCACGTCGGCAGCGAAAGCATCGATATCCTCGCGCTCGCACCAGGAAGCAAAGCGCTCCAGCCTCGAGCCATAGGCCGTCACCGTGTTGGGAGAAAGTCCCTCGACACGTGCGATATAGGCGATAAACGAGTCGACGGCATCGTACAGGTCAAAGGCTATGACCGGTCGCCTCCAAACAGATCGGGGCGAGTGGCCAGATAGGCATCAAGGGCCTCAAGCGCACGGTCCGCATAGGCCTGGTAGCGGTCGCGCTTGCTGCGACGCTTACCGTCCTCGAGCGGCGGCACCAGGCCAAAGTTGACATGCATGGGCTGGTAGCCCACGGTGGCAGGATCGGTCGCATAGCCCACGAGCGCGCCCAGGGCGCCCACGCGGGGCAACTCGACGCCCGCGGCACCGATAGCCTCGGCATAGGTGTTGAGCGCCGCGAGCAGACCGGTCGCCACGGCTTCCATGTACCCCTCGGTGCCGGTGATCTGACCGGCCAGGCGCACGCCGGTACCGGGCACGGCAAAGGTGCCATCGAGGACGTGCGGGGCGTCGACAAAGGTATTACGGTGCATGACACCGTAGCGGAAGAACTCAGCGTTCTCCAGGCCAGGCACCATATGGAAGACGCGCTTCTGCTCGCCAAAGGTCAGGTTGGTCTGGAAGCCCACCAGGTTATAGGCGGTCTTCTCCTTGTTCTCGGCACGCAGCTGAATCGCCGCCCAGGGGCGACGTCCGGTACGCGGGTCGGTGAGGCCGACGGGCTTCATGGCGCCAAAGCGAATGGCGTCCTTGCCGGTGCGCGCAACCTCCTCGGCAGGCTGGCAGGCCTGGAACAGGTCCCCGCCCTCAAAATCCTTGAGCACCACGCGGTCGGCCGTGGTAAGCGCCTCGATAAAGGCCTCGTACTCCTCCTTGTTGAGCGGGGCGTTGAGATAGTCGCCACTCCCCTGCTCCTCATAGCGCGACTGCGAGAACAGCACGTCCATATCGAGCGTGGAGGCATCGACGATCGGCGCCGCGGCATCGAAGAACGCAAGGGCGTCGCCACCGACGAGCTTCATGACCTCTTCGCTCAGCGCCGGCGAGCACAAGGGGCCGGCGGCAATGACCACGTGACCCTCGGGAATCTGCGTGACCTCGCCGTGAATGATCTCGATATTGGGACGGGCGGCAACCTCGGCCTCGACAAGCTCGGAAAACTTGACGCGGTCGACCGCCAAGGCACCACCGGCGGGAACAGCGGCGCGATGGGCGCAATCGAGCAGCACCGAACCCATGCGCTCAAGCTCGGCCTTCAGCAAACCAGCCGCGGAATCCGGACGGGTCGACTTAAACGAATTGGAGCAGACGAGCTCTGCCAGATGATCGGTATGGTGAGCCGGGGAGCTC
>UQMV01000053.1 GCA_900542315.1 uncultured Collinsella sp.
ACCACCGAGATCTACACTCTTTCCCTACACGACGCTCTTCCGATCTCCCCATGGTGTTTGCGCAGGGCCTGCTTGCGGCCATCTGCGTCGTGCTGGGCATTGGCGCTCCCGTGATCGCGCCCGTGCTGGTCGATGTCGCCGCGTCCGTGCTGCATCCGTACGGTGGCGTGTTTGCCGCCGAGGGCATGGAGCTCATGAACCAGTACTCCGGCGCTGCCACCTCCACGCCCGCGATCGCCATTGCTCTCGTGGTGCTCGTCGGCCTTGCCTGCGGTTATCGCAAGCTCAAGACCGTCGGCAAGGTGCAGAAGTCCCAGCCGTGGGCGTGCGGCTATGCTCCCAACGAGCATATGCCCGTCGTGGCCACGACCTTTGCCTCCGAGGTGTCCTGGTTTATGCAGCCTCTCTACACGCTGCGCGACCGCTGCACGGCCGTCTGCTGGTCCATCGCGCACTTCTTCCAGAAGCTCACCGGTGTGGCCGAGGCTGTGGAGCCCGTACCCGACAAGGTTCTCGTCGATGCCCCGCATAAGGGTGTCGAGAAGCTCGCCGACCTCGCGACTAAGCTCGAGGGCGGCAACTACAGCATCTATATCTGCTACATCGTCGCGGCACTCGTGGTGTTCCTCGTGCTCGCCGTGCAAATGGGTTAAGGAGGGGAGAGCATGAACAACATCGTACTTGCCGTTCTGCAGGGCGTGGTCGTCATGGCCGTCGCACCGTTCTTCTCCGGTCTCGGCCGCGTGATCCGCGCCAAGATGCACAACCGTCGCGGCCCCAGCATCATGCAGGACTACCGCGACCTGGCCAAGCTCTTTGCGCGCCCCGAGTCCCAGAGCGAGGATGCGAGCTTTGCGCTGCGCATCATGCCGCCGCTGTTCTTCGCCGTCGCCTTTATGCTCGCGATGGGCCTGCCGCTCTTTACGGCACAAAGCCCCATCCCGGTCTTTGGTGACGCCATCACCATCATGTACAGCCTGGCGCTCGCCCGCTTCTTCTTCGCCCTCTGCGGTGTGGATTCGTCCAACGCCTACGCCGGTATCGGCGGCGTCCGCGAGCTGCTCATGAGTGTGCTCATCGAGCCGTCCATGCTGTTGGCGCTGTTTGCCGCCGCCCTGGTGTGCGGTTCCACCGACATCGCCACCATGGGTCAGCACATCATGACAGGCGCCATCGACGCGCCGGTCGCCGTGATCCTCGCCGGCATCGCCTTTGCGATTGCCTGCTACATGGAACTCGGCAAGCTGCCGTTTGATCAGGCCGAGGCCGAGCAGGAGCTTCAGGAAGGTCCGCTTGCCGAGCTTTCCGGCCCGTCGCTCGCCATGGCCAAGCTTGCCATGTCCATGAAACAGGTCCTGGTCGTCGCTTGGTTCTGCGCGATCTTCGTCCCCTGGGGCGAGCCCGCGACCGTGGGCACCGCCGCCGTTCTGGGCGCGGTCATCTTCCTGGTGAAGTGCCTGATCGACTTTGTCGTGTGCGGCGTGATCGAGAACTCCTGCTCGCGCTCGCGTTTTAAGGTGCTCGGCAATCAGACCTGGGCCGTCGTGGGCATTGCCGTTCTGGCATTTGTCTTCGTGGTCGTCGGCGTGTAGGAGAAGGGAGAAACAATGTCATTTGCAGTCAGTCTGTCCCTTCTCGGCTTGGTCGCTATCGCGGCCCCGATGGTGGCCTCGGTGCTCGTCGCCCTGTTCCCCCGTCCGTACGCCAAGTGGTTCAGCGTTTTGGGTGCCGCCGTCTCGACGGCCTGCACCATCGCCCTCGCCGCGAGTTTCGCTGGCGCCGGCATGCCCGACACGCAGGTCCCCCTGATCTCGTTTGGGCAGACCCTCGTCATGGGATTCACCTTCGATCGCATGAGCACGCTGCTCGCGCCCGCCTTTGTGGGTATCGGCCTGCTTGTCGTGATCTATTCGATTCCCTATATGAGCGAGAACAACCGTGAGCATCCCGATGCGCCGCGTCGTCGCTTCTACGCGTACCTCGCGACCTTCATCGGCGCCATGGCCGGCCTCGTGTACAGCTCGACCCTTTTGGGCCAGCTCGTGTTCTTTGAGATCACGGGCGCGTGCTCTTGGGGCCTCATTAGCTACTACATGACGCCTACGGCCAAGAAGGCCGGCATGAAGGCCCTGATCATCACGCATATCGGTGCGCTCGGTCTGTATCTGGGCGCCGCTATCGTGTTTGCCCACACCGGCACCTTCGCCATCACCGCGATTGCCGGCCTCGACGCCAAGCTCAAGGCCATCGTCCTTTTGCTCGTGCTGTTTGCGGCCTGGGCCAAGTCCGCACAGGTTCCCATGTACATGTGGCTGCCTTCGGCCATGGAGGCGCCGACGCCTGTCTCGGCCTACCTGCATGGCGCCTCGATGGTTAAGGTCGGTGTGTGCGTGTTCGCGCGTGCACTCGTCTCTGCCGGCGAGATTCCCGAGATCGTGGGCTGGGTTGCCATTATCGACGCCATGGTCACCATGCTCTTTGGTTTCCTTATGTACCTGCCGCAAAAGGACATGAAGCGTCTGCTGGCCTTCTCCACGATCGCCCAGCTCTCCTATGTGTTCTTTGGTCTGGGCCTTTCGGTCTTTGGCAGCCAGCTGGCCTTTGACGGCGCCGTGTGCCATATCTTTAACCACGCGTTCGCCAAGACCCTGTTCTTCCTGATTGCCGGTTCGTTCTCCTTTACGCTCGGCACGCGTATGCTGCCCAAGCTTCGCGGCATCGTAAAGAAGTACCCGATCTCGGGCGTGGGCTTTGGTGTCGCGGCGCTCGCCATCGCCGGCGTGCCGCCCATGAACACGTTCTTCTCGAAGTTCCAGATCATCGCCGGCGGCTTTTCTGTGGGTGCCGGCAACGTCGCGATCCTGGTGCTCGTGTGCATCATGGTCGCCGAGACCGTCGCCACCTTTGCCTGGTTCCTCAAGTGGATGGGCTATTGCCTGCCCGGAGAGCCGAGCGAAGAGGTCGCTGCGGGTGCCCCGCTTCCCCGCGCGATGGCGTTCGTGTTCATCGTGCTCATCATCATGGTCATCGTCAGCGGCCCGCTTTCGGCCAGCTGGATCGGTTAGGAGGTAGAACGACATGGGTTATTCGATCGTCAACATCCTTGGCGGCCTTCTGATCGTCACGTCCACCATGGTGGTCGTCTCCAAGAACATCAAGCATTCCATCAGCTGGTATGCGGTGCAGTCGCTGGTGCTCGTGGGACTGCTCGCCACGCTCGGTGTCACCACCGGTGCGCAGGAGCTGCTTATGTGGGCTGGATCTGCCTTTATCACCAAGGTCGTCCTGGTCCCTTATATCCTCAACCGCGCATACAAGAAGATGGGCGAGCCGAGCGACGCATCGCTCAAGGCCGGCCTTAAGCCCGCGTGGGCCATTTGCATCATCGCCGTGGAGGTCGCGATTTGCTTTGCCGTCGTGACGCAGATCAGCCTGCCCACGGCCGAGGTCGCAACGCCTGCGCTCGCCATTAGCTTCGCTCACTTCTTTGTGGGCCTCACCTGCATCATCTCGCAGCGCAACATCATGAAGCAGATCTTTGGATACTGCCTTATGGAAAACGGCAGCCATGTGACGCTCGCGCTCTTGGCCCCCACCGCTCCCGAGATCATCGAGATCGGTATCGCCACCGACGCCATCTTTGCCGTCATCATCATGTCCATCGTCGTGCGTCGCATTTGGGACGACTCCCACTCGCTCGATGCGCGCGACCTGTCCGAGCTGAGGGGGTAGTCCATGGAAACGTTGATTCTCGCCCTGCTCGCGACTCCTTTGGTGTTCTCGCTGGTCATGGCGTTTTTGCCCAAGAACACGTCCTATAACGTGTTTGCCGGTCTCAACCTGGTCTCCGTCGCAGCCGTCCTGGTGCTGTCGATTATGACGGCCGGTGACGTCCTTATGAGCGGCGACACCGCGAGCGCTCTTGGCCTGTGGTTCCACCTCGATTCGCTGGGCGCCATCTTTGTGCTGCTCATCGGCTTTATCGGTTTTCTTACGGGGCTGTTCTCGCTGCCCTATGTAAAGGCCGATATCGAGGAGGGCTCCATGCCCGCCGAGCGCGCCAAGCAGTATTTTGCGCTGTTTAGCCTGTTTGTGTTCACCATGCTGCTCGCGTGCCTGTCCAACAATATGATCCTCACGTGGGCCGCCGTGGAGGCAACCACGCTTTCCACCGTTTTCCTCGTGGGTATCTACAAGAACAAGACGGCCCTCGAGGCTTCTTGGAAGTATGCGATGGTCTGCACCGCCGGTGTGGCCTTTGGCCTGTTCGGCACGCTGCTGATCTACGCCAACGCCGCCGACGTGATTCCCAACGCCCACGAGGCCGCATTCCTGTCGTGCGTGCTGCCGTATGCCGATCAGTTCGACCCGACGCTCATGCGCCTCGCCTTTGCGTTTATCGTGATCGGCTTTGGCACCAAGGCCGGCCTGTTCCCCATGCACACTTGGCTGCCCGATGCCCACTCCCAGGCCCCGAGCCCCGTCTCGGCCCTGCTCTCGGGCGTGTTGCTTAAATGCGCCATGCTTGTGATCATGCGCTTCTACGGCTTTACCATCCAGGCCGTGGGCGCCGAGTATCCGCAGCTTTTGCTGTTGATCGTCGGCACGCTGTCCATTTTGGTGGCGGCGCTTTCGATGTTTCGCCAGGACGACCTCAAGCGCCGCTTTGCGTACTCGTCTGTGGAGAACGTGGGTGTTATCGCCCTGTGCCTGGGTATCGGTGGCCCTCTGGGTATCGCCGCGGCCCTGCTGCACTGCGTGTTCCACGGCTTTACCAAGACGCTTGCCTTCTGCGTGTCCGGTAACATTCAGCACGCCTTTGGCACGCGTAGCTTGGCCAAGATCCAGGGCGTCGTCGAGGTTGCCCCTGCAACCGCTGCGCTCGCCATCCTGGCGCTGCTCGGTCTTGCCGCCTTCCCGCCCTTTGGCATGTTTATCTCCGAGTTCCTGACTTTTGTCGCCGGTGTTACCGCCGGCCCCATGTGGCTGGTCGTCGTGGTCGCCCTCGGTCTTACCGTGGCCATCTCCGCGCTCACCCGTATCGCACTCAAGTCGGTATTCGGCCATGCGCCCCAGGGCATGGGCAAGCATGAGGCCCCGGCGCTCATGCTTATCCCCGAAATCATCCTGGCTGTCATGATCTTGTGGTTTGGCATCGCCACCCCGCTGTCCCTCGTGCACGGTGTGGAGACCGCGACCGGCATCGTGCTCGAGCAGAGCACCGAGGAACTTCACGCGACGCCGATGTACCGCGCTGTGTTCGGTACCGAGACCGCTCAGAGCGAGGTGGAGTAACGAATGATTGAAACTGAGAATAAGGTGTATGCCCGTCGCTGCGAGAGCCATGTCGAGGCCCTGCGCCGCGCCGTTCCGGGCTGCATCGAGAAGGTCGAGTGGCAGTGCGAGGACCAGCTGACGATTACCGTCAAGCAGGACAAGCTGCCCGAGGCCGTCCACTACCTGTACTACGAGCGCTACGGCTGGATTCCCGTGATCATCGGCAACGATGAGCGCAGTCTGTGCGGCCGTTACGCCGTGTACTACGTCATCTCCATGGAGGGGGAGGATCCCGGCTGGGTGACCGTGCGCACCGAGGTCGATCCCGCCAAGATGACGTTCCCGTCCGTGACGCCGTTCGTCCCCGCCTGCGTGTGGGGCGAGCGCGAGCTGCGCGATATGTTCGGCCTGATCCCCGAGGGTCTGCCCGACCGTCGTCGCCTGGTGCTGCCCGACGATTGGCCCAGCGGCCTGTATCCGCTGCGCAAGGACTCCATGGACTACCGTTTCCGTCCCGCTCCCGCGAGCGATATGGAAAACTACGAGTTCTTGGCCGATACCAAGGGCAAGGAGACGACGCTCGTTCCCATGGGCCCGCTGCACATTACCTCCGATGAGCCTGGCCACTTCCGCCTGTTCGTTGAGGGCGAGACGATCGTCGACGCCGATTACCGTCTGTTCTACGTGCACCGCGGCATGGAGAAGGTTGCCGAGACGCGCCTGAACTATGACGCCGTGACGTTCCTCGCCGACCGCATCTGCGGCATCTGCGGCTGCGCCCACTCGGTGGCCTATGCCGAGGCCGTCGAGCGTGCCCAGGGCATTCATGTCCCGCCGCGCGCCCAGTACATCCGCGCTATCATGCTCGAGGTCGAGCGTCTGCACTCGCATCTGCTCAACATTGGCCTGGCGTCGCACTACACCGGCTTCGACTCCGGCTTCCAACAGTTCTTCCGCGTCCGCGAGAAGTCCATGGACCTGGCCGAGAAGCTCTCCGGTCACCGCAAGACCTACGGCCTCAACGTGATCGGCGGCGTGCGCCGCGACATTTTGGCCGAGCAGAAGCTCTCCACGCTCACGACCATCCACCAGCTGCGTTCCGAGGTTCAGGAACTCGTCGACGTGCTGCTCTCTACGCCCAACTTTATCGAGCGTACGAGTGGTATCGGCATCTTGGACCGCAAGATCGCACGCGACTTCTCGCCGGTCGGCCCGCTCATGCGCGGCTCGGGCTATGCCCGCGACGTGCGCTTTGACCATCCCTTCGACGGCTACGCCGATCCGGATGTCCAAAAGATGCACGCCGCCACGGTCGACACCTGCGATGCCTTCGGCCGTACCGCCGTTCGCATCCAGGAGGTCTACGATTCGATCGACATGATCGAGACCATGCTCGAGAACTGCCCGTCGGGCCCCATTCTCACCACGGATTGGGAGTACACCCCGCACAAGTACGCTATCGGCGCCACCGAGGCGCCGCGCGGCGAGGACGTGCACTGGGCCATGCTCGGCAACAACCAGAAGTGCTACCGCTGGCGCGCCAAGGCCGCCACGTACAGCAACTGGCCGGTCCTGCGCTACATGTTCCGCGGCAACACCGTGGGCGACGCGGCGCTGATTGTCGGCTCGCTCGACCCGTGCTACTCCTGCACCGACCGCGTGACGGTGACCGATGTTGCCGCCAAGCGCGACCACGTGCTCGACAAGGAGCAGTTCGAGAACGTCTGGCGCGACAAGTCGCCGCTTGCGGGCGAGGGCACCATGGCCGCCCCGCTCGATGAGGAGGCGCTCTAATATGCTGAAGCTTTGGAAGGTCAACGCCAAGGCCGGCGACGCGACGGTCAAATACCCGTTTGCGCCGTTTCCCACCAATAAGGACATGCGCGGCAAGCCCGAGCACAATGCCGAGCTCTGCATAGCCTGCGGGGCCTGCGGCGTGGCGTGCCCGGCCGATGCCATTCGCATGGACACCGACCTTGCGGCTGATACCATCACCTGGTCGATTGACTACGGCCGCTGCATCTTTTGCGGCCGCTGCGAGGAAGCCTGCCCCATGGAGGCCATCAAGCTCACCGAGGAGTTTGAGCTGGCCGTCATGAGCAAGGACGACCTCACCAGCAAGAGCGTCTATACGCTCGAGCACTGCTCTCGTTGCGGCAAGCCGTTTGCCCCGCACAAGGAGATCGACTACGCCAAGCGCCTGCTGCAAAAGGCCGGCGGCATGGAGGCCGAGCAGGCCGCCCGCACCGTCGGTATGTGCCAGGAGTGCAAGCGCGAGCTCGACGCCCTGCGTGCCGCCTCGGCCGTAAAGACCGGCAACGCTGCTGGCATGGCTGCCAACGAAACGCTTGCGTCCGGTGAGCCCCAGGGCCCCGGCATGGAGTATCTGGGCGGCCACGGCGTGAACCCGGAGTATATCGACCGCGAGCTCAACCCCGATGCGCCCGAGATTCCCGCCGGTCCTGCACCGGTCGAGGGCATCATCATGGATTTTGAAACGAAGGAGGAGTAACCATGGCCGAACCCACGCTTTTGCCCGAGCGGCTCCAGTACCGCCCGACCAAGATCGAGCTCGACGAGAGCATCGAGAAGGCCAAGGCGACCCTTCTTAAGAAGATCAAGCGCTCGGTGTACGTTTACCGCGTTGACTGCGGCGGCTGCAACGGCTGCGAGATCGAGATCTTCGGTTCCATCACGCCCGTCTTCGACGTCGAACGCTTTGGCATCAAGGTCGTGCCCTCGCCCCGTCACGCCGATGTGCTGCTGTACACCGGCGCCGTGACGCGTGCCATGCGCATGCCGGCCCTGCGCGCCTTTGAGGCCGCACCCGATCCCAAGATCGTGGTGTCCTATGGCGCGTGCGGCTGCACCGGCGGCATCTTCTACGACAACTACTGCGTCTGGGGCGGCACGGACAAGATTCTGCCGGTCGATGTCTACATCCCCGGCTGCCCGCCCAGCCCCGCGCAGACCATCTACGGCTTCGCCATGGCACTTGGCCTGCTGGACCAAAAGCTCCATGCCGAGACCACGGTGGAGGCCGCCGGCGAGCAGGCCGATATTCTGCACCCCGGCGTGCCGTACAAGCTGCGCGTTGCCATCGAGCGCGAAGCTCGCGCCATGAGCGGCTACCGTTACGGCCGCGACCTGGCCAACGAGTTTATGGATACGCTCGAGGGCGCGCCCAAGGGCGATATTCGCGGTGCCATGGCGCTGCTCATCGACAAGCAAGATGATCCTCGCCGCGTTGAGGTCTACTCGGCGCTGCAGGATCTGGTGCTGGCCGGAGGTCGCTAGATGGAGCTCACGGACCGCTCTGGTTACTTTGCGGGCCCCGGCATGCTCGGCGGCTCTTTTGGCGATGCCTCGCGCGCAAGCGACGAGGCCGCCGAGGGCGTCGCCGACCCCTGCCTGGGTCACGCGCCCGACCAGGTGGTCTTCTATGAGCTCACGCGTAAGTTTGTGGAGACCGAGGAAGACGTTCCCCAGGAGGCCTGCGACGTGCTGTACTACACGCTCGCCGTGGGCCACCACACCGGCGTGCTCGACTGCTTTGAGCCGCGCCTGTCGGTGCCGGTGGATGTCTTCTATTCGCTCGTCGACGCGCTGCCGGAGGGGGAGGCCAAGACCAAGTTCGAGGCCATCCGCTCCTTTGGCGAGTGCCAGCTCGACAAGGCGGCGGTGCCGTCGCTGCTCGAGGCCTGCGACACGCTGCTCGACGAGCGCGGTTTTCGCGGTTCGGCCAAGGCCGGCATCTCGGTGTTCGATGACGACTTTGGCCTGCATGCCCAGCAGGTTGCGTTCTTAATGAAGTTTCGCGATCTGGTTGAGCGCGTGCGCGATGTGTCGGGCGTGTATCTGACGGGGAGGCTACAGTAATGGGTCGCGTTGTGGATGGCCGTGTGAACGGCGCCCCGTTTG
This sequence comes from uncultured Collinsella sp., assembly GCA_900542315.1. Classification (GTDB taxonomy): domain Bacteria; phylum Actinomycetota; class Coriobacteriia; order Coriobacteriales; family Coriobacteriaceae; genus Collinsella. Next base: position 9,199 of record UQMV01000053.1, read on the forward strand.
CGGGCATTGTGCTCACGGCGGGAAGCGTGCTGCGCGCCGACGATGCCGCCGGCCCCGTGCTCTCCAAAAAGATGGAGGACACGCCCATCGCCGGTTGGTACACCATCGACGGTGGGCAAACGCCCGAGGACGACATCATCGAGGTCAAGCGCGAGCTTCCGCCGCGCCTGGTGTTGGTCGATGCCGCCGACATGGCGCTGCCCGTCGGTGCCATCCGCCTGCTCGATAAGACCGACGTCGCGCGCAAGTCGATGTTCACCACGCATTCGCTTCCCTTGTCGATTCTGATCGAAGAGATTGAGCAATCGTGCGAAGATATCGTCTTCATAGGGATTCAGCCGGGCGATACGGAGTTCTATAACCCCATGTCCCCGGAGGTCTTTGAGGCCGTCGACGCCGTGTATGACGCCGTGGCCGCCAACGACTTTTCCCACTTTGTCCGCTTGGGGCAGGAGCTATAGGAGCGCTTGTCCCTGCTGATTAGGAAAGAAGTGATTGACATGGCAGATTCCAAGGTGGAGTACCCCGCTCCCGATTGCCTGGCGCCCGCCGCGATCGAGGCCAAGACCGAGACCGCCGGCGTGACCAAGGCTAACCTGCCGGTCGCTAAGGCCTTTCTGTTGGCAATGTTCGCCGGCGCGTTTATCGCCTTCGGCGGCCTGTTCTTTACGGTGTTTTTGAGCGACAGCACGCTGGGCTGGGGTGCCCAGCGCGTCGTGGGCGGCCTGTGCTTTTGCCTGGGCCTGGTGCTGGTGCTGGTGTGCGGCGCCGAGCTGTTTACCGGCAATTCGCTTATGGTCTGCGCACTCAAGAGCAAAAAGATCACTCTGGCCCAGATGCTCAAGGCCTGGGTCGTCGTGTGGGTCGGCAATTTTGTCGGTGCCCTGTTCATCGTCTTTTTGGTGTACATGGCCGGCATCTATAAACTTAACGGCGAGGCGGTCGCCAATTCCATGGTGAGTGTCGCTGCTGGCAAGGTGACAATCGACTGGGTGACGATCTTCTTCCGCGGCATCCTATGCAACATCTTTGTGTGCCTGGCCGTGTGGATCGGTACTGCCGGCAAGACCGTGGTCGATAAGGTCGTTGGCATTCTGCTGCCCATCGCAGCCTTTGTGGCCTGCGGTTTTGAGTACTGCGTTGCCAACATGTACTTTTTGCCCATGGGTGCCGTGATGCATGCATGCGGTTATGGTGCCGACGTCGCCGGCGCCGATGCGCTCAACGCCGCGGGCATTGCGTTTAACCTGTCCGCCGCCACGCTGGGCAACATCGTGGGCGGCGCGGTTCTGATCGCGCTCGGCTACTGGTTTGTCTACGCCAAGAAGTCCGAGGCGTAAGGTACCGTCTGTTTGACGTTGGGCCTCCCGCGGGGCGTTGCCGTGCGGGAGGCTTTTTGGGTCTGGGGCTCGTTGCCGGGCTGTTGGCCTGTTGTGTTTGGCTTGTGAAAGGGGTAATCGAGATGGCATCTGCTGTGGAGCGTGACGGTCGCGCTGTGGTGACCACATGCGGGGGATGCTATGCCGATTGCGCCTTTGCGGCACGCGTTGAGGACGGTCGCGTGGTGGCCGAGTTGCCGGTGCCGGGGCACCCGTGCGCGGCACGAGCCCTGTGCGCCCGCGGACGGCATCGTCTGGCAATGCCGTTTGACGAGCGCGACCGGATTTTGCATCCCATGCGCCGACGAGCTGATGGCTCGGGGTTCGATGCGATTTCCTGGGACGAGGCGTTTGCCCAGATTGCCGAGCGCCTTTTGGGGATTGTTGGCGAGTGCGGACCTCGTGCGCTGGGCATGACGCTCGGCGTGCCCTCGTTCGACCGCTACTGGGCCTATCGCTTTATGCATGCGCTGGGTTCGCCCAACGTGTACGGTGCCGACGGCGCCTGCGAGGTGAGCCGCCTGACCGGCTGGGAGCACAGCCTGGGCTACAGCCCGGCGTCCGACCTGGCCCACACCAGATCGGAAGAGCGTCGTGTAGGGAAAGAGTGTAGATCTCGGTGGTCG
>UQMV01000054.1 GCA_900542315.1 uncultured Collinsella sp.
GTGGACTGAATGCTGCGGCCGCTCAGACGCTCGCGGATAAACTGTCGCGACTGCTCGTCGGGGGCAAACTGCTCCAGATCGGGCAGGTCGCGAGTGGAGCGCAGACCGAACTTTTCCAAGAAGGCGTTGGTCGTACCGTAGATGATGGCCTGACCGCGCTCGGGGTCGCGGCCGAGCTCGCGCACCAGGCCCTTGTCAACAAGCGACGCGATAACGCCGTCGGAGTTGACGCCGCGGATGCCCTTGACCACCTCGCGTGTGACGGGCTGGTGGTAGGCGATGACGGCCAGGGTCTCGAGCGCTGCCTGCGACAGTTTTTGCGTGTCCCAGCTCAGCACGTAGGCCTCGACCACATCGTGGTAGGCGGGGTGCGTAAACAAGCGCCAGCCACCGGCGACCTCGCGCAGCTGAAAGCCGCGGTTGGCTTCCTCATACTCAACCTTGAGCTCGGCCAAAAGCGACGCGCACTCGCCGGGGGCGATATCCAGTGCGCCGGCCAACGCGGGCGCGCTCACCGGGTCGCTCGACACCAGCAGCAGCGCCTCGAGGGCGCCTTTGAGGCTGTTTGCTTCTAGCGTGGAAAGGGTTGACATGGTAGCCGCTCCTATTCGGTGAGCTCGGGGCCCTCGCCGGGAACATATGCCTCGGCGCCCTCGACGCGGTTGATTTGAATGGTTCCAAAGATTTTGTCCTGGCTTAGCGTGAGCGAGCCGCGCTTGGCAAGTTCGAGCATGGCCAGGAAGGTGACGACGAGCTGCTCGGTGGTGGCGTCGCCGTCCAGCAGCTCGCGGAAGGTGCAGGTTCGGTGCGCCATGGTAAAGCGGTCGACCGAGGCCACCGTCAGGTCGAGCGGCACGCGATGCGGTGCCACGTGCTCGGCCTCCAGCAGGAAGGTCTGGCGCTTGCCGTCCAGGTCGGCACAGATGACGGCGAGGCCGCGCAGGGTAATGCCGGCCAGGTAGTCGGGCATAAGGCCCAAGAACTCGGGGTCGGGGCCGGCAACGCGCGGATGCATGCGGCTCTCGGCCCGCATGCGCGCGCCAAGGGCCGCTGCCGCGCCCTTAAACTGCTTGTAGGCGATCAGGCGCTGGATCAGGACCTCGCGCAGGGCGTCGCCGTCAAGTGCGCTGAGTTCCTCGAGGTCTTCGTCGTCCTCGTCATCGTCGACGGATTTGCTGGGGGCCTCTTGGGGTACCAGCGAGGCGGCCTTAATGTCCAAAAGGGTTGCCGCGACCAGCAAAAAGTCGCTCGCCACGTCTAGGTCCAGCGCCTCGATGCGCTCGGCCTCGGCAAGGTATTGCTCGGCCACCTCGCTGATCGAGATGGCGCCGATATCTACTTTTTGGCGGGTTACCAGCTGCAGCAGCAGGTCGAACGGTCCGCTGTAGACCTGCGTCGACACGCGATACGACATCTCCGACCTCCTTTGACGGCGCCTTCGCGGCGCGGTTTGGGTGCATGTTGCGACCGTTTTACACGGTCGACCTGTAAGTTTACCTTAGATGCCGGCGATTGCGAAGTTAAGCAGCCGCTCAGCCAGCGGATACACGGTAACGTCGAAATAGCGGCCGATCACGTCGATGCCGGTCCACATGGGCAGCAGATACAGCACGATGATAAGAATCGGCATGGCGTATTGCTGCAGACGGTAGTAGTTGGCGAGAGCCTTGCCTTTAAGGAACGGGACGATGATCGACGAGCCGTCGAGCGGCGGAATCGGGATGAGGTTAAAGAACGCGAGCGACAGGTTGACCACAATAAACGTGGCGCCGAAGTTCATGATTTGGGAGGCCACGGCAAAGGACATGCTGGCATAGAGGTTGCCGTATGCCGCGTGCATGAGGGCGGCGGCCAGGCACGCGAGCGCGACGTTCGATGCGGGGCCGGCTGCGCTCACCAGGACCTCGTCGCGCTTTGGGTGCTTGAGGTTGTTGAGGTAGACGGGCACGGGCTTGGCAAAGGCGAACACCGGGCCACCGGCCGCGAGCATAAGCAGCGGCAGGAGGACGGTGCCAAACGGGTCGATATGGTTGAGCGGGTTGAGCGAGACACGACCGCGTGATCGGGCTGTCTTGTCGCCGAGCGCCCAGGCCGCGGCGGCGTGCGCGCTCTCGTGGATAACAATACCTACGATGACGGCGACGGCGCTGGCAAGCAGGTTCATGAGGTAGCTGCTGGACATGGCGCTCCCCTAGCGGACGCGGCGCGAGGCGCGCGTGAGCAGATAGTCGGCCACAAACAAGATGACGGCCACGATAGCGTAATCCAGGCGGAACACGCCGCCAAAGGGCGACGTGATGACGCCGTAGCCGGCGATGGCACTCGGCAGGGCACGCGAAAGCTCAACGACAAAGCCAACGATCTGCAGCTTGGCGGTGAGGCCGCTAAAGCACAGCAGCACGGTCATCGCGCTCATAAAGATGCCGCAGATGCGACAGGCGATGGCGATGATGCTCATCGCCACGGCGGCGGCCTTACGAGAGTTCACGCGCGGTCTCCTCTTCGATCTGGGTGGAAAGCTCGAGCCATTCGTCCTCGAGCTTGGGCAGCTCCTGCTTAAGGCCGTTATATTCCCCCAGCGCGGCGTTGAACTTGTCCTGATCGGCATAAAGCTCTTCGCTTGCCATCAATTCCATAAGCTCGTCATAGCGGGCGCGCTTTTTGTCGAGCTTAGCCTCGATCTTCTTGAGCTGGTTGCGCACGCCCTTGAGCTTTTTGTTGAGCGCGGCGCGGGCCTGGGCCTCGGCGCGCTTTTGCTCCTTGGTCTTTTTGCCCTCGGCCGGCTTAGGCGCCGCGGCGGGGGTGTCGGTCTGGACGGCGCTGGCTTTGGTGGACTTGGCAGCGGCAGGTGCGCTCTCCCCTGCTGCCTCGGCGGCGGCACGGGCTGTGAGGTCCTCGCGCTTGTAGAGGTAGTAGTCGTAGTCGCCGTCGTAGACCGTGACCTTGCCGTCGCGGATGTCGATGACGCGGTTGGCCACGGCGCGCACCAGGTGCTCGTCGTGGCTGATGAGTACGATGGTGCCGGGGAAGTTTTGCAGGGCGTTCTCGAGCATGTCCACCGAGTCGATATCCAGGTGGTTGGTGGGCTCGTCCAGGCACAGAAGCGCCTCGGGGGCCACGAGCATCTTGGCCAGGGCCAGACGAGCCTTTTCGCCGCCGGAGAGGACGCGGACCTGCTTTTCGATTGCGTCGTTGTCGCTAAACAGGAAGGCGCCCAGCAGGCTGCGCTGCTGCGGCACGGTCCACTTGGGCGTGACGGTGTCAATCTCTTGCAGGACGGTGTTGGACTCGGTCATGCCTTCGAGCGCGTGCTGGGCATAGTAGGCCACGCCCACGTTGGTGCCCAGGTCGCGGGTGCCGGTGGTGGGCGACTCAAGGCCGGCGAGGATCTTCATGAGGGTAGACTTACCAGCGCCGTTGGGGCCGACGAGCGCCACGTGCTCGCCGCGGTAGAGTTTGAGGTCAATATCGCTGTAGATGTGCTTGTTGCCGTAGGACTTGGACACGCCCTCGAGCCCTACGACCATGTCGCCCGAGCGCGGCGGGTCGGGGAACTTAAAGTCGATGTGCTTGTGGCCCTCGGGCAGGATGACGAGCTCCTTTTTGATCTGCTCGATCTTACGGATGCGCTCCTGGGCCTGTGCTGCCTTGGTGGGCTTGTAGCGGAACTTGTCGACGAAGACCTGCATGTGGGCGATATCGCGCTCCTGGGCAGCACGCTTGGCGCGCATCTGCTCCAGGTTGTCCTCGCGCTGCTTGAGGTAGCTGCTGTAGTTGCCGGTATAGGTGGTTACGCGGCGGTTCTCGAGGGCGGCGACGTGGTCGACACAGGCGTCCATGAAGGCACGGTCGTGGCTGACGATGAGGACGGCGCCGTCGTAGTTCGCGATAAAGCCGCGCAGCCACTGGACGCTTTCGAGGTCCAGGTGGTTGGTGGGCTCGTCCAGAAGCAGCAAGTCGGGGTGACGCAGGAAGAGCTTGGCGAGCGCGATGCGCATCTGCCAGCCGCCTGAGAACTCGGAGCATGGGCGCTCAAAGTCGGTGACCTTAAAGCCCAGGCCGGACAGGATCTTGCGGGCGTTGCTCTCGAGCTCGTAGCCGCCCAGGTGCTCAAATCGGTCCTGGACCTGGCCGTACTCGTTAAGGAGCGCGTCGACGTCCTTACCCTGCTCGGAGAGCTCGGTGATCTGGGCCTGCAACTCGTTGGCGCGCTCGCCCATGCGGCGGATTTCCTTGGCGGCCGCCATGACCTCGGCGAGGATGGTGGTGTCCTTGTGCTCCAGGTTGGTTTCCTGCTCGAGGTAGCCCACCTGGCAGTCCTTGGCATACTGGACCTGGCCGGCGTCGGGGCTGTCGATGCCCATGATGATCTTGAGCATGGTGGTTTTGCCGGCGCCATTGGGTCCCACGAGCGCAAAACGCTCGCCGGGGTTGATCTGGAAGGACGCGCCGCTAAAGAGGACGCGCGCGCCGAAGCTTTTTTCGATCTTGTCGACCAGGAGGATCATGGTGCCGCCTTTGACCTTGTGTGCCTATATGAAAAAAGGCCCCAACTTGCGTTGGAGCCTCATTCAATGCTCGGGTGGAGACGAGGGGGATCGAACCCCTGACCTCTTGACTGCCAGTCAAGCGCTCTCCCAGCTGAGCTACGCCCCCGTGCGAAAAAGTACTATACGGGAACTCGGACCACGATGCAAGGACAATTTTGGAAAATTTCGCAGTCGCGGCGCGGGCCGCCATTCGCCCAACGGCCGTCCCGCTGGCGCCAGGCCCATTACCGGGGCCAATCGCGCTCCCGCCCACCCGGCGATTTCAAAACCATGCCGGTTTACGGGGCCAGGCCGGGAACCCCCGAGCATGCCGTAATCGGTAAAATCAAAACCGCAGGTAGACGGCTTGCGCATTCCGTGAAATGCAGGGTATGGACGGCCGGTCCGGGTCCAGCCCCGTAATCCGGCATAGTTTTGAAATGACATTAATTCACTAACAGGCAAACTAGGTAGTTCTAGCGCCTTGTCGCCGGCTAATTTCCGATTTCCAACCAGTTGCACAAAACATTTGCTCGCAGTCGCGTCTCTGCGGATTTCATTGCTTCAGTTTTGGCTTTATAGCGAATCCCTAAACGGTCGCAGACACTTCTGACTATGGTGTCTAGCTGCTTTGAATCGTTGAGCATATCGTGAGTCACCAGGAATACATCGAAACCCATGCTCTGGAGCGCAGTCATTCGCTCCGCATCGTGATCAAGTACCGCGCCTGAGCCATGGATGACTTCACCTTGGATCTCGATAATTACTGCCTTCATTAGGATTGGGTTTACAATCACGATGTCGCCGTAGCAAACCTTTTGACCTGCGATGCTTTGGGCTGCCACGGATAGAGGGGTTAAATCGTTGAGGTACACGTATCTGAATCCTGCACCACCTAGACGTCGAGAACGACTTAGAAGCAGGACCCCAGCGACCTCGAGTGGAGACGCAGCAATGCCGATAACCTGCTGAGTGGCATCATAAAACTGCTTTCCCCACATTTGACTTTTGACCTTGTCGGCGAACCGATGCAGATCGCTTAGCTCGATGAGCGGCTTTCTCATCCAAAGAGAAGTGCCTTTGAGTTTCGTAACCTCTCTTCCATCCTCACGCTTGTTCGTTTGGCCTTCTTTATCTGTGGCCTTTACGGTTGCGCGGGCGTAAACTCGTTTCCAAGGAACCTCGTCTTCGCCTTCTCCAAGTTCGAACAAATCCTGCGTGCTGGAATTGCGATTCTCCTCTACCGCCATTTTTAACTGCATTTCGGCAGCGGGAGCCGGCTCGAAAACAGAAAACCAACCGCAAAGTTCGTACATAGCCAGTACGAGATCTATTTGGGACACAAAGCGTGTCATAGTAAATAACGTGTTAAGCGGATTGGTGACACTAAAGCCTAAATTAGTGTCGATTGTTGTGCCGGCATCCGATGCCCCTTCCCAGCGAATAGTAGAGCGCAATCCGGAGTGGTGATTACAACAACCTGGCGAAGCAACAGCGATAATCGGGGTCTTGAGGACGTCGGTTACGAAAGGGGCTTGGGATAGAGCTCGCCAGCCTTCTTCGGAGTTGGGTAGGCGTGGGTAGAGGTCACGCACCTGCGGTGGGCAGCGCCAATAGCGGAATGCGGTGTTTGCGCAGACGATTTCGTCCATTTGTGCCTCCCCTGGTATCGGCCGTAGACCATGCGGTTGTGGTCGTGGACGATTATCTACTGGGGCATCATGCAGGTAAGTACCGGAAGCTGACCAAACGCTGACCAAAAGCTTGACGAGTTCTGCCGAAAAACCGTCGTGTGATAGAAATCCGCTGGAAGGCGCTCTGGGCATGCGGTCCCTGTCTCCACATTTGCGCTCGAATCACATGGGGAGTTCAATGAAAATGCGGATGTGTTTTATACAAAACATGCGATGGCGTCAAAAAAGGGCGCGATAAAAAAATGACGCCTTATACGACTTCGAGTCGATTTTGGTGTCGGCCTTGGTGTCAAATAGAAAAAGGTCAGAGGTTTAACACCTCTGACCTGCGCTTTTGATGGTGGGCGATACAAGATTCGAACTTGTGACCCCATCCGTGTGAAGGATATGCTCTACCCCTGAGCCAATCGCCCGTTGCCTTTCGGCAAAAGAGATACTATCATAGCCGCGCGTGGTTTACCAAGAACTTTTTGCCCTCGATTTTAAATTCGTGGGTGCTAGCCAAGCCAAAACAACTAAAGCAATCGGAAAAACCGCAGCTTAACCACCCTTTATCGTTTAATCCACGAGGTCTCGGGACGGCAGATAAGTCGCGCGTTGTTGTAAGCCATGTCGAGCGTGAGACAGGTGCGCGTGGCATAGAAGCCGTCCTCGCGCTGGATGGTCAGCGCCAGCTCGGGCTTGTCGCCGGTCAGGCACAGCGGCAAGAGCAGCTGGATCCGGCCGCCGTAGAACTGCGGCACAGCGAGCGTGTAGTTTGCGGCGGCGCGGCGGGCGGCCTCGACGACGGCGCCCTCAAAAGCGCGGCGCAGCAGCAGCGAGTTGTCCTCCCCCATCAGGCTGGCGGGGATGCGCGTAAGGTTCTCCTCGTCGCCCAGAATGTGGTCGATGTTGGAGCGGATGGGCAGTCGGTAGTCAAAGACCAGCTCGGAGGGGTCCTCGGCAAAGCGCACGCGGCACGGCAGGTACTCAAACGAGACCAGCATGGGGTCGCTCTCCTTAAAGAAGCCCTTCAAAAACCAGCGCTGGCGCGCATCGGGCTTGGTGTTGGGCTCAAACAGGCCGTAGATGGTCTCGTAGCGGCGCGTGTACAGGCCGGTGTTGAACAGGCAACGGTCGTCGTCGAACACCAGCGGCAGGTTGGACGGCGCGGTCTGGTCTGCGTCGCGCTCGGTCAGAAACACCGCGCGGCTAAACGAGAACGACAGGTAGTTCTTAAGGATACGGTTGTTGGGACCCCAGTTCTCGGGATCGGCGAGATCTACCAGGCGGTCATAACAGGGCTCGGGGCAAAACGCAAAGTCGTAGACATTGCTGCACAGGGTGTTTGGGATCTCCATGTGGCGTCCAATCCAATTGATAGTCAGCGTGTGGATGCTTTGATTCTATACGTGCGACACGTCGCCGGTACGCGCAACGCGATTGCATCGAGTTTTTTTGGCGAGTTAGGCCATCGCCGGCGCGATAAGGTCGGCCCCGCTGGCAAAGCGCCCGCTCAGCAAAACGCATAGGCAGACCAAAGCAGTAAACAGGATGTAGTGACGGCTGGTGTGGAACGCGGCAGCAAGCATGACCGCTCCGACCTTCGCAAGAGCCAATGGAAACAATACCAGTAAATTGCCTGGTAGCAGCAGCTATATGAGCTCCTCGTCTCGTTTATGCCGCTTCATAGAGACGCACCTCATCCCTTTCAATGCTTTTGCGGAACGCAGGCCGCATATGCTCGGGAGGGTTGGTGACAATCTCAACATCTCGCCCGAGCTCTTTTTCGAGCTCAAGGGAGAGTTCGTATAGCGTGCCGAACGTCATTGTTTCACCGCAGACTAGACGCAAATCGATATCGCTATCTGGCGTTTGCTCGCCACGGGCGAAGGAGCCAAATAGATATGCCTTGCGGACGTCGTAACGAGACAGCACACGAGAAACAGCAGCGGATATGTCGACAAGCGTAATCATGTCTCAATTTAATTTACCGATTGAATGGAAGCCAATCGCCATGCGCTCGGTCCACAGGCCGGTGATTAGATGAACGTAGTATCGCGCGACGCCGTCCAGATCGTGAGCCCGGGCCTATTCCCCGAGGGCGACTCGCCGCAAGAGCGCCTCGGCGGCACGGCGAGCGAGCTCGGCCTGCGAAACCCGGCGATCGCGCGCGCCCTGTTCCGCGCCGGCCTCATCGAGCATTACGGTACGGGCATGCCGCACATCAAGGAGGCCTGCGAGGCCGCCGGCGTGAAGTCCCGCTTTGATCAGACCGTCAACAGCACCGTCGTCGTCTTCGAGCGCCCAGGATCGCAGGTGAATGACCGAACCGACAACGCAATATGCGACGCGGTCAACGCCGTTGCCGACTCAGCAACGTTCGAAAACCTCGACGAGGCCGAGAAGGCGCCGTACGAATCGCGCGCGACGAGGGTCGCGTGACGAAGAAGGGGCTCATGGAGCAGGCGGGCGTCGGGAGAACCAAGGCTACGGAGACGTTGAAGCAGCTCGCGGACAAAGGCACCCTCGCGTGGGTCGGCAACGGGACGAATGATCCCTACCAGTGCTATCGCCTCAACGAAAACGCCTGTAACTAATAGCTGACCGCGAGGTGACCGCAGCTGACCGCGAGGTGACCGCGGTGGACAGAGTCGCCGGATGCTACGGTCTCGAGCTCAAGAAATGAATCTAATTCATGCAATGTGCTATTGCGGCATGCAAACTTGGTGGGGAAAGATGGCGGCATGTGTCAAAACCCTTGGGTTTTAGGGGCGGGATCGCAAAAGCGATTCCGCCCTATTTTTATGACCGCTCACCGCGCCGATCTGCCGTAATCAACGACTATATCGACAGCCTATAAGAATCATCTCATGGCCCAGATCTTCCAAGAGCCGCCGCGCTTCACCAGAACTATTTCGTGACCACCTTCAATCATCTGTGGCCCCTCAACCAAGATAGGCTCCTGCACATTTGGCAGAAGCTTCACTAGAGCCGCGCCGTCCTTCTGATGCCGAACCAGAGTGCTCATACCGTAATCCCCATCGACAGCCTTGGCGGCTTGGGAAAAATCGTCCCAGCGAGAAATCGTCTCAGTAGCAACGATAGAACCTAATTCATTGAAATCCAACGGGTTGCGGTTAAGCGCCATGACGAATCGTTGCACTGCATAGAGTATCTCGCAATCGTCATTCGATTCTTGCCGAGCGATATCCTCAATATCCTTAGGTCCAAGCTCTTTGCCTCGAAGGTTTTTCCAAAACGGCGAATTGCTTATCAGACGATCACCGCCCTTCGTCTCGAACGAGACCACGGCCGAAGTCTCAGCTTCCTTCACCGAAGACTTGATTCCCACCTCGAAAAGAAGCTCGGAGAACCGTAGCAAGATTTGTTCCCTACCCACTATATACGGAGCAAGCGCAAGGATCCTCATCGATTCGGGGACGCAGACGAGGTTCTCTATACGCTCCCTATCAGCATGCAATAGCGCACCGTACGTCGCATCCTCGACATTAGCGTGAGCGCCCTCAACGACAACGTTGTCACCAAATGCAAATTCAATAGGCTGAGCATTGAGCTTGTCAAGGTCAATTAACAGCGAGGCAATCTCATCCTTGACTGCTTCGAAATCTCGCTTTGCCGAATTAAGCAGCTTCTTTAGGAACAGGTCCTTGCCACGCACAAAATACTTGCGCTGCAGCATAAGACGCATTGAAAATGCAGCGAACGCCTCGTCCCCTAACTCGAGATCACCGATTGCTGAAAAGGATTGAGAATCGAACCGGGCCAACTTTTCATCCAGTGGAAGCACTCCGACGAGTCTCTTGTATACGTCAATCGTATACAGATAAAGTTCGTAAATGCTGTTATCTCCCAAAGCCATCACGCTCCAACACCCGCGCCCAATAATCCGACATCACCATACAGGTTCAAGGCCACCTGGCCTAGCCATGAGTCCATCCAGCAACCGCAGAACCATCGATATCGCGAAACGTTGCCTACTCTAACAATCAAGCACAGCTGGCCAAGAGAAAACAAGGAGCGTTCCGTCGACATAACAGTACCGCGACGGGTCAGCATCTCGGATATCGCAACATCAACGGCGTGCCGCGTGGCACCGTCTACAAGCATCTCGCGAAAGACAGCTCCCTCGTCATCCCGAACACACTTCCGCCCATTACAGTCTGAAATAGGCCATCGATAAATTTCGATGGCGAGCATTCGGCGC
>UQMV01000055.1 GCA_900542315.1 uncultured Collinsella sp.
CGACCACCGAGATCTACACTCTTTCCCTACACGACGCTCTTCCGATCTGTTGCCCATGGCCACACTTGTGCCCACGGCGGCAAACATCGACAGGTCGTTCTCGCCGTCGCCAAAGGCAATCGCCTCGCTCGCGTCGATACCAAGCCGCTCAAGCGTCGCCGCCACGCCCAGGTCCTTGCCGCCGTTAGCGGGAATAATGTCGCAGAACAGGTCGCACCAGCGCGTGGTGAGCGAATGCGACACGGCGTCGGTCACGATATGTTCGTCGGCCGGGTCCACGAAGGCGCAGAACTGGTAGACCGGTGCGTCAAAGGCGTGCTCAAACGGCTCCTCGTGGTAGACGATTCCCGCGTTGCTGCCAGCCGTCACCACGCGCTCGGACAGGCGGTTCACAAACGAGTTCTCGCCCTGCATGCACAGCGAGTCGTAACGCCCCTGCGCCACCTGGTCCACAATCACCGCGACGTCGTCCGGATCGATCGGGCAGCTGCGGTAAACCCCCTCGGCATCAAAGCAGTGCTGGCCCGAAAGCGTAATGTACGCATCCCAGCCCAGGTCGAACAGCCAGTCCGGCATCTGGTAGGTCGGACGGCCCGTGGCGATCACGCACGCGATCCCCTGCTCGTGAAAGCAGTCGAGCACCTGCTGCGCCGACGCCGGAATCCGGTGGGTCTTAAAGCTCAGCAGCGTGCCGTCGATATCGAAAAAAGCGGCTTTGATCATCCTCGCCTACTCCTCGCCCTCGAGCTTTTCGCTCGCCTCGAGCCACGCCATCTCCAGCCCGTCCATGGCGGCGTGAGCCTCGTCGATCTTTGCCTGCTGCTCGCCGAGCGCCGTGTAGTTGGTGGGATCGACCTGGGCCATCGCGGCCTCGGCCTCCTCAACGCGAGCGCGCTGCGTCTCCATCTTGCGCTCGAGCGAGCTCACCTCGCGGCGGAGCTTCTGACGCTCGGCGTTGGACAGGCCGTTGGGCTGACCGCTCGACTTGGGCTTTTCGGCCGCAGCTGCCGCGGCACCGGTGTCGAACGTGCCGGTCTTGGCGCTCGGTGCGCCCACGGGCTCGCCCTCGGCGGTAGCGTTGCACAGGCGCAGGTACTGGTCGACGCCGCCGGGCATATGCGTCAGGTGGCCGTCGAGCAGCGCCCACTGCTGGTCGGTCACGCGCTCCATCAAGAAGCGGTCGTGCGTCACCAGAATCAACGTGCCCGGCCAGCCGTCGAGCAGGTCCTCGACAATCGCCAGCATGTCGGTATCCAGGTCGTTGCCGGGCTCGTCCAGGATGAGCACGTTGGGCTCGTCCAGGATTGTCAGCAGCAGCGACAGGCGACGGCGCTGACCGCCCGAAAGATCGCCGATGCGACTCCAGAGCTGCTGCGTCGTAAAGCCCAGACGCTCGCAGAGCTTCTCGGGTGAAGTCTCCTTACCGTCGATGACGTAGTACTTCTTATAGTTGCTGAGCACCTCGCGGATCGTGTCACCCATGTAGGGTTCGAGCTCCTCGAGCTGCTGCGACAGCACGCCAAAGCGCACCGTCTGGCCAATCTTCACACGGCCGCGCATGGGTTCAATCTTGCCCTGGATCACATCGAGCAAGGTCGACTTGCCGGCGCCGTTTTCGCCCAAAAGACCATAGCGGTCGCCCGCACCGATGAGCCAGGTCACGTCAGAGAGCACCTGCTTGGGCGCGCCATCGGTATCCGCATAGCCGGCGTCCACGTCGACCACATCGATAACCTGCTTGCCCAAGCGGCTCACGGCTAGGCGCTTGAGCTCCAGCTCGTCACGCACGGGAGGCACGTCGGCGATCAGCTCGCGAGCGGCATCAACGCGAAACTTGGGCTTGGTGGAACGCGCCTGGGCGCCGCGGCTCAGCCACGCGAGCTCCTTGCGCGCCATGTTGCGACGGCGCTCCTCGGTAACCGCGGCCATGCGGTCGCGCTCCACGCGCTGCAGGATGTATGCCGAATAGCCGCCCTCGAAGGGATCGACCTGGCCGTCGTGGACCTCCCACATGCTGGTGCAGACCTCGTCCAAGAACCAGCGGTCGTGCGTGACCACGAGCATGGCACCCTGGCCGCGCTGCCAGCGGGCCTTTAAGTGACGCGCGAGCCAGTTGATGGTGCGCATATCCAGGTGGTTGGTGGGCTCGTCGAGCATGAGCACGTCGTAATCGCCGATCAGCAAGCGCGCGAGGTCCACGCGACGGCGCTGACCGCCCGAAAGCTCGCCCACCGTGCCCTCCCAGGGCACATCGCTGATGAGGCCGGCGAGGATCTGGCGCGTGCGGGGGCTCGACGCCCACTCGTACTCGGGGGCGTCGCCCACAACGACATGATGCACGGTATCAGTATCGACCAGGTTGTCCTTTTGGCCGAGCAGACCGATCGTCGTGCCGCGGCGGTGCGTCACGCGTCCGTCATCGGGCTCCAGCGTGCCGGCGAGCACGCTCAGCAGCGTCGACTTGCCGTCGCCGTTTTTACCGACAATACCAATGCGGTCGCCCTCGCCCACGCCGAGCGTCACGCTATCGAAAATATGCTTGGTGGGAAACTCTAGGCTGACGGAATCGCATCCCAAAAGAATCGCCATATGCCCTGCTCCTTCGTAGAAATTCAACGTTGTCCATGATAGCAGCGAGCCCCACCCCAAACCACCACGAAGGCGCCTGTCCCCTTTGTGGCGGTCGTTTCGGTCGCAGAGCAAAAAGGCGGGCCATCTCCCAAAAGAGATGACCCGCCTCTCCAATCAGTCCCGCGGCAACCGTGGCCGCCGCGGGCCTCAAGCATGTCCCGGACTAGGAGAACATGCCGGTGAGGTAATCATTCAGCCGCTTATCCTTGGGCCGTTGGAAAATCTCGTCGGTCTCGTCGTACTCGACCATATCGCCCATGTAGAAGAACGCCGTGCGGTTGGACACACGCGACGCCTGCTCCATGTTGTGCGTCACGATGACGATGGCGCGGTCGGCAACGATCGACGACATGAGGTCTTCGATCGCCAGCGTCGAGATGGGGTCGAGCGCCGAGCAGGGCTCGTCAAACAGGATCACGTCGGGGTTGAGCGCCAGCGTGCGCGCAATGCACAGACGCTGCTGCTGGCCGCCCGAAAGCGCATAGGCGCTCTTGTCGAGCTTGTCCTTGACCTCGTCCCAAAGCGCCGCGCCGCGCAGGCTTTCCTCGACCATGCGGTCGAGCTCGTCGCGGTCGGTGATGCCGTGGCGCTTAGGCGCAAACGTGATGTTGTCGCGAATGGACTTGCGGAACGGGTTGGGCTGCTGGAACACCATGCCAATGGAACGGCGCAGCTCGTAGGTGTTTTCGGTCTTGGTGTTCACGTTGCGCCCGCGATAGTTGATCTCGCCCTCCACGCGGCAGCCGCGAATCTCGCGATTCATGAGGTTGAGGCTACGCAAGAAGGTCGACTTACCGCAGCCCGAAGGCCCGATGAGCGCCGTGATCTCGCCCTTGTGAAAGTCGAGCGACGTGTCGTGCAGGGCATGGTGGTCGCCATAGTACACGTTGACGTCCTTGGTGGAGAGCACGACCTCGTCGCTCACGGCCTTGCCGCTCACGCGCACGCGCTTCTCGCTCTCCCCCACGCTCGACAGGAAGTCCTGGGTCTCGGACGATGCCGCTTCGGTTGCGGGCATTGCTTTCATCTCGCTCATTCGGCCGTCATCTTCCTTGCCAGTTGCTTGCCCACGATACGGGCGACTACGTTAAACAGCAGCACGCAAATCATCAGCAGCGCCGCGGTGCCCCAGACGATCTGCTGAGCCTCGGGGCTGCCCTCGCCGTAAATCTTGTAAATATGCACGGCGAGCGACTCGCCGGGACGGAACACGTTCCAGGCGCAGGTGGGGCTCGACAGGTTAAAGCTCAAGAAGTTCAGGCGCACCGGCGAGCTCATGCCCGAGGTAAAGAGCAGTGCTGCGGCCTCGCCAAACACGCGGCCGGCCGAAAGCACGATGCCGGTCACGATGGCGGGCATGGCCTCGGGGACCAGGATGTGCAGCGTAGCCTCCCAGCGAGTAAGGCCCATGGCCAGGCACGCATCGCGCTGGGCCTGCGGCACGTCCTCGAGCGCCTGTTGGATTACGCGCACCAGGATGGGGATGTTGAACATGGTGAGCGCAACGGCGCCGGAGATGATGGAGTACTTCCAGCCCAGCTGCACCGAGAACACCAGAAAGCCGAACATGCCGACGACGATGGAAGGCAGCGAGGACAGCGTCTCGATGGCAGTGGAGGCAATGTCGCGAATGGGTCCGTCCGGCGCGTACTCGACCAGGAAGACCGCGCCGCCCAGGCTGATGGGCACCGAGATGACTAGGGTGATCAGCAGCAGATAGAACGAGTCGAACAGCTGGTAGAGCACGCCGCCCTGGGTTCCGTTGGCGCGCGACGGCTGCGTGAGAAAGCCCGGCTGGAACAGCGTCGAGATGCCCTCGAACAGAATATAGGCCACCATAGAGATGACGACGAGCATGACGATGGCGGCGATCGCCGTCAGCACGCCCGTGGCGATGCGGTCCTGCTTTTGGACGCGCCCGAGTCTCAGCTCATCGATATGAATGCGCGTGCTAGCCACGAGCCCTCGCCCCCTTGCGGCCGATAAGGTGGATGATCAGGATGAAGATGAGGCTCATGCCCATCAGCAGCAGGCCGAGCGCCCACAGAACGTCGTCCTGGGCCGAGCCCTCGGCATAGACCGCCATAGACGTGGTGAGCGTGGTAGTAATGGTCGAGGCCGGCGACAGCAGCGACGTCGGCATGGCCTCGATGCCGCCGATAACCATGCGCACAGCGAGCGTCTCGCCAAAGGCGCGGGTCATACCGAGGATGACCGCGGTCATGAGCGACGGCATGGCGGACTTGAGCACCACGTGCCAGATGGTCTGCCAACGGGTGTAGCCCAGCGCGAGCGAGCCCTGACGGTAGCTGTCGGGCACGGCGCGCAGGCCATCGACCGAAAGGGTAGTCATCGTCGGCAGGATCATGACGGCCAGCACGATGGCGCCGGGCAAGATGCCCAGGCCCGTGCTCACGTGGAAAACGCTCTTCATAAGGCCGACGACCACGTGAAAGCCGATCAGGCCAAAGACGACCGAGGGAATGCCGGTCAAAAGCTCAATAAGCGGCTGAAAGACCTTGGAGCCAAATTTGGGTTGGATATCGACCGCAAAGACGGCAGAGCCGATGGCGATGGGCAGCGCGATAAGCGTGGAGAGCACCATGACCGCAAACGAGGTGACGATCAGGGGCAGGGCGCCGGTATAGGGCAGGCCGTTTTCGGCTGTGTTGGCCAGGTCCCACTTGGTGCCGGTGAAGAACTCGACGACCGAAACGCCGTCCTTGAGAAAAGCCGAGAGGCCCTTTTGGGCGACCATAAAGATGAGCGCGGCAACGACAAGCGTCACGAGCGCTACGCACGCGCCCGTGACGCCCAGGCCCACGTTCTCAAGGTCGCGCTTTGGCAGTTGCTTTGCCATTGCAAACCTTTCCGGGGCGATTACTTATTTAGCGGAGACCTTGCCGCTGGCGTCCTTGACGACCTTCATGGCAGAGACGGGGATAAAGCCCTGCTCCTCGACGAGCTTGCCCTGGACGTCGTCGGAAAGCATGAACTCCAGGAAAGCCTTGGTGGCCTCGTCGGCGTCCTTTGCGCAGTACATGTGCTCGGTAGCCCAGATCTTGAAGGAGTCGTCGGTGACATTCTTGCTCTTGGGCTCGACGCCCTCGACCTTGATGGCGTTGAACTTGGAGTCATCGAAGTGCGAGAAGTCGAGGTAAGAGATGGCGTTGTCGGTGCTGCCCATCTGAGTCTGGACATCGCCGGACTTATCGAGCTCGGCATCGCCCTTAAAGTCGACGGCCTCGTCGCCAAAGACGGCGGCCTCGAAGGTGGCGCGGGTGCCGGAGCCGGCCTTGCGGTTGAGAACGACGATCTTGGCGTCGTCGCCGCCGACCTCCTTCCAGTTGGTAATCTGACCGGAGAAGATACCCTTGAGCTGCTCGAGGGACAGGTCGTCGACCTTGACGTTCTTGGAGACGACGGGGCCCATGCCCACGACGGCGACCTCGTGGTCGACAAGGTTCTTGACCTGATCGGCCTCAAGCTTGGTCTCGGCGAAGACGTCGGAGTTACCGATGGTGACGGTGCCGGCGGCGACTGCGGTCAGACCCTTGCCCGAACCGTTGCCCGAGCCGGAGACGGAAACGTCCGGATTGGCGTCCATGAACTTCTCGGCAGCGGCCTCGACGAGAGCCTGGAACGAAGAGGCACCGTCATAGGTCACCTCGCCGGAGACGGACTCGGCAGCGGCGCTGCCCTTGTCGGCGGCGTTGGAAGCGCCTGCGCCGCCGCAACCAACGAGACCGAGACCGACGATGCTGGCAAGACCACCAGCGAGGCCGAGGAACTGACGACGAGAATAAGCCTGATCGAGCATGATCTTCCTTTCATACATGCGACTCGCGGGCACCCTGCCCGCTTTGCTGTTTGGAAAGATACGGCCCCGATCGGGCGACGGCCGCGTTATCTGCGGTTTCTTACGGTCATTTGATAGACCCTTACCGCAAATGCGACTCGGCTTTACAAACGAATAACAAACCCGCCGCCAAACATGGCCAGCCTTTTACACCAGAGGAAGGTAGTCATTGGAGACAGTCTTGTTTGACCAGTCATTTAAGAACGTCCCCAAAGACTACCCCAGCAACGCCGATGTTTTGGCGACGACAGCGAAAGCCCACCAGAGCGAGCAAGGTGCCTTGAAACAAGGCGGCATTGACCTTCTGGTCATGCCGCCGAAGTTGAAAGGCAGATTGCCGCTCTGGCGGGCTTGCAGCGTCGACTGGTTACGCGGTTTGGTAAAACCGCGTAACTATAGTTCGAGTTCGTTGAGACGCAGGATTGCCACGATGTAAATCTTGAGCGCTTGCTTGAGCTGCTCTTCGTTGGCGCACTCGTTGGGACCGTGCATCTGGCCGCCCCACTCGGGCAGCTCAAGGCCGGTCTCTTCGGGGCCAAACGAGACGGCGCGGGCAAAGTTGCGTGCGTACGTGCCACCGCCCATGGCAAAGGGTTCGGCATGCTTGCCGGTGAACTCGTTATAGGTGTCAATCAGCGCCTTCACGGCCGGATCATCGGCAGAGACCGAGAACGGCACCTTCGCGCGACCCAGCTGGCACGTCACGCCGAAACGGCCCACGAGCGGATCGAGCTGCTCGCGGATGGTATCGGCACTCGTGCTGTCGGGGAAGCGCACGTCGATGACCTGCTCGATATGGCCATCCGCCACGCGGATGACGCCAGCGTTGCAGGTAAGCGGGCCAAACGCCGGACTCGTCGCATCGATACCCAGGCCGCGGCCATAGGCGTCCGCATGCACAAAGGCCAAAAACTTGACGAACTCGTGCTCGGCGGGCGTCAACAGGCGCTTGTCACGGGCGCCAAACGCGTCCTCGGCCTCGCGCAGATACGCCACGATCAGGCCGACAGCGTTGATAGTGCCCTCAGGCATCGAGGCATGACCGCCAATGCCGTGGGCAAAAATCTGCGCATGCCCGTTATCGAGTGTCGTGATCTCAAGGCGATCGGCGTTCTCGACCGGCGCCGGCAGCTCATCGGCGGCAATCGCGAGCTCGCAGATGGACTGCGACGGAATGGCATTGCTCGCCTCGGCGCCGCTCCACGACACGATGCGCCCGCCGTCGATCTTGGAGCTCACGAACGTCGCCCCAAACTGGCCCTTCTCGGCATTGCAGACCGGGAACTCGGCATCGGGCGTAAACAAAAAGTCGGGGTCTGCGTGGTTCTCCAGATAATGGTGAACGTCGGACATGCCCACTTCCTCATCGCAGCCCAGCAACGCGCGGAAGGTATAGCGCGGCACAATGCCGTGTTTGAGCAGATAAGCGCCAGCGTAGAGCGACAGCACCGCCGGGCCCTTGTCGTCAATCACGCCGCGGCCGAGCAGCCAGCCCTCGCGACGCTCCATCGCAAACGGGTCGGTGTTCCAACCGGGGCCAGCGGGTACCACGTCCACATGGCAGATAGTCGCGAGCTGCTTATCGCCGCGGCCCGGAATATCGGCGATTCCCACAAAGCCCTCGTCATCGCTCGTCTGGTAGCCGAGCTTTTGCGCGATACCGAGCGCGCAATCGAGCGCATCACGGACCGGGTGGCCAAACGGCGCACCGGGCTCCGCATCGGCAGCAACGGCCACGGACGGATAGCTCACCAGCTGCTCGATATCGGCGACGACATCTTCCCAGACCTCGTCAACATACTCGGCAACGCTCTGCTCCACCTGATTCATGGACGACCTCCTTACCAATGAGCGACGGGTACGCCCGCCCCTCACATTACGTCTATTAGATAGCGAAAAGTTTAGCAAGCTCGGCCACCGAGTGCACCACCTCATCGGCACCCGCGGCCTCATGCTCCCCCGGCGCCGCCGCGCCCGAATAGATGCCGATACACGGCACGCCCATCGCGTGCGCACCCTCGATGTCGTTAAAGCGGTCACCAATCATCACGGCCTCGTCCGCGGTCGCGCCCAGGGCCGCCAGCGCATCGCGGACCGAATCCGCCTTGATCTCGCGACCCTGCGGCGGATTCATGCCGACCACGGCCTCAAACTGCGAAAGCCCCAGCTCATGCACCATGCTGATACACTTTGCCTCCATGCGCGACGTCGCCACGGCCATATGCTTGCCCTGAGCGGCCAACCCATCCAGCAGCTCGGGGATTCCATCGAACACGGGATACTCCTCCGGTCCCAGCTCGTCAAAAAAGGCACGGTACTCGTCGGCCACCACAAGCGACTCCTCGCGGGAAAAGCCGTAAAAGTCGTGAAAGCTCTTCCACAGGGGCGGCCCGATCATGCGGCGCAGGTCACCCATCTGCGCCTCCGAAAACCCGCGCGCGGCCAACGTCTTGCGCGTCGAGGTCATCACCGCCCGACCCGTATCGGCCACCGTGCCGTCAAAATCGAACAGCACAACCGGCCGCTTGCATATCTCCAGCGCCGCCATCGGCACCCCTCTTCCCCAGTTGATGATTTCCACACCGACACTTCAAACTGTTGACTATTCAACAATTAAACCTAGCAATGTAGAGCAACTCCACTATACTTGTCGCACTTTGCTCTCAGAAGGCGGCGCCGTCGCGCCCCAACGAAAGGTGCAATTATGTCTTTTGCCATCATAACCGACTCCACGTCGGACATCTCCCCCGCCCGTGCTCAAGAGCTTGGCATTTACGTGATTCCGCTACATGTGATTATCGAGGGCGAGGACCTGCTCGACCAGGTGCAGATTACCGCCGAGGAATACGTCGCCCGCATGGCCGGCTCTGAGCAGCTGCCGCACACCTCGCAGCCGAGTGCCGGCGAGTTCAAAGCACTCTTTGACCGCGTGCGTGCTGACGGCCACGACAGCGCAATCTTTATCTCGCTGTGCAGCGAGTGGTCCGCCTGCTATGCCAACGCCAGTTTGACGGCCGAAACGCACAAGCTGGACGTGCGCTGCATCGACTCGCGCACCGGCTCGGGCGCCGAGGGCCTGCTGGTGGAGTACGCACTGGCCATGCGCGAAGACGGCCGCAGCTTGGACGAGACCGAGGCGCAGATCCGCGCGACGCTGCCCGACGCCCACCTGCTGCTGATTCCCCGCACACTCGAGAACCTCGTTAAGAACGGCCGCGCGCCCAAGCTCGCCGGCCAGCTCACGCAGATGCTCAACATTCGCCTAGCCGTTTCGCCGGAGTGGAAATCGGGCGAGATCAAGGCCATCAAAAAGGGCCGCGGCGCCAAGCGCATCGTTGCCAACACCATGGCAGATTGCCTCGCGTTTTTGGACGAGCACCCGGGCTCAAGCGTGCGCGTGCTCACGACCGGCGCCGCCGAAGAGCAGGAACTTGTCAACGAGGCGCTCGCGGGCCAGGACTACGTAGACGCCGGCACCGGCCCCATCGGCTGCACCATCGCCACCCACGTAGGCGTCGATGCCATCGCCATCAGCTACTGCCCCCGCTACCAACCCACCCGCTAAGAGCACCCATACCACTTGCGGTGAAATAGGGACTGTTTTTGGCTCATCAGCCGCCAATCAAACCCTATTCCACCGCAACTTTTTTGCTGCGCCATCCAAATACAAGATATTGCTGGCAATCGGCGCGTTCCCAGCTGTTTGGGGAGCTATGATTGGTAGCGCGCAGAGATGTGGTGTAAGAGGCGGGGCATGCCCCGCCTCTTACACCA
>UQMV01000056.1 GCA_900542315.1 uncultured Collinsella sp.
GGCCGCGCGGCAAGGAGATATATTGCCAGACCGGAGGGGCGCCGTGGGCGGGAATTCCACTCTTCACAAGTCCTACACAATACATCGCTTCCTATATAAGTCATAGAAAGGCTGGTGCAGAAATACTGCACGTATCAGATGATGACCCTTCGGTTAAGAGATATATAAAGATCGGTCACCTGTAAGTGTCTATCTACCCGCGCTTTTGCTATATAAACCAGCGCTTCAGATAAAAAGAGGGAGCGCCGCGCACAACGCGACACTCCCCTAGCGATTCAAGAGAATCTATTAGGCCTCGAGAGCCTTCTTGGCGATGGTAGCCAGCTCGTTGAAGGACTCGATGTCCTCGTAAGCCATCTGGGCCAGGACCTTGCGGTCGAGCTCGATGCCGGCAACCTTCAGGCCGTGCATGAACTGAGAGTAAGAGATGTCGTTCAGGCGAGCAGCAGCGTTGATACGAGTGATCCAGAGAGAACGGATCTCGCGCTTCTTGTTGCGGCGATCACGATACTGATACTGCAGGGAGTGCTGGACCTGCTCTTTAGCATGCTTGTAAGTACGCGAAGCGGCACCGTAGTAACCCTTCGCACGGTGCATAACGGTACGGCGCTTCTTCTTGGCGGCAACAGCGCGCTTAATACGTGCCATGTTCTATCAACTCCTAGACGGTAAAACGAAAAACGGGAACGCGAACTTAGGCGAGACGCGACTTGATGACCTTGCGGTCGGCAGCGGCGATCTCGGTCTCCTGACGGAAGCCACGCTTACGCTTGGTGGACTTCTTGCTCAGGATGTGGCTCTTGAAAGCCTTGGCGCGCATGAGCTTGCCGGTACCAGTCTTGCGGAAACGCTTCTTGGTGCCGCTGTGGGACTTCATCTTAGGCATGAAATACTCCTTAATCGGTTACAGAACACTAGTTACTTGGTATCGCTTGCCGCTTTATCCTCATCGAAGGCGCCCTTAATCGGGGCGAGCAGCATAAGCATGTTACGGCCTTCCATCTTAGGCTTGGACTCGACCGTAGCGTAAGGCTTGAGATCCTCGGCGAGACGCTCGAGAACGTTAAGGCCCTGCTCCGGGTGAGCCATCTCACGGCCGCGGAACATAATGGTGATCTTAACGCGTGCGCCCTTCTTGAGGAAACGCAGAACGTGGCCCTTCTTGGTCTCGTAGTCGCCAACGTCGATCTTGGGTCGGAACTTCATTTCCTTGACCTCGACCTTGGACTGGTTCTTACGAGCAGCCTTGGCCTTCATGGCCTGCTGGTACTTGAACTTACCGTAGTCCATGACCTTGCAGACCGGCGGCTCCGCGTTGGGAGCGATCTCGACCAGGTCGAGACCCTGATCGTCGGCGACGCGCTGGGCATCGCGGATGGCGAACAGGCCGAGCTGAGAGCCATCGACGCCAATCAAACGGCACGAAGATGCAGTGATCTCGTCGTTGATGCGGGTGTCATCAGACTTAGCTATTTTCCCTACCTCCATTCATAAAAAAATAACCCGGCGCTTCTCAGCAACCAGGTCGTACACATAGACTTCCTCGATTTGAGGAAGGTAATCTAAGTTGTATGACCAGTCAGCTGCTCATTGGCGCCAAAAGGTGGGAACCCTCGGGTTCCTCTTTAGGGCATTGCGGGAACAACGCCTTGCGAATAATAACACGTACAGCGCGTTATCACATTACGTACACGAAAAAGGGGCCTTGACCCCCTTGAACGCTCACTTGCATGTATGGTGCCCGAGGCGAGACTCGAAGGGCCTTCGCTTCGCGAAGCCCCGGGCTTCGGGCGCGCGGCGCCCTCGCCACGCTCCGCTACAAACAGGCCACAGGCCTGTTTGCTTAACGCTTCGCGCGCTCACGCGAGTTCGGCACGAAAAAGGGGGCCGCAACCCCCCTTGAACGCTCGCTTGCATGTATGGTGCCCGAGGCGAGACTCGAACTCGCACGTTGTTGCCAACGGTGGATTTTGAGTCCACTGCGTCTGCCAATTCCGCCACTCGGGCACGCAATGCGTGAGTTAGTTTATCACAGCTTTCTGTTGATTAGTCCGAAAATGGAACTTCGAGCATTTCGATGAGTTCGACCGTGCGGAGCATCTCGCGCTGACGGCATCCGCGACCGTCGACCGAAGCCTCACCCATCTGGTTATCGTAAGGGTCCTCGCGCATGCCGTCGAAAGAGGGGTCAAACTCTGCCTGGAATCGATTGTTGGCCACCATACGCCACGGGTCGAGATTGCCAAAGTAGTGACGGCGGCGCCACTCCTCCCCCATCCTGCGAGCAGAAGATCCAAATGACACGTCGGCGTTGAGCCAACCGGTCTGCGGCGTATAGAACTCTGCCCAGTCGTGCGACCCCATCGAATCGGGCGCAACGTACAGGCCGCTCTCCCAACGGGCAGGCACGCCCGCGATACGGCACATGGTGATAAACGTGAGCGCCATAACGCCGCAATCGCCGCGGAGCGAATGCGCGCAGTCATCGGCAATAGATCCCAAAAGCAAGTACGGCGGCTGATAGCGATAGTCGATATGCTGCGTCAGGTAATCATAGATAGCACGGGCGCGATCGAGCGGATCCACGAGTCCGTCAACAACACCGGCCGTCAGCTGCTGCAGATAAGGCGTGAATGCAATGTGCGGACGGTCCTCGGAAATATCCTCGGGCAGAGGCGCGTCCATACGCGGATGAACCGGAAGTGTGCCACCGTAGACATCACAATAAACAGCATCGATGTGATAACGATAGGTCACCGAGAATGAGCGTTCACTCGAAGAAGACCACGAGGCGGTACGCGCCGAAGCGTTCGCGGGAGCAACAGCACCCTCCGGCGTCATGTCGAGAATCTCGACCCGAGACTGCTGACGGCAGGCAGCCGCGACGGGAAGCCAAGCGCAAACGGTCTCCCCCTCCAGAGCGCCGGGGACAGACACGGACGCTTTAAGCGTAATGACGCGAGCCAATCCGTTTTGCGACTCCATCTCCTTGAGCATCTCGTTGCGCAGTGCAATTCCGTCCGTAGGATCGGGCCGCATGCCGGGAACCTCTTTGGGATATACGCGAAGCGAATCGAGGAAGTTATCGAGAACGAACAGCTCGCCGTCGATAAAGCGCCAGTCAATACGTTTACGGTCAATCAGATCGTCAAACTGCTCCTCGGTAAACCCAGGCCACTCCTCGCGAATCATCGCAATGGCTCGATCGCGCGACACCGAAAAATGAAGCGGCGTCTCAAGCATGCGATACCGCTCGGCACGAACGCAGGCTGCCAGGGAAGGCTCAGGATTCTGCCTCAAAAGACGATCACAAGCCGCAACAGCCTGCGTCAAATATCCGGCATCCTTGAGTCGAAGAATCTCGGGCGGCAGTCCAATATCGAGATGGCGAAAGTCATCACAGCAAACATCAATAGAGCAACCAACAGGACCCTCGTCAATAACCTTCCCATCCGAAGGCAGCACATTAATAACAGCCATACCAAACTCCAAGTCATTAGAACTCTCGAAGCCCATTGTAGCGAGATAAATAGAAAGCCCCAACAAAGGAGCCATCAACGCCGCTGAACGGTAGCAAAAATGAATTCAGCCTCGTAACCCTGCAGCGAGTTAACAAAGGAGGCCCCGTTCGCCCGGAGCTTTTCCCATTGCGCGACTTCTGGCAAAGCCAGGTGAGCGCAAGGGAAAAGCGTAGGGTGAACGGGGCCTCCGACGGGAAAGTTAAACCGCTACTTACGCCTTGTTGACGGAGCCAAACTCCTCCATGAGCTCCTTGGTGCGGGCAACGATGTTGTCGCGACCAGGCTTGAGGAGCTTGCGGGGGTCAAAGCCCTTGCCCTGCTGATCCTTGCCAGCCTCGATGTACTCGCGAACGCCCTTGGCGAAGACGAGCTGCAGGTCGGTGTTGACGTTGATCTTGGAGATACCCAGGGAGATGGCCTTCTTGATCTGATCCTCGGGGATGCCGGTGCCACCGTGCAGGACGAGGGGCAGGTCGCCGGTCTCGGCCTTGATCTCGCCCAGACGCTCGAAGGAAAGGCCAGCCCAGTCGGCAGGGTACACGCCGTGGATGTTGCCGATACCGCATGCGAGGAAGTCGACGCCCAGGTCAGCAATCTGCTTGCACTCAGCAGGATCAGCGAGCTCGCCGCTGGAGGTCACGCCGTCCTCGGTGCCACCGATGCCGCCGACCTCGGCCTCGATGGACATGCCCTTGGAGTGGGCAAGCTCAACGAGCTCCTTGGTGCGGTCGAGGTTAAGCTGGAAGGTCTCCTCGTGAGAGCCGTCATACATGATGGACGTAAAGCCGGCCTCGATGCACTTGAAGCAGTCCTCGTAAGAACCGTGATCGAGGTGAAGGGCGACGGGAACGGTAACGCCCGTGGCCTCGACGGCAGCCTTGACCATGTCGGCGCAGACCTTGAAACCGCCCATCCACTTAGCGGCACCAGCGGTGCACTGAAGGATCAGCGGAGACTTGGCCTCCTCGGCGGCCTGGAGAATAGCCAGGGTCCACTCGAGGTTGTTGGTGTTGAAGGCACCGAGACCGTACTTGCCGGCCTCGGCCTTCTTGAGCATGTCTGCTGCGTTGACGAGCATAAAAGAAACCTCCTGTAAGGTTGCTCCGATAACGCCTGAGATTTTACCACGACATACCCGAGCATAAACGTTCGTTTGTTCACGAATACCATCCGATTGGACAAATTTTGACCGTTTGCCCCACAGAATCGACCCACTGGGGAAAATATCTTGACGATTGACCGGTCTTCGTGGTTCGAAAGACGGCTTCGAGCCTACATCTGCATAAACGGGTTCTGCATAAGTTCGCGCGCCATCGTGGTCGAATCGCCATGGCCCGTCAAGCAAACGGTATCGGGCGGAAGCGTCTTGGCAAGTTTGGAGAGCGAGCGCATAATCGCCGCCTCGTCACCGCCGGAAAGATCGGTACGACCGTGACTGCCCGGGAAAAGCGTGTCGCCCACAAAGGCGATGTTCCCCTGCTCGGTCGCGGCGAACAGGACGATGCCGCCCGGCGTATGCCCCGGCGTCTCGATCACCTGCAGGCAGACGTCGCCCACCTCGATTGTATCGCCCTCGGCAAGCAAACGCGTCGGCTCACCCGGATCGGGCGTCTCGATACCCCACATGGTGCGCTGCTCCTCGATATTTGCGCGAGGTACCGTCACGTCCTTAGCGCACAACTCATATAGCGCGCCGTCGCCAACGACAGCTCGAACCCCGGCAACCCCGCCAACATGGTCGGCATGACCGTGCGTGCAGACAGAGCCGAGTACGCGCACCTCAGGATGCGCGGTGCGGATATGCTCCACAAGACGCTCGCCCTCCCACGCCGGATCGACGATTAAGCACTCGTCATTCGAAATCACGGCGTAACTGTTGGTCTGAATGGGGCCGTTGACGAGCGCCTCAATCGAAGCCGAACCTCGGGGTGTCAGGTCCAAAGTCATATCGCCCATGCGCATACCCTCCTTCTAAAATACGTTCGAGGCACCAAACGATGCCTCGAACGTAACCAATATCTATGATGCTGAGAGGCTCTCGCACCTACACACGACGCTTGAGCTGAGCTCCGCCTTCGCCGGGCATAAGACGGCGAGCGTCGTAGACCGAATCGACACTGCTGATGGAAGCCAGCAGCGGATCCAGACCGCTCGCGTCCGAGATCTCGACCATAAAGCGCAGGGTTGCAATACCCTCGCGGTTGGTCGACGTGGCGGCAGAAAGGATATTGCCACCCGCATCGCCAATGGCAATGGTGACATCCTTGAGCAGGCCCATGCGGTCCAGGCACTCGACCACGATCTCGACCTGGAAGAGGGTGTCGGCAGCGCCGTCCCACTCCACATCGATCATGCGCTCGGGATGTTCCATAAGACCCTTGACGTTAGGGCAGTTGGCACGATGCACCGAAACGCCACGACCGCGCGTAATGAAGCCGACGATGTCGTCGCCCGTCACGGGGTTGCAGCAATGAGCCAGACGGACCAGCAGGCCGCTGTTGCTCTCGCCCTTGACGATAATGCCGTTACTGGCGCTCTTGCCGTGCTTTTGCGGCTTGCGATTGGAGCCGCGAGCGGGCTGCTTCACGACCTCGGCGATAGCCTCGGCCTTGGTGAGCTGTTCCTCGGGCTTGGGGTCCAAGATTTGCCCGACCTTATTGCCCACAGCACGCGGGGCAACCTTGCCGGCGCCGACGGCGGCAAACAGGTCCTCGAGCTGCTTGAAGTTAAACTGCTCCGCCACGGCGTTGAGTGCACGCGTCGAACGCGGCGTAGAAATGCCATAGCCACGCTTACGCAGGTCCTTGGCCAGCATATCGCGACCGGTAGCAGCGTCGTCGTCCTTGGTCGCGGCGGCAAAGTAGCGACGGATCTTGGACTTGGCCGAAGGCGTCTTGACGATCTTGAGCCAATCACGCGACGGCTTGGAACTCTTGTTAGTCAGGATTTCAACGCGGTCGCCCGTCTTGATCTCGTGCGTGAGCGGGGCCACCGCACCGTTGATCTTAGCGCCGACGCAGTGGTTTCCCACCTCGGTGTGAACGGCGTAGGCAAAGTCGAGCGGCGTGGAGCCGGCACGAAGCGCCATGACCTCGCCCTTGGGCGTAAAGACGAAGATCTCCTGATCGAACAGATCGACCTTCAGCGAGTGCAGGTATTCCTTGGCATCGGTGATCTCGTCGGAAGCCGCCCAATCGAGCGAATGCTTGAGCCAGTTGATCTGGTCGTCCAAACGTTGAGCGTCATTGGTCTTGGAAGCAGACGATCCGCCCGACTTCTTATATAGCCAGTGGGCGGCAATGCCGTACTCGGCCTGCTCATGCATCTCGTAGGTTCGAATCTGAATCTCGAGCGGACGAGCCGTAGGGCCGATGACCGTCGTATGGAGCGACTGGTAGTTATTGACCTTGGGCATGGCGATATAGTCTTTAAAGCGACCGGGCATGGGGTGCCACAGCGTATGCACTGCACCGAGCGTGGAGTAGCAATCGCGCACCGAATGCGTGATGACGCGCAGTGCCACCAGGTCGTAGATCTCGGAGAATTCCTTGCCCTTGCGCTTCATCTTTTGGTAGATGGACCAATAGTGCTTGGAACGGCCGTTGATCTGGAAGCCTTCCAGGCCAATGCGGTTGAGCTCGTCGGTGAGTGTCTTGATGGTCTCGGCCAGATAGCGCTCACGGACCTCGCGCGACTCCGCCACCATGCGCGCGATGCGCTGGTAGGCATCGGGCTCCAGGTAGAAGAAGGACAGGTCCTCGAGCTCCCACTTAATAGAGCTCATGCCCAGGCGGTCGGCCAAGGGCGCGTACACGTCCATGGTCTCGCGAGCCTTAAACAGGCGACGATCCTCGCGCAGGGCTGCCAGCGTACGCATGTTGTGCAGACGGTCGGCAAGTTTAACGATGATGACGCGAATGTCCTTGGACATGGCGAGGAACATCTTGCGCAGCGTGAGCGCCTGCTTCTCGTCCATGCTGTCGACTTCGATGTTGGTGAGCTTGGTCACGCCATCGACGAGCTCGGCCACCGTATCGCCAAACAGGCCGGAAACATCGGCGAGCGAGGTCTCGGTGTCCTCGACGGTATCGTGCAGCAGCGCGGCGCACACCACGTCACAATCCATCTTGAGATCGGCCAGAATGATAGCCACCTCGACAGGATGGTTAATGTACATCTCGCCCGAGCGGCGCTTTTGGTTGCAGTGCTTCTCGGCGGCAAAGCAGTAGGCCTGCTCAACCTTAGAAAAGTCGTCCTCATTCATATATTTGAGGCACAGGCGCTCCAGCTTGTCGTAGCTGTCCGCCATAATCTCGGGCGGCAGCTCATCGGCATGCTTATAGTGCTCCATCTCCGAAAACGGCTGGAGGGTGGAATCATGGGCGGTACGGGCTGCGGCATCCATCGAGGTCCCCTTCCCCTAGGCCCGCGGTACGATCGGGCGGTTAACTTTGGCTAGCATATCAGAAGCGCACGAATCGAGCGCCCAACTCCGGAAAGCCGAAAACTCCATGCGCGAGCGCAAACCCTCCAAATAGCGAATTGACCTGCTCAATTGCACGCGGCCGGGGTTTTCGGCCATCGCAATGCGACGGGTGTCGTCAAACCCCGAAACTCGACAGAAACCAAGCTCTTCGAAGATTCCCAGGCCGCTTTCCACCGAACGCTCGTCGACCGGCGTGCGAGCATCGATGGCAAGGCACATCTGCGCGATGTCGATATCGCTCGCGCTAAAGGAATCGTCCCCGGTTTTGCCGCGGTTGGAGCGCCACATGGTCTGCAGCGCGCGATAGAGCGTGACGAGCTCGTCGCGCTCGGGCGCATAGCAGTCGAGCAGGCGCTCGTTAATGCGGGCGTCGCGCGACGAATAGAGCAGATGGATCACGGCGGGCTGGCCATCGCGGCCGGCACGTCCGCTCATCTGGTTGAACTCGATGGCGCCAAACGGCATGTGGTAGAGCACGACATGGCGGATATCGGGCAGGTTGACACCCTCGCCAAAGGCGGAGGTCGAAACGATGCAGCTGAGGCTTCCGTCTCGGAATGCTTCCTCCACGCGACGGCGATCAGAACGCGCAAGCCCCGCGTTATAGAACGCGATATGGGTTGCGCAATCGGGCACGCGCTTGCGCAACGTCTTGGCGAGCGCCACGGACTGGTCGCGCGAATTGACGTAGATGACGGTCTTTTCCCCCGTCGCCACAATCGACACCAAACGGTTCTCGCGACTTGCAAGATCACGGTCGTCCTCGAGCCGCAGGTTCTCGCGCACCGTCTCATCGACCACCGTGCGAGTGATCGGCAGCATGCGGGCAAGCTCGGCCACGACCGGAGCCGTCGCGGTGGCCGTCGCAGCCATAACGACCGGGTCGCCCAGGGCTTTGAGGATATCGGGCATGTCGAGATAGGCGCTGCGGTCGCCGCCCTTGGCAAGGCCGGCATGATGCGCCTCGTCGATAACGACAAAGCCAATGCGGCCCGAACGTGCGAAGCGGTCACGGTGGATAGATAGGAACTCGGGCGTCGTGAGCACGATACCGGTGCGGCCCGAAGCTAGGCCGGCGAACACGTCATCGCGTGCGGCCTCCACGGCCTCGCCGGTCAGCACGCCAACGCCAATACCGAGCGCCGCCATCGTCGACGAGAGGTGATAGGCCTGGTCGGCAACGAGCGCACGCAGCGGATAGACAAAGATGCTCGAACGTCCGCGAAGCACCGCCTCACGCGCGGCATGCACATGGAAGATGAGCGACTTGCCGCGCCCCGTTCCCATAACGGCCAGAACACTTTGGTGATCGGCCAGGGCATCGAGCGCCTCGACCTGCGCGCGGTGCGGCTGGTTCGAGCCGATAAAGCTATGGATAAGCGAGCGCGTGAGCTCAGCATAAGAAAGCTGGGCGAGCGTCTCGCGTTTACGCGACTCCAGGCGCAGGCCGGAATCCGCCGGTTGCACGCCACGACGAAGCTCGCATGCCGGATCGTCGACGCTGGGCAGCGTGGTATCGCGGACCAGAACATCCTTGATCATGAGCTTGGGCTTCACACGCCCCTGCCAATGCTCGGCAACGGCCTCGAACACCAAGTCGACAGCGCTATCGCAATTGATGAGCTTATCGATTTGCGGCACGCGGAACATAATGGCCGGCACACTCGCGGCGCCATCGGTCGCCACAAAGCGCATGTGCTCGCCGGTTTTGCCCACCACGGCGCGATCGCACATCGTCACGCCCTCGGCGGCCAGCAGCGGCACCTTGTTGCCCTGGCCAAACGGCTCAAGACGGGAAATCTGCTCTATAGTCTCGATATTCAGCTCGGAAAGGTCGACCGTGGCGGCAACCTCGTCGATGTCTTCAAAGTCCTCGGCGGGAATCTCCGATAGCACGGCGGAAAGGCGACGACGGAATTCATCGAGCTTGGATGCCTCGATGGTCACACCCACCGCACCAGATCGGAAGAGCGTCGTGTAGGGAAAGAGTGTAGATCTCGGTGGTCGC
>UQMV01000057.1 GCA_900542315.1 uncultured Collinsella sp.
AAAGAGAAGAGGCGGGGCATGCCCCGCCTCTTACACCACATCTCTGCGCGCTACCACCGAGGTCAGCGGAAGTCGAAAATGGAGCGGGAATTTCTCAGAACGACCGACTTGACGCTCTCCTCGGGGCAGTTTTTAAGCGCAGCAATGACCTCGGATACTCTTATGAGTGAATCGACGAGCTGTCGCGCGGATGTTTCCGCGTCTGGTTCGGCCGGCGCGTCGGTTTCGAGTAGCAAGCGATCAAGTGGAATCTGTCGCGCGTATTCGCGCCCACGTTTGGTCGCAAGCATGCGTTCATTCATGGAAAAGTAGCAGCCCGCAATGCGTGCGCGGACAAACTCATCTGAGGTGCCGCTAAACCAGTGGAAGATAATGGTGGGGGAGTTGGGGGCATCCTTTAGAAGGTCGTTCGACTCCAAAGTGTCCAAAGTTGCTCCCGCCGCGCGAACGGCGTGAATGGATAGAACGCGTCCAGGAAGCGGGGACTGCGATAACGTTCGGCATAGCCGTTCAAATGCCTGCGTCTGGTTTCCCTCGGTGCCTGCAAAGCGTGGCGAGAAATCGAGTCCGACCTCGCCGATAAAGCGCTCTCGGCTAGCGAACTCGCAAAGCAAGTCGACCTCGGCGGTTCCGCATCGGCCGTCGGCAATCCACCAGGGATGGAGGCCCACCCCTGCAATAACGTTGGGGTCACTGCCAGCGCGCTTCTTTGCCGTTTCGAAATCGCGCGGATCGACGCCGCAATCAAAGAGCTCCAGTCCCATCGCTGCGGCTTCGTGGGCAACGGTGTTCGGGCTGGCCATCAGGTCGAGGTGACAGTGAGCATCAAAGGACTGCAGCTCCATCGCGGTGTGCCTTGCTAGTCCAGGCGCTGGCCGTCGGCGCGCACACGCTCGGTGCCGCGCCCGCTGATCTGGCGGATAACCTCGCCGGCGATCATCTGACCCATGATGGGCGGCATAAAACTGGCGGTGCCCAACTCGGTGCGCTCGTGGATATCGGAAGGGTCGCGGGGCTGTGTCTTAACCGATTCCTCGCAGCTAAACAGTACATGTAGGCTCTTGATGCCGCGCTTCTTACATTCTTTGCGCATGATGCGGCTCATGGGGTCGCGCACCGTGTCAAAGATATCGGCGAAGCGCAGGCATTCGGGATGCAGCTTGTTACCGCCGCCCATGGAGCTCACCAGGCGAATGTCGTGGTCCTGAGCATACTTGGCGACGGTGAGCTTGGCCGAGATGGTGTCGATGGCGTCGACGACGTAGTCGAGCTTGCCACCCGTCTGCTCCAAAACGCTCGCGAAGAACTCGTCGATGTTGTCGCTCAGCAGGTATTCGGTGCGCTTGATGACGGTGGCGGCAGGGTTGATGTCATGGATCATGGCCTCCATGACATCAACTTTACGCTTGCCGATGGTGCTGTGAAACGCGATGGCCTGACGGTTGATATTGCTGGGCGCAATGATGTCTTTATCCAGAATTACGAAATGGCCGATGCCGCCGCGGGCGAGCGCTTCGCAGCAGTTAGAGCCCACGCCGCCGCAGCCGAGCACCAACACCGTGGCGTCGGCGAGCTTGTCGAGCGCCTCGCGCCCCATGATGATCTCGAGCTTGGTGTCGCGCGTCTCGACGGGAGCGGCGACTGCGGTTTCGGTCATAGATATCCTCCGATGGGGAAGTAATTAACGTAATTGGCTATCGCCATTATAGGTATTATTCTGCCTCCATTTGAGGCCTTGGGGCATGTTGAAATGAAGCGGGGATTCGCATAAGATTGAAGCAGATGGCACCCGTGGCCGCGGGTTGGCCAACTCCGAAACACGTTTATGGCGTGAGAAGTGGCCGTCTTCGCATTACGCGGGGGCGGCTATTTCATTCGACCTCCAATGTGGATGCCGAGCTCCACAGCCGCGATTACAAGCAATAACAACGTCAGGACATCGTCAATACTCATAGTCCATCTCCTTCTCTGGTAGAGGGGAGCTGGCCCATCTGCTTCTAACGGTATTGTAACTAAAAGCGAACGAGTGTTCTATGGCTATTGCTGAATTAGATAATTAGACAAACATCTAAATATCGAGTATAGTGTGCGCGTCGAACGAACTGGTGAGAGGAGGTTCTATGCCGGGAGAGGGTTTTAAGGCACTTGCCGATCCAACGCGACGGCGCATTTTGGAGTTGCTGCGCGAGGGCAATTGCACGGCGGGGGAGCTTGCCGAGCATTTCGATATCAGTAAGCCGTCGCTGAGCCATCACTTGGCGACGCTCAAAAACGCCGGGTTGGTGACCGACGAGCGCCATGGCCAAAACATCGTATACAGCTTAAACACCACCGTCATGCAGGATTTGATTGGCTGGTTTATGGGTTTTACAAACACGGAAGGTGATAAGGATGAATAACGAAAACAAGGGCATTCACCCCACGGGGGTATCGTCGCGCGTGTGGATTGTGCTGGTCGCTCTGTGCGTCGCCAATGTCGTAGCGCACCTCATGGTGATGCCGAGCTTGCCTGCGCAGATTCCCACGCACTGGGGCGCGAACGGCGCCGTCGACGGTTGGGGTCCTAGCTGGATGGCCTCCGCGCTCGGCGTGCTGCCTCTGGCGCTTCTCGCAATGTTCTGCGTGGTGCCGCGCATCGACCCCAAAGGTGAGGCATATCGAACCTCGGGCAAGTTCTACCAGGGCTTCGTAATCGCCTTCACCTTGTTCATGTGCGCCATAAGCTGGCTGGGAGAGCTTACGGTCTGGGGCGTGGTGCCGGCGGTCGGTTCGGTTAACGTGCTGATTTCCGGTGTTGTCGGTTTGCTGTTCATCGGCGTAGGCAACTACTTGCCGCGTGTGAAGCAGAACTATACGCTCGGTATCAAGACACCCTGGGCGCTTGCCGATCCCGAGAACTGGCGCCGTACGCAGCGTTTTGGCGGCGCCTGCTTTATGGTGCTGGGTATTGGCCTGATTGTGATGGGCGTGGCAGGCAGCGTGCTTTCGAGTGAAGTCGTCGCCGCGGTGATTGCGGCTCTGGCGTTTGGTTCGGTTGGAGCCGTCTACGTCTACTCGTATCTGTTGTGGCGCAAATCGCAGCGAGCCGCTCGTTAAGGTTGCGGAAAACTAGCGTACGCAGTTCATAGTATGTTCCGGGGGACTTTTCCCAGGTAGTATTAGGGGGTGTGGGCAACCATGCCCCTTTTTCGTTACGTTTCAGAGCTGGTTCCCTCATTTCGTTTCCACTAAAGCGAATCAAGAATAGGGAAACAGCAGGTAGAAAGGATAGAACAGACATATGGCGGAGTTTATCTACCAGATGTATCAGGCTCGCAAGGCCCATGGCGACAAGGTGATCCTTGACGACGTGACCCTGAGCTTCTACCCCGGTGCCAAGATCGGCGTCGTGGGTCCCAACGGCATGGGCAAGTCGACCCTGCTCAAGATCATGGCCGGCATCGAGGAGGTCTCCAACGGCGATGCCAGGCTCACCCCCGGCTACACCGTGGGCATCCTGCAGCAGGAGCCGCCGCTCGACGACGACAAGACCGTTATCGAGAACGTGCGCATGGCGTTTGGCGACATGATTGCCAAGGTCGATCGCTTCAACAAGATCGGCGAGGAGATGTGCGACCCGGACTGCGACATGGACGCCCTCATGGCCGAGATGGGCAAGCTCCAGGACGAGATCGACGCCGCTGATGGCTGGGATATCGATTCCAAGCTCGGCCAGGCCATGGACGCCCTGCAGCTGCCCGATTCCGACATGCCGGTCAACGTGCTTTCCGGCGGCGAGCGCCGTCGCGTGGCCCTGTGCAAGCTGCTGCTCGAGGCTCCCGACCTGCTGCTGCTTGACGAGCCCACAAACCACCTAGACGCTGAGTCGATCCTGTGGCTCGAGCACTTCCTTCACAACTACCAGGGCGCGGTGCTTGCCGTCACGCACGATCGCTACTTCCTGGATAACGTTGCCGAGTGGATCTGCGAGGTCGACCGCGGTCACCTTTATCCCTACAAGGGCAACTACTCCACGTATCTGGAGACCAAGGCCGCCCGTATCGAGGCGCAGGGCAACCGCGACGCCAGGCTCGCCAAGCGCATGGAGGCCGAGCTCGAGTGGG
Organism: uncultured Collinsella sp.; assembly: GCA_900542315.1. Classification (GTDB taxonomy): domain Bacteria; phylum Actinomycetota; class Coriobacteriia; order Coriobacteriales; family Coriobacteriaceae; genus Collinsella. The sequence continues at coordinate 4,104 of UQMV01000057.1, forward strand.
TACGCAGCTCGCCCAAGGCTCGCCAGGCAAAGAACAAGGCCCGTCTGGCTCGCTACGAGGAGATGGAGGCCGAGGCCCGCGCAAGCCAGAAGCTCGACTGGACCGATATCCGCATTCCCGTTGGACCGCGTTTGGGTAACAAGGTGCTCGAGGCCCATCACCTGCACAAGGAATTCGACGGTCGCGTGCTCATCGACGACCTTTCTTTCACCCTGCCGCGTAACGGCATCGTGGGCGTCATCGGCCCCAACGGTGTGGGCAAGACTACGCTCTTCAAGACCATCGTGGGCCTGGAGCCGCTGACTTCGGGCGAGCTCGAGGTGGGCGAGACCGTCAAGATCTCCTATGTCGATCAGAACCGTTCTGGCATCGACCCCGACAAGAACCTGTGGGAGGTCGTCTCGGATGGCCTGGACCACATGATGGTCGGCGAGACCGAGGTCCCCAGCCGCGCGTACGTGGCGAGCTTTGGCTTTAAGGGCCAGGACCAGCAGAAGCGCGCTGGCGTGCTCTCCGGTGGCGAGCGCAACCGTCTGAACCTGGCGCTCACGCTCAAGCAGGGCGGCAACCTGCTGCTCCTCGACGAGCCCACGAACGACCTCGACGTCGAGACACTGTCCTCGCTCGAGGCGGCGCTGCTCGAGTTCCCGGGCTGCAGCGTGGTCATTAGCCACGATCGTATGTTCCTGGACCGCGTCGCCACGCACATTCTGGCGTGGGAGGGCACCGACGAGAATCCGGGCAACTGGTATTGGTTCGAGGGCAACTTTGAGGCCTATCAGGCCAACCGTATCGAGCGCCTGGGTGAGGACGCAGCCCAGCCGCATCGTATTCACCGCAAGCTGACGCGCGACTAGATCGTTACGCGGTTTTCCAAACCGCGTAACTGCTCGACGCTGCGCGGGTCGCAAGCACCCCATCTTGCCGTTCAAGCCGTCGCTCGCGTACCGAAGTACGCGTCGCTCCTCTTTCACGGCAACCTGGGGCACTTGCGGCCCGCTCGCTGTTGGTTACGCAACATCAACAAATAAAAACGGCTCAAATCCTGATTTGGATTTGAGCCGTTTGTCGTTACTGCTCGGGTTCTTCGACTTTATCGATGGCCCAGGTGGATCCGAGGCCACCGGTGGTGTTGCGGCGGATGCGCACGGTGACTTCGTGGCGCTCGCCGGCCTGCGTATAGTGCAGGGGGAAGCTTGCACGGTTTCGCGCGGCCTCGATGGTACCGCGCTCGCGGGCGATCCAGTAGTACTCGCCGACGATGCCGAGGGTATCGGCGCCGTAGGGGAGATAGGTCGACAGCTGGTGTAGCAATGGGCCGGGGCAGAAGACCTCGGTTGCGAAATCGATGGGGAAGTCCTCGGGGATGGCGGGCGCAACGGGTGTGGGGGCCGGTACCATCGTCGGTGCGAAGGCCTGCTCATTGACGGGCGTCACCTCGATGACGGGCGCGGGTTCGGCGCCGAGTACTGATTCGGTGTCCGCTTTCGGCATCGCCGCGGAATCTGCGGGTTCGACGATGGCAGGTGCGTCTGCGGTCGCGGTGTCGAACTCGACTTGCGGAGCGCTCTGATTCTCGACGCTCGACTTTGCCTCGATGGGCGTGGATGCCATGGTGGTGATGCCGGCGTTTGCGTTCTCGGGGTCATAGACGACCGTGAGCGAGATGGCGGGCTGCGGTGCCTCGGGCTCCGGCGTCGACTCGGTAGCGTCTTGATCTGCGGGCTCGTCGGACTGATCGTCCTCGGCCTTGTCACCAAAGACATCGCTGTTTTGGAATGCAGACGTCTCGGGCTGGTCAGCGGCTTCTTCGGTTGTCGACTTGGGAGCTTCGTTGAGCTCCGCAGTGGTTTCCTGCTCAGATATGACTTCGGGATCGGTCGTGGCGGTGATTTCGGTTTCTGCTGTTACCTCAATAGCGACTTCGATCTCTGCCTCGGGCTCGGGCTCCGGCACGGCTTCAACCATGGTTTCTGGCTTGGGACGTTTAACGTGCTTGGGACGCACGGCCTTGAGGTCCTTCTCGCTGCGCTTTTTCTTTTTGTAGGACTGCTTGGCTCCCTTGGCTGCCTTGGGCTTGTCCTCGCCCTTGGCAAGGGCGGCATCCCAAGCCTCGTTGGCGATGACGGTGGCATACAGGCGACCGCCCTTAAAGACGGTCAGCTTAATGCAGTCGTCGAGCTCCTCGAGCAGCTCACGCGTGGACTCAAAGCCCAGGTCATAAGCGGCCATATCACCAGCGGCGAGTGCCTCCTCGACCTGCGTCATAAACGTTTGCTTGCCGCATCCAATCGCATCGCGCAGCAGGCGATACAGATAGATGTGGTTGCCCAGCGAAAGCGTGGGCCTAACTATTGTCTTGCTCATGGCAAATCTCCTCTTTACACACCAAAGCATCTTACCATCGCATGGCGTTTGCCATGGCGGCGCCCAAGGCAAACGGGCGCGAACCGCTTTCGATTCGCGCCCGTTGTACAGGTCGGTTATCTATGAGAGGCAAATGTGCTTAGTTGCCCGATGCCGTGCCTTGGCTCGAGCTATCAGATGCCGTGCCGGACGCGGTTCCGCTCGAGCTGTTGGTGTTGCTACTGTCTGCTACGCCCGTTCCCGACGTGGTGTCGCTCGTTTGGTCGCCCGTGCTCGGCTGCGAGCCGTCAGTCGTTTGGCTTGAGTCGGTCGTGCCGGATTGCGTGCCGCTGCTGTTCGTAGAGGAATTGGCGCTCTGCGATTGGTTTTGGGTGTTCGAGGACGAATCGGCAGAGGTAGAACTGTCTTGCGCGCCGTCCGCCTGTGCCTGCTGATCTTGCGACTGGGTGTTGCCATTTGCATCGCCCTCGGTCGTGCGCGACGAAAGGATTGGCTCGGGGCGCTCGCCCAGACCCTCACCGGCGGTGGTTATAAGGATGGCGCCGGTGCAGGCGATGACCGCGACGATGGCGATGGCGATCGAGAAGACGATGACCTTCTTTTGCGTCTGGCTGCGCTCTGCCGCGGCCTTGGCGCGCAGGCTGTTAGGGGCGACGCGCGCCGTGGTCGCACGCCCCGCAACCTGGCGCATTTCCTGCGTAGTCGCGGCGCCGCCCAGGTGCTCCTCGGCATTAAGCTCAACGGGCTCATAGGCGCCGGCGGGGTAGTCGACGTCGGCGTGCGTACCTTTGAGGGCTTTGGCGCTGGCAGAGATAAAGTGGCGGTAGACCTGCGAGGACACAACAGTGATGACCGAGCTCACGGCGGCGCCAATTACTGAACCAGCGATACCAATCTTGGAAGCAAGCGCGACGCTTGTGGCGGCGGCTGCGGCGCCAGCGATGATCTGGGGAATGGAAATGTCATCGAACAGGCCCTTTTTGGGCGCGATGGCCATGGTCTGTCCGATGGAATGGTTTTCGTGAACGCCGTTGTTGAGCGCGGCCGGTGTCATGACGCGCGTGCGCGGCGCGTCGGTGTACTTGGTTGTCATACGGGGTCCTCCCGGTGTAAATCTGCTTCGTTTCATGCAGCCATCAGGGTACCCACCAGATGTGAATCGTACGTGACATTTAACAGATACCATCAACTCATCAATAGCTCACCAAGTTGGTGGGATGCGGTTCCACCCGGTGGTTGAACTACAATAGGGCTTGCTAATTGTGTTGAATAGCGTCTACGCACGGGAGCATTCTTATGAATCTTCACCTTTCTCAGTCTGATGGCTTTTTGCGTGTGGCGGCGGCGTCGCCGCAGATTCGCGTTGCCGATGTCGAAGGCAATGCCGAGGTTGCGCTGGCGGCTGTTCGCGATGCTGCCGAGCGCGGCGTTCGCGCGCTGGTGCTGCCCGAGCTTAACTTGTGCGGCTATACCGCGGCCGATCTGTTCCATAACCGCACGCTGCTGCATGCCTGCGAGGCAGCGCTGGTGCACATCCTCGATGAAACCCGTGAGCTGCCGATCGTCTTTACCGTTGGCTTGCCCGTTGCGGTGGCTGAAAACATCTACAACTGCGCGGCCGTGTGCTGTGCGGGCGAGCTTTTGGGCCTCACGGCCAAGAAGTATCTGCCCAACTATGGCGAGTTCTATGAGCGTCGCTGGTTTGCTCCGGCGCCTGCGGATCCCGTGTGGGTTGAATTTGCCGGTCAGGGTCCGGTCCCGCTGGGTTCGGGGCTTGTCTACCGCTGCTGCGATGAAGGTGCCGAGGATTTGGTGCTGGGCGTTGAGGTCTGTGAGGACCTGTGGGTGCCGGCACCCCCTTCGACTGAGATGGCGCTTGCCGGTGCGACGGTGATTCTCAACCCGTCGGCCTCGGACGAGATCATCGGTAAGGCAGATTACCGCCGCAGCCTTATCTCTAACCAAAGCGCGCGCCTGTACTGCGCCTATGCCTACGCGGACGCGAGCGAGGGCGAGTCCACGACCGACATGGTCTTTGCGGGCGAGAACCTCGTCTACGAAAACGGCTCCAAGCTCGCCGCGACCAAACTGCTTACCTGCGATATGGCCATCGCCGACGTTGACCTTGACCGCCTGGTTGCCGAGCGCCGTCGCTCGACGACGTGGACGCGCACCGACGATGCGCCGGAGGCCACGACCGTTGAGTTTTCGTTTGAGGGCGTGCTGGCCGAAGAACCTGTCCTGCGCGATGCCTGCGATATCGACCGCGTTTTCCCGCGCGCGCCCTTTGTGCCGGCCGACCACGGCGACTTGGCCGAGCGCTGCGAGACCATCCTCGATCTGCAGACTGCGGGCCTCAAGACCCGCCTTGCCCATACGGGTACCAAGGCTGCGGTTATCGGCCTTTCGGGCGGCTTGGACTCCACGCTAGCGCTGCTTGTGACCGTGCGTGCCTTCGATGCACTGGGCCTGCCGCGCACCGGCATCACAGCGGTTTCCATGCCCGGCTTTGGCACGACGCACCGCACTAAGTCCAATGCCGAGTCGCTCGCTCGTGACTTGGGTGTGAGCTTCCGCGAGGTTTCGATCCATGCGGCTGTGGAGCAGCACTTCAAGGACATTGAGCACGATCCGGCCGTGCAGGACGTGACCTACGAGAACAGCCAGGCCCGCGAGCGTACGCAGATCCTGATGGATCTGGCCAACCAGGCTGGCGGCTTTGTCATCGGCACGGGCGACCTGTCGGAGCTGGCGCTCGGCTGGGCTACCTACAACGGCGACCACATGAGCATGTACGCCGTCAACGCGAGCGTGCCCAAGACGCTTGTGCCCCATCTGGTACGCTATGC
>UQMV01000058.1 GCA_900542315.1 uncultured Collinsella sp.
GCGACCACCGAGATCTACACTCTTTCCCTACACGACGCTCTTCCGATCTGATAGCCCTCGTCAGACGCTGCCATGGCCTAGGCCCTCAGCAGATAACGCACCTCGTAGGGTGCAAGCTCAAGGGTGCCCGTCAGCTCGACCGTGGGCGCATCGTCGGCAAGCAGATCGACAAAGGAGCCGTTGAGCTCGCCGGTGCCAAAGGTGTAAGGCTCGTCCACGGCGTTCACCGCCACGAGCACCGTCGCACCGTCACAAGCGCGTTCGAACAGCAGCTGCTTATTCTGGATCACCACGTTGCGATAGGCACCGTAGTTGAGAGCACGGGCCGCCGCGTCGTCGGCCGAGCGAAGGTGCGCAAGTTGCGTGATAAAGGCCGTCAGCTCGTTGGGCGCAGGCTCATCGGGCGCAGGGCGCAGCGCCCAGTCGCCATCGGGGCCACCCTTTTCGCCGGCAATTCCCCACTCGCTGCCATAGTAGACGCACGGGATGCCCGGCATGCCAAAGAGCATGCCATAGGCGGGACGCAGGCAGGACTTGTCCGTCAGGATGCTCGCCAGGCGCGGCACGTCGTGGTTGTCGACAAACGACAGCAGATGTTTGCCGCGGTAGATGCACCACGGATCGCCGCCAAACTGGCGGTGCAGCGAATGGGCGATCTCGAACATGTTGACCGAGTTAAAGCTGGAGTACAGACCCTTGTAGCACTCGTAGTTGGTGCAGGAGTCGAGCATCTCGTCGTTGACGATTTGGTTGTAGTCGCCGTGGAGCGTCTCGCCGATCAGCACAAAGTCGGGCTTGAGCTCACGGGTAAAGGCGTGCAGGTGACGCATAAAGTCGCGGTCGAGCATATAGGCAACGTCCAGGCGCAGGCCGTCGACGCCAAAGGCCTCGGCCCAGCGACGCACGGACTCAAGCAGGTAATCGACCACTGCGGGATTTTGCAGGTTGAGCTTCACGAGCTCAAAATGGCCTTCCCAGCCCTCGTACCAAAAGCCGTCGCCGTAGCACGAGTCACCGTCAAAGCTGATGTGGAACCAGTCCTTGTACGGCGAGTCCCACTTGCGCTCCTGCACGTCGCGGAAGGCCCAAAAACCGCGGCCGACGTGGTTGAAGACGGCGTCGAGCACCACGCGGATGCCGTGGGCATGCAGTGTCTCGCACACGGCGGCAAAGTCGGCATCCCCACCCAAGCGACGGTCGATGTGGCGCAGGCTGCGCGTGTCGTAGCCGTGGCTATCGGACTCGAGCGGCGGGTTGATGAGCACAGCGCCAATACCGAGTTTTTGCAGGTAGTCGGCCCATTGGGCGATTTTCATGATAGGGGCATCGGGGTTGGGCACGGCGTTAGCAGCCTGGGCGAGCTCATCCTCGGCAACGGGCGCGGCGTTTTCGCGCGGAGCTCCGCAAAAGCCCAGCGGATAGATCTGGTAGAACGTCGTCTCGTATGCCCACATAGCAACCTCCCGGTAAGCTCAACACAACGACATCCATTGTATGCCCAGCTTGTATCCTCTCCCCCAAAATAAGTTGCGGTGGAATAGTTCCTGCTTGGGCCTTCAGAGGCCTTAAACAGGAACTATTCCACCGCAACTGATGAGGGGACGTGGTTAGGCGACAGGCTTTGCGCGACGAATGGCCGGGAACATCACCGTGATAGCGAGGATGACGCCCACGGCAGCGATCGCACCGCCCGCGTAGCCGATCAAGGCGATACCGGGACCCGAAACCACGGCTCCGCCGATCGCGGTACCCGTGCCGATACCGAGGTTGAACAGGCCCGAGAAGATCGACATGGCGACGGCCGACGAATCCGCCGGCGTGTACTTGATGAGCTCGGCCTGAAACGCCACGTTAAAGGCCGTGGCGCAGCAACCCCACAGTGCGCAGACGGCAAGCACCAACACGAGCGCCGAGGCTGCGGGGGCCATAAGCAGCAGAGCCACCGGCACGCCGGAGAGCGTAATAGCCAAGAACGGGAAGCGATGCCCGTCGAACAGGCGGCCAAACAGCCAGCTTCCGAGCAGACCAGAGCAGCCAAACGCCGTCAGCGTCATGGTGATGGCGCCCGCGTCGACATGCGCGACCTGCGCCAGGAAAGGCTCGATATAGCTGTAGCTTGCGTAATAGCCGGTCGCCATAAAAACCGTGACCGCGTAGAGCGCGATGAGGAACGGGTTTTTGAGCAGCTCGGGCAGCTGCTTGACGGTGAAGCGCTCGCCCGCCGGCATGGCAGGGAACACCGCGGCCTGGTACACCACCGCGGCGGCAGAGAAGGCCCCGACCGCGGCAAACGTCATGCGCCAGCCCACCGCCAGGCCGATGGCGCGGCCGATCGGCAGGCCAAAAATCTGCGCGATGGACGAGCCCGTAGCGATCATGCTGATGGCGAGCGCGCCGTGGCGGGTGTCGACCAGGCGCGAGGCCATGATTGAGGCGACCGACCAGAACACGGCGTGCGCGCAGGCAACCACCAGGCGCGCGCAGACCAAGATGGGGTAGGTCGGAGCCAGGGCAGACAGAAACTGGCCGAGCGAGAACACGGCCAGCACGCCCAGCAGTATCCGCTTGAACTCGAAGCGCGAAGCGAACACCATGAGCGGCAGCGACAGCAGCATGACACCCCAGGCGTAGACCGAGATCATGATGCCGGCCTGGGCCTCGGTGAGCGAGAACGACGCGGCAATATCAGTCAGAAGGCCAATGGGCATGAACTCCGACGTGTTGAATACGAACGCGCAACAGGCGAGCCCGATAAGCGGGAGCCACTGCTTGAGCGAGATGCCATCTTGTCTTGCCTGAGTCATGTAGGAAACCTCTCCGATTGTCTTGGGCGGTGGGCGATTATATAGCAACGGTCCCACATCCGTCAGTACAGATGCGGGACCGCAATCAACTCAATACACAGAGGTTGCGCCGTCAATAAATAGCTAGGCCAACCCCAGCAATATGCCCGTCGAATGCACGACAAACGCCACGATCCAGGCGACCGTCACCTGAAACGCGAACACGGCCACGGCATAGCGCCCGCCCAGTTCGCTCTTAACGGCGCCGATGGCCGCCACGCAGGGCGGGTACAGCAGCGTAAAGACCAAGAACACGTAAGCGGTAAACGACGAAAACATGGTCGACAGCGCCGCGGGCGAGGTCGCACCCAAAAGCACCGTGAGGGTCGAGATGACGCTCTCCTTGGCGATAAGTCCGGTGACGAGTGCCGTCGAGGCGCGCCAGTCGCCAAAGCCGAGCGGGGCCAACACTGGCGCGATGATGCTACCCAGACCGGCAAGCAGGCTTTGCGACTGGTCGGCGACCACGTTAAAGCGGATATCGAACGTCTGCAGGAACCAGATGACCACCGTAGCGGCAAAGATAATGGTAAAGGCCTTGGTAATAAAGTCCTTGGCCTTATCCCATGCCAGCATCACCGTCGTCTTGACACTCGGCAGGCGGTAGTTGGGGAGCTCCATGATAAACGGCACCGGGTCGCCCTTAAATGCCGTGCGGTTGAGCACCAGGGCGGCAATGCAGCCGACCACGATGCCAATCAGATAGAGCGAGACCATGGCGGGAACTGTCGCCTGCGGGAAGAACGCTCCGCACAGCAGGCCGTAGACCGGCAGTTTGGCCGAACAGCTCATAAACGGCGTGAGCATGACCGTCATCTTGCGGTCGTGCTCGGATGGGAGCGTACGGGTCGACATGATAGCCGGCACGGTACAGCCAAAACCGACGAGCATGGGCACAAAGCTGCGGCCCGACAGGCCAAAGCGACGCAGCACCTTATCCATGACAAAGGCCACGCGCGCCATGTATCCGGAGTCTTCCAGAATGGAGAGGAACAAGAAGAGCACGACGATAATCGGCAGGAAGGTCAGCACGCTGCCCACGCCCGTAAGCACGCCGTCGACAGCCAGCGAGCGCACCACGTCGTTGGTGCCAAACGCCTTGAGGCCCGTATCGGCCGAGGCGATGATGGCAGCAATACCGTCCTCCATAAGTCCCTGCAACGCCGCGCCGATCACGCCAAACGTCAGCCAAAAGACGAGGCCCATGATCACCAGAAACGCCGGAATGGCCGTGTAGCGGCCCGTCAGGATGCGGTCGATCTTGACGGAGCGCACGTGTTCGCGGCTCTCGTGCGGTTTGACGACGCAGCGCCCACACACGTCGCCGATAAAGCTAAAGCGCATATCGGCCAGCGCGGACAGGCGGTCGGTGCCGGCCTCGCCCTCCATCTGGGTAATGATGTGCTCGATGGCATCAAGCTCGTTGCGGTCCAGGCGAAGCGCCTCGGTCACCAGCTCGTCGCCCTCAACCAGCTTGGTCGCCGCAAAACGCACGGGAATGTGCGCCGTCGCGGCATGGTCCTCGATAAGGTTGGCAATGCCGTGGATGCAGCGATGCAGCGCGCCGCCGTCTGGACCGTCGGGCGCACAGAAGTCCAGGCGACCGGGGCGCTCGCGGAACCGTGCCACGTGCAAGGCATGATCCACCAGCTCGCCGATACCCTCGTTGCGAGCAGCGCTAATGGGGACAACAGGCACGCCCAACAGGCTCTCGAGCAGGTTGACGTCCACGGCGCCGCCGTTGGCCGTCACCTCGTCCATCATGTTGAGCGCGATGACCATGGGGCGGTCGAGCTCCATGAGCTGCAGCGTCAGGTACAGGTTACGCTCGATGTTGGTAGCGTCGATGATATCGATGATGGCGTCGGGGTTTTCGTCCAAGATGAATTGGCGGCTGACGATCTCCTCGCCCGTGTACGGAGACAGCGAATAGATGCCAGGCAGGTCGGTAACACTCGCCTCGGGGTGGTTACGGATAGTGCCGTCCTTGCGGTCGACCGTCACGCCGGGAAAGTTACCGACGTGCTGGTTGGAGCCCGTAAGCTGGTTGAACAGCGTGGTCTTGCCGCAGTTTTGGTTACCGGCAAGGGCAAAATGCAGCGGTGCGCCCTCGGGCACGGCCGTCTTGGCAGCACGGGGCAAATACGTGTCCTCGCCCAGGGCCGGGTGTTCCGTCGTGCCGATCGCGGCGTTAACGCGCGGACCCGTATCGGTGTCGTGCACGTCAACGAGCTCGATGCGCGCGGCATCGTCCTTGCGCAGCGTCAACTCGTAGCCACGCAGGCGGATCTCGAGCGGGTCGCCCATGGGGGCGTACTTCATCATGGTGACTTCGGTACCCGGCGTTAGGCCCATGTCCAAAATATGCTGTCGGAGTGCCTGATCGTCCGATGCTACCGATGCGACAACGGCGTCCTTTCCAATCTCGAGTGTATCGAGCTTCACGCGCTCATCCTTTCGTTAGACGCGGTTAACCGTTTACCGGGGCTAACCAACTCGTAACGACAAATGATAGCGCTCTGAACTATTTTATAAAGTCAAATACCGATGTTTACCTGCGCAAACTTTATGCGGTGCGCCCCGAAGGCTCTTTACGCATACCGCTCAGCGAGATCGAAACGGAACCCGACCGCGCGGTAGCAGTGAGCCGATCGCCCTCGACCGACCCCGTGCATGTAAAGGGCGCCTTGCCCATCAAGACGTGGGAGATAGTACCCGAGAGCTCAAAGAAATCGCCCTCAGCGCGGGCACTCGAGAGAGCGATATTGAGACCCCTGACGTTTAGCACTGCCCTGAACGCGCCGTTCACCCCATGTGAAAACGTCACCTCGCCGCGTTTACTCCCCACCGGCGTCTGGGCCGAAACCACATACGTACCCTCAAGCATGGCTCCTCCTCTAAGCAGACTTTTTGAAACGGGCAAGTAGTCTACTTTGCTGCGAGACGACTTGCCCAGAAACCGTGAACACGCAACGACGTTCAATCAACAGATTGGTGCAAGGGGGACAAGCGTGCAAGGGGGACAGGTTACATTTGGCACCATTTGCGCCAACGGACGGGATGCGGAGCGACGACCGTGCAGGTGAATTCCGGGTCGTCGCTTCCTCCATCCCCCAGCGAATCAAAACGAGTTGCGGTGGAATAGTTCCTGTTTGATGCTTTAACCAGCAAAACAGGAACTATTCCACCGCAACAGCAAAACCCGCGCTGGCAACAAATGTCACCTGCGCGGGTTTGGCGGGCGCTCGCAAAGGCACGTAATAGAGACCCACATCAGTTATGGAATACCGAGCAGCGCCGATACGTGATGCCCGCCGGCTTACCAAGCAATAAGGCTCGCCGTGGTCTTAGACAATCGGCGCAATACCAGTAAAGTGCAGGTACAGCGAGATGACTGCCACGACAATGACCACTGCTGCGATCAGTTTGTCATGCAGATGCGGAAGCACCTGCTTGCCACGGCCTCGCTCGCCCGCAATATACACGGGAATTGCCGGAGCAAAAAGGATCGTCGTGATCATGACACCTTGGAGGCCCGTTGACCACACCAAGAACAACGTGTAAATAAAGCCGAGTGTACCGAAGAAGCGTGCCTTACCGACGCTTGGCGCATAAGACCCATCCAGATGCTCGTTCTTCCATCCGATCACCATGTAATAGGCAGCCGAGCAGACATACGGGACCAGAATCGTATTAACCGCGCAGCTATAGAAGAACTGGTAGGTGCTTGCCGCCACATACGACACAATCAAGAAGAGCTGCGTGATACCCGAGCTCACCAGAACCGTCACCACCGGAGCACCGCGCTCGTTTGTCTTGGCAAACGCCAACGGGAACGACCCCTGACGCGCTGCTTCAAACGGCGTCTCGGACGCAATGATGACATAGCCGAGCATAGCGCCGACCAGCGACAAGATAACACCGAGGTTGACAATAGCCGCACCAACCGGGCCGATTGCACATTCGAGAATTCCCGCCATGGATGGCGTTGCAAGCTGCGCCATCTCCTCGCGCGGCATAATGCCGAGCGACAGCATAGAAATAATCAAATACAGGACAAAGACCGCCGCAAATCCGAGCGCCGTCGAGCGACCGACGTCACGCACGTACTTTGCACGGCCCGAGATGACAACGGCGCCCTCGATGCCCGTGAAGACCCAAACAAGGGCAATCATGGTCGAGACAACCTGCTCGCCAAAGCCAGGACCAGCCGGCTCTCCCCAGAAGTTGTCCATAAAGATATCGACGTTGAACTTGCCCAGGAGCACAATGCTCAGCACAAAGAGTCCCAGCGGCACCAGCTTCGCCAAGGTGACAATCGTGTTAATGCCCGCAGCCTCCTTAACGCCACGAAGCACAAGGGCGGTAAGGAACCACAAAAACACGCTAGCGCAGACGATGGAAAGCAGGTTGTTGCCCGCGCCAAACGCAGGGAAGAAATAGCCCAGCGCGCTAAACAGCAAGAGCGCAAAGCTCACGTTGGAAAGACATGCGCTGATCCAGTAGCCCCAGGCGGAGTTGAATCCAATGTAATCGCCAAAACCGGCCGCAGCGTATGCATAGATGCCGCCGGTCAGGTCGGGACGAGCCTGAGACAAACCGTTGAACACCATCATCAGCGCAAAGACGCCAATAAAGCAAATTCCCCACGAGACGATAACCGCACCGGTATTTGCCCCACCTGCTGCCATATCGCCGGCAAGCGAAAAGATGCCGCCACAAATACTGGCGGTAATGACCATCATGGTCAGACGAAAGAGATCGAGGCCATTAGGGTCGATAATCTCGTCGTTTTGAGCTTTAGAGGCCATTGTATGTGCACCCCCTTCATCATGTGATCGAACGAAAGATGGCCCGGACGTCCCGAATCGGGTGCCGGGCCATCGGTCAAACGATCATCAGACTGTTACAGCCATCGCGTTAGAAGCGCAGCGACAGGCAAGAAAGGCCGCCGTCGACCTTGCGATACTCGGAGGTATCGACGACGAGCGTCTTGTAGCCCAGATCCTGCACGGCCTTGAGCACGGTCGGATAGCCCTCGGCAACGATGACCGTACCGTTAACCCAGATGCAGTTGGCGCCGTACGCCTCGTCCTCGGGCACGACGATCTTGTTGTACTGGGCAAAGTCGGGCTTATCGATGAACTCACCAGAGACGAGCATGTTGTTGTCCTCGATGTAGTTGACGCCCGTCTTGAGGTGCAGGACCTCCTCCAGCGGAACCTCAGAACCCTCGAGGCCCCAGCCCTCGAGAATCTCACAGAACTGGCGGATGCCCTCTTCGTTGGTACGAGCGGAGCGACCGACGTAGAAATGGTCACCGACCATCATGACATCGCCGCCGTCGAGCGTGCCCGGAGAAACGATGTGCTTGACATGCTCGTCGTCAAAGAAGCGACGGACGGCCGGCTCGATCTCGTCCTTCTCGCCGTTGCGGCTATCGGCGCCGGGGTTGGTAATGATGGCGCCGCAGCGAGTGATAACGGCCGGATCTTCGACGAAGCAGCTGTCGGGATACTGCTCGAGTGCCGGCAGCACCGACACGTCAACGCCGCACTGCTCGAGCGCATGCTCGTAATCGTAGTGCTCCTCGATGGCGCGCTCGTAGATGGGCTGGCCAAGCTCGGGGGCACTCGTGATGCCATTGCTCAGGGACTTGCCGGGGCGGCGGATGATGACGTGGCTGAACTTGGTCATGATGATCCTCCTTGGATCTCTTAGCAGAGAGCGGGACTTCTTCGCGCCCGCCTTCCTTTCGATGGCTTTATCTTAGGGCGGTTCTCCTGTTTTGTATAT
>UQMV01000059.1 GCA_900542315.1 uncultured Collinsella sp.
CATTTCCTGCGCCATGAAGAATGCCGGCGTGGGCGTGGGCCTGCCCGATGCCGGCCGCTGCAAGATTCGCGTCGAGGATGGCCGCGCCGTCGTTTATGCCGCCACGTCCGACATCGGCCAGGGCTGCAACACCGTCTTTTTGCAGGACGTTGCCGAGGCCTGCGGTCTGCCGCTTCGCTGCATCGCCAACGGCGAGTGCTCCACCGAGAACGCTCCCGACTCCGGCACCACGTCTGGCTCGCGTCAGACGGTCGTGACCGGCGAGGCCGTGCGCGGCGCCGCCTTCCTGCTGCGCGATGCCATGTTTGGCATCGAGGCCGGCAAGCCCGCGCCCGATGCTCCTGTGAGCGCGCATGGCGACGGCGTCAAGATCGAGTACGACGACGGTCGCGCCTATCAGCTGCGCACGCAGGAGCTCGTCGCCGGCCAGGGCATGCATCCTCAGGATCCCGCGGCCGCCATCAAGGCGCTCGAGGGATGCGAGTTTGGCTATGTGTACCTGGAGCCGACCGACAAACTGGGCGCCGACGTTCCCAATCCCAAGAGCCACATCTGCTATGGCTTTGCCACGCATGTGGTCATTCTGGATGATGACGGCCGTGTGAGCGAGGTCTATGCTGCGCACGATTCCGGCAAGGTGGTCAATCCCATCTCCATCCAGGGTCAGATCGAAGGCGGCGTGCTCATGGGTATGGGTTATGCACTGACCGAGGACTGGCCGCTCAAGGACTGCGTGCCCCAGGCCAGGTACGGTACGCTCGGGCTGTTCCGTGCGCCCGAGATCCCGGATATCCACGCCATCTACGTGGAGAAGGACGAGCTACTGCCTGTGGCATACGGCGGCAAAGGCATCGGCGAGATCGCCACGATTCCCACGGCGCCCGCCGTGCAGAACGCCTACCGCGCGTTTGACGGCAAGCTGCGTCCGGATTTGCCCATGGTGGATACGCCCTACAGCCGCGTTCGCAACCGCGGGTAGGGTAGGGCGCGGACGGCCATTGCCGACGGGCTGTTCGCGCTCAACATCAACTGCATATGCTGTACCTTTGGCCCCAGCTCCATCGCGAGCCGGGGCCTTTTGTTTGGAGTGGAAACTGCGTCCCGGAATTCGGGCAATCCGGTGGTCAGGGGTTGAGCGAGCGTCGCGCTAAGGATGCGAAAGCGTAAAACCTTCAATGAAAATAGCGTAAAAACTACATCTGTCATGGCGTAAAAACTACATTGAAAGTAGCGTAAAATCAGCATTGAGAATGGCGTAATTTCGCATATCGCGTGATAGAGAGGGACGGCCGTCTATGGATGCACCAAAGAGATTGACCCAAAAGGGATATAGGCCCCGGCTCATAGAGGAGCGCCTCGACACCCTTATGCGGGCGTTTGGCTGTGTGGAGATCAACGGCCCCAAATGGTGCGGCAAGACCTGGACGGCGCTCTCTCGCTCGGCGAGCGTCTCCAGGCTCGATGAGCCTGCGCAGCGTGCGGCGGCAGAGGTCGACCCAAGCCTGGCGCTCATCGGCGATGCGCCACACCTGGTCGATGAATGGCAGGAGGTGCCCGAGGTTTGGGATGCCGCCCGGCGTTTCGTGGACGCGAGCGGCAACGAACGGGGGACACTTTTGCTCACGGGCTCGACCGCGCTCAAAAGCGAGGAGCGCAGCCATGTTCGTCATTCCGGCACGGGTAGGATCGCCCGTCTGTCAATGCGCCCCATGGCCCTGTGTGAGTCGGGCGACGGTGAGCCGCTCGTGTCACTGGCAAGCCTCTTTAAGGGCGAGGATTTTGCCCCTCAGCGTCGCGAGAGCACGGTGGATGACGTCGCCCGCTGGTGCTGCAGGGGCGGTTGGCCTGCAAATCTTGGGCTTTCGGAAGATCTTGCGCGAGAGACGGCAAGCCAGTACGTGCACTCGGTGCTCGACGTCAACGTGCTGGACGAGGGCATGTCGCCCGAGCTTGCACACGGCCTTTTGCGAGCTCTTGCCATGAACGAGAGCCAGGCTGTCACGTACAAGACGCTCGTAAAGGACGCCTCGTACGGTGAGGCGGGCCCCGACGAGAGGACCATCGCTGCGTACTTGGACCTCTTCAACAGGCTCAAGCTGACCGAGGGCCTGTGCGGATGGGAGCCGCCCATGCGCTCGAAGGCCCGCGTTCGCGTGCGCCCCAAGCGCTACTTCTGTGACCCGTCACTTGCGGCGGCGTTGCTGGGGGCTACCCCTGAGCGGCTGCTTGGCGATATGCAAACGCTGGGGATGCTCTTTGAGAATCTCGTCCTGCGCGACGTGCGCGTGTTCCTTTCCACCTACGGCGGTGTCGACAACAGTGTCCATTATTTCCGAGATGAGAAGGGCCTTGAGGTCGATCTGATCGTTGAGCACGACGGGCGCTGGGGAGCCATCGAGGTCAAGCTGAGTGATGCGAAAGCAGACGATGGAGCGAGAAATCTCAAGGCGCTGGAGAGGAAAGTGCTCTCCAATCCTGCCGCCCAGAATGCCGCACCGACGTTTTTGGCGGTCGTGGTTGGAAAGGGGAGCATTGCCTACACACGCGACGACGGCGTGGCGGTGATTCCCATGGCGGCACTTGGGGCGTAGTGGTTTTGCGGGCGTGCCGTGCTTCCTTTACCGAAAATCCATTTGGTAAACCAGATGCTCGCGGATAGAATAAAGTTGACGGCAGCCCAAGGGTGATAGCTGGGCAGCGCCGTTGCTTGGTCAAGAGGTCAGTGCCTTAATGGCAGCGACTTGTTATGCTTCGAATGCTGCTTGAGTGCCTCGGAAAGTTCGATAAGCGCCGTGAAGAGCGAGACCAAAGCAACCAAGAGCTCTGCGAGCTCTGATGGGCCCGGGATGACCTCTGATTCAAGTCACCGGGCCTCAATCTTTTCATGCATTTGAATAGAGCGGTCGACTCTCTTGGGGCCGTCTGCATGGCGTGTGCTTGGCGCATGGTATATTGCGTCCCGCTTTCATGTCCGCACGGGCGCCTATCCTTACGGCAATGTAGCCGCCTATGTAGCAAGCGGCAGTTGACGGAGAGAGGCCGTAACCGTGTCAGCTGAAAAGACGCCGTGTATCTCGGCTATCGATACGACGAACTTTGCGCGCCAGATCGTGCTGGACTTTGAGTTTGCGCCGGTGCCAAAGCAGCGCCAGCGCCGTGGACTGCGCAATGAGATTATCGAGGTCGGTGCCGTCAAGCTCGATTACCACGGCAACGTTATGGGCGAGTTCTCGCAGTTTGTGCAGACGGAATTTACCGAAGGCGTTGCGTTCCCCGTCCGCGAGCTTACAGGGATATCGGCCGTGGACACCGCGATGGCCGACCCGCTCTACATGGTGATCAAAAGGCTCAGCGATTGGATCGGTCGCTACTCCGCCCAGGTGGTTTGCTGGAGCGGGGCGGACCGTCGACAGCTTTTGACCGAGTGCCAGGCAAAGCACATCGACCTTTCCGCATTTCCTACGGATTGGGCCGATCTGCAGGCGTTTTATACCTCGATCATGGACGTGGGCAGCCACGGGTGCGTCTCTTTGAGTGACGCGGCAACGTGGTTCGGCATCGAGTTCGACGAGTCGACGGGTCACGCCCACAGCGCCCTGGCCGATGCGCGCGTGACCGCTAAGCTGCTCAAGCAGATGATGGAGGGGGACTATCACGTGAGTCCGCGCGCCCAGGAAGTCCGCCAACGGTGGGGGATGGGCGAGCGAGCTCAGACGCGCCTTTCCAGCAAGTGCCCCGAGCTGGGCGACCTGCTGCTGAAGCTGAAGGCGGAGGGGAGGTAGTCGGGGCTCCGGGAATGACCTCTGACTCAAGTCAACGGGGCTCATTTTGCTTTCTTTGGAGCTTTCTCACGGGGCTGACTTTACTTCGTCTCATTTCGTATAAAGCGGCTGCTAGATTGCATAGTGATGATAAAATTAATCAACTCAACATCAATAGCTGTCGCTTTGCGCAATGAGGGGCTCCGAGACGTATGAACGAGTCTGACACACGGCTTAAACTCATTGATCCTGCGATTATGAAGTCGTGGGATCGCAATACCCAAGTCTTCACTGAGTATTTCTTTACCAGTGGCGAGATCGTTGTGCGCGGAAGTATGGTCACCCGTAAAGACAAGAAGAAGGCTGACTACCTTCTGATGTATGCTCCGGGCATCCCTATCGCAATCGTCGAGGCTAAGGATACGGAGCACACCGTTGATGCCGGTCTCCAACAGGGGATGGGATATGCCCAGCTGCTCGATATTCCGTTTGCGTACAGCTCAAACGGAAAGGGTTTTGTTGAGCACGATTTTCTTACCGGGAAAGAGCGCGCTCTTGCCATGGACGAGTTTCCCACTCCGGCGGAACTTTGGACACGATACTCAAAAGCAAAGGGGCTTGAACATCCGTATAGCCAGGAGATTGTGACCGCTCCGTATTACCAGGAGCACGGCGGCAATCATCCTCGCTACTATCAGTGCATCGCCATCAATCGTACGCTTGAAGCTATTGCGCGAGGTAAGAATCGCATCTTGCTCGTTATGGCAACGGGAACGGGAAAGACTTTTACGGCTTTTCAAATCGTTCATCGCTTGCGACAGACTACCGAGGTTCGTAAGGTTCTCTATCTGGCGGACCGCAATATTCTCGTCGATCAGACCATAGACGGCGATTTCAAGCCTCTCAAGAGGGTTACAACCAAGGTCGTAGGTCGAAAGCTCGATTCTGCTTACGAGGTCTATTTCTCGCTCTACCAACAGCTTGTTGGAGAAAACGGTGAAGAAATATTCCGCGAGTTCGACTCGGAATTCTTCGATTTGATTATCGTCGACGAGTGCCATCGCGGAAGTGCCGCGGCGGACTCCGCATGGCGTAAGGTACTTGAGTATTTCAATTGTGCAATTCAAATCGGTATGACGGCTACGCCAAAGGAGACTGAAGAGGTTTCAAACATTACCTACTTCGGCGAACCTGTCTACACCTACTCCCTTAAACAGGGAATCGAGGATGGCTTTCTCGCCCCGTATAAAGTTATTCGTCCTAAGCTGAACGTCGACATTTACGGATACCGTACTGAGGAAGGCACCATAGATGATCGCGGCGAAGCTCTGCCCAAACGTGTTTTCGAGAAGCAAGACTTCGACAGCGAGATTGTCATCAAAGAGCGCTACGAGGAAGTTGCCAAGCGGATAACTCAATTTCTAAAGGAGACGGATCGTTACTCCAAGACCATAGTCTTTTGCGTTGACATCGAGCATGCCGAAAATATGCGACGTGCCCTTGTAAACGAGAACGCCGATATCGTAAGAGATCACCCCACCTACATCATGAAGATTACGGGTGACGACAGGGAAGGTAAGGCTCAGTTAGATAACTTCATCGACCCCGACGAGAAATGCCCGACCATCGTTACGACTTCGAAGCTTCTCACCACTGGTGTTAATTGCAAGACGTGTAAGGTAGTCGTGCTCGACAACAAGTTCGGTGAGCACGGAATGACGGAGTTCAAGCAGATTATCGGCCGCGGAACCCGTATCTGTGAGGACTACGACAAACTCTATTTCACCATCCTCGATTTTCGTGACGCATCGCGTTTGTTTGCAGATCCCGAGTTTGATGGCGAACCTGTTGTTGTGTTTGAGCCTAATCCGGGTGACCCCATTGCGGATCCGGGTCCCGGCGGCAATGGCGGCAGTCCCGTTCCGCCTCCGTCTCCGATCGTAGACCCACCCGTATTGCCGCCGGACGATCCGTCCTCCCATGTGAAATATCACGTTCATGGGGCCGACGTCTATGTAGTGTCGGAGATGGTGCAGTATTACTCCTCCGATGGCCTTCTTGTAACTGAGAGCCTTAAGGACTATACGCGAAAAAACATTCTCGGCGAATACGACACTCTTGACCACTTCCTAGCGGCGTGGAACTCTGAACATAAGAAACAAGCGATTATCGATGAGCTGCGTGCGCGTGGCGTATTCCTGGATGAGCTGCGGCTCGAGACTGGACAGGAGCAAATGAGCGACTTTGACCTCATTTGCCACATTGCTTACGACCAGAGACCTCTTACGCGCAGCGAGAGAGCCAATAGTGTCAAGAAAAAGGGTGTGCTCTATGAGTATGCCGGCGTCGCGCGTGAGGTCCTTGAAGCGCTTCTCGACAAATATGCGACGTCGAACCTCGTAGACTTGGACGACACCCACGTCCTCGACCTCGAGGAATTCCGTCGGTTTGGCAGCCCAATGAAGATCGTCGCCGCATTCGGCGGCAAACAACAGTACATTCAGGCAGCGCAGATGCTCGAGGACGAGCTCTACATCGCATAGAGAAAGGTAACGATAGCAAATGGCACTGGGATCTCTCGTAAAGACCCTGCAGAACATCATGCGCAAAGACGCCGGCATCAATGGCGATGCGCAGCGCATTGAGCAGATGACTTGGCTTTTCTTCCTCAAGATTTACGATGCCAAGGAGCAGGAGTGGGAGTTTCACGATGACTCCTATCAGTCCATCATCCCCGAGCGCCTGCGCTGGTATAGCTGGGCGCACGATGCGAAAGACGGCAAGGCGCTTACTGGCGATGAGCTTCTCGACTTTGTAAACAATGATCTATTCAAGACTCTTGAGAGTCTTGAGCTTGCACCTGATGCGCCTTTGCGACACGTCGTCGTCAAGGCTGCTTTTACTGACGCCAACAACTACATGAAGGATGGGATTCTACTTCGTCAAGTCATCAACGAGATTGACGAGTCGGTTGATTTTACCGAGTACAAAGAGCGCCACGCCTTCGGTGAAATTTACGAGACCATCCTGAAAGACTTACAGTCCGCGGGTAATGCCGGCGAGTTTTACACACCCCGAGCGGTGACTGACTTTATGGCCCAGGCACTTGCGCCCAAGCTCGGCGAGACTGTGGCTGACTTCGCGTGTGGCACGGGCGGCTTTTTGACGAGCGCCCTCAAGATTCTCGACTCCCAGGTTCAGACTCCAGCCGATCGTGAACTCTATGCAAGATCGGTCTACGGCATCGAGAAGAAGCAGCTCCCTTACCTGCTGTGCGTGACCAACATGCTGTTGCACGATATCGATAATCCTGAAGTCTTTCACGATAACTCTCTCGAGAAGGATGTTCGCGAGTGGAAGCACAAGCCTGACGGCCAGTTTGACGTCGTACTTATGAACCCGCCCTATGGCGGGTCCGAGAGTGCATCGGTGCAAAACAACTTCCCTGTTGCACTCCGTAGCTCCGAGACCGCAGATCTATTCCTTGGACTCATTCTTTATCGTCTTAAGCGAGGCGGCCGCGCTGCTGTTATCATTCCGGATGGTTTTCTCTTTGGCCAGGATAGTGCAAAGACGGAGATCAAGCGTCGCCTGCTTGAGGACATGAACTTGCATACTGTCTTGCGCCTTCCACAGAGTGTTTTCGCTCCGTACACGAGCATCACTACTAACGTTCTGTTCTTCGATAATACGGGGGCCTCTGAGGGCGTTTGGTTCTATCGCATGGACATGCCCGAGGGGTATAAACACTTCTCTAAGACCAAGCCCATTAGGATCGAACATTTTGCACCTGTAAAGGAATGGTGGGAGAACCGTCGGGATATCGAGGAAGACGGCAATCCCAAGGCCAAGTACTATACGGTTGACGAGTTGCGAGACGGCGGTTTTAACTTTGACGTGTGCGGCTATCCTCACGAGGAAGAGAAGATCTTACCGCCTGACGAACTGATCAGGAACTACAAAGAAGAGCGCGCTAAGCTCGATGCCGAGATTGACCAGAAGCTTGCTCGTATTTGCGAGATTCTTGGGATTGAGGCGTAGATGAAGGCAAAAGACCTGAAGAACTCAATCCTGCAAATGGCGATTGAGGGAAAGCTCGTTCCACAAGACCCGAGTGATGAGCCTGCAAGCGTCCTGCTTGAGCGTATTCGTGAAGGGAAGCATAAGCTTATTGCTGAGGGTAAGGCTAAATTCCCGAAGGGCGGGGAGAGCATTATCTATATCGGTTCCGATGGCTCCCCCTATGAGAAACACGTGGACACTAAGGGACGCGTTTTGAGCGACAAGTGCATCGCGGACGAGGTTCCGTTTGGGATTCCGGAAAGCTGGGCCTGGGCGAGATTTAGTGAAGTCATTGGAATTGCAGCGCGTTTGGTCGACCCGTTGAAATATCAGGACTTTCCTCATATCGCGCCTGACAACATCCAAAAAGGCACCGGAAAGCTCTTGTTCTGTCATAGTGTTAAGGCCGACGAGGTTAAGAGCGCCAATCACCTGTTCTCTGCAGGACAGATTCTCTATTCGAAGATTCGTCCAGCTCTTCGAAAGGCGGTTATCGCCCCTTTTGATGGGCTGTGTAGTGCGGATATGTATCCGCTCAACACCAAGCTGCAACCTGAATATGCCCTCACGGTTCTCCTCAGCAATTTCTTCACTGAGGAGACGCTTAAGGATGATACGCGTGTCAAAATGCCAAAGACTAATCAGAAGTCATTGAACGTCATTCTGGTCCCAGTTCCGCCCCTGGCTGAGCAGCGCCGCATCGTCGAGCGGGTGAACGAGCTCATGCCCCTGGTCGAGG
>UQMV01000060.1 GCA_900542315.1 uncultured Collinsella sp.
GCGACCACCGAGATCTACACTCTTTCCCTACACGACGCTCTTCCGATCTCCTACACCTGGGGCCTTATCCGCTCCATCCCGGAGCAGGCCATCGAAGAGAAGAAGCCTCTTACGCCGATTCACGGCAACCCGCCTTCGCTCATGAACCTGCCTGAGGGCTGCGTCTTCTCTCCTCGCTGCCCCTATGCGACGGACAAGTGCCGCAAGCAGCGCCCCGAGCGCGTTGTCACCGAGTCTGGTCATTACTCTGCGTGCCACTACTCCGGTGACCCCGAGTTCCTCAAGAACGCTCCTGAGACGTCCCGTACGCGCAAGGATTCCAAGAAGGGAGGCGAGGCGTAATGGCAGATACCAACGAGCGCACTCCGCTCCTGAAGGTCGAGCACCTCTCTAAGGAGTTTCCCGCTGAGTCCGGCATGTTCGCCAAGCGCTTCTCCAAGCGTGTCGTCTCTGCTGTAAATGACATCTCTTTTGAGATTTATCCTGGCGAGACCTTTGGTCTGGTTGGTGAGTCTGGTTGCGGTAAGTCCACGACGGGTCGCACCATCATGCGCTTGACCAAGCCGACCGCCGGTAAGGTGTTCTTCCAGGGCAAAGATGTTGCCGAGATGAGCAAGCATGAGATCAAGGACATGCGTCGCGAGATGCAGTTCATCTTCCAGGATCCCTATGCTTCGCTGAATCCCCGCATGACCATCGGCGAGATCGTCTCCGAGCCCATGACCA
Source organism: uncultured Collinsella sp. (assembly GCA_900542315.1). Lineage (GTDB taxonomy): Bacteria > Actinomycetota > Coriobacteriia > Coriobacteriales > Coriobacteriaceae > Collinsella. Next base: position 727 of record UQMV01000060.1, read on the forward strand.
TTCACAGCGTGGGCACCAAGGAGGAGCGCATTGAGCGCGTCCGCGAGCTTCTCGACGTTGTCGGACTGAACCCCGAGCACATTAACCGCTATCCTCATGAGTTCTCCGGCGGTCAGCGTCAGCGTGTCGGTATTGCCCGCGCTTTTGCGCTGAAGCCCAAGCTGATTATCTGCGACGAGCCAGTTTCTGCTCTGGATGTGTCCATTCAGGCCCAGGTTCTGAACCTGCTCAAGGAACTGCAGGACAAGTTCGGTACCGCGTATCTGTTTATCGCTCACGACCTGTCCGTCGTGCAGCACATTTCCGATCGCGTTGCCGTTATGTATCTGGGTAAGATGGTTGAGGTTTCGGACTGGAAGACGCTCTACAGCGAGCCTCACCATCCGTACACGCAGTCGCTGCTGTCTGCCGTGCCGGTTCCCGATCCTGATATCCAGAAGACCCGCAAGCGCATCATCCTCGCTGGCGATCCGCCGTCGCCGCTGGATCCGCCGACCGGCTGCCGTTTCCACACGCGCTGCCCGATCGCTCAGGGTATCTGCTCCGAGAAGCTGCCTGAGTTTAAGGAAGTTGCCCCGGGCCACTGCTGTGCCTGCCACTTTGCGGAGCCGTTCCCGATCAAGGAATCGCACATCGACCTGTAGTCGGTTGTTCTTGTCCGGGCCCGCCCTGGAGTTAGTTTTCAGAACGTCCTCGGACATGTCGGAAGCCCCGCTGCGCGCTACGCGCTGCGGGGCTTCCTCCGTCCTGCGGAGTGTTCTGAAAACTAACTCCAGGGCGGGCCCTGCGGTAACTCGGCAGGGGAGTGCGATTCCCTGATCGCTCACTTAATCTAATAAGAAATTGAGTGAGGCCGGAGCTTTAGCTCCGGCCTCCTTATATAAGGGCTCGGCAAAGCCGAGCCACCAAATTTGCATCAGCCCCCAGAACATGTTTGAGAACTGTGCCTGAAGTATGTATTTGCAGGCCCCGAATCGGTGTTGCCTCCCGGCGCATTCCGCAGGGGGAGCGATATTTTGCAGCACGAAGTGCGCAACAAAATATCGCTCATGCCCGAGGACGCGCCGGGAGGCAACACCGATTCGGGGCCGAACATATAGATCTACCAGCGCATTTACAAATTCGTAAACTTTTTTGAAAAAAGTGCTTGCACAGTTCTCGAATCATAGGTTATTATCTTCCTCGTTGAACGCGCGGGTCCAACAAAACGAACCGTGAATCAACAACATAGCATGTCGGAGTGGCGGAATTGGCAGACGCGCTAGCTTGAGGTGCTAGTGACCGCTTTTTGGTCATGCGGGTTCAAGTCCCGCCTCCGACACCATCGCATTTGAGAAGCCTCTTCGGAGGCTTTTTTTGTTACCGATAGACGGTGGGGTCCACGATGGAAACGCTTGAACGCAACGAGTGGGCAGACGTTGCCCAACTAGTCGAGATCACGAGCGATGCTGTCATCATCTGCGAGCTCGACGGAACCATTCTGCATGTGAATAATCGCTTACTTGGTTTGATGTGCGAGGAACGCGCCGACGTCATCGGTGGGGATGTTAAAGACGTCCTGTACTCGTCCGCTTTTGAACGTGCGACGGAACATCGTCTGCCATTTGAAACTGATGGCTCCGAGAACGAACTGATGCTCAAGCTGAGTGACGGCTCTTTTATCCCCGTCTTGGTTCGTGCGGGCTCCGTAACGCCTCCACGTATCTTTGGGCGCCGCGCACCACGTGTCCTAGTGGCGCTTCACAGTATCGAGGAACAGTATTCTCACGACCGTCAACTTAAGCGTGCATTATCGGAGCTTAGAGTGGCGAACAAGCGTCTCTCTGGCACGCTCTCGGTCATTATGAGCACTGTGGGCTCCGATGAGCTACCCAGCCTGCTTGATACTGTTTTGAACCAGCTTGTAGGAACACTCGATGCTTCGGGTGCCGCTATCTATTTTTCTGAGAGCGGCGGTTTTAAGCTACGCGGTGTTTCCAAGGAGCTGTACGACAGCTACCTGCCCGAGTTTTTGCCGTATGGCGCTGGCATTCCGACGTATGTTCTTCGCGAGTCGCGTGCCTGTCGCTTGTCGATTCAACAGGACCTTGAGGGCGATAGGGCCGCCTCCGGTATGTTCATGGACCTGGACAATCGTTCTAAGCACCTGTTGCGCGTGCAGGATATGCCTCCGTACCGCAGCGAGATCTGTCTTCCCGTTTTTTACGGTACGCAGATCCTTGGCGTGCTGGAAGTTGGTTGGAAACGCCCTCAGGCACCGCTCGCCTATGACGTTAATGTACTCGAGGTCATTTGCGATTACCTGTCTATCCAGCTGGTCGGCATGGCATCGAGCCTTCGCTCTCGTCGCACGGCCGAGCTTGGCCGCTCGCTCAATGTCTTACGTGATGAGTTGTTTACCTTTCTAGACGATTCCGCCGCGGCTACCCAGGCGGTATCGTCCGAGATCTGCAATATGCTTAACTGCCATTTTTGCCCTGTTGAGTATGACGCCAGTCTGGATTCCTACGTCATAGATTTTGAAGGCGGCAGTCGCGTTGCTTTGCCGGACGATCCCGAGAAGCTTTTCTTTTCCACGACGACGCCAGCGGCACGTCTGGGAGCTGGCCCTGATGGCTTTGAGACGTCTGTTTTGGGCGGCACGAGTGCCGAGGACCTTAAACACGTCCGTATAACTCGCGTTGACGAATCGATGCCTATGGGAGGCTGGCTTAGGGCGCATGGTCTGCCTTGTCAAGGTCTCTACGTCGACTCCGGCATCGAGGCGGGGCGCCCGCGCTCTGAGGGTGATGGCAAACACAGTAACGACGCGATTGTTCCTGCTTCTGTTGCGAAGAGCCCGACTACGCGCGCGCTGCTGCTTCGTGATGGTAGCCAAGAGCCGATTGATGACCTTGAATATGACTACTTGGTGCACTTGGCGCATGACTTTGAACTGATCTATGAAGGCGAATCTCAAAAGCGCGAGGAGCGCCATATCGCTCAGACCCTCCAGATCGGCATGAGAAATTCCCTGGGGGATGTTCCGGGTATCGCAACCGATTCGGTGTACCTGTCGGCCACGAACTCGGCGTTGGTCGGCGGCGATTTCTATACGCTCATCCGTCTTCCCGACGACTGCGCCGTCATGATTCTGGGTGATGTGTCTGGCAAAGGCATTGAGGCCGCATCGATGTCCGCGCTCGTCAAGACGGCCCTGACGGCATATGCCTGGGAGGGCGCTGCACCGGCCCGCATGGCACGCTCCCTTAACAGCATGCTCATGGGCTTTTCGAGGGTCGAGACGTTCGTGACAGCCTTTATCGCCAAGATTGACCTTAAAGCCGGACGCGCAACGTATTGTTCGGCGGGCCATCCTCCGACCATGGTCATCAGGCCAGAGTCGATGCCGCTGGGTGGCGGCGAGTCCCGTGGGGGAGAGGTCGAGCTGCTTGGATGCCAATCGGGCGTAATCGGTGCCTTTGAGAGCATGGTGTACGAGACAGGCGTGTTTACGTTCGCCCCCGGCGACATGCTCTTCATGTATACGGATGGAACGATTGAGGCCCGCGACCGCACCGGAGCGTTCTTTGGCGAGCAGCGCTTGCGCGACCTTCTGCTTTCTGTTTCGGGGGAGGGCGTGTCGGGCATTTGCGGCAAGGTCTTGGGCGAGCTTGACCGATTTACCGAATCGGCGCTGGACGATGACATTGCATTGGTGTCCCTTGAGTTTTTACGGGGTCGTTCATAGACGACGCTGGGCGGGCTGAATCCGTACGGTTGGGGAAACGAATGCATCGAGTGGGCTTTTTTGGGGAACCATGGTCGTATGAATGAGTGGAATGACATAGCGGTTTTGACGCCACCAGGCGATATCGACATCGCCACGGTGCCTGCGCTGCGTCGGCGGTTGGATGCTTTGATTGGCCGCGGCGTGCGTCGTGTCGTCATCAACTGTCAGGCTGTTAGCTTTATCGATTCGACGGGCTTGGCATTCCTGCTTACGCGCGCTCGTGAGCTCATGAGGCGAGAAGGCCTGCTTTCGCTCGTCAATGCATCAGGTGAAGTTGTTCGCTTTTTGGAGATTGCTCGTCTTGTCGATATCCTTCATGTCGCGGGGCCGGCACGGGAGTCTATTCCCGCTATTCCGGTGGGGGAGCTGCCTCGCTGGAGTAAGAGCGTCGAGGTCCGTCAGGGTATCGAGAATCTTCCATACTACCGACATCGCATCGCCGAACTCCTTGAATCGCTTCCGTTGCGCCGTGACGAGCGCTACGATGTCGCATTGGCGTCGGGGGAGGCGCTGGGTAATGCCTATGACCATGCGGGCGGTATCGGGTGCGTCCTGACGGTTCAGGCCTATGGCGATCGCGTTGTGGTTGAGGTGCTTGATCGAGGTGTCGGCTATTCTATCGATGAAACGAGCGAGCCGGTTGCATCTGAGGAACGCGGCCGTGGTATCAAGCTTATGCGTATGCTCGTCGATAACGTGGAGGTTGCTCGTCGTACGGACGGCGCCGGCACGCGCGTGCAGATGGTGAAGCTGTTTAGCGGAGCGCTGGAATCGTGTGCCTAGCCAATCGCTTTAGCGCGTTTGGCTACTAAGAACATGCGGCAGACAAGTTTTTTGAAAAAAGTACTTGCGTCTTTTGGACAACTCGCGTAAATTAATAACCCGCAAGCGGACATGGCTCAGTTGGTAGAGCACAACCTTGCCAAGGTTGGGGTCGCGGGTTCGAGCCCCGTTGTCCGCTCCAACTATCTTACGCGGTTCTAACGAACCGCGTTTTTTGTTGACGCTGCGCGAGCCCCGGGCACCCCATCTTGCCCCTCAATCGTCGGTCGCGTACATAAAGTACGCTTCCCTCCTCTTTCGCGGCAACCTGGGGCACCCGGAGCCCGCTCGCTGTCGTGGCCGGGAAAGTGGGTCTTCCGTTCTTTTCACTAATCGGTCGATTCGTCCCAGGAGGCTTGAACCCGAGAGGGGGCGAGGGTTTTGGGTCGTGGCTGTGGCGTTGTTTGCCGCGAATATCCGCTTTGGGCGTATCATCGTGGGCATCTCGCATAACCTCGTTGCAAGGGAGATACGCCCCATGGCTACAGAAAAGTCTTCTTCGCGCTCATGGATGTCCGACGCCGCGATCTATCAGATCTACCCGCGCTCGTTTAAGGATTCGACTGGTTCGGGTCTGGGCGATATCGCGGGCATTACCCAGCAGATGGACTATCTTGAGCGACTGGGTATCGAGGCCATCTGGCTGAGCCCGTTTTACCCATCGCCTCTTGTCGATGGCGGCTATGATGTGGCGGACTACTGCGATGTCGACCCACGTCTCGGCTCGCTTGACGACTTCGATGACATGATCGCCGCGGCTCACGCGCGCGGCATCAAGGTCATTGTCGACATCGTGCCCAACCATCCATCCAACCAGCACCCCTGGTTCAAAGCCGCTCTTGCCGCCGGCCCCGGATCGCCCGAGCGCGCCCGTTATATCTTCCGCGATGGTCGCGGCGAGCACGGCGAGCTGCCTCCCACCAATTGGAATGCCAACTTTGGCGGCCCCGCCTGGACGCGTGTTGCGGACGGTCAGTGGTATCTGCACATGTTTACGCCCGAGCAGCCGGACTTTGACTGGTCATGCCCTGAGGTTCACGCGTTCTTTTGCGACGTCCTGGCGTTTTGGAGCGATCGAGGCGTCGATGGCTTTCGCATTGATGTGGCGCACGGTCTTGCCAAGGATCTCGACCGCGATGACCTCGACCGGTGGCATCTCGCCGAGGGCGATGACATGGTTGACGACGGCACCCATCCGCTGTGGGACCGCAACGAGGTCCACGAGATCTATCGCGAGTGGCGTCGCGTGTTCGACCGCTATAATCCGCCGCGCAGCGCCGTTGCCGAGGCGTGGGTGCTGCCCGAGCGCCAGTATCTCTACGCGCGTCCCAGCGAGCTTGGCCAGACATTTAACTTTGAGTTCGCCAAGGCCACTTGGACCTATGATGACATGCACGCTGCAATCGAGGAGGGCTTGAAGGCGGCCATCGAATCCGATTCCGCCTCGACCTGGGTACTCTCCAACCACGACGTGCCGCGCGTGGCGACACGCTATGCCCTGCCGCAAATCAAGGCGACGCGCTACCACCAGATTGCGCTCGACTGGCTCTTACGCGACGGGTCGTCTTATGACGAGGACCGCGAACTCGGCGAGCGCCGCGCGCGGGCGGCCCTTTTGCTTGAGCTGGCGCTTCCGGGTTCGGCATACGTGTATCAGGGTGAGGAGCTCGGCCTTTTTGAGGTGGCTGACATTCCGTGGGCTGCACTCGAAGATCCCACTGCGACCAATACGCACGGATCGAAGCGCGAGAAGGGGCGCGACGGCTGTCGTGTGCCCCTGCCGTGGGTAGCGGCGGACGATCCCGCGCAGGGCGGATCGTTTGGGTTTTCACCGGCGGACGCCGATACGGCGCCCCATCTGCCGCAGCCTGCATGGTTTTCCGATTACGCTGCCGATAGAGAAGAAGCGGACCCGACATCGATGCTTGCGCTCTATCGTGACGCCCTCTGGCTGCGGCGCAAGCTGCACGGGTGCGCCAACGATCTTGCGTGGCTCGATCTTGACGGGCGCACCGGCCTTGCGGATGGTGCCGAGGGCGCCGAGGGCGGCGTCATCGCCTATCGCCGCGACAACGGATGGGCGTGTGTGACGAACTTCGGTGCAGCACCCGTGGAGCTGCCGGCGGGCAGGGTCCTGCTCACCTCATCACCGCTTGCAGACGGCAGGCTCGCGCAGGACAGCTCCGCCTGGATCATGCTCGGTGAGATATAGGAGCCTCTTGCGGCGAGTTTGCGTTTGCCTGCGCTTTCCGTGGTGGCTGATGTCTTCGCGAGGTTCGCGAGGGCGTCGCAAAACTTTTCAAAAAAAGTTCTTGCATAGGATGCGGGTATCACGTAAGATTAATCCTTGTAAGCGGACATGGCTCAGTTGGTAGAGCACAACCTTGCCAAGGTTGGGGTCGCGGG
>UQMV01000061.1 GCA_900542315.1 uncultured Collinsella sp.
GACTTGCAGCGACGGACCTCAGGACACTCTTACACCACGTCTGCGCGCGCGACCACCTCGGTGGGCAAAAATGCCAAATATGAGTACTGTTGTAAAACTGGTCACATTATTTTGCACCAAAACAACGACCTGATAATGTACAACTGTTCATTATCAGGTCGTTTTAGCATACCCAGGGACATATTAGACGGCTTTAAGTTGTCCGCAGACACTCAACTAGGACCTCAAGAGCCAAATTTTGCTGCTACCAAATTTGTGACAGTACTCATATTTGGCATTTTTTGCCCACGACCCTCAAGGGGCATGCGAATCGCACAACGCAGCCCCCATAAGAGCGTGGGGCAATTCGGCGGCGCTACACTAACTCGTGCATAAGGTCGCAATTTCGCGCATATAGCTCATCAAAGATATGGCGGCGCGATGTGTACAGCTCATGAGCGTCCATATCGGGCTCGATCGTTTGCGCGACCCCAAGAACCCGGGCGAGCTCACCCCATGATGAATAGGCGCCGCCAGCAAGTGCCGCCATAAGGGCATCGCCAAAACATGCGCCCACCGTGACCTTCGCAACCGAAACTGCGCGCCCGCAGACATCGGCAATCGTCTGCATCCATACCGGATTCTTAGTTCCGCCACCCACGAGCATGATGTGCTCGATAGGCAATCCATGATCTCGCTCGATAATATCAACATGCGCTGCGACCGTATAGGCGACCCCCTCCAAAGCCGCGCGAACCATATGACCCCGGGTATGCCTTTCGGTCAGTCCGAAGAACACGCCACGCGCCTCGGGATCGTTGAGCGGGGTGCGCTCGCCCGCAAAGTATGGAAGACACAGCAGGCCATCCGCTCCAGGACCTACCTGTCCGGCATCGTGCGCCATGACCTCATAGGCATCGGGGCCGCCGGAGCGTTCGGCATCCACGGCATCGCGGTACAACTCGCGTCGCAACCACGCCGTCAACGCACCTGCTGTATTGGTGCCGGCGCAGATACCGTAAGTTCCGGGGATGATGAATGTCCCTGGCCACAGACGAGCGTCATCGACCATATGGTCCGCCAAATAGATAAAGTAGGCCGTGCTCCCGAGTTGCACCATCATGTCCCCGGGGCAGAACACTCCGGTAGAAATCGCCTCGGCGCCCGAATCGCCTGTTCCGACAAGCACCGGCGTATCCCTCGCAAGACCGGTTTCAACCGCCGCCCGATCCGTGATTACACCGGCGATATCGGTCGCCGCCATGACTTCGGCCATCTGGTCGGGACGGCAGAACCGCGCGCACCCGCGCTCATTAACCTGCCACGTCCCGCGATCGTATAAGGGAAGGAAATCCTCGGCAAGATAACGGTCGATCGTAAACCTGCCAGTAAGCTTGGCGCATAGATAGGACGAAGCCGTAAGAAACTTCGCCGCCCGCTCATGGACCTCAGGCATATTCTCCTTAAACCAAAGGACCTTAGGGGCGATATCCGACGAACACGGATCGTGTCCAAAGAGCTCGCGAGCGCGATCGGGGCCATATTCGGAAAGAAGCTCGTCAATCTGCGGCTTCGAGCGAGCATCAACCCCGTAGAGAATTGCCGGAGCCAAGGCGTGGCAATCTTCATCGACCGGCACGCAATCACAGCCCAAAGCCGACAACCCTACGCAGCGGATCTGGTTCGCCTCGATGCCCGCGCGCTCGATAAGCTCGCGAGACAGCCGGCAAAAATCACCCCACCAAATCGCTTCTGCATCGTGCTGATACCAACCATCCTGAGGGTTCTCGGTCTCATGTTGACAAGATGCCTGCGCCACAATTTGACACTCCGCATCTATTAACACACCCTTGGACGCACTCGTTCCTATGTCGATGCCAAGATAGTACGGCATGCCGCTCACTCCCCTCTCGCGGCATGGGCGGCAGCCATGAACCGCGCGACCCGTTCGGCTTCGACAGGGGCGTCGAGCTTGCCGTCTCGCTTGAGGCAGGTACCGACAAACGCGCCATCATAATGCGAAAACACGTCTGCAACGGTATTCTCGCGGCATCCCGTTCCACATGCCACCGGCACATCGCCAACACGGGCGCGCACCTCGTCGGCAAGTTCGCCCGAAGCGCCGCGCCCGGCAGCAGACCCACCAATAACAAGGGCGTCGGGCAGGCAGTTGAATACCAGCGAATCGGCAATATCGGGAGTCGATCGGTCGTTAAGATACACCTCGCCCTCGCTTGTGATGAAATGGAACATCTTTAGGTCATCCAGACGCAGGGCGGCGCGGCGGCGCATGGTGTGCGCAAAGTCACGATTGATCAGGCCAAGGTCGCCAGCCCAGGCACCGCAGAAATTGCAGCGCGTAAACTGCGCCTCGACGGCGGCGCACAGCTCAATCGTGGCATCGCCGTCATAAATAGCCTCTGCACCCCAAGGGGTCGAGAAATCTGCGGCAAGAGCTCCGATGACATGCCCCATAGCGGCAAGGGTCACTGCCGACACATGCTGCTCGTAGGGCATCGATAGCTCATTGGTGATCAGAATGCCGTCCACGCCACCCGACTGCAGCGCTTCGAGATCGCGCTTGGCGGCATCGATCACGCGCGAAACGCTGCCGCCCGGATAATACAGAGGATCGCCAGGCAGCGGCTGCAGATGCAGCATGCCAATTACCGGTTTCTCGGTCCCAAACATCGAAGCCATAAACGACATGGTCAATCTCCTTTAGCTCGCCGACTCACAGACATCAACTGCTACTCGCCCAGCACCTCAACGAACACTTTTCGCTTCTGAGGTCCATCGAACTCCGCAAGGTAGATGTTCTGGGCCCCGCCACATACAATGTGGCCGTCTTGAACGGGGAAGAAGCAGCTATTGCCGCAAATCATGCTCTTGATATGACCACAGGAGTTATTGCCCGTGGCACCATAGCTCGGCAAGAAATGAGCATGCGCATAGGGGGCATCGGGCGGGGCAATGCGATCGAGCGTCTCCATGAGATCGGTCTCCACGCACGGAAGCCCCTCGTTCACCACGATGCCGCAAGTCGTATGCGACAAAATAATCGCTGCCAGTCCATCGGTCACCGCACTACGCTCGATGGCGGCATGCACATCTTCTGTGATATCGATGAACTGGTCGGGCGCCGTCGATAGATAGCTCAATGTCTCGAGTGTCACCATGTCACTCATCACCTTTCAGAAAACGCAGCGCCGTACCGGAATACAGATTCTCCCGCGCCTCATCGCGCATGGGCACAGTATCAAGCGCCCGCTTGAGCTTGAAGGCGCGGAAGCGTGGCGTATTGCTGGCAAACATCACCTGATGAGACAGGGCACGCTCATACCACAGCGGTCCCATATCGACGGTGAAGAGCCGCTGCATCATTTCTTCGGGCGAATCGATATAGGTAATAGAGGCATCCGTATAGCAATTGGGATACTTAAGCAGCATCGCCACGGTCTCGCGCACCCAGGGCCAGCCAAAGTGCGTCAGGTTAAAGCGCACATCCGGATGCGTTGCGATGGTGTGCTCAAACGCAAGCGGGTGGCTTCGCGAAAGCTCCGCACCCGGCTCCCAGGACATACCGGCATGGAAAACCACCGGCTTGTTGTAGCGCTCACAGAGCTTGTAGAGCGGCTCGGCCACGGCATCATCGGGCGCAAAACCTTGCTTTGCCGGATGCAGGCAGAGCCCCTTGGCCCCCAGCTCGGTAAAGGCACGCTCCAGCTCATCGGCGGCGCCACTCACTTGCGGGTCCACGCTCGCGAATCCCCATAGGCGATCGGGGTGCGCGGCAACAAGCGCGGCAACCTGGTCGTTGGTGCCAAAGTGCCCGCCGCACGCCGTGGTCACATCGAGCGGCATGAGCACGCTTTTCCGCACATCGCAGACATCCATTTCGGCCACGAGCTCATCCCAGTCCATGGGGCCCATGTGCCCCATGCCAAACTCACGCTCCCAAAAACCAAAGCCGTCTGGCTCGTCGCCTGGCGTATAGATCTCGCCGTAGAGCATAGGATGGACCAACATGTCGATAACCATTTCGTACTCCTTTCCAGGCATTTGACCCTAGTACGGCTCAAACGAACCAATCACTCGGGACGACAGCTCAGCGCCCGCCTTCATGCACGCCGGAATATCAAGGCCATCAATCACGCCCTTGGTAAACCCGGCAATATACGAGTCGCCGGCACCCACGGTGTTAACGACCTTCTCCGCCGGTACGATCCCGCACTCATAGAAGCGCCCACCGTCATAGGCAATGCTTCCCTTCTCGCCAAGCGTGGCAACCGCAACGCGCGGTCCCAATTCCTGCACGTGGCGTACCCAGTCCCGCAGCTCCGGAGTGTCCTCTTCAAACGACATGAACGCATAGTCTACATAAGGAAAATGAGCCTCGCATGCATATTCGGGATCCTGGCTGAACACCGAGAAGTCCATAACCACCGTCTTGCCCGCATCATGCCATTCGGGCAGGAGGTCCAAACAATTGCCAAACAGGTCGGTATGGATGATGTCATGCTCTAGGATAAACGCCCGGTCGTCTTCATTCGGTCGATATGTCTCCATTACGCCATCGATTGCCTCGAGATGCACGCGGTCGACGCCGTCCTTCAACGCCATGAGCATCACCGAGGTATCGCCGTCCTCCACGCGAAGATGCGAGATGTCGAACCCCTCGGCAGCCAGCGCCTCGCGCATTTTGTCTCCGTACTCGTCCTTTCCGACGACCGACACCGCAGATACCGATATGCCCATTCGCGCCAGGTGGATACCCCAGTCGATGCCATTGCCAGTCGGATAGAACACGCCGATGTTTTGGTACACGTCCGCACAGCAAAAGCCAGCTGCACATGCTTTGATATCCATAGTCTTCTCCAGCAATCAAAAAGGGGCCCACCCAAGGCGAGCCCCTATCCGAATTCCGATGTAATCTAGCGTCAGTCAGCCAAGGCTTCAGCCCCAAGCCTCCCAGCGCTTTCTCAGGCTACTCGGTGATCGGAGCTCCGTGGCCCCAAGAGCCCTCCATGCCGCACACGGTCGAGGCAAAACCTGCCGCAAAATCGAGCGCACGCTCAATGGCCTCAGGTCCGTCCTCGCCGCGCTTGGCGGAATCGAGATAGCACATCAGGAATGAGGTCAGGAACGAGTCACCGGCTCCCATGGTGTCCTTCATGTCCGTTACGGGCTTTGCCAGCTGGCGATAGTAGCGCTCGCCGTCATAGGCGATGCAGCCCTCGGCGCCCGCCGTTGCGGACACAAAGCGCGGGCCCAAATTCTTAACCCAAGCGAGGCGCTCGCGAATCTCATCCTCACTTGCAGCATCGGCAGCGCTAAAGAAGGCGAAGTCGACAAACGGGGCAATCTGCTCATAGTATTCATCGGTGGAATCGTCCGAGAAGTCAAACGATACGGTGATGCCTGCAGCCTTCAGCTTGGGGAGCTCGCGCTCGGTAAAGCAGTAGTTGCCCGAGTGGACTACGTCGAACTGCTTCATGTATGCCAGATCGAAGCGATCGAGCACATAGCGCGCATCGCCACGGATGCCGCCCTCGTTGGAGCCGAGGAATACGCGGTCGCCATCGACCACGGTCACACGCGCCGCGCCGTTCTCGCCAATAAGCTGCTCGCACTTAGCGAGCTCGATGCCCTCATCCTCGAGACTTGCAATCACATGCTCGGCAGCGGCGTCGTTACCAAAGATGCCCATGTACGCGGAGCGCGCGGCGCCGCACTTCTTGGCGTAAACGGCAAAATTCACCGCATTGCCGCCGGGATACATGGTATGGATATGCTCATAGCGATCGACGACGTTGTCACCGAACCCGAGCGCGTTCACGTTAAAAGCCATGGTATCCATCCTTCCTAGTACTCAACAACGCCCATGTAGCGGCGGAAGTCGGGGTCGTGATCGAACACCTTGCCGCGCGCTGCACGCAGCTCGCAGTTCATAGCGTAGAACAGCACCGGATCCAGATAGGCACGAACGCTCGCCGGCACGGCCTCCATACCGTACTCCTTGGCATCAAGCACCATCAGCGTGTCGGTATGGGTCTCGAGGAACGCCAGGGCGCGCTCGTCCATAGGACGGCACTCGCTCGAGCCCATCTGCAAGAAGTAGAAGACGCCATCCTGGGTAGCCTCAAAGGGGCCATGGAAGTACTCGGCGGAGTGGATATAGCTGCAGTGCTGCCACTGCATCTCCATCAGCGAGCAGATAGCGAAGCCGTACGTCTGGCTAAAGTTGGGACCGCTGCCCAGGATATAGAAGAACTCATGCTCCTGGCAAAGCTTGGCGAAGCGATCGCCCAGCTCGGCATTTACCTTTTCGCGTGCGGGAGGCAGAATCTTATCCATTTCGGCAATACCGGCATACATGTCGGCGAGATCGGCGTAGCCCTCCTGCTGGTCGAGCAGCTCGGCCGCGAGCGACAGCGAGATACCGGCAGGAACTTCGGCCTGCGGAACGCCCTCGCCCCACGGGTACACCCAGGTGACCCACTTGCCATTATCGATCTTGGAACCGGCGTTATCGGTCTGCGCGATCACCGTCGCGCCCGCGGCAAGGGCAATCTCGCAGCCCTCGACGACCTCGGGGGTATTGCCGCTGTGACTGCAGGCAATGACCAGAGACTTCTCGCCCAGGCGACGGGGACGCATGATGTCGAACTCACGGGCCGTATAGATATTCGAGGTGAACGTCGTCGCCTCGCGCTGCAAGAGCTCATGGGCCGGGATCAGATCGATCATGGAGCCACCGCAGGCGATCCAGTAGACGCTGTCGAACTTGCCCTTCTCGGCAATTGCTTCCTTAATCAGATCATGTGCGTTCATGTTTAGTTCCTTTCCAGCTTGGCCGGCCATGCAGGACGTGTCTTGCATGGCCGAGCAAAATCTTATCTAGTCAATCAGATACTTCTCGAAGGCGGCCATGTTCTTGGCATCTGCCGCCGCCGGATCATCGAAGTAGCGACCGTCCGTGATTTCCTGGCCCAACATGCCATCGAAACCATGGGCGTTGAGCGTGGCGACGAAGGCATCCATATCGTGCTTGCCGTCACCCCAGACCAGATGGCCATAGGGATCGCCGTCGATAAAGTGCATCTCGTGGATCGCACCGTCGCCAAATGCGGCAAACCAGTCCTCGAGCGACTCACCCGCAACGCCCATTGCGGTCGTATCGACCATAGGCTGCAGGTACGGACTCGCGACCTCATCAATCATGCGCTTAGCATCGGCGACGGTCGTCACAAGGTTGCTCTCCTCGGGACGCAGGCTCTCCATCGTTAGCACCAGACCGTGCTCGCCGGCATACTCCGCCAAGATGGATAGGTGCTCGCGACTGCGCTTCCACGCCTCTTCGCGATCCTCGTCCCAGTCACCCCAACCCGAGTTTACGGACATGCGGTCGCATCCCAGCACCTCGGCAAGCTCGATGCCATGCTTGAAGTACGCCAGGCTCCGCTGCTCATGGAGCGGCTTACGAGCGCAATACTGCCATGGGTAGACCACGTTCTCGGGACAGAGCGTCCGATAGCGCAGACCACGGTCGGCGGCCTTTTTCGCCAGAACCTCGGCCTCAAAATACCCAGTGTGATCGAGCGTCACATGGGGCTCGGCGCACCACAGCTCGATGGACTCAAAGCCCAG
>UQMV01000062.1 GCA_900542315.1 uncultured Collinsella sp.
GCGACCACCGAGATCTACACTCTTTCCCTACACGACGCTCTTCCGATCTGACAGGGATGGCCAGGAAGAACGTAAACTTGGACGCCACCGAACGCGTGCAGCCCAAAAGCAGGCCGCCGATGATGGTGGAACCGGAGCGCGACGTGCCCGGAATCAGCGAGAGCACCTGAAAGCATCCGATACCCAGTGCGGTCTTCCAACTTAGGTCCTCGAGCGTGGTGATGGAACCAAAGTCCAGATCCTCGTCATCGTCCTCGTCCTCGGCAACATCTGCCGCGGGCGCCGCAAAGTGTGCACCGGCGGGACGTCCACCCGACACCACAGCACGCGAACCAAACGAACCGGCAACGGCCATTTCCTCGCGCTTGCTCGCGCGCCAGTTCTCGATCACGATAAACAGCACGCCGTACACAATGAGCGCCAGCGCCACGACGGGAGCATTGTAGAAATGCTCCTCCATCCAGTCGTTGAGCGGCAGACCGATCGCCGCGGCGGGAATGCAGCCGAGCACAATCTTGCCCCACAGCACCCAGGTGTCGCGACGGCCCTCCTTGCCCTTGCTGGGCGAGAACGGATTGAGCTCATGGAAGAACAGCACACAGACGGCCAGAATGGCGCCGAGCTGAATCACGACCAGGAACATATTCCAGAACGTCTCGCTCACGTTCATCTTGACGAACTCGTCCACCAAGATCATGTGACCGGTCGACGAAACAGGCAGCCATTCGGTGATGCCCTCGACCAGGCCCATGAAGGCAGATTTTAGAAGCTCGATAATATCCAAAGGGACCCCCTCGTTAGACACCCGCCGATATTGTTCTGCGGACGGTGCGGGCGATGTCCCATTATCAACCGTTGGCGGCGCGCCTGTGCCTACCCTTACCAAAAAACTCGCCCGTTCACAGAATTGCGAGCGGTCAAACCCAAATCCTTGGGTATAACTGCAACAAGATAAAGTGTCCGGCGGCCAACGCGCCCGCGCCCGCCCGATGCACGAGCCCCGCGCCCGTGCGATAGACCAAGGAGGAAACCATGAACGAGGGCTACACCAAGGTATTTGTTTCACTCGACGGTACTGAGCAGCAGGATTTTGTGCTCGCACGCGCCATCAAGGTCGCCGCGAACAACGGCGCCAAGCTAATCATCGGCCACGTTATCGATTCCACGGCGCTCGAGAGCGCCGGTTCCTATCCGGTCGATCTGGTCAACGGCCTAGAGGAGGCATTTAAGAACTCCATCGCCAAGCAGCTCGAAGAGGCCAAGGCCAATCCCGATATTCCCGAGGTCGAGGTCATGATTCGCGCCGGCCGCATTCGCGAGACGCTCAAGGACGAGATGCTCGACGTGGTCAAGCCAGACCTGGTGCTCTGCGGCGCCCGCGGCCTGTCCTCGATCAAGTATGCGCTCCTGGGTTCGATTTCGACGTTCCTGCTGCGCAACACGGACTGCGACATTCTGGTCGTGAAGTAGGTTCCTTCCCGCCGGCGCAAGGCCTGCGGGGTTATCACGCCGACGTCCTCGCCGCTTCGCGGCTGCGGGATGTCGGCTTAGATAACCCCTCCCGGCCTTGCGCCTTCGTCACCGTACTTCAGCGAGTTGGCTGATAAAAGATGGCGTGCCGCCCCGTTTGGGGCGGCACGTTTTGTTTGGGGCGGCACGTTTTTGTTATGGGAGATTCATTTGAGCCCCATAGTTGTGTTCACGTTCAGGAACATGGCGCCAATTGCCTTAGCTAAGTTCACGTTCGGGAACATAGCCGTCCGCACCGCAAGACGGCCCGACTACTCGAAATATTGGAACTTGTTGGTTGAGAAGGCAAACGTGACGACGAAGCCTTCGCCGGGCTCGGATGCTGCGGTGACATCGATGCCCATCTTGGAGCACAAGCGCGCCACTAGATAGAGACCGATGCCCGTTGCGCGCTTGGTGGTGCGGCCGTTGTCGCCGGTAAAACCCTTCTCGAACACGCGCGGCAAGTCGGCCGCGCTCACGCCGCAGCCGTTGTCCGCAACGGTGAGCTCGATGCGCTCGCTTGCCAGACCTTCGTCCAACAACGCGCCCGAAAACACAATCTTCGCACCGTCCTCACGCGCATATTTAATGCTGTTCTGAATGAGCTGGCCCAGAATAAACTCGAGCCACTTTTCGTCGGTAAAGACCTCAAAGTCGAGGTTCTCGCACACCGGAGCCACGTGCGCCGCGATGAGCTCGCGGGCGTTGGCTTTGATTGCGCCCGTCACCAGAGCCTTGAGGTTCCAACGTCGAATCAGGTAATCGCGCTCCACGACTTCCGAGCGCGCATAGTAGAGCGCCTGGTCGATATAGCGCTCCACGCGGGCAAGTTCGCGTGCCAGGTCATCTACGCGCGACAGGTCGTCTTCGCTGCCGTCCAGGTTTTCCAAAATCAGATGGGCTGCCGCCAGGGGCAGCTTGGCCTCGTGGACCCAGCTCTCGATATAGT
Source organism: uncultured Collinsella sp. (assembly GCA_900542315.1). Classification (GTDB taxonomy): domain Bacteria; phylum Actinomycetota; class Coriobacteriia; order Coriobacteriales; family Coriobacteriaceae; genus Collinsella. Next base: position 2,462 of record UQMV01000062.1, read on the forward strand.
CGCGGTAGTCATCGGTCTGGCGCCGGCCTTCCGCCACCTCATCGCATGCCGCCTTGCCCACCCGGCGCAAGACCTCGTACTCGAGCTCGCCCTCGGCATAGGTCGGGCATTGCACCATCTCCTGCACCCATGCGGGACTCTCAAGCTCCTCGGCCGCACGCTCCAGCTGGCGCAGAAAACGACGACGGCGCGCGTGCTCGATCACGATGCCGAGCATACCAAAGATAAAGGACACGCCGACCGCCACGGCCACGATAGAAACGGGTGCGCCGGCGACCGTCAGCACAAAGCAGCTCAGCAGCACGCCGCACGTCCACACGGCGACGGGAAGCAGCGCATCTTTAAAGAACTTGCCAAACGACATAGCCGGCCCCTAGACCGAATAGCCCTGGCCGCGGTGCGTTGTCAAATACCCCTTGATGCCGATTTTTTCGAGCGTGGTGCGCAGGCGGTTGATGTTGACGGTAAGCGTGTTGTCGTCCACGAAGGCATCGGAGTCCCAGAGGTCCTGCATGATGGCCGAGCGCGAAACGATCTTGCCCGCGCGGCTTAGAAGCAGCGAGAGGATACGCAGCTCGTTTTTGGTGAGCTCGGTGCTAGTGCCGGTTTGCGTGTTAGTGACCATGGAGCGGGCGAGGTCGAGCTCCAGCCCCTTGTGGACAAGTGTGCTGCGCTCGCCCGCCGCCGCGGTGCGGCGCAGCAGTGCGTTGATGCGCGCCACGAGCACGCGCGCGCTATAGGGTTTGGGAACAAAGTCGTCCGCGCCGAGCGTCATGGCCATGACCTCGTCGATCTCGGTCGTGCGCGACGTGAGGACGATGATGGGAACCTCGGATTCGCGGCGAACCTCGTGGCAGATATGCTGGCCGTCCTTGACGGGAAGCGTGAGGTCGAGCAGCACCAGGTCGGGCGCGGCGGCGAGAATATCACGCGAGACATGCTCGAATGATTCGCATGCCTCGACCCCAAAACCCGCACGGGCAAGGATATCGGCAAGCTCGCGACGAATGGGTTCGTCGTCCTCAACGATATAGATCAGCGCCATGGATTACGCTCCCCTCTTGGTTGTCTTGCCACCATTATGGCTGCGAAACTGCAGGCGTGCGCCGCGCGCGGTGCCAAGGTGACAGAACTGTTCGCGAACGGCGGCGCTTGACTTGCCTCACGCTCGCGGCGGGGACGGGGACCACAGTGATTTTTTAATCCCCGTCCCAGAATAATCATTTAGCGGCGGGCGCGGAGCTTTTCGTAGCCGTCAGCGAAGAAGGTGACCGTGGCGACATCTGCCTCGGCGGCGTCGACGTCGGCGGCAGGGACCACGCCGTGCTCGTCGCTCACCAGGAACAGCGCGCCCTTGAGCTGCGCGGGAATATCCACGCGCGCGACCGGCATGTCCTTGGTCTGAGCCAGCTGCTCGATGAGCGTCGCCGTACCGCACAGGCACTCGTCCGCCGGCGCCACAAAGGCGAGCTCGCCGTTGTTGACGGCGGCGAGCAGCTCGGGCGCCACGCCGGTCTCGTCGGCCTCGGAGCGGGCCTCGGCGGAGCGGGCGCGGAGCGCCTTGGCCGAAGTATCGGCCAGCGGCTCGTACTCCCCCACCGTCATGGCGGCATTACCGTTCACATCGATCACCAGCATGAGCACGCCGTCGTGGGCGGTGTAGTCGCCCTCGGCAAGCGACCACTCAACGTGCTGCTTGGCCCAGCTGAGCATGTTATGGGTAAGCGGCTCGCCCTGCACCAAGCGCTCGGACAGTGCGCGAATGTGGCGGTTGAGCATGGGCACCTTTTTATTGGACATGCGCCAACGGCAGACAAGCGCGGGCTTGTCGAGCGTAAACTTCTCGACCGCCTCCTGATTGGCGCAAAAGTCCTCGTACGCACGCTGATCCTCGGCATTGCCAAACAGCTCGGCATCATCAATCTGGGGCATGGTCATACCTTTCGTGTTAGTCATTCCGTCCTCTTATACCAAAAAGACGGCCCTCCAAACGGAGCAGCCGTCTTTTGCAGAGATTATTTTGTCCCAAGGCGGAACTTAGTGGCGGAAATGCCTGGCGCCGGTGAAGACCATCGCAATACCATGCTCGTTGCAAGCCTGGATGCTCTCGTCGTCGCGCTTGGAGCCGCCGGGCTGGATGATGCAGGTCACGCCGTGTGCAGCAAGCACGTCGACATTGTCGCGGAACGGGAAGAACGCGTCGCTTGCACAGGCAAAGCCGCCCTTCTCCACGCCCTCGCGCTCGCAGAAGTCCTCGGCGCGCTCGCAGGCAAGCAGCGCAGAGTCAACGCGGTTAGGCTGACCCGGACCCATGCCAATGCCGGCCTTGCCCTTGGAAACCAGGATGGCGTTGGACTTAACGCCCTTGCAGACCTTCCAGGCAAACTCGAGCTCGGCCATCTCGGCGTCGGTGGGCTTGCGGTCGGTGGGGAACGTAAAGGTCGCGGGATCCTCGGTCACGTGGTCGACTTCCTGCACCAGCATGCCGCCGTCGATGGAGCGCAGCTCCACCTGGGCGCCGTGGTCCACGCCGCCGGTGGCCAGCACGCGCAAGTTGGGGCGCTTGGCCATGCGCTCGAGCGCCTCGTCGGTGTAGCTCGGGGCGATGATAACCTCGACGAACTGCTTGTTCTGATCGGCAAAGTGCTCGACCAGCTCATAGGGAACCTCGCGGTTGCAGGCGATGATGCCGCCGAAGGCGCTCTTGGGATCGCAGGCGAAGGCGCGGTCGTAAGCAGACGTAATGTCCTCGGCAACGGCGGAGCCGCAGGGGTTCTGGTGCTTGAGAATCACGCAGGCCGGCTCGTCGAACTCGCGGACCAGGTTCCAAGCGGCATCGGCATCCAGATAGTTGTTGTAGCTGAGCGGCTTGCCCTGGATCTGCTCGGAGCCAACGAGCGGGAACTGCGAGCTCGCGGTGTTCTCGCAGCCCTCGGCAAAGCGGTAGACCGTAGCCTTCTGCTGCGGGTTCTCGCCATAGCGCAGGTCGTCGACCTTCTCCAGCGAGATCTCGAGCTTGGCAGAGGTGTCCGCCACGTCGCTTGCCTGGGCGGCAAGCCAACGGGAGATAGCCGTGTCGTAGGCGGCGGTGGTCTGGTAGACCTTCACCTGCAGGCGACGACGGGTGGAAAGCGTGGTGCAGCCACCGGTCTCGTGCATCTCGGCCAGGACGGCATCATAGTCGGCCGGGTCGGAAATGACGGTAACGCTCGTAGCGTTCTTGGCAGCAGAGCGCAACATGGAGGGACCGCCGATGTCAATGTGCTCGATGGCGTCCGCGAAGGTGACCTCGGGATTGGCGACGGTCTTCTCGAACTCGTACAGGTTGACGACGACTAGATCGATCAGCTTAATGCCGTGCTGAGCGGCCTCCTGCATGTGCTGCTCGGAATCGCGGCGGGCCAGCAGCGCGCCGTGAACCTTGGGGTGCAGGGTCTTAACGCGGCCGTCCATCATCTCGGGGTAGCCCGTGAACTCCTCGATGGGGGTTACGGGAACGCCCGCGTCCTCGATGGCACGAGCCGTGCCGCCCGTAGAGATGATCTCGACGCCAAAGTCATCGACCAGCGTCCGTGCGAAATCGACGACGCCCGTCTTATCGGTAACCGAGATCAACGCGCGTGCGATCTTCACATCAGATCCCATGCAGTCCTCCTGTCTGGTACGCCGCCGTGCTCTGTGAGTCGGTGATACGTCGATCTGCAGCGCTCGCGCAGCGGCATTGAAAATACTGATTTAATGTAGCGCATCGAGCGCATCGATGCACCCCGCAAAGGGCGCATGTGCAGAAAAAGTTTGCACGCGGAGGGGATGGGCACAGCACCGGGCACGGTGAGTTCATGGAACACAGGGGCACCATAATTAGATGCCAATGGCGTGGTAGAACTGTGCTCGATATGCATCCGCAAAAGAAAGAGGCACCATGGCCTCGCGGGTTCTCTACCGACCGTTTGATACCGAAGACTTCGACGCCATCGCGCTGATTCTGCAGCAGCTTTGGCATAACAATTCGGATAACGATGAGTACAACCGCCTTGAGGCCGCGTGCGACCTCGCCTACTGCCTTTCGTCGTCGACGTTTTCACAGGTTGCCGTAATCGACGGTCAGGCGCGTGGCATTTCGCTCGCGCGTGCGGGACAGAGCTCCGGCGCCACTATCAACGAGCATTGGATGGATACCGAACGCGCGCTGCTATCGCAGATGCGTGAGCTGGAGCCTGATGCCTGCGCCGAGTATCTCTCGTTTGTGCGCGCAACCATCCGAACCAACAACCGCCTGCTCGAGAGCAGCCCGTTGCCGCACGACAACGAGGTCACGCTGCTTGCCGTGGATCGCGATGTCCATGGCCTGGGCGTTGGCACGGTTCTGCTCGATGCCGCGGTCTCGCACCTGTCCTCGCTTGGAGCGACGAGGGCGCACCTGTACACCGACTCCAACTGCTCGTGGAAGTTCTACGAGCTGCACGGCTTTAAGCGCACGGCCACGCACCGCGCCAACCGCGAAGAGCGCCGCCACGACATGCCGCGCGAAAGCTTCCTCTACGAACTCGACCTAACAGCCTAGCCTCGGCAGCCACACCTGGTCATTTAAGTCTGTCCCCAATGAGTGGCCTAGGGGGTTTGTAGATAGCCGTGGTCAAAACACATCAAATATGAGTACTGTTACCTTTTTAGTAGCAGCGATTTGGGGCATTTTTGATGCTTGCAGGCATGACGACCAGCTGCGCGAGCTGACGTAGCTCCCCAAATGTTCAATAAAATGGGCTCCTAACGAGAAGTACTCTCATTAGGAGCCCGTTATTATGTGCAAACATATGTGACCAACGCAGCAACAGTGGTCGCGCGCGCAGACGTGGTGTAAGAGTGTCCTGAGGTCCGTCGCTGCAAGT
>UQMV01000063.1 GCA_900542315.1 uncultured Collinsella sp.
CGAGTTCCGCACGAGCCGGAGAGCACTTAATGTGCTCTCCGTGCGAGCAGGACTGTCCGAGCAGGCGACCAAACCCCGCGCCCCGTCCCGGCGAGCGCTTGGGGACCGGTGGCCTACAGGTGGCTGATGATCAGTTCCATCTTGCCTTCGAGCTCAATGGAGCCGACGGTGCTCGGAGCTAGCAGGTGGCTTCCCTTGTGGACGGGGTCGCCGCAGACGGTGCCTTCGCCGTTGATGACCGACAGGCACATGAAGGGCCAGCGCTGGTCGAGGGTCTTGCTGCCGTCGACGCGCACGCGATCGACGGTGTAGCAGGAGTTAGACTCGAGCTCGGTCACGCCGTCCACTTCGGGCGCGGTCACCGTGCCGTCGGTCGGAGCCTGAGCATCAAAGTCGATGCAGTCGAGGCTCTGCTCAATGTGCAGCGGGCGTAGCTTGCCGTCGGTGCCGGGGCGGTCGTAGTCGTACAGGCGATATGTCACGTCGCTCGACTGCTGCGTCTCCAAAATGAGCGTGCCGGTCTTGATGGCGTGCACGGTACCGGAATCAATCTGGAAAAAGTCGCCCTTGTGGATCGGTAGTACGTTGAGCATGTCGTCCCAGCGGCCGTCCTTGATCATCTGTGCGGCCTCGGTGCGGTCTTTAGCACGCTGGCCGACGATGATCGTGGCGTCGGGCTCGCAGTCTAGTACATACCAGCACTCGGTTTTGCCCAGGCTGCCGTTTTCGTGCTCGGCGGCGTACTCGTCGTTGGGGTGAATCTGGATTGAAAGGTCGTCCTTGGCGTCCAGAATCTTAACGAGCAGCGGGAACTCCTTGCCCTCGCAGTTGCCAAAAAGCTCACGGTGCTCGGCCCACAGCCACGATAGGGTGTGGCCGGCATACGGGCCCTCCGCAATCTGGCAGTCGCCGTTGGGATGGGCCGAGATGGCCCAGCACTCGCCGATGGGACCCTCGGGAATGTCGTAGCCAAATACGGTTTCGAGTTGACGGCCGCCCCAGATTTTCTCGTGGAAGATCGGCGTCAGTTTAATCAAATCGGACATGTTCATACCCCCATTGTGCTGCGTGGGCGCCGCGTAAAACTGTTCAAAACGAGCGCCTGTATGACTACAAAAACCTATGCCAATGTTACGTTGTGCAACTCAAAGCGGTCGCCAACGTTGCGCGAGACCGAATACTCAAAGGCGGCGCCGCTGTCCAAAAAGCCAATCTGCTTGAGCTCGAGCAGGGGAGAGCCAGGTTTGGTGTCCAGGCGCTCAGCTTCTTCCTTGGTTGCTGCCACGGCGCGAATGGTACGGTGGAAGCTCGAAATCTTCAGCCCACATTGCTCGCGGATGAAGTGGTAGACCGATCCGTACAGGTCCTTCTTTTTAAGGCCCGGAATCAGCTCGAGCGGCATGTAGGTGTACTCGATAACGATGGGCTTCTCATCGGCCTGACGCACGCGCACGATGTGATAGGCAAAGTCATCCTCGGCAATTCCCAGCTGGGCTGCGATGTCCGCTGGTGGATTAACAATCGAGAAATCGTAGACCACCGAGGTCACCTTCTCCCCGCGGTGCTCATACGAAAAACCCTGGGCACGGTCGTTTTTGCCCTGGAAAAACGCCTGGCCGGGAAGCCCCGCCGTGTCCTTAACGTAGGTACCCGATCCACGACGGCTGGTAATTAGACCTTCCTCGGTGATTTGCTCGATAGCTCGTTTGACAGTGATTTTGGAAACGCTATAGAGCTCACAGAACTCAACGACGGTGGGAAGCTTGTCGCCCGGTTTAAGAGTGCCATCCTCGATACTTCGACGAATATCTGCAGCTATCGCCTCGTATTTGGGAATCATGGAACCTCCTTTCCGACATATATGAATACAAAAAGTAAGTATAACCCTCAACAGGGCATCCATATTACTTTTATCTAAGAAGTTCGAGAAAGAAAAAAGAAAAAGACGCGTTACTTTTAAAATTAGAGCGCTATAGTTTAAGCAACGAACGGAATCCTTCCGCACAACAGGATCGACCGTTTGGGGACGGTTTTGTTTTGGCGGGTTGGATATCGGTATGGCCGGTGCGCGCCCGCGCCGGATAACCTGCCAAAGCAAACCCGTCTCCAACCGGAAGCTCTAGAACACGAAAGCGAGGACTTTGATGGCACAGTATCAGCTGCCCAACGACTTCTTCTTTGGCGCTGCTATGTCCGGCCCGCAGACTGAGGGTCAGTGGAACCAGGGCGGCAAGCTCGAGAACCTGTGGGACACCTGGTCCATCCAGGATCTGGGTTCGTTCTACAACCGCGTTGGCTCTTACGCCGGCAATGACTTTATGGCCAAGTACCAGGAAGACCTTCGCATTTTGAAGGACTTGGGTCTGGATACCTATCGCACTTCCATCCAGTGGAGCCGTCTGCTCGATGCCGACGGCAACCTCAACGAGGAAGGTGCCGCGTGGTATCACGAGTTGTTCCGCGCCTCTCGCGAAGCCGGCTTGGAGCCGTTTGTCAACTTGTACCACTTTGACATGCCCACCTACCTCTTTAACCGTGGCGGCTGGGAGAGCCGTGAGGTTGTCGAGGCTTACGCACATTACGCCGACGTCGCCTTCCACGAGTTTGGCCAGGAGATTAAGTACTGGTTCACCTTTAACGAGCCCATCGTCGAGCCCGAGCAGCGCTATCAGGAGGGCGTGTGGTTCCCGCAGCTCCACGACTTCAACCGCGCCCGCACCGTGCAGTATCACATCTCGCTGGCGCACGCGCTGGCCGTGGCCAACTATCGTCGCGCCTATGACGAGGGCGCTATTCGCGCCGATGCCAAGATCGGCATGATCAACTGCTTTACCCCGGTCTACACCAAGGAGAACCCCAGCGAGGCGGACCTCGAGGCCGTGCGCATGACCAGCGGCATCAACAACCGCTGGTGGCTCGACCTCATCACCAAGGGCGAGCTTCCTGCCGACGTGCTCGACAGCCTGGCCGAGGGCGGCGTTAAGCTCCCGTTCCGCGCCGGCGACCAAGAGATCCTCAAGCAGGGTGTTGTCGACTGGCTCGGCTGCAACTACTACCACCCCACGCGTGTTCAGGCGCCGGCGAGCAAGGTCGACCAGTACGGCCTGCCGCACTTTGCCGACGAGTACGTATGGCCCGACGCCGTTATGAACGAGAGCCGCGGCTGGGAGATCTACCCGCAGGGCCTCTACGACTTTGGCATGGACTGCGCTAAGAACTACCCCGATCTTGAGTGGTTCGTTTCCGAGAACGGCATCGGCATCATGGACGAATACAAGAACCGTGACGCCGAAGGAACCATCCAGGATGACTACCGCGTCGACTTTGTACGTCAGCACCTGGAGTGGGTGGCCAAGGCCATCGACGAGGGCGCCAAGTGCCGGGGCTATCACTACTGGGCCGTCATCGATAACTGGTCTTGGGCCAATGCCTTTAAGAATCGTTACGGCTTTGTCGAGGTCGATCTCATGGACGGCTACAAGCGCCGCCTTAAGAGGTCGGCGGCCTGGCTCAAACAGGTCGCCACGACCCACGTGGTTGATTAGCGACCGGGCGAACGCCCAGACCGCGCGCCGCCGCGCGCAACACATGGCACATCTGGTGGCAGAGGGCGACAGACCACCGTGCGCATAGGAAAAGGCCGGATTTGAAAGTTAGGAGCAATCATGGCCAGTGACAACGGAAAGAGCTTCCTCGACAAGTTTGCCGAGGTCTCTGCGAAGGTGGGAAACCAGGTTCACCTGCGTTCCCTGCGTGACGCCTTCGCGACCATCACGCCGCTCTATATCCTTGCGGGTATCGCGGTTCTTATTAACAACGTCGTGTTCCCTCTGTTCCCGCTCGATGCGGCGGGCCTTGCCAACCTTCAGACGTGGGGCTCGGCAATTACGCTGGGCACCCTCAACGTCTCTGCCATTATCTTGGCCGGATTGATTGGCTACAGCCTCGCCAAGAACAAGCGTTTCGATAACCCGCTCGCTTGCGTGGTCGTCGCCATCTCTGCCTTCGTCATCATGATGCCGCAGCAGATCACCGCCTCGCTTGCCGCCACGAGCCCACTGCTCACCGACAAGATCGCCTCCGCCGAGGTCACGGGCGCCCTTTCGACTGCCAACACCGGCACCAACGGTCTGTTCTCGGCTATTATCATCGCCCTGCTTTCCGTCTCGCTCTTCATCAAGATTTCTGGCGTCGAGAAGCTCAAGGTTAAGCTGGGCGAGGGCGTGCCTCCCGCGGTCTCCAACTCCTTCAACGTCATGATTCCGATGCTGCTTAACCTCGCGGTCTTCGCCCTTGCCGCAGCCCTGCTCGCCGTGTGCGCCGGCACCGATCTGTGCACCATCATCTCCACGTGCATCTCCAACCCGCTCAAGAGCATCATGAACGCCGGTCCGTGGGCTGTTATCCTCATCTACACCCTTGCTAACCTGCTGTTCTGCGTCGGTATTCACCAGTCCACCATCTCTGGCGCTACCGTCGAGCCGATCCTGACCATGCTCATCGTCGACAACATGGCTACCTTTGCCGCCGGTGGCACCATCCAGCCCGATCACTACATGAACATGCAGATCGTTAACAGCTTCGCCCTCATCGGCGGCTCGGGCTGCACCCTCATGCTCCTGCTCGACACGCTCCTGTTCTCCAAGAACAAGGCTTCCGAGACCGTTTCCAAGATGGCTATCCTGCCTGGTCTGTTCAACATCAACGAGCCGGTTATCTACGGTTACCCCATCGTGTACAACCTGCCGCTCATGATCCCGTTCGTTCTTCTTCCCGATCTGTTCATCGGCATCACCTATGGCCTTACCTGCGCAGGCATCATCAGCCCCTGCATCGCCCAGGTGCCCTGGACCATGCCTCCCGTCATCAATGCCCTGCTCGCTACGGGCTTTGACTGGCGCGCCGGCGTGTGGCAGGCTATCGAGATTGTCATTGGCATGGCCGTCTACCTGCCCTTTATGAAGATTTCCGAGAAGGCAATCGCCAAGCAGGAGGCTTTCGCCGAGTAGAACGCCTAACGTTCGTCCCTTTCACCTTTGCGGGCGCCGGTACGCGGTGCCGGTGCCCGCAGCTCTCTCCCTTGTGTAAAGATGCAGGGGGGTGGGCACAATAGCCGCAAGGAATAAAACCAGTTGTCGTCTGCGCGCCGCGCAGTTATAAGGAGGAAACCATGAAGAAGATCATGCTCTGCTGCAATGCCGGTATGTCCACGAGCCTGCTGGTCCAGAAGATGCAGGCCGAGGTTGCAAACCGTGGTCTGGATATTGAGGTCGAGGCTCGTCCCATGAACGAGGCCCACGATCACCTGGACGAGTGCGACATGTTGCTGCTTGGTCCGCAGATCGGCTACACCAAGGGCGATTTTGAGAAGGAGGCCGCCGGCCGCTTCCCGGTCGAGGTTATCAACATGGTCGACTACGGCCGCATGAACGCTGCCGGCATCATCGACCACTGCGTCAGCGTGATGGGCTAGGTGCTCCGCATGGAGGACATGAACGAACTGCAGATGACCTGCTTTGAGATCATCAGCTACGTCGGTACCGCCAAGAGCATGTACATCAATGCCGTGCAAAAGGCCAAGGAGGGCGATTTTGACGCCGCCGAGGAGCTTATCAAGCAGGGCGACGAGGCCTATAACGGTGGCCACGATGTTCACATGGGGCTTCTGAAGAAGGAGGCCAACGGCGAGCGTAACGGCGAGGCCCCGTTGATTTTGCTGCATGCCGAGGACCAGATGGCCGGCACCGAGACCATGCGCGTCATGGCGACGGAGCTCATCGAGGTTCACAAGCAGCTGCAGGCACTTCAGGCCTAGTCGGCGTTATCGCCGCGACGGACCGTGCGGTCCAACAGACAACATAGTCCCTTTGACGGGCGCCGGGAGCCTCCGCCTCCCGGCGCCTTTATTTTTGGGGATGGTCTTGCGCGGCCTGTTGGGCAGCCATTTGCATTTCCCCAGATAAAACCTGCCAAAACAAACCTGTCCCTTTTTGGTAGGTTTTTGCCTTGGGAGCGGTACCATACAGGCAATGTTTAAGCGAGAAAGGCGGGCTCCCATGGAACCTAAGCAGTATTACATCGGCATCGACGTCGGCGGTACCTCGGTCAAGGAGGGTCTGTTCGATGAGGACGGAAACCTGCTTGCCAAGGCCAGCGTGCCCACGCCTCCCATCGTTGACGCTGCGGGCTTTGCCGCGGTGACCGAGGCTATCGACCAGGTGGTCGCCAAGGCCCAGGTTCCGCGTGCCTTTGTGGCGGGCATTGGCCTGGCCGTTCCGTGCCCCATCCCGGCATCGGGCGATGCCAAGGTCAAGGCCAACATTGCCATTAACCTGCCCGAGCTCAAGATCGCCATCCAGGAGCACTGCCCCGACGCGGTCGTTAAGTACGAGAACGACGCCAACGCCGCTGCTATGGGCGAGGCCTGGCTCGGCTCTGCCAAGGGCGTACAGAACGTGGTGAAGGTCACCATTGGTACCGGCGTGGGCGGCGGCGTTATCGTTAACGGCGACGTGGTATCGGGCGTTGTGGGCGCTGGCGGCGAGATTGGCCACATGTGCCTGAACCCGGCTGAGGAGCGCACCTGCGGCTGCGGCGGCCATGGCCATCTGGAGCAGTATTCCAGCGCCACCGGCGTGGTGAGCAACTACCTTGCCGAGTGCGAGAAGACGGGCGTCGAGCCCATCGAGCTGACCGGCCCCTCCGATTCCAAGGACGTGTTCCAGGCCTGCCGCGAGGGCGACAAGCTCGCGCTGGCCGCGGCCGATACCATGGCCGACTATCTCGGCCGTGCACTGGCGCTTATTGCCAACGTGGTTGATCCCGAGATGTTCCTCATCGGCGGCGGCGCCTCCGCCTCGGCCGATGTCTACCTCGACAAGGTTCGCGAGCACTTTAAGCAGTACGCGCTTTCCGCCTCGCGCGAGACACCCATTAAGGTCGCTTCGCTCGGAAACGACGCCGGCATCATCGGTGCCGCCTACGTAGCCCTGCGCGCCGCCGGTAAATAGCTGGTGCAAGGGGGACAGGTTACTTTGCACCAACATGATGCAAAAGGGACAGCCTTGGCCCCCGTGCCTGCGCCCCAAAATATAC
>UQMV01000064.1 GCA_900542315.1 uncultured Collinsella sp.
GGCCGCGGCGGCCCGCGCTGCATGAGCATGCCCTTCTGGCGCGAGGACCTCTAAGTCTTTCCGTTTCCGGTGCGGTCCCCCTACAACCGCACCGGCTTCGCCCGTTAAACGGGCAACACTAATACTTACGTAATTCATTTCTTCGAAAGGAATCGAACCATGGGTGTTAACCTCTCCGGCCGTAGCTTCCTCAAGCTTCTCGACCTCACCACCGAGGAGATCGAGTACCTGCTCAAGCTCTCCAAGAACTTCAAGGACATGAAGCGCGCTGGCGTTCCGCACCGCTATCTCGAGGGCAAGAACATCGTTCTGCTCTTCCAGAAGACCTCCACTCGTACCCGCTGCGCCTTCGAGGTCGGCGGCATGGATCTGGGCATGGGCGTCACCTACCTCGATCCGGGTTCGTCGCAGATGGGCAAGAAGGAGTCCATCGAGGACACCGCCCGCGTTCTCGGCCGCATGTATGACGGCATCGAGTTCCGTGGCTTTGCCCAGGACGATGTCGAGGAGCTCGCTGCTAAGTCCGGCGTGCCCGTGTGGAACGGCCTGACCACTGAGTGGCATCCCACACAGATGCTCGCCGACATCCTGACCGTCCAGGAGAACTTCAACTACGACATCAAGGGCAAGACTCTCGTCTTCATGGGCGACTGCAAGAACAACGTTGCTCGCTCCCTCATGGTCGTCTGCTCCAAGCTCGGCATGAATTTCGTGGCCTGCGGCCCCGAGGAGTGCATGCCCGCCGACGACGTCATCGAGGCCTGCAAGCCCATCGCCGAGGCCAACGGCTGCACCATCAAGCTGACCACCGACGTCAAGGACGGCGTCACCGGTGCCGACGTTATCTACACCGACGTGTGGGTCTCCATGGGCGAGCCCGACGAGGTCTGGGCCGAGCGCATCGCTCAGCTCACCCCGTATCGTGTTACTTCCGAGGTCATGGCTATGGCCAACCCGGGTGCCATCTTCCTGCACTGCCTGCCCAGCTTCCACGACACCAACACCACGATTGGCGCCGAGAAGTGCGAGCAGTTCGGCATCACCGAGCAGGAGGTCACCGACGAGGTCTTCGAGAGCCCCGCTTCCAAGGTCTTCGACGAGGCCGAGAACCGCATGCACACCATCAAGGCTGTCATGTACGCCACGCTCAAGTAAGAGCATCTAGCATCTCGCTCGGGGTGTATTGCTGCTCACCCCGAGCGGTTTTGTCTGGTAAATATCTTGCGTCGGGCGGTGGGCACGGCACGGAAAATCCGCTTCGCGCGAGAAAGTTAAATGATTTATGAAGGGGGGATGAGAACCATGACTGAGACCGCTAAGAAAAAGCGCGGTATGCCTTCATCGTTCACCATTCTTCTAGCTCTGCTGGCAATTGTTGCAGTGATTACCGTTATCGTCTCCGGCACGTCCGGCGGCGCGGTTACCGCAGCCCGCCTGAGCGATTTCTGCACCGCCCCGATCCTGGGCTTCGCTGACGCTCTGCCCGTCTGCCTCTTCGTTATGATCCTGGGCGGCTTCCTCGGCATGATGACCGAGACCGGCGCCCTGGACAACGGCATCGCCGTCCTGGTGCAGAAGCTTAAGGGCAACGAGATCATGCTCGTTCCCGTGCTGATGCTCATCTTCTCCCTCGGCGGTACCACTTATGGTATGTGCGAGGAGACCGTTCCCTTCTACGCCCTGCTCGCCGCTACCATGATGGCCGCTGGCTTCGACCCCATGGTCGGTGCCGCCACCGTCCTGCTCGGCGCTGGCTGCGGCTGCCTGGGCTCCACGGTTAACCCGTTTGCCGTCGGCGCTGCCGTCGACGCTCTGACCGGCGTTGGCATTGAGGTCAACCAGTCCATCATCATCGGCCTCGGTGCCGTCCTGTGGATTGTCACTACCGCTATGTCCATCGTCTTCGTGATGAACTATGCCAAGAAGGTCAAGGCTGACAAGGGTTCCACCATCCTGTCGATGCAGGAGCTCAAGGACGCCGAAGAGGCTCACGGCAAGGCTGCTTCCGAGGTCCACAAGGAGGTCAAGCTCACCGGTCGTCAGAAGGGTGTTCTGATCGCCTTCGCCTTCACCTTCGTCGTCATGATCGTCGGCTTCATTCCGCTGGCCGACCTCAACGAGGGCGTCGCCAACTTCTTCGACGCTGGCGCTGTCTACGACGCCGACGGTAACGCCGTCGTCCAGGGCTGGTCTGCCCTGATCACCGGCCTGCCCATTGGCCAGTGGTACTTCGACGAGGCTTCCACCTGGTTCTTCCTCATGGCCGTCCTGATCGGTATCATCGGTGGCCTGTCCGAGAAGCAGATCGTCAACACCTTCATCACCGGCGCTGCCGACATGATGTCCGTTGTTCTCGTCATTGCCCTCGCCCGTGGTATCTCCGTCCTCATGGCTAACACCGGTCTCGACGTCTTCGTCCTCGACGCTGCCGCCAATGCCCTGGCTGGCCTGTCCGGCGTGATCTTCGCTCCCATGAGCTTCCTGGTCTACTTCGGCCTGTCCTTCCTGATCCCCTCGACCTCCGGTATGGCCACTGTCTCCATGCCCATCATGGGACCGCTGGCTGTTAAGCTAGGCTTCTCACCCGAGGTCATGGTTATGATCTTCTCCGCCGCTATCGGTGTCGTGAACCTGTTCACCCCGACCTCCGGCGCCATCATGGGCGGTCTCGCCCTGGCCAAGATCGAGTGGACGACCTGGCTCAAGTTTGCCCTTAAGCTCATCGTCGCTCTCTCCGTCGTCTGCGCCGTCATCCTGACCGTCGCCTGCGTGCTGCTCTAAGTACCCAACGGGTACCCCACGGAAACCTTGACGATCCTGTAGAGGATCACCTGGTCATCGTCTGTCCGGTGGGGTCAACCCACCGGTAGACTCCTACCTTTAGCCCCCTCCCGTTCCGTGCGCGGGAGGGGGCGCACTTATGTTGCGCGGTTCTACGAACCGCGCAACCAGTCGACGCTGCGCGCCGCCCAGGACGACAATTTGTCATTCAAAAGGCAAGGCATGACCAAAAGGTCTATGCCTCGCCTTTTTCATGCCAACTTGTACGTTCTGGACGGCGCTCGCTGTCCGTCCTCTGCCTGCGGCGCTTTCCATTGTTGGTGCAGAGGGCGCTTTGCCTACTCTGGCGGGCTTTCGCTGGCTTATGCTCAACCTGCGACGTTTCCATTATTGATACAAAGGCCAGGTTTGTTTGAACCAAAAAGGGGAAGTTGCGGTGGAATAGTTCCTGTTTGGCCGTCTTGAGGGGTTAAACGGGAACTATTTCACCGCAACTTATCGATGGCGTGTTTGGTTGGTGCCTGTTGATGGTCTGGGTATCGGGGAGGGCGGGCTCCGTTATAATCGCCTAGAACATTAAATGGAAACGGGACGGGAGCCATACATGCGCCAGGGTTTCGACAACGCGAAGTATATCGAGCTGCAGGCTGCTCACATTAAGGAGCGCATCTCACAGTTTGGTGGCAAGCTCTATTTGGAGTTTGGCGGCAAGCTGTTCGATGACTATCATGCGAGCCGCGTGCTGCCGGGTTTTGAACCGGACAGCAAGTTCCGCATGCTCAAGAGCATCGCCGACGATGTCGAGGTTATCATCGCGATCAACGCGAACCACATCGAGAAAAACAAGGCTCGCGGTGACCTTGGCATTACCTATGACGAGGATGTGCTGCGCCTGGTTGACTTGTTCCGCGGCAACGGCTTTGCCGTCGCGGCTGTGGTCATCACCCAGTACGCCGGCCAGCCTGCTGCCGATGTGTTCCGCAACCGCCTGAACGCGCTCGGCATTCCTGCCAAGCTGCACTATCCCATCGAGGGCTACCCGCACGATGTCGATCTGATCGTGTCCGACGATGGCTACGGCAAGAACGAGTTTGTCGAGACCACCCGACCGCTCGTCGTGGTCACTGCCCCCGGTCCTGGCTCGGGCAAGCTTGCCACCTGCCTGTCTCAGCTCTATCACGAGCACAAGCATGGCACGGCCGCCGGCTATGCCAAATTCGAGACCTTCCCGGTTTGGAATCTGCCCCTTACGCATCCGGTCAACATTGCCTACGAGGCCGCCACGGCAGACCTCGATGACGCCAACATCATCGACTCCTTCCACCTTGAGGCCTACAACAAGACCACGGTCAACTACAACCGCGACGTCGAGGCCTTCCCGGTAGTCCGTGCCCTGATGGAAAAGATCCTGGGCAAGAGCCCCTACCAGAGCCCTACGGACATGGGCGTCAATATGGTTGGCTTTGCCATCACCGATGACGATGCCTGCCGCGACGCTTCCAAGATGGAGATCGTCCGCCGCTACTTTACCGCGGTCGAAAATGTGCGCCGTACCGGCGTGGGCGATGAGCAAGTCGACCGTCTCAAGATTATTATGAAGAAAGCCGGCATCGATAAGAACTACTCACCGGCGCGCTCGGCGGCCCTCACCAGGGAGCAGCTGACGGGCGGTCCCGTGGGTGCCATGGTCATGCCCGATGGCTCCGTGGTGACCGGTAAGACCTCCACGCGCCTGGGCGCCGCAAGTTCGCTCATTATGAACGCCCTCAAGCATGTCTCGGGCGTCGACCTTGAGCTCGAGGTCATTAGCGATGAGGCGATCGAGCCCATCAGCAAGCTCAAGACGCATTTCCTGGGCAGCAAAAACCCGCGCCTCCACACCGACGAGACGCTTATGGCGCTGTCGATCACCTCGGCCACGAGTGAGACGGCCGCTCGCGTCCTTTCGGGCCTGGAGCAGCTGCGCGGTTGCGATGCCTTCTTTAGCGTGATCATCTCGCCGACGGACGAGACGGTACTGCGCAAACTGGGTATCAACGTGTGCTGCGAGCCCAAGTTTGAGCGCCGCGGTTTCTTCCATCGCTAAGTTTGAAGCACCGCGGTAATTGCATTGCATTTTGGCCGTATCGGGTTAGCGCCCGGTACGGCTTTTTGATCAATAAAGCGCCTATTTCGGCGAAAAATAGCCGTTTACCTGCCTAGAAACAATTTGAGCGGTATACAATAACCGTAACTGTTTCATCCTTAGCGGGATGCCGCATGATGGATATTACCTGCCATCGTGAGGTGTGTCGGTCGCGCACGGCGCGTTAGATGCTCGTGCTCGGTTTGAGGAGGCTGCTATGGCGGGCAAGGGTCGTGCGAGTGTCAACGATATGAAGCGTGTCGAGGTGCTGGTGTTGATGGAGATCGACCAGCAAACCGAAGACAATGGCGGGCCGTATGGTTTCTCGCGCAAAACGCTTGCCGAGCGCGTGGGGGTTTCGCCGTATCGTGCCCGCGCCGCAATCGATCGCTTGGATTCCGAAGGCATGATTGATGTCGTCTCGCGTTATAGCGACGACGGCGGTCAGCTTGCAAATGGTATTTGCCTCACCGAACGTGGCGAGTGGTATCTTGAGGGCGTCCGTACCGGCATGCTCGTTCAAGAAATGCTTGAGGACGAGGCTGCTGATCGATAGCAGCATGTAACCCTTGCCATAACGACGCCGCCTGGGAAACCGGGCGGCGTTTTGTTTCAAGATTGAGAAATGCAATCGCACGCGAGAAAAATTGCGAACGGTCCGCGGCGCGAGTATTACAATGAAGACCCGTAAGATGTGTATGGACAACTTCTACGGGAAGCGCAGGTAACTCAATATGACCAAGCATGTGTTCGTAACCGGTGGCGTGGTTTCGTCCCTGGGCAAGGGTATCACCGCGGCCTCGCTGGGCCGTCTGCTCAAGTCGCGTGGCTACAAAGTAACGATGCAGAAAGCCGACCCGTATCTGAACGTCGACCCCGGTACCATGAGCCCCTTCCAGCATGGTGAGGTCTTCGTTACCGAGGATGGTTACGAGTCCGACCTGGACCTGGGTCATTACGAGCGCTTTATTGATGAGAATCTGACCCGCGATTCCAACTTTACGACCGGTGCCATCTACAAAAGCCTAATCGCCCGTGAGCGTCGCGGCGACTTTTTGGGCGGTACCGTGCAGGTGATTCCCCACGTCACCAATGCCATTAAGGACAAGTTCCGCCGCATCGAGGAGCAGACCGGCTCCGATGTAGTCATCACCGAGCTGGGCGGCACGATCGGCGACATCGAGTCCCAACCGTTTGTCGAGGCCATCCGCCAGTACCGCAAGGAGGCCGGCCCCGAGAACGTCTGCTACATCCACGTGTCGCTCGATCCCTATATCACCGCCGCCCACGAGGTCAAGACCAAGCCCACGCAGCATTCGGTCAAGGCC
>UQMV01000065.1 GCA_900542315.1 uncultured Collinsella sp.
CCTCGACCAGGGGCATGAGCTCGTTCACCCGCTCGACGATGCGGCGCTGCTCAGCGAGAGGCGGAATCGGAAGAAATAGCTCTTTTAGCACTGCTGCTTTGATTCCTTTTGCGGTCGTCCCCGTGGCATGATCCTTAACTTGAATTTGGAACAGTGGAGATAGAATTATTTGGCAGAACAGGGCATTGTCTGGACCAACTGTGCCGTAATTCTGAAGGGTAATGACACGCTGTCCACAGCTGCAACGTTTCATTTCGCATATCGCGCAATACCCCATCGGGGCTTCGGTTGTAAACAGCAAATCGCCATGGTGGGTCTCTCCGCGAGACAAGCGTGTTGCATATTCGTCTTCTGAAATATACTCCTCGCGTGTGTAATCAATATAGCCTTGGCGAATGTTGCTCGCAGTCATTAGTCGAACACCTGAAGGTGATTTGTGAGGTGTTTTACCCCTGTAATCAATGAAGTTATATACGGTTTCCAGCCTTGCCCAAGCCCACCCCTCGGGCAGCTCCTCAAACGGCACTTCGTTCGCGATGCACTTATCGCTAGTCACGCGACCCTTGGCATCCACCTTCTTCTCATAGGGGGAGCCATCGGAACCGGATTGGCTTTCAACTGTATTCGCGACAAGCGTTGTAAAATCTAGTGAGACGAGCATCCCGGTTGCTCCAGCGCTTCGATGCTCTGGTCTTTAGCGCCTTTCGTTCAGTGGGGGACTGACCGCAAGCGGCGTAAACAAGAAAGGGGACAAGCGTAAATGAAAGCAACCGAGGCGAATCTGCTTGACCTTATGGGCGTGGCGAAGATGCAGTTCGTCATTCCCGTGTACCAGCGAGTTTACTCGTGGAGTGTAAAAGAGTGCGAGGTGCTTTGGGATGACGTCATGCGAGCGGGTCGTGATGGCGTATCGCACTTCGTGGGGTCGATGCTTTATATCCCCGAGTCCGAGAGCTCTGCCACGAGCATTTCGCGCGTGCTTCTGATTGACGGACAGCAGCGCATGACGACGTTTTCGCTGATGATTGCTGCCTTGGCTGACTATCTGGAGGGTAATCCCGACAAGGCCGGCTTCCTTGGCGATCTCAAGATCTCAGCGCTGCGGAAGAACTACCTCTTTAACGATGATGACTACAACGGCCTGGCGCGCTACAAATTGGTGCTCTCGCAGGACGATAAAGAGACGCTGTTCTCCATCGTGTCTGGGTCTCCCGTGCCGGATGAAAAATCGGATCGTATTGTCGAGAACCACGCATTCTTCCGTGAAAAGATGCACGGGAAATCATTCGACCCTGCAAGGCTTTGGGCGGGGCTAAACCGCGTGCAGGTCATCGACACTAAGCTCACCGCTGGCGTTGATAATGCCCAGCTCATATTTGAGTCCATGAACTCCAAGGGTAAGCCGCTCACGCCTATCGACCTCATTCGTAACTACGTTCTTATGTCGCTTCCCAACGACGAGCAGACCAAGCTCTACGAGGGTTACTGGCATCCGCTCGAGCGCTTGTTCGGAAAAGGCGGCGAAGAAGAGTTCAATGCATTTATCTGGTACTGGCTGTGGCTTAAAGTTCCCAATAGGATGCCGAAGGAGAACGAGGCCTACTACGAGTTTAAGCGCTATTTCGCCGACGACTACGATGGTGACACCGAGGGCCTGCTTAAGGAGCTGCGTGGGTATGCACATAGATACGCCAGTCTGTTCCTTGGTAAGGAGAAGGACGACGGACTGCGCCGAGTGTTCGGCAGAATCGTAAGCCTCGACGTGAAGCAGATAAGGCCCCTCTTAATGTTGCTTTATTCGGTTTACGAGGGGAATGGACTAGACCGCAATGCGTTTTTACGTATCTGCGAGACTATCGAGTCGTTTCTGTTCAGGCGAGCGGTTTGCGGCAGACTTACCACGGGCCTAAATAATTTCTTTGCCGGCATGTATCGCAATCTCGAGCAGCAGGACGATATCGAGGAGTACGTTACGGCGATGCTCCTTATCCACAGCAGCGGCATGACCGCATACTTTCCGACAGACGAGCATTTTGTCGAGGAGTTTAAGACGCGTGACTGCTACAACCGCTTCTCTAAAAAGCGCTATTACCTGGAACGCATGGAGAACTGGCACCACCCGAAGGAGTCCATCTCAGCCGACGATTACCAGATCGAGCACATCATGCCCCAGACGATCGATGATGAGCACGGCTGGAAGGAATCGCTTGGTGAGAACTGGGAAGACGTCCACGACAGGCTGTGCAACAACTTGGGAAATCTTACGCTGACGGGCTACAACCAGGAGTACTCAAACCGGTCGTTCTCGGACAAGCTCAATCTGCCTGACGTCGGATTTAAGTGCAGCCCGCTCTACCTAAACAAATCGATTGTCTCGCATGAAAAATGGGGTGAGGAAGAGATTGGGCAGCGCGCGGACGAGCTGGCGAAAGAAGCGTGCGAGATATGGAAGTATCCCGACCTTCCGGCAGACGTCGTCGACAAGTACCGTCCTTCTCGTGGGGAGTCTGACGAGGCTCCTGTCTGGACTCTGCAGGAGAACCACCCCACCTTTGCCGAAGGTGGGCTCAACCAGAAGCTTTTCGATGAGGTGCGCGAGTCCGTTCTGAGTGGTAACCCTTCGTGGGAGTCCTACATAGCTAAGTACTATGTAGGCTTCAGGTCGGGCAAGCGAAAACTGCATGCCGTGCTAGAAGGCAGGACCAGCAACGGTGGTTGGATTGCCGTTGGCTTGGCAAAGAGTGTGGATGATCTAACGGATCCAGAGGACATGTGCCAGGACAAGCGTACGCAGGGTGGATTTGGCCCGGGCTTACCCACTTACGTTGCGCTTCGAAATGCCGATGACATTCCTGCGGTGCTCGATCTCATAAAGCAGTGCTAGGTTGAAGGCCGGGAATCTAGTTCCCGGCCCTTGCCAGCTCAAAATCGTCGATGGCTCGTCCGCCCGTCTACACCCCTACGATCCTGCGGGCCGCACTCAGCAGCTCGTACTCCCTCTGGCTCCACTGGCGCAGCTCGGCCGCGCGCGCGGCGTCGCGGCACAGGTCCAGGAATGCCTCGGCTCCCTCGCAGAAGCACTCACGTGCAAAGGCGCCCGAGCCGCTTGCGATGCACGCGCTGTCGGCGAAGAGCTATCGGCTAGACGATTCGCGCGGACAGCGGCTAAAGCGGGCGTGGGATAAATCGATAATTGATGAGAACGAACACGTGTTCGTTTATATGGTAAGATATATGCCGGCGGGAGCGATTTCATTCGATATCGTTCTTGCCGGTACTTTTTACTTCCGCATGCTGTCGGCGCGGACTTCGAATTCAGAGAGGGCGGTTGCAATGCTATACGAATTTAAATAGATCTCTAATGCTTGATTAAGACCATGTCTATGTCAAAAGACATACAAAAGTGTTAGTCTTTTGACATGAAACACTTTGATGAAATATTCGAACTGGCGGCAGATGGCTACGGCATCGTGACTGCTGCGCAGGCACGCGAGATTGGCGTAACCACCGGAGAACTGAGCCGATGGTGTGCCACTGGGAAATTGATGCGCCGAGGACATGGGGTGTACAAGCTCACCCAATGGGTTCCGACGCCCCGTGACGTCTTTGCGGAGGCAGTGGCTCTTGTTGGTGACGAGGGTTTCCTGTGGGGCGAATCAGTGCTGTCTATGCACGCACTTGCACTTGTTGATCCTCGTGCCGTGACCGTAGCAACACCAAAGCGTATTCGCCGCAAACTGCCAGCTTGGGTAAAAACAGTGTGCGCTCCAGAGAATGCGAAAACGACGTTCTATGAAGGAATCCCTTCTCAATGCGTTGCCGATGCGATTGAGGCTTGTAAGGGGTCCGTTATGACCGAACGCCTCATCGAGGCAACCAAGCACGCTCAAGCCGAGGGCCTTATTACCTCCAATGAGCATGAGAGACTGATGAAGGAGCTGTCGTGAAGGAAGTCAAGAAGCCAACCAGCAGACGTAACCTTGACATAGCGATAGACCGACTCTGCACTGATTTGAGCGAAGAACCGGGCCGCGTTAAAAGGCTCATTGCGGCCGTTGTTGTTGGGCAAATGCTACCCGATGGAGCCGCAAAGGGTGGAAATGCCCTGAAGATTCGCTTTGGGAAGGATGCCACGCGGTTCTCGCGCGACCTCGATACCGCCAGGGCATCCTCACTGAACGATTACATGACGAAGCTTGAAGATTCGCTTACTATAGGCTGGAACGGATTCTCGGGTGCCATTGTTCCGAGGGAGCCCGCATCTCCGAAGGGAATTCCAACTGCTTACGTCATGCGTCCGTTCGAAATCAAGATTGCCTACAATGGTAAATCGTGGATGACGCTGCCGCTTGAGGTCGGTCATAACGAAATCGGCGACGCCGACGATCCCGATATGGTTTCCTCGCCTGAAGCTGCGGCAATATTGAAAGGTCTCGGGTTTCCCGAACCGGGGCCGGTTCCGTGCATGAGGCTCGAGCATCAGATTGCCCAGAAACTTCATGCTGCGAGCAGCCCCGGCAGCGAGCGCGCCCATGATCTGATAGATCTGCAGATTGCAATTTCCAACGGGGAAATTGATTACCTAAGAACTCGAGAGGTCTGTATCAGACTCTTTGCGTATCGTGCGGAGCAGGAGTGGCCTCCAATGATCTCGAGGGGGGTGGGCTGGGACTCACTGTATTTCTCCCAGGCGGAAGGACTTAACGTTTTGCCGACTGTCGATGATGCCGTGGCATGGGCGAACGACTTGATTGCAAAAATCGATTCTGCTCGTTAGTGACACTGCTGAGATCTCTCGTTTACGCCATAGCAATCCCGCGCGCTGCACTCAACAGCTCATACTCCCTCTGACTCCACTGGCGCAGCTCGGCAGCCTCGACGGCATCACGACACAGGTCCAAAAATACCTCGGTGCCCTCGCAGAAGCACTCGTGGGCAAAGGCGCCGGATCCGTCGGCAACGCACACGCCATCGGCTAACAGCTCCCAGCTAGACGCCCCGCGCGAGTCATCTCCAAGCAGCTTGATCTGCAGAACATGTGGGCCGCCAGCGGCACATGGCCCTTCTTCCAACGCCTGCACCGTAAAGCGCATCTGGAGGGACAGAGTGTAAAATCCGGAAAAGTGTGAAATGGGCACCTTAAAACTTCGGAAAAGTGTAGCTGGATGACAAAACAGCACTTAGAAGCCGGTGCTGGATGCGGGATTCTGCGGCCGCCTTCAGCCCTCGCCTTCAGTCCTCGCTACTCGTCGTCCCCGTCGTTGGGGTCGCCCTTGAGGGTGTTGATGTCCAGGTACTGGTTATCGTCCTCTTTTTGCTGGGTTTCCGACTCCGCTTGGGTGGGGCCGCGGAACAGCTGGAATCCCTCAAACGCAATGACGCCGAGCAGGGCGATGATAATGGCGATAAAGGCAACCTTGACTGCCTGCGGAAATTCCGAGAAACGCAGCGCCTTTTCTTCGGCGTAATAATCGGCGAAGCGCTCTTCGCCCGTGCTTTTGGTATACGCCGGTGCGGACGCGGCCTCCGGGTCATATTCCGGTGCAGGCGTGGCAGCGTACGAATCATTGAGATAATCGCTCGATGCGGTGCCATAATCCTCGGTCTCGATGCGACTGGTGCCAGCATAGTCATCGGAATAATCGGAATATGCCGCACCGCCCTCATAGTCCGCGGCGCTCGTGTTGGCGGCAAAAAGTGGGTTAACTGGAACATCGAGCGCCGGCATGCCGGTAGAGGTCTCATCCAGATCGGCTGCAGCCCAGGAATCGTGGACAACCTGATGGGCAACGGGCTCATCGAGCCTTGTGACCGGAGGCTTGCGTGCCGCAGGAACAGGCAACTGCTGGGCGCTGTACATAACAGTGCTGTCGGCCGATTTGCCCTGCGTCGCTGCAGCGAGAAAT
>UQMV01000066.1 GCA_900542315.1 uncultured Collinsella sp.
ATAGGCATGTGCTCCTCATCGTTGTTTGTCACCCTATGATAAAGTCTCGCGCCGACATCCCGCGCCCCGCAGCAAAGTTTCAAAACGTGTTCGATGGCTCGACTTGATAACAAATACTCGGCCTCTTTATCCAGTTGGTACTTGACATTCCCTTCGCCGAAAGACGTTATGCCGTTCGCCTACCGTGGTCTTCAATTTTCACTTGAACACGCTAAAGTTGCATCTCAGCTTTTGGCGCGTTTATTTGGATGCGCGCAGTCGGCGGGTGCGCCCGTCGCGATTCTGAAAGGATTTCCATATGGGACTTTTCACTGGTAAGACCGTGATCATCACCGGCGGCGGCAAGGCCACGCTTAAGGACGGCTCTGCTGGCTCCATCGGCTACGGCATTGATATCGCCTTTGCCAAGGAGGGCGCGAACCTCGTCATCACCGGTCGTAACGTTGCCAAGCTCGAGGCTGCCAAGGAGTCTCTCGAGGCTGAGTACGGCGTCAAGGTTCTGCCTGTTCAGGCCGATGTTTCGACCGGTCAGGACAACGAGGCCGTCGTCCAGAACGTTATCGACCAGGCTATCGCCGAGTTCGGCCGCATCGACGCCGTCGTCAACAACGCCCAGGCCAGTGCCTCGGGCGTGACCATCGCCGACCACACCATGGATCAGTTTAACCTGGCCATTTATTCCGGTCTGTATGCCACCTATCTGTACATGCAGAAGGCCTATCCGCACCTGAAGGAGACCAAGGGCTCCGTGGTCAACTTTGCCTCGGGCGCCGGCCTGTTTGGCAACTACGGCCAGTGCAGCTATGCCGCTGCCAAGGAGGGCATCCGCGGTCTGACTCGCGTTGCCGCCAACGAGTGGGGCAAGGACGGCATCAACGTCAATATCGTTTGTCCGCTTGCTTGGACCGCTGCGCTCGAGAACTTCCAGGATGCCTATCCCGAGGCGTTCAAGGCCAATGTCCACATGCCGCCGGCAGGCCACTACGGCGACGTCGAGAAGGAAATCGGCCGCGTTGTCGTTCAGCTCTGCGGTCCCGACTTTAAGTACATGAACGGCGAGACTGTCACCCTCGAGGGTGGCATGGGCCAGCGGCCTTAGGGGTTACGGCGTTTTACCAAACGCCGTAACGGGCCGACGCTGCGCGGCCGCCAGGGCGACAACTTGTCATTCAAAGAGGGCGGCATGACCAGAAGGTCTATGCCGCCCTCTTTTCATGCCAATTTGTTCGCCCTGGCGACCGCTCGCTGGCATTGCCAGAGCATCGGCGTTGCCTTGGCTGTTGGAAATGATTCCAATGACTATGACCCCTTTGCGCCAGTTTCTGTCGAGTCGGTGCTCTTTGCGGGTTGCCCGTATAATGGTTTGCGTATGAACCGCAACCAAGGAGTTCCAGTTTATGGACCAGAGCCTTTTTAAATTCGATCTGATCGCCGAGGATCCGACGACGCATGCGCGTGCCGGCGTGCTGCACACCCCGCACGGCGACATCGAGACGCCGATCTTCATGCCCGTGGGCACCAAGGCAAACGTCAAGGGTATTCCTACCGAGACCGTCAAACAGCTCGGCGCCCAGATCGTGCTTGCCAATACCTATCACCTGTCCATGCGTCCCGGCGAGGACACCATCGCCGAGCTGGGCGGACTGCACAAGTTCATGAACTGGCACGGCCCCATCCTCACCGACTCGGGCGGTTTCCAGGTGTTCAGCCACAACGATGCCGTCAAGCTCACCGACGAGGGCGTGCGCTTTATCGTCAACGACTATGACGGCCGCCATGTGTTCTGGACGCCCGAGGACAACATGGAAATCGCCATGAAGCTCGGTTCCGACATCTGCATGCAGCTCGACCAGTGCCCGGGCTATCCCGCCACGCGCGCCTACGTTGAGCGCGCCGTTGAGCTGTCGAGTATGTGGGCCGAGCGCTGCTATAAGGCGCATACCCGCGACGACCAGGCGCTCTTTGGCATTGTTCAGGGCGGCATGCACCTAGATCTGCGCCTGCGCTCGCTGCGCCATCTGGAGGAGTGCGGCGACTTCCCCGGCTACGGTATCGGCGGCTACTCGGTGGGCGAGGACCACGAGACCATGTTCGAGACCCTGGCACCGCTCGTAAGCGAGTACATGCCCAAGCACAAGCCGCGCTACCTGATGGGCGTCGGCAACCCCACCACCCTCGTGCGCGGTGTGGGCGTGGGCATCGACATGTTCGACTGCGTGCTGCCGACGCGCACGGGCCGCATGGGTACGGCGTTCTCCAGCGAGGGTCGCCTCAACTTCCGCAACGCTCGCTTTGCGCACGACGATGGTCCCATCGATCCCACCTGCACCTGCCCGGTGTGCACGGGCGGCTACAGCCGCGCGCTCATCCGCCACATGGTCACGCAGAAGGAGATGCTCGGCGGCATTCTGCTGTCGATGCACAACATCTACTACCTGCTCAACCTTATGCAGCGTGCCCGTCAGGCCATTATCGAGGGCCGTTACGGCGCATTCGTGAGCGATTGGATGAATAGTCCTGCCGCGGTGGATTACTAAGAGCTGCGGGCGCGCTTGCGGGTGCGCTTGCGCGGTGTCGAGGCCACGTGCCAATCGACCGTGCACAACCGGCACCGGGCATCGCATGCGCCGGCATCGGCTGCGCGACCGCTGACCGATAGCTTGCAAGTGCTTGATGCATCGTGGGTACCATACCGAATAGTTGATGCTCGGGCGGGTGTTTGACGCATGGCGTCGACCCCGCCCGTTTTTCTTTTTCTCGATAGGAGTACCCATGATTAAGAATGAGAACGTCGAGGGCGAGCCTGCCTACGACGAGACGTACCGCCGCGGTCCCGTGGTCATGCGCGGCCCCATGATTCCTAAGGACAACACCTACGCCAACCTGCTGGCACCCGAGGAGTCGACCGACTGGCTGCATGCTGATCCGTGGCGCGTGCTGCGCATTCAGGCAGAGTTTGTCGATGGTTTTGGCGCGCTTGCCGAGCTTGGTCCTGCAGTGACCATCTTCGGCAGCGCCCGCACGCCCAAGACCGACCCACTCTACAAGGCGGCGCGCACGGTTGGTCGCAAGATTGCCCAGCGCGGCGTGGCGGTCATCACCGGTGGCGGACCTGGCGTCATGGAGGCGGCCAACAGGGGAGCGGCGAGCGCCAACGGCAAGTCGGTCGGCTTGGGTATCGAGCTTCCGCACGAGCATGGGCTCAACAAATACGTGAACCTCGGCATGGACTTCCGTTACTTCTTTGTGCGCAAGACCATGTTTGTCAAATACAGCTCGGGCGCTATTGTGTTTCCCGGTGGTTTTGGCACGCTCGACGAGATGTTCGAGGTACTCACGCTGGTGCAGACGCACAAGGTCAAGCGCATGCCGCTCGTACTGGTGGGCAGCGAATACTGGCAGGGCCTGTTCGACTGGCTCAACGGTCCGGTGATGGACGCCGGTATGATCAGCCCGCTCGATCCCGAGCTCGTGCACATTACCGACGACCTCAACGAAGCCGTCGACATCGCCCTGAGCGGGTTGATGTAGAGCAATCGTGCTCGCCGCGACATGAATATGCATGGCAATCCGAAGTTATCTAACATCAGATTGCCATTTACTTTGGGTATACTGATGCAAAAGACGAGGGCGAGGAGGTCGCGTATGTCTACTGCAACGATTAAGCCCACGACGGTCCGCATCGAGGAGGGGCTTAAGGAGCAGGCGACTGAGTTTTTAGATTCGGTTGGCCTGAGCCTAAATTCGTATCTCAACCTTGCTGTTCGGCAGCTTGTGAATCAGCGGAGAATTCCGTTTGAGATTGTGGGGCGACCGGAGGTGCCCAACGAGGCAACGAGGCGTGCCATGGTGATCGCCGAGGCCCATGAGCTGGGGATTCTGCCGGACGACAGCCCGTCATTCGATAACGTCGATGAGTTGATGACGTTTCTCGATGAGGACTAGGCGATGTTTGAGATTAAGGTCGAGGCTCAGTTTAAGGCCGACTATAAGCGAACGATGCAGAGCCATCCGCAGCTAAAAACCGAGTTTAAGGCAGCTATCGCCGAGCTTGCTGCGCATGGTTCACTTCCGGCGGAATACGGTGCCCACGAGCTCTCTAACCCGGGCGGCAATTACAACGGTCACATCGATTTTCATCTTTCCGATGGCCTGGTCGACGTGGTCGTTCTTTACCTGCCGCATAAAACTAACCCAGTGATCCGACTGGTCAGAATGGGTTCGCATCAAGAGTTATTTCAGGGCCCGTTGAGCTAACCGCCTGCTTCTAAATTGCGGTGGAATAGGGATTGATTTGCGGCTGATGAGCCAAAAACAGTCCCTATTCCACCGCAAGTGATGGCGATGTTCCGTCTGTTGACGCGGCATCTGGCTTTCCCTTGTGGCTGACTTCGTCTAAGAGCTCCGCTGCGATCTCGCTGTTTTTGAACCTGATGCTGCAGTCTTCGTTCTTTGGGAAAGCTAGCAGCGGGATCGTTCCGTACCAGACAGTTTCTTCGTCAATTATCACTGCACACAAACGCCCTTCTGCTCTAATGGCATACTCGACGTTCATTTCGGCCAAAGTCTCTTTTGCATCTTCACGCGGAGTCGAGGCAAGGTAAATCTCAAGGGCAATCCCTCGGGCAATGGCATCTCTGATTGTATCGCCGAGCTTTGCGAGGCAGGCGGTGGATGCGTAGGGGGCTGCAATGAAGATGCTTTTGGCGGCATCGGCGATGTCTTCAACTAGAACCTCTACGGCATTCGCAGGCTCTACGAGAATGTTTTGATCGGGCTGCTCGCCGCTTCCGGTCACGTAGACTTCGTACCCAAGCTTGGCGTACGTCTTGAGTCTCTTCTGGTACATGCGGGCGAGCATGGGTATCGACAAATCAACGTAGTCGAATATCTCAACCCGCTGTTTGCCGTCGTAATTTCTATGCAGCCTTCCTGCCTGTTGCGTTACGCTGCCATCCCAGGCTATCGGCGTCGCAATAAACAAGTTGTCGAGATATGCAAGGTCGAACCCCTCGCTCAGAAGGCTTTCGGTGGCAACGATGATTCTGCACTCGTGCTCAAAGCCGGGAAGCTTGCTCAGTATCGCCTTCCTCTCTTTAGCATCGATTTCCCCGGTGAGGAGGATGGGCTCGTGTCCGCGGTCGCGAAGGAGCCTGCAAAGCTCCTCGGCATGCTTTTTCCTTTTTGAAAGCACAAGTGGGTGTCGACCGCTTGATGCGGCTTCGAGGGCATCGTCG
Source organism: uncultured Collinsella sp. (assembly GCA_900542315.1). GTDB lineage: Bacteria > Actinomycetota > Coriobacteriia > Coriobacteriales > Coriobacteriaceae > Collinsella. The sequence continues at coordinate 5,238 of UQMV01000066.1, forward strand.
ACAATTAGTTTGTTTCTAGCTGCATGCGCGCACAGAAGGTCGAGAATCTGATTGAAGCTTGCACCTGGCTCGTAGGCGGGTAGTCGAATTCCGGTAAAACGAGGCCGTACGATGCGCTGGATGCCCTGCTGGATCGCTTGCGTTTTTGGATCGATGACATAGCGAAGCGGGCCGCAGAGCATGGAGAGTGCCCGCGTAAGACCGTCGGAGCGCTCGGGCGTTGCGGAAAGGCCGTATACGTATTTGGCCGGGGCAGACTTGAGAACAAGCTCGAGCTGTGGCGCGGCGGCGTGGTGACATTCGTCGCAGATAATGAGGCCGTAATTACGAACAAGGTCCTTAACTATCGGCTCCCCGGTTTGAGGGTCTTTGCCAGACAGCGACTGGAACGAAGCGACGTCGACGAGGCCGCTTACGGCATTTTTGCCTCCTCCTATTTGTCCGATGATCGGAGGCTGCCTCTTGCTGATTCGTGGCGGGCAACGCCATATTCCACGCCGACCGCGGCGCCCAGTAAGATCGGAAGAGCACACGTCTGAACTCCATCACAGTTCCGTATCTCGTATGCCGT
>UQMV01000067.1 GCA_900542315.1 uncultured Collinsella sp.
CGGCATACGAGATACGGAACTGTGACTGGAGTTAGACGTGTGCTCTTCCGATCTACGAGGACTAACGAAGCAGGGGAGACGCGTACCTCACGCGCCGCGGGCGCTACGGCGCCCAAAGGCGACGCCCAGCCCGTCTATCCGCACACCATGCGCCTGCAGCGCTTTTTGGCGCGCGCGGGCGTGGCGAGTCGCCGCGGCTCGGAGGACCTGATGACCGCCGGTCGCGTGACCGTCAACGGCCAGGTCGCGACCGAACTGGGCACCAAGGTCGATGTGGACCGCGACCATATCGAGGTCGACGGCATGCCCGTCAAGCTCAACCAGGGCGCCGTGTACCTGATGCTCTACAAGCCAACCGGCTACCTCACCACCATGAGCGACCCGCAGGAGCGCCCCTGTGTGGCCGACCTGGTCCCGTGCGACCGCTTTCCGGGGCTCTTCCCGGTGGGTCGCCTGGACCGCGACACCACGGGCCTTCTGCTCTTTACCACCGACGGCGACCTTTCGCAGGATCTGCTGCACCCCAGCAAGCACGTCTACAAGACCTATCAGGCACTGGTAGACGGCCGCCTGACCGATCGCGACTTGGAACCGCTGCGTCGCGGCATCGAGCTCGACGACGGCCTGTGCCAGCCGGCGATCTGCCGGGTCATCGGCGCGCGCGAGGCCGAGGCCGTGGCTCCGCAAGGCGTCAAGCCCGGCACCACCGCCGTGGAGGTCATCATCCGCGAGGGACGCAAGAACCAGGTCAAGCGTATGCTAAGCAAGATCCACCACCCGGTGATCCGCCTGCATCGCTGCAACTTTGCCGGCCTGGAGCTCAAGGACGTGGCCAAGGGCTCGTGGCGCGAGCTCACCGAGCGCGAAGTGCAGATCCTCAAGGCCGGCGGCACCCCGCCCAAGCAGGCCAGCTCCAAACGCGGCACCGCGACAGCGGCCAACCCCGCGGCCCGCACGCGCCATCACGGCAGTCACGGCTCCGCGCCCAAGCGCAACACTTACCGCGAGCGCTACACGGGCTAGGCAACCCGCCGCACCCCAACGCCCGCGAACCATACCAGCACGTCAACCACCGAAAGGAAGCATTGCATGATCGTCGCCATCGACGGCCCCGCCGGTTCCGGCAAGTCCACCATCGCCAAGGAGATCGCCCGCCAGCTGGGCTTTAACAAGCTCGATACGGGCGCCATGTATCGCGCCGTCACCTTCGCCGCGCTCGACCGCGGCATCGATCTGAACGACGAGGCGGCCATCGACGCTCTCGCCGAGCAGATCGAAATCCGCTTTACCAACGGCACCGGCGAGGACACGCGCCTGACCATCGACGGCAAGGACGCATCGGCTGCCATCCGCACCCCGCAGGTGGACGCCAACGTCTCCAAGGTCTCGGCTTACCCGGGCGTGCGCGCCGCCATGCTCATCCACCAGCGCCGCGCAGCCGAGGACCGCGATATCGTGGCCGAGGGTCGCGACATCGGAACCGTCGTGTTCCCTAACGCGCAGGTCAAGGTCTTCCTGACCGCCGACCCGCGCGAGCGCGCCCGTCGCCGTGTGCTGCAGCGTCACCAAAACGATGCCCAGCCGCTCACGTCCGAGCAGCTCGAGGCCGAGGTCGACGAGACCCTCGACGCCCTTAAGCAGCGCGACAAGCTCGACAGCAGCCGCGAGGTCGCCCCGCTCGTGCCCGCCGAGGACGCCGTGCACGTCGACTCCACCGCTCACACCATCGACGAGGTCGTTCGTATCATCGAGGACCTCATCAACCAAAGGAGGTAGCCCATGCGCCTGTTTAAGCAGACGCCCGAGGACTATTACAACGCCCCCTACGCCGAGTTCCCGGCGCTCATCCGCGGCACCGTTTTCGTGGTCATGGCAATCCTTTGGGCCTTCTCCAAGCTCATGTGGCGTTGGAAGGTCGAGGATGCCGATCTGCTGTTTGAGCGCCAGGAAGGCCGCGGCAGCGTGGTCATCTGCAACCACACCTCGATGGCCGAGCTCTTGGCCGTGGAGACGGCGCTGTTCTTTGGGGGGCGCCGCATTCGCCCCATCTTTAAGTCCGAGTTCGCCAAGAACAAAATTGTGCGCTGGGCCTTTAGCCGCGTTGGCGGCATCCCCGTGGAGCGCGGTACTGCCGATATGAAGTGCCTGCGCGCCGCTCAGCATGCGCTGCAGCGCGGCGAGGACGTCCTGATCTTCCCTGAGGGCACGCGCATCCGCTCGCGCGAGATCAAGCCCGAGGTCCACGGCGGTTTTGCGCTCATCGCTCAGATGGGCAAGGCGCCCGTCAACCCGCTCGCCATCTGCGGCTGGTCCGACATCACGCCCGCGGGCAAAAAGCTCATACGTCCCAAGAAGTGCTGGATCCGCGCCGGCAAGGCCGTCTCGTTTTCCGATGCACCGGATGGGCTTAAGCGCACAGAGCGTCTAACCTGGTTTGTGTCCGAGGCCATGAACCGCGTCTACGCCATGCGAGACGAGCTGTGCGATGAGCATCCGGGCAGGTTCTAGCCATGAGCGAGAACGTGACGAACACCTCCGCGGCTGCGTCCGACCAGGCAATCGCGCCTACCATCGAGATCGCCGCCCACGCCGGCACTTGCTACGGCGTACAGCGTGCGCTCGATATGGCGCTAGCCGCCGCACCGCAGGTAGATGAGTGCGCTCAGGTCCATACCTTGGGGCCGCTCATCCATAACCCCATCGTGGTGCGCGAGCTCGCCGAGGCAGGCGTCGGTCTGGCCGACACCTTGGACGACGCCACATCCGGCACCGTGATCATCCGCGCCCACGGCGTGGTGCCGCAGGTCATCGATTCCGCTCGCGAGCGCGGCCTTAACGTCGTCGACGCCACGTGCCCCTACGTGAAGAAGGTCCATGTGGCCGCCGAGCGCCTGGTGCGCGAGGGCTACCGCGTGGTGGTCGTAGGCGAGCCGGGTCACCCCGAGGTCGAGGGCATTCTGGGCCACGCTGGCAATGATGCGCAGGTCGTGAGCTGTGCCGCCGACGCCGATGCCCTGTCGCTCAAGGGCAAGGTGGGCCTCGTTGTGCAGACCACTCAGACCGCGCAGAACCTCGCCGAGGTCGTGGCTGCCATCACCCCGCGCGTGCAGGAGCTGCGCGTGATCAACACCATCTGCGCCGCCACGAGCGAGCGCCAGCAGGCAGCCGCATCACTTGCCAAACGCTGTGATTGCATGGTCGTCGTGGGTGGCAAAAACTCGGGCAACACCCGCCGCCTGGCTCAGATTTGCGCAGACGCCTGCGAGCACACGCATCACATCGAGGAAGCTTCCGAGCTTCTGGCCGCGTGGTTTACCGACGCTCATCACATCGGCATCACCGCTGGAGCCTCCACCCCGCAAGAACACATCGAGCGCGCCGTCGAGCGCATCAAGGAGCTTTGCCGCTAACCATGGACCAGACCGTACCCGCATACGCCGCCGAGGTGGCCGATTACGGGCGCAGCCGCGACCCCGAGCCGGGTGAGGGCGCGCTCGTAAAGAACGTGCGTCCCGAATCGCCCGCATGGGATGTGGGTATCGAGCCGGGCATGCGCGTGCTCACGGTCAACGGCGAGCAACTCACCGACATGATCGTATGGCTTTGGGAAGCAGACGACGACACCGTCGACCTTGAGGTTTTCGACCCGCGCGACAACACCGTCACCTCCGTCGAGCTCGACCGTTTCCCGGGAGAGGACTGGGGCCTTGAGTTCGATGGCCCCATCTTCGATGGCATGCGCACCTGCGTGAACGCCTGCGTATTCTGCTTTATGACCATGCTGCCCAAGGGCGGTCGTTCCACGCTCTATATCCGCGATGACGACTACCGCCTGAGCTTTTTGCAGGGCAACTTCGTCACGCTCACGAACCTCACCGACGAGGACGTTCAAAACGTCATCCAACGCAACATGAGCCCCATGAACGTGTCCGTCCACGCCGTGAGCCCCGACGTCCGCCGCCGCATGATGGGCCGTAACGCCCAGCGCGGCATGGATGTGCTCGAAGCCATCATGGCCGCCGGCATCGAGATTCACGCGCAGATCGTGTTGTGCCCCGGCATGAACGACGGCGAGGAGCTCGAAAAGACCCTGCGCTACTGCGAGGAGCACGAGCAAATCACGAGCCTGGGTATCGTGCCACTCGGTTTTACCAAGCATCAAAACCGCTTTAGCTGGTCCTACAGCGACAAGCCCGAGCTCGCGCGCGAGACTATTGCCATGATCCGGCCCTATCAGGACCGTGCGTTTGAGCGCTTTGGCCGTCACACGTTCCAGATGAGCGACGAGTTCTACCTGGACGCCGGCATCGAGCCGCCCGCGGCCGATTTCTACGACGGCTACCCACAGTACTATGACGGCATTGGCATGATTCGCTCGTATCTGGACGAGACGGACGACGTCCTTGCCGCCGACGCCGAGCGCCTAGCGCGCATCCGTGAGACAATCGCCGCTCGCGGCCAGCGCCTGCTGTGCCTCTCTGGCGCCAGCGCGCGCGACACCGTGGCCCGCTTCGTGGAGTCTCCGCAGGGCCTCTCCGGCACCGTCACGGCCATCAAGAACCGCTACTTTGGCGGCAACGTGGACGTGACCGGCCTCATTGTCGCGAGCGATATCCTGGAGCAGCTGCCGCAAGACCTGTCGGGGGTTATGCTCTTTGTGCCTAAGCTCATGTTCAACGCTGACGGCATGACGCTTGACGAGTATCATCGTGACGATTTACTCGCAAGCCTTGAAGCTCGCGGCGCCGAGGTTCATGTGGTGTCGACCATGCCGCATGAGCTGCTCGATACCCTGGAGCAGATCCTTGGCATTACGCCTGCCGACTCTACTACTTCCACTGACCCTACCCATTAAAGGAGAGCAGATGAAACCTATCGTCGCCGTCGTCGGACGCCCCAACGTGGGCAAGTCCACGCTCGTTAACCGCCTGGCCCAGACCTCGGACGCCATCGTCCACGAGTCCCGCGGCGTCACGCGCGACCGCTCGTATCACACGGCCGATTGGAACGGCCGCGAGTTCACCATCGTCGACACGGGCGGTATTGAGCCGCTCAAGAGCGACGACGTCTTTGCCACGTCCATCCGCGACCAGGCGCTCGCCGCCGCTGAGGAAGCCGCCGTCATCCTGTTTGTGGTCGACGGTCGCACCGGTGTCACCGAGGAGGACGAGTCGGTCGCCCGCATGCTCAAGCGCTCCGACAAACCGGTCTTTTTGCTGGTAAACAAGCTCGACAACCCCGATCGCGAGAACGACAACATCTGGGAGTTCTATTCGCTCGGCATCGGCGAGCCCACGCCGCTTTCGGCCCTGCACGGCCACGGAACGGGCGATCTGCTCGACGACATCGTGGCCCTGCTTCCGGAGGAAGAGGATGAGATCGC
>UQMV01000068.1 GCA_900542315.1 uncultured Collinsella sp.
AATGCCGCCGTGTCGGACGGTTCGCTTGCGGGGCGGGGAGCGGGTGTGGGCGCCGAAGTGGGTGCGGGCGTAGGCGCGGGCGTCGAAACAGGCGACTGCGCAGGAGTCGGCGCAGGTGTGGACTTAGGCGCAAGTGCGGGATTGGGGCTTGACGGGCGAGCCCCGCCGCCCATGAGTTCGTCGGCGGTCCACGGGCGATCATCCATCACGTCGTCAAGGCTCAGTGAAAACAGGTCGTCTTCACCCTCATCGAACATGCGGTGCACATGTCCACCAATTGCCGGAATCAATCCGCGACCGGTGCATGATGCCTTGCTCAACGCCATTCTGTTCCATCCTTTCGAAATACTAATGACATCGATTATATGGAACTTCCCAAGCGGCTCGGTCTTGGATTCGCGCTTTCCAGAACTCGCGCCCAAAAGGGGAGGGGCAATCCAGGCGAGTGCCTACTTGTCGCCGGCCGCCGCCTTGGCCTCATTGAGGTAGCTATAGAAGCTGTACTTGGAGATGCCAAAGAACTCGCAGGCGCGCTCGCTCGACTTGGAAATGAGGAAGGCACCGCGACGGTCGAGGTAGCCAATGGCACGAATGCGCTCGTCTTTGGTCATGAGTGCCGCGGGCTTGCCCACAAACTGCTCGCACTCGTGCAGCAGGTCCTCGAGCAGGTCGCCGATGTTCTTGGTAATGGGCTCGGGCTCGGTGTAGCCCGTTCCGCCGGTGCCAGTAAAGGCATCGAGCGAACGCTCAAAAGCCTTCATAAGCGTAATGTCAAAGTTGATGCCCAAAATGCCGACGGGTTTGCCCTCATCGTTGCGGATAAAGATCGTCGACGATTTGAGCAGCTTACCGTCGGTGGTTTTAGTGAGGTACGGCTCGCGGTCGTGTACGTCGGTGGCGCCTTCGTGCATGGACTCAAACACGATATGGCTGGGGCCGTCACCCAGTTTGCGCCCGCTGACGTGGCCGTTTTCGATCACTACGATGGAGTGGTCCACGTCCTCGGTCTCCAGATCGTGGACGACGACTTCGCAGTTGGGGCCAAATTGGAGCGCCAGACCGTGTGCGAGGCGCTTGTAAAACTCAATCTGTGCGGGGGTCATGGGTACCTTCCTAAAAATTAGTTTGGGCTCACTGTGCCATAAACCACACATGACCGCAAACAAATCCATCAACAAGGCAATTCATGACCGTTCGGCGGCGAAAAAGTACCGATTACGGCAACAAACAATTCGTTAGATATACCAATCAAAAAGTGTGATAGAACATTACTAACAAACTTTTTGTTTGGCATCCACATAAAAGTTCAGTCGTGTGAATGGGATCGGGCTGAAACGCGTATGCGGGGGCCGGCAAGAGAGGACTTAAGGAGTTCACCGTATGGCCGATAAGATCCAGTGGGCGGGCAACACGATGCCCAAGAGCGATGACAAGCACTTGGGAATCATGAGCCTCGACCACGTGAAGAAGGCCCGTGCCTTCCACCAGTCGTTCCCTCAATATACCGTCACTCCGCTTGCCCGCCTGGACGGCCAGGCCGAGCGCCTGGGCCTGTCTAACCTGTGTGTTAAGGACGAGAGCTATCGCTTTGGCCTCAACGCCTTTAAGGTCCTGGGCGGCTCGTTTGCCATGGCCAACTATATTGCCGACGAGACCGGCAAGGACGTTGCCGACTGCACCTTCGATTACCTGACCTCCGATCAGCTTGCCAAGGACTTTGGCCAGGCTACCTTCTTTACCGCCACCGACGGCAACCATGGCCGCGGCGTGGCATGGGCTGCCAACAAGCTGGGCCAGAAGGCCGTCGTGCACATGCCCAAGGGTTCCACCAAGCCCCGCTTCGATAACATCGCCGCCGAGGGCGCCACGGTGACCATCGAAGAGGTCAACTACGACGAGTGCGTGCGCATGGCCGCCGCCGAGGCCGACGCCTGCGAGCGCGGCGTCATCGTTCAGGACACCGCCTGGGAGGGCTACGAGAAGATCCCGTCCTGGATCATGGAGGGTTACGGCACCATGGCCTCCGAGGCTGCCGAGCAGCTGCGTGAGATGGCCATCAACCGCCCGACGCACGTGTTTGTCCAGGCTGGCGTGGGCTCGCTGGCTGGCGCCGTGGTGGGCTACTTCACCAACCTGTATCCCGATAACCCGCCCACCTTCGTCGTGGTCGAGTGCGCGCCTGCCGCCTGTCTGTACAAGGGCGCTGCCGCCGGCGACGGCGATCCGCGTATCGTGGACGGTGACATGCCCTCCATCATGGCCGGCCTGTGCTGCGGCGAGCCCAACATCCTGGGCTGGGATATCCTGCGCAACCACACCACCGCCTTCGTGTCCTGCCCCGACTGGGTCACCGCTCGCGGCATGCGCACCCTGGGCGCTCCCGAGAAGGGCGACCCGCGCGTCATCTCCGGCGAGTCCGGCGCTGTGACCACCGGCCTGGTCGAGACTCTCATGCTCGATCCCGAGTACGCCGAGCTCAAGGAGCTCATCGGCCTGGACAAGACGAGCTCCGTGCTCTGCTTCTCCACGGAAGGTGACACGGACCCCGATCAGTATCGTCGAATTGTTTGGGAAGGCGAATATCCCACTTGCTAATCGTTGGGGCGGAGTAAATAGGTATCGCTCCGCCACCTCACAGGTAGATTCCTTCGTTTGAAAGGTTATGAACAATGGCTAAAGAACTCGATTTCGACGCTATCAAGGCTGCTGCTGAGTCTCATCGTGCTGATATGACTCGCTTCCTCCGCGCTATGATCTCCCACCCCTCTGAGTCCTGCGAGGAGGGCGAGGTTGTCGCCTGCATCAAGGCCGAGATGGAGAGCCTTGGCTATGACGAGGTCAAGGTCGACGGCCTGGGCAACGTCATGGGCTTTATGGGCGAGGGCGACAAGATCATCGCCATCGACTCCCACATCGACACCGTCGGCATCGGCAACATCGAGAACTGGGATGCCGATCCCTATGAGGGCTACGAGACCGACGAGATCATCTACGGCCGCGGCGGCTCCGACCAGGAGGGCGGCATGGCTTCCGCTACCTACGCTGCCAAGATGATGAAGGACATGGGCCTCATCCCCGAGGGCTACAAGATCATGGTCGTCGGCACCGTCCAGGAAGAGGACTGCGACGGCATGTGCTGGCAGTACATCTACAACAAGGACGGCATTAAGCCCGAGTTCGTCATTTCCACCGAGCCCACCGACGGCGGCATCTACCGCGGTCACCGCGGCCGCATGGAGATCCGCGTCGACGTTCACGGCACCTCCTGCCACGGCTCCGCTCCCGATCGCGGCGACAACGCCATCTACAAGATGGCCGACATCATCGCCGACGTCCGCGCCCTTAACAACAACGGCTGCGACGAGTCGACCGACATCAAGGGTCTCGTCAAGATGCTCGACCCCAAGTACAACCCCGAGCACTTCGAGGACGCCCGCTTCCTGGGCCGCGGCACCTGCACCGTCAGCCAAATCTTCTACACCAGCCCCAGCCGTTGCGCTGTCGCTGACTCCTGCGCCATCTCCATCGACCGTCGTATGACCGCCGGTGAGACCTGGGAGTCCTGCCTGGACGAGATCCGCAACCTGCCGGCCGCCAAGAAGTACGGCGACGACGTGAAGGTCTCCATGTACATGTACGACCGTCCGTCCTGGACCGGCGAGGTCTACGAGACCGAGGCTTACTTCCCCACGTGGATCAACAAGGAGACCGCTCCGCACGTCAAGGCCCTCGTCGACGCCCACAAGGCCATGTTCGGTGACGAGCGCATCGGCTGCGAGCCCAGCATGGACAAGCGCACCGGTCGCCCGCTGTGCGACAAGTGGACCTTCTCCACGAACTGTGTTTCCATCCAGGGCCGCTACGGCATCCCCTGCGTGGGCTTTGGCCCGGGTGCCGAGTCTCAGGCTCACGCTCCCAACGAGGTCACCTACAAGGACGACCTGGTCACCGCTGCCGCCATGTATGTGGCTGCCCTGAACCTTTACGATCCGAGCCAGGCCGATGGCGACGCCACCGTGTTCCGCGCCGGTCTGACCAACAACAAGATCGACTAGTCCCATTCCTCGATTTTGTTGAGCCGGGGACAGTTTATGCCCCCGGCGCCTCCTGTTGACTTGGGGCCCGCGGTCGTTATCTCCCATGCTTCCTCAACGGTAGCGGGTCCTCGTCATAGTGCTCTGCATGTTCTAGCCACACGCGCATGCCGGAGCACATCTACTCATTGCGATCGTTTCACCTTTAGAAAGGACATTTACATGGACGCCAAGTTTACCGAGCTCGTCGAGCAGCTGAACGGCCTCGATTTTAAGGGTATGTACGGCAGCGACTTCCTGCACACTTGGGACAAGACCACCGATGAGCTCAAGGCTCTTTACATCGTCGCCGACGCCCTGCGCGAGCTGCGCGAGAACAACGTTTCGTCCAAGATCTTCGACTCGGGCCTGGCCGTCTCCCTGTTCCGCGACAACTCCACCCGTACGCGCTTCTCCTTCTCTAAGGCTGCCAACCTGCTCGGCCTTGAGCTGCAGGACCTGGACGAGAAGAAGTCCCAGATCGCTCACGGCGAGACCGTCCGCGAGACCGCTACCATGATTTCCTTCATGGCCGACGTCATCGGCATCCGCGATGACATGTACATCGGCAAGGGCGACGCCTACATGGCCGAGGTCTCCGAGTCTGTCCAGCAGGCCTACGAGGATGGCGTCCTGGATCACCGTCCCACGCTCATCTCCCTGCAGTCCGATTCCGACCACCCCACGCAGTCCTCTGCCGACATGCTCTACCTCATCAACGAGTTTGGCGGCCTTGAGAACCTCAAGGGCAAGAAGGTTGCCGTCACCTGGGCCTATTCGCCCTCTTACGGCAAGCCGCTGTCCTGCCCGCAGTCGCTGATCAGCCTGCTGCCTCGCTTTGGCATGGACGTCACCCTGGCCCACCCCGAGGGCTACGACCTCATGCCCGAGGTCGTCGAGCGCGCCAAGGGCTATGCCGCCGAGTCCGGCACCACCTTTAAGCAGGTCAACACCAT
>UQMV01000069.1 GCA_900542315.1 uncultured Collinsella sp.
AAGAGAAGAGGCGGGGCATGCCCCGCCTCTTACACCACATCTCTGCGCGCTACCGTCGATGCTTCGGGGGCTCGTTTTTGCTCGTTCACTTCGCGGAAAAGTATTCAACTTCGATTTGCAAGAGCACTGCGTGAGTCAAAAAAGCGGGCCGCGCCGGGGATTTCCGGCGCGGCCCGCTTAGTATCGCGCTTAGATTCGCGAGATTGCGGCGATTGACGGCCTACTTGCCGACGACGCCCTCGGCGTCCCACCAGTCGAGCTGGGCGATGTTGTCGCGGATGTGCTGGCAGCTCTTGTGGAAGCCCTCGAGCTCGTGCTCGGACAGGTCGAGCGTGTAGACTTCCTCGACGCCCTCGGCGCCGATCACGCACGGCAGGGAGGTAAAGATGCCCTCCTCGCCATACTGGCCGGTCATGAGCGTGGAAGCGGAAAGCACGGCGTGCTCGTTGTGCAGCACGGCGGCGCAGGCGCGCGCGGCGGAGTTGGCGACGGCGTACTCGGTGCACTGCTTGCCCTGGTAGGTTACGTAGCCGCCCTTGCGTGCAAGCTCCTCGACCTCCATGTGGTCAAAGGCGTATTTGTCGGGGTTCTCGGCCTGGAGCTCGTTGAGGCTCTTACCGGCGATGGTCGCGGCCTTAAAGGCAGCCAGCTGGCTAAAGCCGTGCTCGCCGATCATGTAGGCGTCGATGGACTTGGGGCTCACGCCGACTTTCTTGGAGATCTCGGTGCGCAGGCGGGCGGAGTCCAGACCGCAGCCCGAGCCGATGATCTTCTTGGGATCGTAGCCGGTCAGGTGCCAAAGCTCGGTGCACACGACGTCGCAGGGGTTGGAGATGCTCACGAAGATGCCGTCGAAGCCGGCGTCGACGATGCGTTTGGCAAAGGTGCGGGCGGCGTCGGTGGTAAAGAACAGCTCGCCGTCGCGGTTGCCGGCGGCCAGCGCGACCTTGCCGGCAGCGTTGACGATGACGTCGCAACAGGCCAGCTCCTCGTAGTGGTCGTAGCAGTTGACGATCTTGGTGTTGTACGGGACAAACGAAAGGGAGTCGCGCAGGTCCTGAACCTCGGAAGTCACCTTGGCCTCGTTGATATCGCACAGGTACAGCTCGTCGGCAATGCCCTGCATAAGCAGGCTGTTGGCGACATGTGCTCCTACGTGGCCCTGGCCGACCACACCGATCTTACGCGTCTGGTACATATATGTGTCCTTCCGGCCGAGTTTCTCGCGTCGAACCATTGTAGCCTCCTGCCGTCACTTTGCTAGGCTAAAGCGCCGTAGATTTTTGGTACATGCCTTAATCTCTACTTTTGGAGTGATTTGGGCCGCTGACGGCATCGCTGGGCGATGTGCTCGCGCGGATAGGGCTGCTCGTTGTACCATAGCTGCAACTGACTCGTAAGGAGCATCCATGCCCATTCGCATTCCCGACGCCCTCCCTGCCGCCGCGCAGCTCGAGAGCGAGAACATCTTTGTCATGACGGAGTACCGCGCACTGCACCAAGACATCCGCCCGCTGCGCGTGCTCATCCTCAACCTCATGCCCACCAAGATCGCCACCGAGACGCAAATCATGCGCAAGCTCTCCAACACGCCGCTGCAGGTGGAGGTGGACCTGCTGCGCACCAAGACGCACGAGGCCACGCACGTAAGCGCCGGCCACCTGGAGACGTTCTATCGCACGTTCGACGACATTCGCGACATCCACTACGACGGCTTGATCATCACGGGCGCGCCGGTGGAGCAGATGCCGTTCGAGGAGGTCGACTACTGGCCCGAGCTCTGCCAGATCATGGACTGGTCCACCACGCACGTGCACTCTACGCTGCACATTTGTTGGGGCGCGCAGGCGGGGCTCTACCATCATTACGGTATCCAGAAGTACGATCTGCCGGCAAAGGCGAGTGGCGTGTTCGAGCATTATCTGGTGAAGCCGCAAAGCCCGCTGGTCCGTGGCTTCGACGACCGCTTCTATGCCGTGCATTCGCGCAACACCGATGTGCGCCGCGAGGACGTGGAGGCCGAGCCGCAGCTTGAGGTCGTGGCCGTGTCCGACGAGGTGGGCCTGTACATCGTCAAGTCGACCGACAGCCGTCGCTTCTTTGTATTTGGCCACCCCGAGTACGATACCGACACGCTGCGCCTGGAGTACGAGCGCGACGTGAAGCGCGGGCTCAACCCGGAGGTGCCGGCGCATTACTTCCCGGGCGACGACCCCACCGCCGAGCCGCGCAACGTCTGGCGCAGCCAGGCTCAGCTGTTCTACACCAACTGGCTCAACTACTACGTCTACCAGACCACGCCCTACGACCTGGCCCGCGCCGGCGAGGAGCACTAGACTGCGACTGTGACTGTGGCCGTAGCTGTGCCGGTGGCGTGACGAGCGTGGATTATCGGACACACGAGCGTGGATTTTCGGACGTTTGAAAACGAGCGTCGATAATCTCCCATTTTTGGCCGAGGAACGGGCTCGAAACGGGAGATTTTCCACGCTCATTTTTTAGGCATGTAGATGCCGATGGCTCGGCTAAGAGACGCTGCATGCAGAGGCGAAGTCGCATTTGGCGTAGTCTTGAATCTCGACGGGTTTTTCTTTCTGATAATCCGATGGACCAAGGCATCTAAATGTGGAGACAGGGACCTCTCGACAACCGCCCTACCTGCAGATATAAGCCATCAACCCAAAACGTCCAAAACCGTCAAGCATTTGGTCGGTGCCTGGATAGCATTTGGTCAGACTTCGCATGAAACCGTCTGGTACGTTTGCGCCGTTCCAAGATCTGGGAGGCGACATGGGAAACATGACGGCGAATCAAAGACTTGCAGGTCACATTAAGGCATGCGAACAGCAGATGAGCTGCGTGTACGCGCGAACGGCGGCGGAGGCAAAGCAGATTGAGCGGCGAGTGGCGGCGGGAAGTCTAGAGGCGGTCATGCCGGGGCTGTATGCGCGTCCGGAATACTGGTTCGAGCTCAAGTTTCGGCAGCGTTATCTGCATCGAGTGCGGGCCCTTGCGCAAAAGCACCCCGACTGGACATTTTGCTCCTATACGGCGGCTGTTATCTATGGTCTTTCGGTTTCGCATGCCAATTTGACGCACATCCATATCGCCGTGGCACCGGCACAATCAACGACGCCGGGCTCTCAGGTCGTTCGCCATCGTTATGTTCGTCAAACACGGGCCACCCAGATGGACATTGCCGTGACCGATATCGATCAAACGATTACGGATTGCCTGGTCGATGCATCGTTTGTCGAGGGCTTGATCATTGCGGACTCGGCGTTCCATGAGCAGCTGTTGTCGAAGGAACATCTCGTTGAGACGGTCGACAAGCTTGGCCTGAATCGACGCGGTGTTGTGACGGCGCGAAGTGTTGCACGGTGTGCCGACGGCCTGTCGGAAAGCGGTGGCGAGTCCAAGGCGCGCGCCCTGATGATCGAGCGCGGCTGGCAGACGCCGGAGCTGCAAATTGAGCTGTTCGACCCGGTTGAGCCGGGACGGCCGTATCGCGTCGACTACTTGTGGCGCGTGGGAGATCGGCTGATCATCGGGGAATTTGACGGATTCGTTAAAAGCGAGAAGGCGGCGGAGGAAGGCAAGCTCGCAAAGGCGAAGTTTGATGAGCGCCAGCGCGAGTCGAGGCTTTCGCTGCTTGATAACTGCAAGATCGTGCGCTTGTGCTGGGATGATCTGAGGGATCCGGGAAAGCTTGATCGCAAGCTCAAAGTTGCCGGCGTGCCGCGTGCGTGCTGAGGGGGTTGCAGGGCGTTGAGCCGCACGAGCGTGGAAATCCGAACACACGAGCGTGGATAATCGGACGCTTGTTGAATGAGCGTGGATAATCTCCCGTTTTTGGCTCGCAAGGGGGTTCAAAGCGGGAGATTTTCCACGCTCATCGTGCAGGTGCGATGCAACGGCGGTTAGGCGCTGATGATGTGGGGTAGCGGCAGGTCGTGGGCATCGATGGGGATGTGGTTGACGTGCTGCTCGTCAAAGGCGATGCCGATGATTTGACATGCGGGCGAGAGCATGGGCAGGTAGCGGTCATAGCAGCCGCCGCCGTAGCCCAGGCGCGCGCCGGTTTGGTCGAAGGCCACGAGCGGCACAACAATCATGTCGAGTGCTTCGGCAGACACGATAGGGAAGTGGTCGCTGTCGATGTCCATGGCCGTGAAGGCCCGCGTGGGGTGGGCGATAAACGGAGCCGAGGACGCATCGTCGACAGCAACTGCCCGCATGCACATGCGCTGGCCACAAGCTGCGGCATCAATTGCCGAGAGCATGCACGGATAGGCCACGCGCCAGCCGCGTTTGACGGCCGCAGCGGCAAACGCGGCTGGGTCGACCTCGGAACCCATCGCGGCATAGATGGCAACGGTGTGCGGCGCCGCGGCATCCAAGCGGCCCAGCAGCTCAATCAGCCGCGCACAGATAGCGGCAGACTTCGCCGCGCGCAAGTCCAAATCAAGAGCGTCGCGCCGAGCAATCACCGCCCGTCGCAACTCAGCCTTATCCATCCCAGCTCCCTCTCCCAAACCTACCAAAAAGGGACAGGTTTATTT
>UQMV01000070.1 GCA_900542315.1 uncultured Collinsella sp.
GGGCCCGTGGGTTATACCCTAAGAGCAAACCACCCTTTTTAAGGGTGGTTCTGATTGCGGTGAAATAGGGACTGAATACGGGCTCCAGAGGCCAAAAGAGTCCCTATTCCACCGCAACTTCATGGGGATGTGTGACAATGCCCGTCGGAAAACATCTGCTGTCTTTGGGGGTCTATCTATGCTGTACGAGTTTTGTGCCGAGAACTTTGAGTGGGTGCCGGCAGCTATCGATGCCGGTGCAAAGCGCATCGAGCTGTGCGACAACCTTGCCGTTGGTGGCACCACGCCTTCTGCCGGCGTTATCAGCGCTACAGTCAGCTATGCTCACGAGCATGACGCGCGAGTGATGTGCATGATTCGCCCGCGTGGTGGTGACTTTCATTACAACCAAGACGAGCTGCGCATGATGGAGATGGACCTGGGCCTTGCCGTAAGCGCCGGCGTTGACGGCTTGGTCTTTGGCTGCTGCAAGCCCTGCGCTGGCGGATGGGCGCTCGACGAGCTTACGTTGGGCGCCCTCGTGATGGCCGCGGGCTGCGCGACCGAGGAATGCAAGCGTGAGCCCATCGACATCACCTTCCACATGGCGTTTGACCAGCTCTCGCCCGAGGCTCAACTCGACGCGATTGACATACTCGCCGACTGCGGCATCACGCGCATCCTGACGCATGGTGGCGCTGCCGGTACGCCGATCGAGGACAACTTCGAAAACCTGGCCCGCTTGATCGAGTATGCGGGCGACCGCTTGACCATCCTTCCCGGCGGCGGCATTTCCACGGTCAACCGCGATACCGTGGCGGCGGCACTGGGCGTCTCCGAGCTCCATGGCACCAAGATTGTGCCGCTGGAGGTATAACCCGTGGCGCTGGTATTTGACGTTCAGCAGGCGAACGGTAAGCCCGACGACAACCGTCGTCCCGGCACCGCGTGCCCCTTTTGCGATACAGAAGGGCTCACCGACATCATTCGCCGTGATGGCGATTGCATTTGGCTCGAGAATAAGTTCAAGACCCTGCGCGCCACCCGTCAAACCGTGCTGATCGAGTCGGCCGATCACGATGCCGACCTGGTGACCTATGAGCCGGATGAACTCCACCATGTGATGCGGTTTGCTCTGGATTGCTGGCAGCAGATGATCGATTCACAGCAGTATCGAAGCGTGCTCATGTACAAGAACAAGGGCCCGCTCTCGGGTGGCAGTCTGGTCCATCCGCATATGCAGATTGTGGGTCTGGAACAGGAGGACGGCTATGCGGCGCTGACCTCAGCCAACTTAGAAGGCATCAATGTCTGGCAACAGGGGAGAATCTCGGTCAACATCTCAACCGAACCGATTATGGGGTTCTTTGAGATCAACGTTTCAGCCCCGCAGGGAATCGCCGCCAGCGATGACACGAGAGACCAAGCCGAGACGGATCTCTTTGCCGATGCGATTCAGGTGGCTCTGCGCTATATCCTAAACGAGCATCACGGTGGCCGCGCAGAGTCGTACAACTTGTTCTTCTATCACCTGGGCGGTCGGACCATTGCCAAGGCGCTGCCACGTTGGGTGGTATCGCCCTACTTCGTGGGCTATCGTCTGGCCCAGGTCAATGCCGAGACGACGCTCGATATCGATGCTGAGCGTCTGCGTGCGCATCTGGAAACGCTCGTATAGCAAGACTAACACCCGCGTAATGCGGACAGCCTAGCGTGTCATGGCGTCGCGGCCGGCCTCGACCCGCTTGCGCTGGGCGGCGCGCTCCTCGCCGGTTAGACGCTCAAAGAGATGTCCGATAAGCGAGGCGAGCACCTGCTGAAACAACGTTCCACACATGACGGGAAACACGACTTCGCCCGGAAAGTATTGCGTGGCGATGAC
This sequence comes from uncultured Collinsella sp., assembly GCA_900542315.1. GTDB lineage: Bacteria > Actinomycetota > Coriobacteriia > Coriobacteriales > Coriobacteriaceae > Collinsella. Next base: position 1,862 of record UQMV01000070.1, read on the forward strand.
GGCGCCCGAAGAGATGTTACGCATGCCGCAGGTAAAGCACATGGTAGTCGTCTCGCTATATGGCAGATGCAGCGCACGGGCGATCAGAAAACCGACGACAAAGCCGCTGATGGCGAAGGTCAAAATAAAGAGGGCGACTTCCAGGCGCACCGCGTTCATGTGCAGCACGTACTCGCTCATGGCGGTGGAGTTGGAGGCGATAACGCCCATCATCATGAACTTGCAGGCGGGCGAGAGCGCGGGGGAGAGCTTCTCGTGTCCCCATCCACGCGTGAGCTCGTTGATCATGATGCCGAGCACGGCGGGGATGGCGATCATAAAGGCCATGTCCTGCATCATGCTCGGCACATCGATCGAGACGGTGGCACCCAGCAAGAGCTTAAGCGTGAGTGGAATCGTCACAGGGGAGATAACCGAGGACGTCAGGATGATGGTGAGCGCGAGCGGGCCGTTGCCGCCGAACATGCTGATCCACATAAAAGCGGTGACGGCCACGGGCACGCTGTACTCGAGCACGATGCCGCAGACAAGGTTGGGGTTGGAGCCAAAAAAGAGTGACCCTATGGCATACGCCGCGATGGGAATAAGCACTGCCGAGACCAGCAGCGCCAGAATCAGGTGCAGCGGACGGTGGAACACCTCGGCTACCTGGTGAAAGGTGTTGCTGAGCGCGCCCTGAAACGTCATAAAGGCGAAGAGGGCGGGAACAATGGGCTTGAGCACGCCGATCTGCTGGGGAAAGAGCACGCCGAGCGCCACGCAAATCGGAACGATGATCTGCATATGCCCCGCGAGGAACTTTCCCAGTCCAGCCCATTGCTTCATATGTCCCGTGACTCCCTTTATCCGCGAACTCGTTTGTATGGATATGCTAGACGCTCGTATGCGTCCGTGCGGCTGAAACACTCGATTATTTCGAGGGCATTACCGCCATCGTTTGCCGAAACCGCGGCGCACCGCGGCGTTTTGCGTCCGCGCTGCACGGTATAATAAATCCGTTCAACAGATCTGCCTGCCGAAGCGGGCATACACAGAGGACTCATCGCTATGAACCGTGAGAGGTATCGCGGCGACCTGCCCCTATCGGGGGTGGGCGCCTATGTCATCGCTTAAGACGACGCATCGCTGGGCGGTCGCTCAGCAAAACCCCGGGCTCGAAAAGGAGCTTTCGGCTGGTCTGGGCATTCCCGGACTGGTAGCGCGCATTATGGTCGCGCACGGCATCGGCTCCATCAAAGAGGGCCAATTGTTTTTGACGCCTTCGCTCGATCGCGACTGGGCCGACCCACTCATTATCCCGGGCATGTCGGTCGTTGCCGACCGCGTCGAGCGTGCTATTCGCAACCACGAGCACATTGCAGTCTTTGGCGATTTTGACGTTGACGGCATTACGTCGACCTGCCTGTTGACCGAGGCACTGCGCACGTTTGGCGCCGATGTCACGCCGTTTATTCCGCATCGCTTTGATGAGGGCTACGGTCTTTCGCGCGCGGCACTCGACCGCGTTAACGAGCTCGCTCGCCCCCAGCTGATCGTGACCGTCGATAACGGCATTGCCGCCAAGGAAGAGGTTTCCTATCTGGAGAGCCTGGGGATCGATTTGGTGGTCACGGACCATCACGAGCCCTCCGACCAGGTGCCGCAGGGTGTGCCCCTGACCGACCCCAAGCTCGAAGACGAGGGCCCCTCGCGCGAGCTTGCCGGTGCTGGTGTGGCGCTCAAGCTGGTGCAAGTCCTGGGTGAGCGCCTGGGCAAGCCGTCGTATTGGCGTTCGCTAATCGAGGTCGCGGCGCTGGGCACCGTGTCCGACATGATGCCGCTCACGCCCGAGAACCGCGCGCTGGTTGCCGAGGGCATCCAGCAGATGCGCGTAACCGCTCGCCCCGGTTATATCGCGCTTGCCGCGCTTGCCAAGGCGGACCTTTCGAGCATTACGGCGGATGGCCTGTCATTCTCGCTCATTCCCCGCTTAAACGCTGCCGGTCGCATGGCCGATCCCAAGCTGGCGCTCGACCTGCTGCTTGCCCGCAATCCCATCGAAGCAAGCACGCTGGCGGCTGAGCTCGAGGAAATCAACCGCCAGCGCCGTGAGATCGAGGCGGACCTCACGCGCGATGCCATGGCAAAGGTCGAGGAGACCTATGACGGCGGACGCGCGATCGTCGTGGGCGGCGAAGAGATCGGAAGAGCGTCGTGTAGGGAAAGAGTGTAGATCTCGGTGGTC
>UQMV01000071.1 GCA_900542315.1 uncultured Collinsella sp.
AGTATTTATGGCAGTTGGCATGACCAAAAGGTCTATGCCGCCCTCTTTTCATGCCAATTTGTTCGCTCTGGCCGCCGCTCGCTACCGTTGCCATGACATCGGTGGCTTCCTGGTTGGTGCATTGGGGTCAGGTTACTTTGCGACAACATGGTGCAGACCAACCTGACCCCATTGCGCCAAATCCGCTGGAGCGGGCCTGACGGTGACGCACGGAGTCGTGGTGTGATTTGCGTCGGTGTCCGCGCGGCTCGGTATACTAGTACGGCTCAAACTATGGCGCCGCCCGCAGGCGCGCCGTCCGTCAGATGAGGAGTCGCCCATGACCCAGCCCTTGCCCTGGGAAAAGAATGCCGCGGTACCTGTGCCGCCCGCGCCGGAACCTGTGCCGCTCGATGCGTACACCGCCCCTGCTGCGCCGGAGCCCGAGCTCGTTCCGCTCGACATCTACGACGCTCCCGCGCCGGCACCCAAACCCGCCAAGCCGCTCGTCGACATCGACAGCCTTAATCCCGCCCAGCGCGAGGCGGTCATGTCCACCGAGGGCCCGTTGCTGGTGCTCGCCGGCGCCGGCTCGGGCAAGACCCGCGTCTTGACCTTCCGCATCGCACACATGCTCGGCGACCTGGGTGTTAAGCCTTGGCAGGTTCTTGCCATTACGTTTACCAACAAGGCCGCGGCCGAGATGCGCGAGCGTCTGGCGGCACTCATTCCCAGCGGCACCCGTGGCATGTGGGTGTGCACCTTCCATGCTATGTGCGTGCGCATGCTGCGCGAGGACGCCGACCTGCTGGGCTACACCGGCCAGTTCACCATCTACGATGACGATGACTCAAAGCGCATGGTGCGTGACATTATGCAGGCGCTCGGCATCGAGCAAAAGCAGTTCCCCATCAACATGATCCGCAGCAAGATCAGCTCGGCCAAAAACGCCATGATCGGCCCCGAGGACATGCTCAAGAGCGCCGATAGCCCCAACGACAAAAAGGCCGCACAAGTCTACCTAGAGCTGGAGCGCCGCCTGCGCGCCGCCAATGCGATGGACTTCGACGACCTGCTCGTGCGCACGCTCGAGCTGCTGCGCACCCGCCCCGAGGTGCTCGACAAGTACCAGGAGCGCTTCCGCTACATTAGCGTCGACGAGTATCAGGACACCAACCACGTCCAGTACGAGATCGCCAACCTGCTGGCCGCCAAGTACCAAAACCTCATGGTCGTAGGCGACGATGACCAGTCCATTTACAGCTGGCGCGGCGCCGACATCACCAACATCCTGGACTTTGAGAAGGACTTTAAAAACTGCAAGACCGTCAAGCTGGAGCAGAACTATCGCTCTACGGGTCACATCCTGAGCGCCGCCAATGCCGTGGTGCGCCACAACTCGCAGCGCAAGGACAAGCGTCTGTTTACGGCCGAGGGCGATGGCGAGAAGATTCAGGCCTTCCAGGCGAGTGATGAGCGCGACGAGGGCCGCTGGATTGCCGGCGAGATCGAGAAACTGCATGCCAAAGGCACGAGCTATGACGATATCGCCGTGTTCTATCGCACCAACGCCCAGTCGCGTATCCTCGAAGATATGTTCCTGCGCGCGGGCGTGCCCTACAAGATCGTGGGCGGCACGCGATTCTTCGACCGTGCCGAGATCCGCGACGTCATGGCCTACCTTAAGATGATCGTGAACCCGGCCGACGAGATGAGCGTCAAGCGCGTCATCAACACACCGCGCCGCGGCATCGGTTCCACCTCGATCCAAAAGATCGAGCAGCTGGCGCGCGACAACCGCTGCTCGTTCTTCCAGGCTTGCGAGATCGCGTGTGCCGAAACCGGCATGTTTAGCGCCAAGGTGCGCAACGGCCTGTCGAGCTTTGTGTCGCTGGTGCGCGAGGGTCGCCGCATGGACGGCGAGCTCAAGGACGTTGTCGAGATGATTGTCGATAAGACGGGCCTACTGCAGGCTTTCCGCGCCGAGGGCACCATGGAGTCCGAGAGCCGCGCCGAGAACATCCAGGAATTCCTGGGCGTCGCTGCCGAATTTGAGGAGACGCACGAGGACATCGAGGGTACGCTCGAGAGCTTGGAAGAGCTGCGCGCAGCCGGTGTTGCCGACGTGCCTGCCGGCGCCGAGCCCGAGCCCGTCGTGGTGAGCGCGCCTGCGCCCGAACCGGGGCCATCTGCCCCGGCATCCTCGTTTGAGGCACTCGTCGGCGCGCGCGATGCCGCGGGCTCCAATCCGCTCGATAGTCTGGCTGCTCCGGCGCTGTCTCCGCAGGATGCCCTGGCTGCTGCCATCGCGGGCAACGCGTATGCCGCGCCGACGGAGATGCCGGCGGGTGCCGTGCATGCCGACGAGATTGAGCGCACCTACGGTCCGCTCACCTGTAAGGCGCTGCCGGCACTCATGGAGTGGCTGGCCCTGCGCTCCGACTTGGATTCCCTGGCCGGCGAGACGCATGCCATCACCATGATGACCATCCACTCCGCCAAGGGCCTGGAGTTCCCGGCGGTGTTCGTGGCCGGCATGGAGGAGGGCATCTTCCCGCACGTGCACGACTTTGGCGGCAGCGATGACCCGGGTAAGCTTGAGGAGGAGCGTCGCCTGGCCTACGTCGCCATCACGCGCGCCCGCAAGCGCCTGTTCCTGACCTATGCGGCCACGCGTCGCACCTACGGCTCGACCTCTGCCAACCCGCGCTCGCGCTTCCTCAATGAGATTCCGTTTGAGGATATCGAGTTTAGCGGTATCGGTTCTGCCGGTTTTGAAGGCACGGGCTGGGAGAAGCGCGGCGACCGTCACGGCACCTTTGGCTCGGGCATGGGTTCGGATATGTATGGCGGCAAGGTGTTTGGCTCGCATACGCGCTCGACCGGCGGTTCCGGTTCGCGCGGTGGATCGAGCTTTGACGATTTCTTTGGCGGCAGCAGCTACGGGACCGAGCGCCATCGTGGGGTCTCGCCCGACGCCGGCCGTGTTGCCTCGACCTTTGGCTCGGGCGCGCCGCGAGCCAAAAAGCCGTCGTCCAAGGTGTCCCCGACGGTGGAGCGCAAGGTCGATCGCGCCAGCGCATCGCAGGACTTTGCCGCGGGCGATACCGTGAGCCATAAGACCTTTGGCACGGGTACCGTGATCTCGGTCGCCGGAGACATGATCGAGGTCCAGTTCGAAAAGACCGGCCAGACCAAAAAGCTCATGAAGGGATTCGCTCCGATCGTCAAGCTGTCATAATCCCGGCGGACCTGGGCGGGCGTATGGGGCAACATCGCCTGCTCGGGCAGTCCTGCGCAAGACGGAGGCCACATTAAGTGGCCTCCTTTGCGTGCGGAACTCGCGACCGATGTTGCCCCATACGCCCGCCCAGGTCCTTAGATAACGTTGCTTGCGAACGTCGCTCTGCTCGTTCGTCTTTTTGGTCTGGAGAGCCGGGTGGGCTGATATATAGATACGAGTAGGGGCTCCTCCGTTAATGAACGGGGGAGCCCCTTGTTGCTTTTTGATTGTCGTAACTAGCCAGAGGCTCGCCGGGACGGGACGCGGGGTTCGGTCGATCGCGAGTTCCGCACGAGCCGGAGAGCACTTAATGTGCTCTCCGTGCGA
>UQMV01000072.1 GCA_900542315.1 uncultured Collinsella sp.
CATATTTTTACCGTTTTTTTATTAAAGTACAGTCACTGCCTTACGAATCTGCCATCACAAGCAAAACTCTCGCACTATCATCGAATAATGTGACAAAGGGGCTGTCATTTTGTCGCGCGGAGGGGGCCTGTGTTCTTTGAATACGAACATATATTCGTATATATAACTAGGCTCTGGTAGAATCGGTATCGTTGACGGCAGTTCCATGTGCCGGGCAACGCCCTCCATCTGATGGGAGGTGATGCCCATGACCGATCTGATTGATTTCGTGAGACTTCTGACCGCTTTGGTCTCGTTCTTCACGGCGCTTGTCGGCCTTTCCGAGGCACTCAAGCAGCGTTCGAAGCGCAACAGAAGGGGTCGCCGCCGCTAAGGCGTTGACCCCCTAATGCAAACAACGGCGCTGCCCAGCTTTCCAGAACTTGGGCTGCCGTCGACACTATTCTACCCACGAATGACATTTTGAACAATCGGCAATGCCACTCCAAAAGCCGGGTACAACTGGCACAACCTAGGCGGTCGCTGGATGTGACAAAGGGACTGCCCTTCGTCACATCCAAATTATTGCCTTTACGTGTTGATGCACACGGTGTGCAATAATACTCGCACTGTGCAATAGCGCACAGGTTGAGTAACAAGGAGGACGCTTGTCCCATCTCGAGAAATGCGACCGCCGGTCCCTTCGCTCGCAGCGTGCCCTTCGCCAGGCGCTTGCCAGCGAGCTTGCGGAGAGCGGCGACCTTTCGCGCATTAACGTCGCGTCGCTCACCGAGCGCGCTGGCCTTACGCGCCGCACGTTCTATTCGCACTACCGCGATATCCCCGACTTTATCAGCCAGATCGAGGACGGCCTGCTTGCCGAGATTCGCGAGCGGGTGGAGCTTATCACCGCAGCTCAATTACCCGATCTTTACCGCAATATCGACGAGCTCGAGCCGGCACCCGGTTCGGTTGAGCTGCTTCGCTATCTTGCGGCTAATCGCGACCTTATCGGGGCCCTGCTGGGCCCGGGCGGCGACCCCGCCTTTATTAAAAGGATCATCGATACCGCACGCGAGGCCGTGGTGCCGCGTGCACAGACGGGCATTTTGGGCTTGGCGCTGGGCACCTTCTTTGACTACTACGTCACCTATGTCGTGAGTGCCGAGGTCGGCATGATCCAACGTTGGTTTGAGCGTGACCTTTCCGAATCGCCCGAGACCATGGCGCGCATCATGACGGTTATCGCCTTTGTGCGCCCTGGTGACCTGTATGGCCAACCCATCGATATCAACGTGCCGGAATACGGCATGAAGCTATTGAACTTGCAGCTCGAGGACGCGGCCGACACCGCCGCAACCGTCGAGTCCAACAACTAAGAGGAGAGACAATGAGCAAACTCGTCGAGGGCATCAAGGACCGCATGGTCGCTGCTGCACGCGAGGCCGCGCCCGCCGTGGTGGACGCCGCGCAGAAGGCCGCGACCGCGGCTGCCGAGAAAGTTGCCGAGGCAGTTGCCGATGCCAAGAACGCGGCAGGGGAGACGTCCGTCGCCAGCGAGCCCGCCACCGCCGCTGAGCTCGTAGCCGCCGCCCAGGCCCCCGAAGGCGCGACCTTCAACCCCGACAACGCCCACGGCAATCTGCATCTGGGCATCGATGTGGGCTCCACCACCGTCAAGCTCGCCGTGCTCAACGATGACAACCAGATCGTGTACGCCAAGTACCAGCGCCACCACACCGACGTTCGCGCCTGCGCGCGCGACCTGTTCGTGGGTGCCGCATCCGTGCTGCCGACGGCCCAGATGACCTGCGCTATCACCGGTTCGGGCGGCCTGCTGCTGTCCCAGTGGCTCGACCTGGAATTTGTCCAGGAGGTCATCGCCAGCAAGCGCGCCGTCGAGACCCTCATCCCGCAGACCGACGTCGCCATCGAGCTGGGCGGCGAGGACGCCAAGATCATCTACTTCGACAATGGCATCGAGCAGCGCATGAACGGTACCTGCGCCGGCGGCACGGGCGCCTTCATCGACCAGATGGCCACCCTGCTGCACACCGACGCGAGCGGCCTCAACGAGCTTGCGGCCAACGCCACCACCATCTATCCCATCGCGAGCCGCTGCGGCGTCTTTGCCAAGACCGACGTGCAGCCGCTGCTCAACGAGGGTGCCCGCCCCGAGGACGTGGCCGCCTCCATTTTCCAGGCCGTCGTGACCCAGACCATCTCCGGTCTGGCGTGCGGCCGCCCCATCCGCGGCAACGTTGCCTTCCTGGGCGGCCCGCTGCAGTACCTCTCCGAGCTGCGTCACCGCTTCTACCTCACGCTCAACCTGGACGAGGAACACCGCATCGTGCCCCAAAACGCCCACCTGTTTGTGGCGAGCGGCGCTGCCATGGCACACGAGTCCAACAAGCTCAGCACGTTCCCGCAGCTTATCGAAGCCATTGACGCTCTGGGTGACACGCAGGGTGCCGAGGTCGAGCGCTTGGATCCGCTCTTTGCCACCGATGAGGACTATGCCGAGTTCAAGGGTCGCCACGATACCGAGGTCGTGCCCACCGGCAAGCTCGACGGCTACACCGGACGCGTGTTTATCGGCATCGACGCCGGTTCCACCACCATGAAGGCCGCGCTCGTGGGCGAGGACGGTCAGCTGCTGCACACCTGGTACGGCAACAACAACGGCGACATCCTAGGCACGGCCAAGGTCATCATGGCCGATTTCTACAACCACATCCCCGCCGGCTGCACCATCGGCCACGTGACCACCACGGGCTACGGCGAGGCGCTGCTCATCGAGGCCCTCAAGGCAGACTCGGGTGAAATCGAGACCGTCGCTCACCTGCGCGGCGCCAAGGCGTTCCTGCCCGGCGTCGAGTTCATTCTGGACATTGGCGGCCAGGACATGAAGTGCCTGCGCGTCAAGGACGGCGTCATCGAGCACATCATGCTCAACGAGGCCTGCTCGTCGGGCTGCGGCAGCTTTATCGAGAGCTTCGCCGTGTCCATGAACATGGACGTGCGCGCGTTCGCCGATGCCGCCATCCATGCCAAGGCCCCGGTCGACCTGGGCAGTCGCTGCACGGTCTTCATGAACTCGCGTGTCAAGCAGGCGCAAAAGGAAGGCGCCACGGTGGGCGATATCGCGGCCGGTCTTTCCTATTCCGTCATCAAGAATGCCCTGTTCAAGGTCATTAAGCTGCGCGACCCCAAGGAGATCGGCAGCCAGGTAATCGTCCAGGGCGGCACCTTTATGTCCGATGCCACGCTGCGCGCGTTTGAGCAGCTCACCGAGATCGGAAGAGCGTCGTGTAGGGAAAGAGTGTAGATCTCGGTGGTC
>UQMV01000073.1 GCA_900542315.1 uncultured Collinsella sp.
GACTTGCAGCGACGGACCTCAGGACACTCTTACACCACGTCTGCGCGCGCGACCAAACATATCGGCAAATGGTTGATTTGTGCCCCTCGGCGGCACTAAAAACCACCCTTACAGAAAGTTGCGGTGAAATAGTTCCTGAAAAGCTCGAATAAGCCTAAATCCAGGAACTATTTCACCGCAACTTAGGAGGGGATGGGGTTAGCTGCGGGGGCGTTGGCGGAGCTTGTCGATGGTGGAGTCGGTGCTGCGGCTGCGGACTTCGGCTGCGGTTTGGCGTTTACGGCGGTAATCGATCATGCCTTGGATGATGGGCTTGCCAAAGCTCACGACATCATCGTTGTAGATGGCGGTTCGGGCTGCGAGGAGGCAGTCGGAAAAGTCCATATGGGTCTTGCCAAAGAGTTTGACGGCAAGGGCGACAACGGTGGGCTCGTCGACCATGACGTCATCGAGCAACCTTTTCATGGCCGCAGCAATCTCAACGCGGGGAACCTTATAGACGTCGCGCAGCGTGACCACGACGCGCGTGATGATTTCGGGGTAGACACGAGCGGTGCGCGTGGCGATGACCTTGGCGGCGCGCGGCGACAGGACCTCGTCGTCAAGCAGGTAGCGCAGGATGACGGTCTCGTCGATGATGGTGCTACTCATGGATATCTACTTCCTCGGGACCCAAAATCGAATCGTCGCTTTCTGTAGCAAGGTACTCAATCCAGGCATTGCGCTCCTCGGAGCGGCGATTGGGGTCCCCATATGCTTTGAGCGATCCATAGGCGGCGGTGCCGTCCTTTGAGCGCACAGCGACCGGCTGAAAGGGAAGCTTGCGCATCAAAATGCTCTGCGCGACAAAAAGGCGGACAGCCTCGGCGAGTGATGTGCCCATGGCGTCGTAGAGGCGCTCGGCATGCTGTTTGTCCTCTTCGCGAATGCGCACCTGCAGGATGGCTCGTTTTTGCGTCGATGACATCACTGGCCCCCTTAATGAGCGTGCAATATAGTCGGTCAAATGCGGCATGTGCCGATACTTGAGCATCTTATAACGATTACTTTATTTCGCTCAAGTAAATAACCATTAACTTGAATACAAGCGTAGTACATCTAAAATGAGAGCGCGTAAAAATCTCTGAGGCGTACGCATGTAATACACTCACCTTTATAGCCTCTAGAGAATAATTCCAACCTGCCAAAACCCCTGCAATACACCCGTATTGCAGGGCCTATGCTCAAGTTTGCCCCCTGCAACTGCGTATATTTAACCTGTATATCGTTGGAGGAATTCTATCGAAGTGCCTGTTTCGCCGCATGCGCTCGATACGCCGATGCCGGACCACGGGCGGTCCGGGGCAACGTCGACAGGGTCTCTCCGGCATGGGATTCAGGAGGGAGTGAACAACATGGGCAATAAACGAGTCGTAGCCGATTCCTCACGCTGCATTGGGTGCCAAACCTGTATGGCGGCGTGCATCGAGGCACACGACATCCCCGGCAACATCGCCGCGCCGCGCCTGCGCGTGACGCGTACGTACGAGATCTCCGCACCGGTGGCTTGCCATCACTGCGAGGATGCCCCGTGCGCGAAGGCCTGCCCCACGGGCGCCTTGTTCTTTGATCCAAAGAACCATCGCATCGGTGTTAACGAGGACAATTGCATCGGCTGCAAGAGCTGCGTCATGGCCTGCCCCTTTGGCGCCGTGAGCGTGGCGACCACGCAGGTCCCCGTCTTGATGGGCGACGTTCGCGTGGGTTCGCAGACCAAGAGCTTCGTGCTCAAGTGCGACCTGTGCGTGGACCGTCCCGGCGGCCCGGCGTGTGCCGAGGCGTGTCCGACCAAGGGCCTCACCCTGGTGGACGAGGAGCGTCTGGCAGAACTGACTGCCGAGCGTGCCCGCGCCACCATCGAAAACGAGGCGTAAGCGTCGGGCGACAGGCCCAATGATTGTCAAATAAGTACCGAGTATTCGGTAGCAGAGAAAGGAAGGAGGGTGTCATGGAGAAGCATAAAGTGATCTGCCCGTATTGCGGCGCCGGTTGCCAGTTTAACCTCTTGGTCCAAAACGGCCAGGTCGTGGGTACCGAACCGCTCAACGGCATTACCAATCAGAGCGAGCTGTGTCTTAAGGGCATGAGCGGCTACGACTTCATCAACGACACCAAGATCTTGACTCCTCGCGTACTGCACCCGATGATCCGCCGCACTAAGGGCGCGGATCTTGAGCGCGTAAGCTGGGACGAGGCACTGGATTTCACCGCATCTAAGATGCAGGCCATAATTGACGAATATGGTCCTAACGCTGTCATGACCACCGGCTCTTCGCGAGGCGGCGGCAATGAGGCGAACTACGTCATGCAGAAGTTTACGCGTGCGTGCATCGGCACCCACAGCGTGGACAACTGCGCCCGTACTTGACACGGCCCTACTGTCCTCGGTCTGATGGACACGGTTGGTTCAGGTTGCATGTCATGCTCCATCCCCGGTATGGAGGATGCGGGCTGCATTTTCCTCTTCGGCTATAACCCTGCCGATTCGCACCCCATCGTCGCAAGGCGTATCGTGCGAGCCAAAGAAAAGGGTTGCAAGATCATCGTCGCCGACCCGCGCCATATCGAAACCGCGCGTATCGCCGATCTCTACCTTCCGATCAAGAACGGTTGCAACGTTGCGTTCCTCAACGCCTTTGCCAACTGCTTGGTCAACGATGGCCTCTACGACAAGGAATTCGTCGCCGAGCACACGAGCGGCTTTGACGAGTGGTGGGAGACCATCAAGAACTACACTCCCGAATCTGTACAGGACATCACGGGTGTCGAGCCCGCGTTGATCCACCAAGCTGCCGAGATGTACGCCACGGCGAAGCCCTCTGCCATCATTGGCTGGGGCATGGGCGTATGCCAGCAGAAGCAGAACCTGAAGACGGTGCACACCATCGCCTCCATCGCCTGCGTTGCCGGCCAGATCGGCAAACCCAACTCCGGCCTCGCGCCCGTGCGCGGTCAGAACAACGTCCAGGGCTCCTGCGATATGGGCATGCTGCCCAACCTGTACCCTGGCTACCAGAAAGTCACCGACCCCGCCGCTCGCGCCAAGTTTGCCAAGGCTTGGGGCGTGCCCGAGGAAAAGCT
>UQMV01000074.1 GCA_900542315.1 uncultured Collinsella sp.
TGTCAAGGACGCCAAGCAGGGCTTCGATTATGCCAACCGGATGCTGGAGCTGGGCGGCCTCGGCCATTCAGCGGTCATCCACACCTCGGATATGGAGCTTGCGCGCGCGTATGGCGAAGCGATGAAGGTCGGCCGCGTCATCGTCAACTCCCCGTCCTCACAGGGTGCGATCGGCGACATCTATAATACCAACACGCCTTCCCTGACGCTGGGCTGCGGCTCCTATGGCAAGAACAGCGTGTCCCAGAACGTCACGACGGTGAACCTCATCAACAAAAAGCGCATCGCCAAGAGGAGGGTGAACATGCAGTGGTTCAAGGTGCCGCCCCGCATCTATTTTGAGGAGGATTCCATCCAGTACCTGGAAAAGATGGAGGGCATCTCCCGCGCCTTCATCGTCACCGACCAGTTCCTCTTCAAGAACGGCAACACCCGCGCCATCGAGGCCAAGCTCGACGAGATGGGCATCGCCCACGACTGCTTCTACGACGTCGAGCCCGATCCGTCGCTGCAGTGCGCACGTCGCGGCGCCAAGCAGATGGCTCTCTTTGAGCCGGACGTCATCATCGCCGTCGGCGGTGGCTCCGCTATGGACGCCGGCAAGATCATGTGGATGATGTACGAGCACCCCGAGTGCAAGTTCGAGGACATGGCCATGGACTTCATGGACATCCGCAAGCGCATCTTCACCTTCCCCGAGATGGGCAAGAAGGCCTACTTCGTCGCCGTCCCGACCTCCTCGGGTACCGGCTCCGAGTGCACGCCGTTCGCCATCATCACCGACAAGGAGACCGGCATCAAGTGGCCGCTCGCCGACTACGCGCTGCTCCCCAACATGGCTATCGTCGACGCCGACAACTGCATGACCGCCCCGCGCGGCCTGACCGCTGCCTCCGGCATCGACGTCATGACCCACGCCATCGAGTCCTACGTCTCCATCATGGCTTCCGACTACACCAAGGGCCTCTCCGAGCGCGCTGCTAAGCTCGTCTTCGAGAACCTGCCCTCCAGCTTCACGAACGGCGCCAAGGACCCGCATGCCCGCGAGGAGATGCACAACGCCTCCTGCATGGCCGGTATGGCCTTCGCCAACGCCTTCCTGGGCCTCAACCACTCCATGGCTCACAAGCTCGGCGCTTTCCATCACCTGCCCCACGGCCTCGCCAACGCCGTCATCCTGACCCGCGTTATGCGCTACAACGCCGCCGAGGCTCCCGTCAAGATGGGTACCTTCTCCCAGTATCCTTACCCCAACGCGCTGCACAACTACGCCGAGATGGCCAAGTACTGCGGCATCGAGGGCAAGGACGACAAGGAGGTCTTCGAGAACTTCATCACGAAGCTCGAGGAGCTCAAGGACTTCATCGGCGTCAAGAAGACCATCGCCGACTACGGTGTTGACGAGCAGTACTTCCTCGACACCCTCGACGAGATGACCGAGCAGGCATTCAACGACCAGTGCACCGGCGCCAACCCGCGCTACCCGCTCATGAGCGAGATCAAGGAGCTCTACCTGGACGCCTACTACGGCCGCGAGCCTCAGGACTACGCCGTCTGCTAGTTTTAGCACGGTTTTTAACGGCGGGGGTGCACGGGTGTTTCACACACCCCCGCCGTCGCTTCTATCGCATCGTTGAAAGGATGCAACCATGCTGCTACCCGATTCCAAGACCGAGCTCGTCCGCCGTGGCAACAAGGTCGTTTACGACCTGGGCGACAAGATCGTCAAGGTCTTTAACGAGACCAAGCCTGTCTCCGACGTGTTCAACGAGGCTTTGAATCTTGCCCGCATCAATGAGTGCGGCATCCGCAGCCCCAAGGCTCTCGAGGTTTCCCAGCTCGAGAACGCCAACGGCTGGGCGCTCGTGACCGAGAAGGTTCCGGGCACCACCCTTGCCGAGAAGATGACTGCTGAGCCCCAGCGCTTTGGTGAGTACCTCGAGATGTTCGTCGACCTCCAGATCGAGATCCACGGCTACACCTCCCCGCTGCTCAACCGTCAGCGTGACAAGTTCGCCCGCATGATCGACAGCCTTGATCAGCTCAATGCCACCACGCGCTACAACCTTCAGGAGCGTCTGGACGGCATGACCAAGGAGTTCAAGGTCTGCCACGGCGACTTCAACCCCTCCAACGTCATCGTCGGCGACGACGGCCAGCTCTATGTGTGCGACTGGGCACACGCCACCCAGGGCTCCCCTGCTGCCGACGTTGCCACCACCTACCTGCTCTTTGCCCTCAACAGCAAGGATCAGGCCGAGGCCTACCTGGAGCTCTACTGCGACCGCGCCGACATGCCCATGCAGGTCGTGCGTCAGTGGACGAGCATCGTCGCCGCTTCCGAGCTCGCTCGTAAGCGCAACGTGAACGATGAGTTCCTGAAGAACTGGATCGACGTCGTCGATTATCAGTAATATCTGAGCGATTCATTTCGCATCGGAGGCACAAAGGAAAACCCCGCAGCTCGCATAGGCTGTGGGGTTTTCCTTTTAGATATCGAGGATGCTTCAAGATAAAAGGACGGCCCCACATCTCCCCGATCTGGAGAAATGCGGGGCCGTCCCGTATATCGAACTACAAGCGAAATCGTCGATTAACGACGGGCCGCCTTAACAAGCTCGGCAACCTTGGCGACGACCTCGTCGATCGCCACATCCTCGCGCTCGCCCGTGGAACGGTCCTTGAGCTCGACGGTGCCGTTCTTAAGGCCACGCTTGCCGAGCACCACCTGATACGGGAAGCCCATGAGGTCGTTATCGGCAAACTTAAAGCCGGGACGCTCATCGCGATCGTCGACGACGACCTCGATACCCTCGGCACACAGGCCATCAACAATCTGCTCGCAGACGGTAGCGCACTCTTCCTTATTGGGATCAAGCGGAATCACCGCGACCTCGTACGGGGCAACGGAGACCGGCCAGACGATACCGTGCTCGTCGTTGTGCTGCTCCACGATGGCAGCGAGCGAACGGGACACACCCACGCCGTAGCAACCCATGATGAGCGGCTTCTCCTTGCCGTCTTCGTCCATAAAGGTGGCGCCCATGGCCTCGGAGTACTTGGTGCCCA
>UQMV01000075.1 GCA_900542315.1 uncultured Collinsella sp.
GCTTGGGAACGGCGTGGGTCATGCAGCTGCCGATGGTCGCACTCGCGGCGGCCTTCGCTGCATCGCTAGCGTTTTTGGTCGCGTAGCTGTGGCGGAAACGCTTGAGCATGGCAATGTCGTTGCCGCCGTCGCCGTAGACCGCGACCTCGTCCTCGGCAATACCGTAGTAGCCCGCCAGCCAGGCCACGCTCTCGCCCTTGTTGCACGCCACGTCCGTGATCTCGAACATCACCGGATCGAACGGCGCATTGACCACGCGGTCCGATCGCTCGGCCAAATATGCCTTAAGGTCGCGCTCCAGCTCGGGCGAGGTCACGCGGCAGTTGATCTTGCACACATCGTGGCGCAGGATGTCACCGATCGACTGGTCGAAATACTGCTCCTCGTGATACCCGCCACGTGCACGCATGCCGCGCATCACGACGCGCTTGATAGGGCTGTCCTTTTTAAAGCCCGCCTGATGCATCTCGAACGAACCGCTCGAGTACATGCCATCGGGCGTGGAGCAATCAAAGCAAATGTCCGGGAACGCCTTGAGCAGCTCCTCGGTAACCTGCGGGTCGATGGTCCAGGTTTTGAGCACCTCGCCATGACTGTCGCGCACGATGGAGCCGTTAGAGCAGCAGGCATCGAGCGCCAGCCCTGTAAAGCCATGCTCGCCGATTGGCAACGTCGAGCGCCCGGTCGCGGGAACCACATGCAAGCCAGCCTCGGTCAGCTCGCGAATGGCATGGCGGATGGTCCCATCTGCCTCGTGCAGGGCGTTTAGCAGCGTTCCGTCTAAGTCACTCGCAAACATCTTGATCATGGGCATGCCTCTCCTTCGTCTGCACGATATTGTAGACGAGAACGGGCGCATCCCAAGAGAGACGCGCCCGCTAGGCTAAAGATTGTCCTACACCGCGGCGGGGCCGTGTTCGCCGGTACGGATGCGGATAACTTCCTCGACCGGTTCGACCCAAATCTTGCCGTCTCCAACGGCACCGGTGCGAGCGGCGTTGCAGATGATGTCGACAATGCCGTCGACATGCTCGTCGGCGCAAATGAGGGTGAACTGTACCTTAGGAATCGTGTTGACGAGCAGTTCGTTGCCGCGCACATATTCCTTCCAGCCATGCTGCGCGCCGCAGCCCTGCACCTGATTAATCGTCATGCCGCGAACATCGGCAGCAAACAGCGCGTCTTTAAGAACCTCAAGCTTCTCGGCACGAACGATTGCCGTAATCTTCTTCATAGTGAATTCCTCTCTTAATTAAAGAAATGAATCATCCTTCACATGGCACGGGTTTCCCAAGTGCCACAAACCAACCTTGCAGATCAAAAAAGTGCAACTAACAGGTCTTAGCAGATTTCCCAAGTGCCGCAGATCGGCCTGAAAGAGGAGTGCCGCGTACTTAAGGTACGCAAACGACGATTGAAGGCCGAGGTGCGGTGCTTGGGGAAGCTGCTAATCGAGTCCCGAGAAAGAGGGGTAAGCGCTCTCGCCGTGCTGACTCACATCCAGGCCCAGCGCCTCGTCCGCCTCGTCCACGCGCAGGCTGCCGTGGAACAGTGCCTTGACCACCGCGGCGATCACCAAATCGAGCACCAGCACAATAGCGACCGTAACCACAATGCCCAAAATCTGCGAGATGAGCAGCGACACGTCGCCCGTGTAGAACAGACCACCCTTACCGGTCCACGAGAGCTCCGGAACGCAGAACAGGCCCGTGAGCACGCCGCCCAAGATGCCGCCGATGCCGTGGCAGCCAAACGCGTCGAGCGCATCGTCGTAGCCGAACTTGGTCTTAAGATGGCTGATGGCCAGGTAGCAGACAGGCGATACGATCAAGCCCATAACCAGCGCCGCCCACGGCTCGACAAATCCCGCACCCGGCGTGACCACCACAAGGCCCGCAACCAAACCGGTGCTGGCACCCACCAGCGTGGGGCGACCGGTGTGCACGCGCTCGACGGCAAGCCACGAGACCATGCCCGCCGCGCTGGCCGTCACGGTGTTGAGGATGGCGAGTGCCGCCACGGCGTCGGCCTTAAACTCGCTGCCGCCGTTAAAGCCAAACCAGCCAAACCAAAGCAGGCCGGCGCCCAGCGCCACAAACGGCACGTTATGCGGACGGTAGCTCACCATGCCAAAGCCACGACGACGGCCGAGCATTAAGCAGAGAATCAGGCCCGTAAGACCGGACGAAATGTGCACCACGTCGCCGCCGGCAAAGTCGAGTGCGCCGATAATGTCACCGATAAAGGAGCCATCGCCGCCCCAAACCATGTGGGCAAGCGGCGCATAGACCACAAGCAGCCAAATGCCCAGGAAGGCCGTCATGGCACCAAACTTAACGCGGCCGGCCAGGCTGCCCGTGACGATAGCAGCAGTGATCATGGCAAATGCCATCTGAAAGGCGATGTTGATGATCTGAGGGTAGACGGCGCTGTCAGTGGCATTGCCCTCGGCCGCCTGCAGCACCTGGTTGAGCACCGGAAGGCACAGTAGCTGGTCAAGGCCTCCAATAAACGGGCTGGAACCGTCGCCGCCGTAGGCCAGCGACCAGCCGGCAACAATCCACAGCACACCAACCAGGCCAATGGCGCCAAAGCACATGAGCATGGTGTTGATGACATTTTTGCGCCTGGACAGGCCGCCATAGAAAAACGCCAGACCCGGTGTCATTAAAAACACGAGCATGGTGCAGATGAGCATAAACGTTGTCGATCCCGTATCGTACATTCGCTCCCCCTTATTCGCATGAACGTTGTCGGCGCCCATAATGCGGCCGAGGGGCAACTGGTGTAGACCAGATACGGCGCTGTTAAACGCTGCGTTGTCGAATGGAAACGGTGCCGCAATCTTGGAAACGGCGCGGCAACGGACGCGAAACGAACGGGAAATACGCGAGCAAGGGAGCCGTGAGCGCGTCCGTCCCGACTAGCGCCGGAACAGCTCGCGGGCGCGGTCGCGGAGATTAGTTGCTCGAATGACACCTTCGTAGCGATTGATGCGCAGACGCGGGAAGGCATTATCCAGTTTTTCGTGTAGGATCATGTGT
>UQMV01000076.1 GCA_900542315.1 uncultured Collinsella sp.
CAAGCTCACCGACCTGGGCCATCTGGTCGACGAGGGTAAGGTGCACTGCTTCTACAACTACGGCGAGGACCCGGTGCAGACCGAGCCCGATTCGGCCGGTATGCGCAAGACGCTCTCCGAGCTGGATCTGTTCATTTGCCAGGACATCTTTATGACGCAGACGACCATGCTCGCCGACGTCATCCTGCCTGCCACCTCTTGGGGCGAGCACGAGGGTGTCTTTACCGCATCCGACCGTAGCTTCCAGCACTTTGACGCGGCCGTTCCGCCCAAGGGCGAGTGCCGTCACGACTGGGAGATCTTCGCGGATCTGTCCACACGCATGGGCTATCCCATGCACTACGACAACACCGAGCAGATCTGGAACGAGTGCATTAGCCTGTGCCCCAATTTTGTGGGCGCGACCTACGAGAAGATGGCTCCCGAGGGCGGCTACGCCCAGTGGCCCGTCAAGAGCACCGATGTGAACGACCACGGTACGCCCGACATGTTCGCTGGTGGCAAGTTCACCACCAAGGACGGCCGCGCCAACCTGATGGCGCACGACTGGGAGGCGCCCTCCGAGCTTCCCGACGATGAGTACCCGCTCATTCTGTGCACCGTCCGCGAGGTCGGCCACTACAGCTGCCGTTCGATGACCGGCAACTGCAAGACGCTGGCGCTGCTTGCCGATGAGCCCGGTTTTGTCCGCATGAATCCCGCGGACGCCCAGGCGCGCGGCATCAAGAACGGCGACATCGTCTCGATTCACAGCCGCCGCGGCCAGGTATACAGCCGCGCCGACGTGAGCGACCGTATCAACAAGGGCACGGTCTATATGACCTACCAGTGGTGGATCGGCAAGTGCAACGAGCTGACCATGCACAAGGTCGACCCGGTCTCGCATACGCCCGAGGACAAGTTCTCCGCCTGCCAGGTCGACGCCATTGCCGACCAGGTCTGGGCCGAGGGCGAGGTCGAGCGTCAGTACACCGAGCTCAAGCAGGCTCTGGTGGATGCCGCCGCTCCCCAAGACGTTGAGCCCGGCGCCGCCAAGTTCGACGACGAGGCGCACGTGAACCAAATCGTGTAGTCCCGTTCTCGTTGGCTTTTTGGGCCGGGCGTCCCGTACGTTCGGGAGCCCGGCCCGTTATTTTGAAAGGAAGTGGGGATGAACCGCTTCATCGACATCAACCCGGAGAGGTGCATCGGCTGCGGAACATGCCAGTCCGCCTGTGCCGACGCCCACCGGATGCAGGGTCTTCAGGATACGCCGCGCCTGGCGCTCGTGAAGACCGGCGGTATTTCGGCCGCCCTTGCCTGCCACCATTGCGAGGGTGCCCCCTGCGCCGAGGTCTGCCCGGTGAATGCCATCGAGCACGATGGCGACCGCATCCACGTCAAGGAGCAGGAGTGCATCGGGTGCAGGCTGTGCGCCATCGCGTGCCCCTTCGGAGCCATCCATCCCGATGGCACGTCTATTGCCGGTGTCGCAGGCATGTGCGACCCGACGCCTTCGTATCCTAAGTCCCTGAGCAGCCTGCTTACGTGGGCTCCCGGCCAGTACACCTGCGCTGTCAAGTGCGACCTGTGCGCCTTCGATCCAGACGGCCCGCATTGTGTGGCGGCGTGCCCCACCAAGGCGCTGACCGTCATGGGCGGCGCGGCCGATCGCGAGCTCGACGAGGCCAAGCGCCTGCGCTCGATCGAAAACGGTCCGGCCGTCGACGTTACCGCTGTGGCCCAGGGCCTGTCAGAGAAAGCAGAAGGGAGCGTAAACAATGGATAGCATGACGCTGTTTATCGCATCGCTTGCCGTCTCGTGCATCGGTGCGCTCGCCTCGGTTCTGCTGATCAAGGCCGATAACGCTGCCAAAACCGCCGGCTGCCTTATCGGCGCCGCCGCCGCGGTGCTTTCGTTTGTGGCCGGTATCCAGGCCGTGCTGGGCGATGTCACGTCGGTCGACACCATCGTGTTTTTCCCGTTTGCCCATTTCCAGCTGCTGCTCAATCAGCTGTCCGGTCTGTTCGTGGCGCTCATCTCGGTGCTCGCGTTTGCCGGTTCGATCTACGGTCTCAACTACTTTGATGAGTACCCGGGCAAAAAGGGCCGCGCCGGCTTCTTCTTTAACACCTTCGTGGCGTCCATGATGCTCGTCATCACCGCCGACAACGTGTTTTGGTTCCTGGTCGCCTTTGAGCTCATGTCGCTGACCTCGTACTTCCTGGTCGTGATCGAGGAGAACGAGAACTCCATCCATGGCGGTTGGCTCTACTTTGTGATCGCGCACGTGGGCTTTGTGCTCATCATGGCGAGCTTCCTCACCATGACCAACTTCGCCGGTGGCTCGTTTGCCTTTGCGGATTTCCGCGCCACGCAGTTTAGCCCCGCGGTCGCATCCGTGTGCTTCGTGCTCGCCTTCTTTGGCTTTGGCGCCAAGGCCGGTATCATCCCGCTGCATGGCTGGCTGCCCAAGGCACATCCCGAGGCGCCGTCCAACGTGTCGGCCC